>CAMEWM010000038.1 GCA_945946655.1 uncultured Clostridium sp. | reverse complement strand
TCGCCATTATTACTATTTACAGCCTATGTTACATACTAGCAGAAAAAAGTAAATATTTTTATCTGTTCTACTATTATTGTAAATTAAAATTTTCCCTTCCACATTGTTCATTTTCATCCTTTTTTATAACCATTTCTATTGTTTTTCTTCATTCAATGTTGGAATCAATATAATTAATTCTATTTCTTTTATTATATTTACTTCTAAAATCTTTTATTAAAAATAGTATTGCAATAATACCAAATAAGTATTGGATATCATATATACAAGCTAAATATGAAGTATTTAATGCCTCTTCAAACATCATTTCTTTTGTGAAGGTAATAATAAAAATTCTACTAGCATATAAACTGGATACGGCTAATAAAATAATACATTCTTCATAAATTTCTTTTAATCTTTTTATATTACATAATACAAAAACGATTGTTGCTATAATAGATATATAGAATAAATATGGATTTATATACTCATATATCTTTTCTATTTTTTCAATAATTCTTATTCTTTTACTATTTATCTTTTGAGTATAATATCCCATGGTCACAATTGGCTGATTTGTCATTTTTTCAAAAGTTGCTTTTCCTTCTTCTAATCCTATAATTTGTCCAGGATTTATGACCATCATAGAAATATCTTTTAATGAATATTGATATTGTATTGTTTCTGGCATCTTAGTAATTGTTTTTATAATATCTTTCAAATCAAAGTAACAAGAATTGCTAACTATTTTTTGTTTTCTACATTCTATTACACCATCATCGCACAATTGGTTAATTTCATTTGATAACTCTATATAATATTGTTCAGCCTTGGTCGCTGTTTCATAATATCCCAGAGATTCTACTGCATCCATTAATGCCCATTGTACATATGCTCCTGTCATTTCGCCTTCTACTGTTATTCCAATCTCTCTCCAATCATCTCCTTCTTCTCCTTCTAGAAAATCTTTTAATTCTGCAAATTTAGGACTAACTTCATATAATCTATTCATCGTTTCTCTTGTAATTGGTACTCTCTGTTTTTCTTCTTCTGGTTTTACTCTTAATAATGCTCCATACGCTAATTGAAATGCTTTTCCCCAATATTGATTTAATGTATATACGCCATAATATTTGTAATTTAGCATACATATTAGATTGATTGATATAACTGTAATAACTATTGGAATTAGATACAATAATATCTTTTTATTAAAATAGTTTGGTATAATCGTTGCCAATGTAACAATTAGTATACATGGTAGCAGCCATATTGTCTCTTCTCTACATAAATATGTTGCACTAAAAGTAATTCCTAACCCTATAAAATATTTTGCCTGTTTCTTACCATCTTCTTTTCGGTTAACAAATATTCCTATTAGAAACGCTAATAGAAATAGTATTAATCCTGCATATATGCCATCTCGATACACTCTACTTAACTGTGCAGAATATTCTACTGGATTTATTAAAATAACTGCATATATTGATATTAAAACTGCCTTGCTTCGTATTCTCTTACTTATGATAATTGTAAAAACGATACAGGCTATTCCATAAAATATTTCTTTTCCCATTAAAAATGGTATATGCAAAATATACATTAGTGCTATAAATAATGGCGTAAATACACCTTTTGTTAATGTTCTTGAATTATATTCTCCAAGCCAATTTCCAGACACAATATTATTTGCTTGTTCTACCATTAATTGATCATCATATATCATGGTATATTTGGATGCTATCGGTTGTACTTGTACAATGATTAATTTTATTATTAATAATAAAATTAAAATTAGTATTAATCTATATTTTTTAATTTTTTCTAATATCTTATTTTCCATTGCTTTTGACATTTTCCTAGTCTTTTTCTCCTATTTTTTGTTTACCTGTACATTATACTTTTGCTTTATAATTTAAACACAAGCAAATTTTATTTCAAATTTACTTGTGTTTTTGATTAATATATTTGATATGGATCTCCTTGTGTTCCAGTTCCTCCATAGTATAATAAATCAGATTTCAAATCTACTACTAATCTAACTCCAAAATATCCTTCTTTATAACCAGTTTCGAATCCAGAACTGTATGAAAAATATGAGAAATAACTTTGATCACCATATCCATCTATACCGACTGTATTCACTATATATCTTCTAGCAACATCTAAAATTCCTAAACTATCATTATCTATCAGATATGCTTCATTCGTCCAATTGGGGGAGCCAACACCTGCTTCTGTATGTGTTATTTCATAACCAGCTTGATTACATAATAATTGAAAATCCTCTAAAGTAGGTATATCAATATTATCAGCAACACTATTATCGAACAAGTTGTTTATTTCCCCATAATTAAGATTAATTTTTTGAGTACTACTATTATAATCATTAAACCAGTCAATTTCTAACGGTACACCTTCTGATATTAAAGTTACTATTCCTGAAGTAATATTTATATAAGCAACTCTCCAACCATTTCCTATGCTCTCATTTACAGTTGATGTGTTTGTATATGTTGGTGCATAATTTATATAATCCCCTACCTTTAGTTCTCCATTTTTAAATGCTTCTACTAATGTTTTTGCATCTTCTCCATAGGGAATTTCCTTTACTACTGTTCCATCTTTTTTCTTTATTCTTATTATTTTATTAGTTGTATCTATTTCATCATCTGTTGTTATTAATTTTTTATCTATTAATCTTTGTAGCATGTCGTTTTCTGATTCTGATGAGCCATTAGAATTTTTGGCAATCCAATTATTACCTTTCCATAATCCAACTTCGTCATCTACACTTCCTGCTCTTGACATAACTCTAGCATCTTGTGATTTTGTTATTATTCCATTGTTTCCTAAAACTAAATTTAAGCTTACTCCTGCAAGTATCAAAAGAACTACTATCGTTACAACTAGTGCAACTAGCGTAATTCCTCTTTTCTCTTTTAAAGCATTAGTGTGTGTTACAGCCTCAAGGCTTTCAGCGTTTGTTGTTTTTCTATTTAATTTTTTCATTTGCATCTCTCCTTCTTTTTTATTTACTGGTTAAATTATAGCATACATAAGAAAAGTTTCAATATATTGTTGCATATTTATAGAACTTCTTTTTGTCCTATTAATAGACATTTGTATTCATCAAAAATTGAGACATTTATAAATCAAATCGTACGACAAAATTCCACAAAATTCTGGCTTTATATTTACATCAGAAAAAATGTTCTAAGAAATAAATCTTAGAACACTTTAAAAATCAAAAAGTATATATATTACTTATTGGCTTACTGGGCCAACCTTTACCATTCCCATATATTCTATGCCATCTTTTACTAAAACAAATACATATTCTCCGTCTTCTATATTTTTTTCATCATATAATTTCCAAGTATTTAAATAATTATATGTATCTTTTGTTTCTATATCATCGCTTATATCAGTTTTAGTATCATTATATATTATATATGCTTGTTCAAAAGT
>CAMEWM010000037.1 GCA_945946655.1 uncultured Clostridium sp. | reverse complement strand
AATTGAGGTGCAAACACTTCTTGGAGGTGATTTGAACGATGTTATTTAAGTTATCAATTAAAAATATGAAAAAGAGCTTTAAGGATTATGCGATATATTTTTTAACATTAGTGTTAGGAGTTGCAATATTCTATATGTTCAACTCATTAGATAGTCAAGAAGCAATGTTACAAGTATCTAATTCAACAAGGGACATCATCAAACTTATGATAAGTATGTTAGGATATGTATCGGTATTTGTAGCAGTAGTATTAGGATTGCTTATCGTATATGCAAATAATTTCTTAATTAACCGAAGGAAAAAAGAATTTGGTATATATATGACACTTGGAATGGGAAAGAGGCAAATATCTAAAATTATAATACTAGAAACAATATTTGTAGGTATTATTTCACTTATAGTTGGACTTGTTATAGGAATATTTGCATCACAATTTATGTCTGTATTAGTAGCAAAAATGTTTGAAGCAGATATGAGTAATTTTCAATTCGTCTTTTCAAAAACAGCTTGTATAAAGACTTGTGTATATTTTGCAGTTATGTATATAGCAGTTATGTTCTTTAATACAATGACAGTTTCAAGATATAAATTGATAAATCTATTGAATGCTACAAAGAAAAATGAAAAAGTAAAAATAAAAAATCCTATTATTTCTATAATTGTATTTATTGGAGCAAGTTGCTTGTTAGGATATGCTTATTGGAAAGTGACAGGAGATGTTCACTCATTAATTACAGCAGATAAATTATTACCACCAATATTAATGGGAATTATTGGAACAATCTTGGTATTTTGGTCTTTATCTGGTTTTATATTAAGAGTAGTACAATCGATAAAAAATATCTATTTAAAAGGAACAAATATGTTTGTATTAAGACAAATCAACAGCAAAATCAATACAACAGTTATAAGTATGAGTGTTATTTGCTTAATGTTGTTTATGACAATTTCAATACTATCATCTAGTTTATCATTGAGAAATACAATGCAAAGAGAATTAGTAGAAATGACGCCAGTAGATTTGAATTTATATAAAACTGCAAACTTACCAGAAAGCTATATGAAATATGGAAAAGAAGTTAGACCTACAAAAGAACAAATGGAAGATTCAAGAATACCAATTACAGAAACATTAAAAAATAATGGATTAGATATGAGCGTACTAAAAGACTTAATTGAAATACCTGTATATGCAACAAATAATTTAACATGGGAGACTTTTTGTGCGGATAAACTTGAAGAAATAAAAGCAGAATTTCCAATGCTTCGATATGATACATCCGAAATGATAGTAAAAGTATCAGACTATAATAAAATAGCAAAATTGTATGGAATTAATCAATATGAACTAAAGAATAATGAATATATTATGATTTGTAATTATGACAGTATGGAGGAATTGAGAAATAGAATTTTATCTGATGGAAGCACAATTACTATTGCAGGAAAAGAATATAAGTCAAAATATAATGAATGTAAAAGTGGTTTTATATCAATGTCAACAAGTCATACAAACACAGGAATTATATTAGTTCCAGATAATTGTGAATTGACAGAAAGCATGAAAAAGCAATATCTATTTGTTGCAAATTATAATGCAGATACTAAAGAGGGAAAGGAAGAAATAGAAAAAATATTTGTTGATGATAATTCTGAACTTTTACAAAATTTAGATAAAAATGGTTTGAATATTGACGGAACAACGAAAATAGCTCTTATGGAAGCAAGTGTAGGTCTAGCAACTATTGTAACAATTATTGACGGAACAACGAAAATAGCTCTTATAGAAGCAAGTGTAGGTCTAGCAACTATTGTAACATTTATAGCAATTTATTTAGGAATAATATTCTTGATTGCAAGTGCAGCTATTTTAGCATTAAAACAATTAACAGAAAGCTCAGATAATAAGCAAAGATATACAATTTTAAGAAAAATAGGTTGTGATGAAAAAATGATTAATAAAGCATTATTTAGACAAATTGGTATATTCTTTGGACTACCACTAATACTTGCAATTATTCATTCAATATTTGGAATACAATTTGCGATGACAGTGATGGAAGGATTAGCAAGTTCAGAAGATTTATTACCATCAATAGTTGCAACAGTAGTAATTATTGGAGCAATATATGGAGCATATTTTATAGCCACTTATCTTGGAAGTAAAAACATCATCAAAGAGGAGGAATAGTTATATGTTTATATTTAAAATTCCTAAAATGATATTTATTGGAATTATAATATTTATGGTAATATTAGCTATTTCAATAAAGATAGGTGTTACTTTACCAAAAGATGAAATATTAAATGTTTACGATAGTATTATTCAAACTTTTTCTTCGAAAGGACTTTCTAAAGATAAAGATTTAAAAGGAGAAAGAAATTTTGGAGTAGATGAATATGTAGGAACATATAAGGCTGAATATGATAATTATACAGGAACAGAAACTGTATTTGGAGGAACAGCATTACATAGAAAAAATGGAGATCATATAAAACTAACTATAAAAATAGAAAAACAAAGTGGGAATATCAATGTAATAAGTAAATTAGGAGAAAATGAATTATCACTAATAAGCGATGATGGAGAATATGAAGATACTATTTATATAGATGGAATGAATTACTATTTATCAATAAATTTAGATAATTTTAAAGGTAGTATTTATATTATTTCGGAATAGGAGAATTTAAAAATGGAAGATATAAAAGAAAAAATACCAATGATAATTGCAGTTATTATAGCAATAGCCATTTGTGGAATAGCATTTTATTTTATGGAATTTCATCAAGCAGTTTATTATACTAAAATAGATAATACAAGAGTAGAAAAAATTTCTGCAAATGATGATATGAAATATCAATATACTTTAGATTGTTATAATGAAAATGGAAAGATAAAAGAATTAAAATTTAAAACTAGCAGAGAATTAAGAGAAGATGCTTATTTAAAATTAGAGGTAATGCTTGTAACGGGAGTTCATAGTTGGGAGGAAGTACAATATAATGAACTTCCAGACAAAGTAAAAGCAAATTATAAAGAGTAAAATTAGATGGATTATAAATTAAAATAATGCCACAGGAAGTCAGGTGGTTTGAATGAAAGTAATAAAAAAAATAATTTTTGTAGTAATATTAGTAGCAATAAGTATAAGCCTATTAGTGATAGGAAATGGCTATAATATGTATAAAGAGGCTTTAGAGCAAATGCCATTATCTAAAAAAGTAGCTAGTATAATAGAAAAAGAAAACTATGCTAAAATTGATGAAATACCACAAATATATAAAGATGCTGTAATATCTGTAGAAGATCATAGATTTTACAAACACAATGGAGTTGATATAATAGCAATTGGCAGAGCCTTTGTAAATGACATTAAAGCAATGGAATTTGTTGAGGGTGGAAGTACAATAACACAACAATTAGCGAAAAACATATACTTTACACAAGAAAAGAAAATTACTAGAAAAATAGCTGAAGTATTTATGGCTTTTGAAATAGAAAAAGAATATGATAAGGATCA
>CAMEWM010000036.1 GCA_945946655.1 uncultured Clostridium sp. | reverse complement strand
TGTTGCTTTAATAGCCAAGAAAATATATGTAAAAAAATATGGAGAATGGATATAAAATATATAGTTTTCTACTTGCAATAAAATTATAGTAATGTTATTATATATACGTAATATATTACTAAGGGTGGAAGTATTATGAAAAAAACTAAAGAGATAGAAAAAGAAGAAAATTCGGTAGAAAAAATATTAAAATTCGAATCATTAGAAGATGCTGAAAAATTTGCAGAAGTTGCAAGTGGACGCAAATTTTGTAAAAAAGGCGAGAAGATAAAAGATATATGCGATGATGAATTAGAGAACTATATATGCAGAAATAATGGAAATATTATATTGAAATTATATTTACGCCATAAGTTAAAGAAAAATAAAGAAAAGTTAGAGTGTAGAGTTACTAGCATTATAAGAGCTTTGGCTGTTAAATTCTTGAATGAAGAATATGATGATGACATGACAGAGGAAATTTTGACCCAAAAAGTAAAAGAGAATATCATAGAAGAAGTTAAGAAATATAAAAAACAATTAAATGATAAAGAGAAATAGAACATCAAGGGAATAAAAATCCCTTGATGTTCAGTTATATAGATTTTTTTCATATAAATCATTAATGTATAAATCTTTTGTTTCATCAGAACCAATAAATCCAACTTTAGCTTTATTACCATGGATTTCTTGAATCCATACAGGCTGCTCGTTATAGTAAATTTCTTTAATTTCCTTATTTCTTAAAATTTCACATACTCTTTTATTAGTCATTTAAAAACCTCCTAGAATAATAATTTGATTTTTTAGAGAATAAATTTTATAAAATTTAATATAATTATATCCAAATATATGTAAAATATGATACAATAGAATAATGATAAATTTACAAGAAAGGATTGTAGCAACAAATATGAAAGTTTTAGAAAAATATGAAAAAGAAATAAATGAGGCAAAAAATAAAGAAAGAAAAATAATTGCATGTAAGTGTAATAATGAAGTTAAATCTCTAAATTATGATATAAAAGAGAATGACGTCATAGAATTATTAGATACTAGTTCAAAAGATGGTCATAGAATATATATTAGAGGAATTCTATATATAATGGCAAAAGCATTGAATGAATTATACCCAAGGGCATTGTTAAGTGTAAATTATCAATTATCAAATGCAATGTTTTGTGAAATAGATAATATGCCAATTACAGAGGCAATGATTTCCAATATTAGAGAAAGAATGCAAGAAATAATTGATAAAGACTTGGAAATAAGAAAAGTAATAATGAATAAAGAAGAAGCCGAAAAATTTTATTCTAATGCAAGGACTCTAAGAGGCATTGTACAAATTGGTAACAAGCAAAAAGAAAGTGTATCACTATACTATTGTGAAGACTATTTTAATTATTTTTTTGGAGTAATGCCAGTATCAACTGGTTATACCAGCGTATTTGATATAATAAAATATAAAGATGGATTCTTGGTAAGATATCCATCTGCGGAAAAACCAAATGAATTAACAAATCATAAAGGAAACAAAAAGTTGTTGGCAACGTTAGAAGAATATGAGGATATACACAGGGTATTAAATGTAGATACATTATATAAATTAAATAAAGAAATACAAGCAGGAAGAACAGAAAATCTAATTTTGCTTTCTGAAGCATTGCACGAAAAGAAAATGGCTAATATTGCTGATGATATTGCAAAAAGACCAAATGTTAAAATGGTGCTAATTGCAGGACCGTCTTCTTCAGGAAAAACAACATTTGCTAAAAGATTAGGAATTGAATTAAGATTAAATGGATTAAAACCAGTTACTATCTCAGTTGATAATTACTTTGTTGAAAGAAAAGATAATCCAAAGGATGAAAATGGACAATACGATTTTGAATGTTTGGAGGCAATTGATTTAGATTTATTTAATAATCATATAAAAACATTGCTAGATGGAGGAACAATAGATGTTCCAACATTTGATTTTAAAGTTGGTACAAAAAGGTATAATGGAGAAAAAATGCATTTGGCAAATGATGAAATTTTAGTAATAGAAGGAATTCATTGCTTAAATGACAAACTAACAAGCTCAATACCAATGGAACAAAAATATAAAATCTATATTAGTGACTTAACAGTATTAAATATAGATTATTGTAATAGAATATCTACAACTGATACAAGATTGCTAAGAAGAATTGTAAGAGATAATAATTTTAGAGGATATAGTGCATTACATACATTAAAAACATGGGATAGTGTAAATAGGGGAGAAAATAAAAATATATTTCCATACCAAGAAAATTGCGATGCAATGTTTAATTCATCTCTAATATATGAGATTAGTGTATTGAAAAAACATGCTTTACCACTATTACAAGAAATAACAAACGAAGAACCTGAATATGCTGAAGCTAAAAGATTAGTGGAATTTTTGAAATACTTTGATGACATAGACGAGGAATTTATACCAAGAAATTCGCTATTAAGAGAATTTATTGGAGGTAGCATATTTGGAGATTAGGGACCACTAGGGATGAGGCTTAATGGTCCAACATGCCCCTAATAGGTATTACATTAAAGCGAAAAGTAAAAAACTAAACTTGAAATGAAAGGAAAAACATAATGGCTGGAAATTTTACTGAAATTGATGAAGAATTTATATGTGATAACTGTGGCAGAAGAGTTCCTAAACTAGGATATTCTTGCAGAAATCACTGCCCATATTGTTTATATTCAAAACATGTAGACGTAAATCCAGGAGACAGAGCAGAAGAGTGCCATGGAGTGCTAGAACCTGTGGGAGCAGAATTGGATAGCAAAAAAGGATATGTAATAATATTTAAGTGCAAAAAATGTGGAAAGATAAGGAGAAATAAGGCGGCAGAAGATGATAATATGGATTTAATCATAAAACTAACAGCAATGCATAATTATTAATAAGTATAAAAATTAAGGAGGAATAATTTTATATGAATATTTTAAATGGAATTGAAGTTTTTTGTCATAGTTCAATAAAGATAAAAAAGGACATTACAATTTACATTGATCCATATAAAATAGACAAAGAATATAATGATGCAGATTATGTTTTTTGCACACATGAACATTATGACCATTTTTCGCCAGAAGATATTGAAAAAGTGATGAAAGAAGATACTGTTATTATAACTGTGCCAAATACTTTGGCTGAGACTATGAAATTACAACCAGATAGAAGCAAAATTATATTAGTTGGGCCAAATGAAAGCTATGATATGAAAAATATAAAATTTGAAACAACAGTTGCATACAATGAAAATAAATTATTTCATCAAAAATCAAAAGAATGGGTTGGATATATAATAACAATTCAAGGTGAAAGATTTTATATTGCTGGTGATACAGACGATTTACCAGAACTCGAAAATATTAAGTGTGATGTAGCTTTTGTTCCAATTGGGGGGATGTATACTATGAATCATAGTGAAGCTGCAAACCTAGTGAATGAGATACACCCAAAAGTTGCAGTACCAATACATTATGGGCTAATCATTGGAAGTAAAGAAGATGCAGATATATTTAAACAGGAAGTTATTTCTGATATAAAAGTAGAAACTCTAATTAGTATAGATTAGAGTTTCTACTTTTTTGTGAAAA
>CAMEWM010000035.1 GCA_945946655.1 uncultured Clostridium sp. | reverse complement strand
ATAAAAGTAGAAACTCTAATTAGTATAGATTAGAGTTTCTACTTTTTTGTGAAAAATTATTTATATTTCTCTATTTATATTTCCATTTGTATAATTTGCACCTTGTAGTTTCTTGCCAGATTTTACAGATTTTACAATATTATTAATTTCCTCGATATTTTCATCTAAAATATTAATTCTAAGAGAAGAAACGCTAAAGTCAAAGGTGTCTATTGAAGTTATTTTACTATTATATATTGCAGTTACTGTTTGAATGTTATCAGGCATTATCCTAAATTTTAAACCAAGTCTATCTTTTAGATAATATTTTGAATTGTTAGTGCATCTCATTTTGCAATCAGGATAGCATTTATTGCTTTTTCCTAAAAGACAATAAGATGAATTCATTAGAATAGTTCTACCATAAGCAATTAGTTCTACAGGAATAGGACTATTGCTACATAATTCTTTTAGTGTATTTTTATTAAGTTCAACCGAAGGTGTTATAATTTCAATTCCCATATCATGAAGTTCTTTAACAGTATATTCATTAAAAATATTCATTGTATAATTAGCGACGAAAGTATAATTGTTGTCGGAAGATATATACTTATTTAGAAGTTCAAAACCAGATATATTAGATATCACAAATCCTTTTACAGAAAAAGTAGATAAAATGTTATCTAAATTATTTAATAATAGGTTTTTATAATTTGGTTTTATAATAGTTGGCATATATACAAATAAATTAAACTTATTTGATAATGCTAATAATTGATTATTATATTTTTTATTTGTTAAAAATTTTAAAGGAATATATATATTATCGATGCCTTCAATTTTAGTATAATCATAATTTTCATTAATGTTTTCAAGAAGTAGGCTGATCTTTTTAATATTTGTTTTGTTTAAAGTGCAAGTTTCTGAAGAATTAGATTTATCTGTAGTATTTATCTTAAAATTTCTATTTTCTAAAGATTTATTTAGAACTTTTTCTTCAAGCATTGATATAGCATGTCTTCTTATATCATTAAGATCACTAATATGAGCGATATGTAAATTTTCATCTAAATCAATATTAATCTTATTAAAAATGTATGGAGTATTACCTAATTTATTTAATTGACTTTCGATTCTTTCTTTAGTAATAGGAGAATTTATTGACTCTTCTGGGATAATATCTGAAGTGAGTTCCACAGAAATATTATCATAAAAAGGTAATTCACATGCTTCTAAAATTATTTTTATAGGTTTATCTTTTTTTATAGTAATATAACATGAAATAGGAATTTTTTTAATTTCAGAATTATTAGAGAAAGTCTTTGATATATTCTCAACAAATTCTCTACTAGAAAGCTTATATACTCTAGCTCCAGGTTTAATATTTCCTTTCATTCTACCCAATTTTACTTTTTCGCCTACTTCAGCGTGTTTTAGATTTGTATTTCCTTTAATTAATTCAGATATTGTATATTTTCCTGTTTCGCCATCTATGCTTATGGAATCTCCAATACCTAGAGGCTCATTTAATTTTAAAGTTATATGACCTTTACTAGAATTATAATTTGAAACATTACCAAGGTATAAACCAATATTATTTGGCTTTTCTGAATATATCAAATTATGATTTGCTTCAATGGATAAATGTCCATCAGAAAAACCACCACGATTAAATACTTGAAGTAATTCTTTTTTGTCTGCTTCATCGATAGTATAATTATTACCAGATAAAGCAAGATTAATATATTTTCTATAAATTTTAGTGACAGTTGCAACATATTCAGGAGTTTTCATTCTGCCTTCAATTTTAAAAGAGTTAATACCTGAATTTACAAGTTCTGGCAAATATTCTAAAGAACATAGATCTCTAGGACTTAATAAATATCCGCTATCTATTGCTTTTTCGTGACTATTGTCGCATTCCAAAAGCTCATAAGGCAGACGACATGGCTGAGCACATTTTCCTCTATTTCCAGAACGTCCACCAACTAAACTTGAAAATAAGCACTGACCAGAATAAGAAATGCAAAGAGCACCATGTATAAAAATTTCTAAATCAACGTTACAATTATTTCTTATATATTCAATCTCGTTGATAGGAACTTCTCTAGATAAAACAACTCTAGAAAATCCTAATTTTTGTAGTTCTAATACTCCTTCTAAGTTATGAACAGACATTTGAGTACTTCCGTGAATCTCGATGCCTGGAAAATGTTTAATTAAATATTTGGCAAGACCAAGGTCTTGAACAATAATAGCGTCAACGCCACATTTATAAGCTACTTCTGCAACTTTTATAGCGTCAGCAAACTCGTCATCTGTTATAAGTGTATTTAAAGTTAGATTTGTTTTTACATTTCTTAATTTACAATACTTAACAACTTGGCTTAACTCATCCAAGGAAAAATTTTTTGCGCTAGCTCTGGCACTAAAACTATTACTTCCAAAATAGATACAATTTGCACCATTTTGAACACCTGCTCTAACACAATCAAAATCTCCTGCTGGAACCAAAAGCTCAGGTATAAATTTAAACGTATCATTAGTATTTTTTTTGTTTGTTGATTCCGAAAATTTCATTATTTATCCTTTCATTAATATAAATTTTACACCTTTATATATTGTAACATACTTTGAGAAAAAATCATACTATATAACATATAATAAAAAAGGAGGAATAAAAAATGCAAGACGATAATAGAGGAAGTTGCAACAATGGTTGTGGATGTGATGATGTTCAAAGAGGAAACTGTTGTTGCAACGATAACTGCGGTTGTGGACCATTTAGTGGATTATTTGGCGGAAACGGTTGTGGATGCGGAGATAACGGAATACTATTCTTTATAATAATATTCTTACTATTATTCACAAATAATGGATGCTGTGGTTGTAGATAATAGAATAAAACAAACATAATAATAGGATAATAATTAAAAAATTATTATTCTATTATTATGCAAATTTGCAAAAAGGGTAGTGTAATGGTAAAATATACTTATATCAGTGGATGGAGGAAAAGAGGTTTATGTTTGTAACAAAATCAGAAGCTATAAGTATATTAGAAAAGATGAAAAGCGAAGAAAATGTTAATAGAGTAATGACATATATCAATAGGATTAATGCAATGAGCAATGCTGAATGGCAAAAATTTGCAACAGATAATAAACTGACCGTTAAAGCTTTCGTTGAAGAAGCTAATAGAAGAATTATGCAAAGTCCACAAAAATTTATTAAGCTTAACGATTTAGTATCATATGGAATTACTGGTGATACACTGCATATTCATCTAATACCTCAGGATGCACATAATTTACTAAATAGACAAGGTTTTATATATGCAGAGCAAGAATTAATTGGTGCACTAGAGAACTTACGTAATATGCTAATCAAAGATGAAAAACTAAGTAATATAGATAAAGTGTTTGCAGTATCAGGAATATTACATGGTCCAGTACAAAGTATTTTTGATCATCTAGGGTTCTCTACAAAAAGTATGAAAATAGAGGAGGCAAAGCATGACAAAGATTTATCATACTTTTATGATATGTTTAAGAATAGTAGAAAATTGGGAAGAGCAATGATATCTAAAGAAAAGTTAGAATCAGATGAATGGGAACAGCTAGTAATAGCAAGAAAAAAAGAATTACAGAGTAAAACTAGAAAGCAAAATAGAGAAGATAGGGATAAAGCTGACTAGTCTATAAAAATAGACTAGTATTTTTAAAAAATATGTGCTACAATATAACTCGTAAATAAAAATATGCCACTATAGCTCAGTTGGTAGAGCAACGGATTCGTAACCCGTAGGTCAGCAGT
>CAMEWM010000034.1 GCA_945946655.1 uncultured Clostridium sp. | reverse complement strand
TAGGAAAAAATGAAAGCACAAAAGACTTGGTAGACTTAACGAAATATCTACTATATAAGGCAACTGGTAAAGATTATGGAGTAACAGAATTTGATTTTTCTATCTTTCAATTTAAACCAGTTAGTAGCATAACAGGAAGTATTGGTTGGAACTGGACATGTGCACATGAGAATTATGCTTTATGGGCGTATTGTCATGAGAAGACAGGAAATTATAGTCAATATTATGTAAAAAATTATGTAACAGCAGATAAATCATTATACTATATGCAGGGAGACTCAACTTCAAATGACTCTAGAAATTATGGATACGGAGTATGTATATATGTAAAAGGGCAATATATGGAGCATACCTTCCCTAATTATGGTATAGACATTACTGATGCACAATATCAAAATTTTGGTACATCAACATTACCAGTAGAGATAGTAGATAATGTATCAAAAGATATATGGATGGCTAATCGAGATGATGTAATAAAAATAATCCAAAGTCTAGGATATAATGAAAACGATTTTGAAAGTTATCAAATTGACTGCTTAACAGATATAAGATATCAAGGGTGGTCTATTAAAAATTTAATAACGACATATATGCAAAAGGGTCTTTGTGATGATGTATACTATTCGTGTAAAGGATTCTATGCGCCTGTTCCTGGCTCTTCTCAAAAACATAGCAGAGGAGAAGATAGATGGTTATTATTTTCACAAGGAAGATATGTTATATCGGATTCTAATGGTGCTGTATTGGATGAATTTTCAGCAAGCGACTTTTCAGGAAGTGGAAATTTTTCAGTAGATACAGTAACAGCAGGAGGATATACTTATCCACATTATTTGCAAAAAGATTATCCAGGGGCATACGGAACTTCTACGATACCAAGGTCAGGTTGTGGACCAACAAGTTTAGCTATGATCTTAGCAGGGCTAAAAGGTGATGAAACAATTACTCCTATAACAGTCGTAGAAAACATTAATGCTTATTGGCCAAGTGGAAAATATTATGTTCCAGGAGTTGGTTCAAGCCATTGTATATTTTCAAATGCATTTGTACAAAAATATTATGGTGTATCTTCTGAATATGGAATTAGCCAAGCGACAGCATTAAGCGCATTAGAACAAGGATATCCAGTAATAGGAGGCGAAACTGGTCATATATTGGCAATCATACCAGCACCAGATGAATATAAAAATCAAGGATATAAATTTTATATTATGGATTCAGGAAGAGGACACGATGGACCATATAAATCAGTAGCGGATGCAAACCGAGTGGTTGAAGGTAGTTTGAATTTTCTAGCAATTATAAAGCCATAGTAAGGAGGAAAAATTGGATAAGTCAAAAAAAACAATCATCATAATGGTAATCATTTTGTTTATATCAAGTATTATAGTTGCAATTATAATATATGATATAAATAAAGCCAAAACAGAAGAGACAGAAGGAATAAACGAATATACACAAGTGGAAGAAATAGAAGTAGATACTAGCATAAAAGAAGAGGTATCTCCTACTAAATATTATGCGATAAAACATGTCATAGACCAATATTATGAAAATATGTCGAAGTTCAACTCGAATTATAATGTTATCATTTCAGGAGTAGTGGTAGAAGAAGAAACAGAACTTGAAAGAGAAGATGCCATGAGAGCGTTAAAAGAAATGATGAGTAATTATATTAATGATATTAATATAAAGGATGATCAGCTAAGACAATTTTTTAAAAGACAATCAAATGAAACATTCGATATTGAAAAATTATATTATAAAAATGAAAATGAAAAAATAGAAGTTTACTATGCTAAAGGAAAATTAATCAAGTCAAACGAAGAGGGTTATATTATCATAATAATAGATAAGGAGACAAATGGATATACAATATTACCATTAGAATATGTAAAAGAAAAATTTGGTAAAGATATAGATGTTTCAAAAATTAAATTAAGTGAAGAAATGTTAACAATATCGACAAAATCATACAATAAAGTAAGTTATAATAATGTGTCGGACCAAGATATATGTATGTATTATTTTGGAGATTATATGAATAACTTGAAGGCAGATATAAAAACAGTGTATGATTCATTGAATGAGGAATACAAAAATAAAAAATTCGAAAATTATGATAATTTTAAAACATATATAGAAAATAACTATAAAACGTTAACAAATATGACAATGACAGAATATCAAATATATAAAAATACAACAGATGGAACAACAATGTATTTATGTAAAGATGGAGAAGGACATTGCTATATATTTAATGCATCAGCTGTAATGAATTATACGCTAATGCTAGATAGTTACACAGTAGATTTGCCAGAATTTATCGAGAAATATGACAAATCATCTAATGAACAAAAAGTAGCATTAAATGTACAAAAAATAATAGATGCAACTAATGATGGAGATTATAATTATGTCTTTAATAAATTAGACCAAACTTTTAAGACAAATGAATTCCAAAGTGAATTATCATTTAGAAATTATATGCAAGAAACATTTGCTAATAAAGATATAGAATATGATAATTGTAAAAATGAAGGTGAGTTATATTTTTTGAATGTGAAAATAGTGGATAAAAATACAAATAAGGCGAATAATAAGACATTTGTTATGAAATTGCTAGATGGAACAGATTTTGTAATGTCATTCAATGTAAATTAAAAATTTTAGACTGTTGAAAAAAGATCTTAAATACTTTGTCAACAGCATGATTAAACCATAGAGCTTCTATGGTTTAATTTTTTAAAAATTTTTAGTTTTATACCTTATAAAAATTATATACTATAGAGTTATTCTTTGTCGAAAATATAGTCGTATTGTGTTGAAAAAAGTGATTGAATTATGGTATCATATATTTATACGCTATAAAGAAAAAAGGGGGAATCTCATGAATGAAATAATTAGATGGTATAATGCCAATAGAAAGAAAATATGGGGAGTAATTATAGCGGTACTGTCTATAATTATACTAATACAGGTACTCAATAGTATTGCCCATAATCAAAAGAATACACCTAATAAAGTGTCAAGTGAAACAAAAGAAGAGTTGACTAACTCAATAGTAATGGACAATGATGAATCTACCGTTTCAGGTGAAAAATTATCACAAAGTCAAAAAAATATGTTAAAAACTTTGGACGAATTTGCAGATTATTGTAATACCGGAAATGTAGATAAGGCTTATGGTCTACTATCGGATGATTGTAAGAATGAAATGTATCCAACAAAAGAAGCTTTTGAAACAGGCTATTACAATCAAATATTTAAAGGAAAGAAAAATATTTTAGCAGAGAACTGGGTAGAAAACATATATAAAGTAAAGTACAAAGAAGACGCATTATCTACTGGGATATATGATGAAAGTGCAATACAGGATTATATAACTATAGTAAAAGACAAAGATGGAAACACTAAATTAAATATAAATGGATATATTGGCAAAGAAAATATAGATGTAACAGAACAGAAAGATGATTTAAAAATAAAAGTTGTAGAGACAGATGTATATATGGATTTTCAGACATACACTTTTGAAATTACTAACAATTCCGATAAAACAGTATTACTAAATGATCCAAATATAGATGATACCATGTACCTTGAAGATAAAAGTGGAGTAAAATATCAAGCATATACACATGAAATATCTTCATCAGAATTAAAAATAACATCAAAAGAGACGAAAAAATTAACTATAAAATATTATAGTAAATATGGTTCAAATAAAACAATTAAAAATATTTTATTTGCCAGAATTATATTAGATTATGGAGCATATTCAAACTATCAAAATATAGGATACTATAATAATTATGGAGCAATACAAATTAAATTATAAGGGGGAACAATGAGTAATAATGGTAATAAAGAAATTGTAAAAAAGATTGTTAAAAAAGCAATAATGGCTGCAGCAAAACCAATT
>CAMEWM010000033.1 GCA_945946655.1 uncultured Clostridium sp. | reverse complement strand
AATGCCAGGTTTTACAAAAATAAGTATGTATCCTAAGTTGTTTGAAGCTGTTGGAATTACATATACAGAATTACTAGATAAATTAATAAAAAACACAAAATAACTTTTAGTTGTTTTGTGTTTTTTATAATGGGTTTAGTTCAAATTTTATCTCAAAATCAGTAAAGTCATTTAATTTGTCATTTTCTAAGCAATCAATATAATTAGATAATTGTTCTTGGGTTTTACAAGCAGCAATTATAGCGGGATTTAATTTGTCATAAAACATCATGTCAATTCCGTATCTTAAACTTTCTAAAAATGGTTTTGCTTCTCTATCCCTACTTAAAGAATATGCTTCTCTGAATCTTGAAAAAGCAGGATAAGAGATATAATAAGCTAAAGGTAAAACAAATTCTTTTTTTATAACATCATCAGTTGATGAATAGGCATTAGGAAATTGATCTAAATAATCTTCTAATTCCTTTAATGTATATGGTAAAAATACTTGCTGTTCTTTTTCAGAAATTAATAAGATTTTATTATCTTGCTTTTCTATATTTTCTAACATTAAGAAACTCCTTTCAAATATATTTAATAACATAATAACACAAAATAGTAGTAAAAACCATTACAGGAATATTTTAATTTTGTTACAAGTTTAAAACAAATGTAATACAAGTGCAAAGAAAACGTAATGCTATTGTAAAGCAATATATATATAAATATGTTATAATATAAATGATTTTAATATTAGGAGGGATTTTTTGATGAAAAAGCAAAAAAGAAACTATTTGTTGGTAGCTTTAATAGTAATATTATTAGCAATAGCTGTTGGATATGCAGCATTTTCTGCAAACATAACAATTTCTGGAACAGCAACTGCATCAGGAACATGGGATGTTAAATTCTTATCAGCAAGTGTTGATACATCATCACATGGTACTGCTACTGTTACAGGTAACAAAAATGATACATTATCAGTTAATGTAACATTAGCTTACCCAGGGGATGGTTGTACAGTAACTGCAAATATTCAAAACGCTGGTACTGTACCTGCTAAATTAACAGGATTCACATTAACTGATGATCAAGGAAAAGAATTTTCAAATTCTGAAATTGAAATTACAACACCAACTATTGCAACAGATGGTTCAGAAGTTATAGCAGCAGGAGGAACATGCCCAGTAACATTTGGAATTAAATGGAAAAAAGAATCAACAGCAACAACAGCAACAGCTAAGTTCAAAATAAACTTTACATATGAACAAGCAACAAATGAAGTTACTGTAACTCCAAATCACGGAGCACATACATAATAAATAAAGTGAATAAAGGATAATATTTCATATTATCCTTTAATCAGGCTTTTTAGAGGAAAAAATATGCAAAAATCAAAAAATATAACAATAGCAATAATTATTTTGATGCTTATATATGGATTATTAGCAAATTTAAAACTTGTGTTTAATATAAATGCTATATATTTATATATTATCAATCCTTTATTTTGGATTACATTAGCTGTATTTTTAAAAATTGCTATTGGAAAATCTTATCAAAAATCAAGAATTAAGAAAGAAGTTATTCAATATATCTTAATAGCAGTTATTATATATATATTAACATATATGATATCAGGACTATTTATTACTTTTGGAAACAATCCATATTTTACAACAGTTAAAGGTTTTTTAATAAATTTATGGATGTTTGGGACTGTAATAATTTCTAAAGAATATATAAGATATAGATTAATCAACAATGTTTATGAAAATGATAAAAAAGAAATAGCTATATTAGTATCATTAATATATATAATTATTGAAATAGGATTAAACAAATATGTAAATACAAAAATAACTTTATTATTTGCATTAAAAGATATATGTCAAAATCTTATACCATTGATTGCTAAAAATGTTTTATATTCATATATATCAATGAAATCTGATTGGAAGCCAGCAAGTATATATGAATTATTTACAAAATTATATTTATGGCTATCTCCGATATTACCAAATGCACCATGGATTATGGTTGCAATAATTGAAACAACGATTCCAACAATACTATTTTTCTATATCAGATATGCTAATAGCAAAAATAGTGAAATAAAATCAAGACAGGAAATTGAAAATGTAAATCCGAAAAATTCGATTCCGCTAGTTGTTTTAGTAATATTGGTAATATGGTTTGCAATAGGAGTATTTCCTATAAAGCCAATAGCAATAGCTTCAGGGAGTATGGAAAAAGAATTATATGTAGGGGATGTTGTAATAGTAAAAAAGTGTAATGCAAATGATATTGTCAATGGAGACATTATACAATACCAAATGAAAGGATATACAGTTATACATAGAGTAATTGAGAAAAAGCAAAAAAATGGAGAATATTATTTTACAACAAAAGGAGATAATAATCCTTCAGAAGACAAAGAGAGTGTTAAAGAAGATCAAGTGTTAGGAAAAGTTATTTTTAAGGTAAAATATTTAGGATATCCAGCTATTTGGCTAAATATAATACAATCAAACGAGCAGGTAGAAGTTGATACAGGAAAATAGTATATAGTTAGAGGAGGGGAAATATGAGAACTAGACAAAAAGTTAAAATACGTAAATCTACTAAATATTTTTATATAATATGTATTATGTCATTAATTATAGTTTTGTCTAGTAGTCTTATTCAAAACTTATTAAAAAATAATACTATTAAAAAGAAAGAGGAAATTTATTCATATACTAATGAATTTAATTATAATTATGATGTTAATTTAATTAATAATAAATATATAGATCAAAAAACGTTACAGATGAATGAAGTATATGTTACAGACTTAATTGATAATATACATTTGAATATTAATTATGATTATATAGGAAACAAAGCTTCTGATTTGGAATATGATTATAAAATATTAGGAAAGCTTCAGGCCGTATATACAAAAGATGGAGAGGAACAGAAGGTTTGGGATAAAGAGGAAGTTTTATTTGATAGTGAAACACAAAAACAAATGTCAGATAAAATTTCAATTCAAGAGCCAATAGAACTAAATTTAAAAGATAAAAACAAATTAGTAACAGATTTTGAACAAGAAATGAACATGACATTAAAAACTACGTATATGATAATATTGCAGGTTGATGTCAAAACAGAAATTGATGATGAGCCTGTAGTAAATCAATATACATCAGCAGTTTCAATTGACTTAGGCGAAAAAACGACACAGATAAAAGGCGAAAATAATAAAGATGAGACATCATATGTAACAAAAACAAAAGAAGAAAATGAAAATATCAATATTGTAGCAATTAGTTTAGATACAATACTAATTATAATTTTAGTAATTGGATTGAAATATATTACTAGAAATACGGTTGCAATAAATAAAATAAAGAATAATTATAGAAAAGAATTAAATAGAATGTTAAGATTGTGCCAAGATAAGATAGTAAAAATTAAAGATAAAGTAGACATTAAACAAGAAAATATTGTTGATGTTAAAGACTTTGGAGAGATTATAAAAGTATCTGAGGAACTATTTAAACCAATTTTATATTGGGAATCAAAAGAAAGCACAGAAGCTTGGTTTAGCGTTATGAGTAATGAGATAACATATAGATTTATATTTAGAAATAATGGTTAGAGGAGATAATATGCGAAAAAAATACAAAATCAAGAGAAAACATTATATTTCAGTAAGTCTTGTATTGATTGTAATAATATTGCTTTTTATGACTATGGGAACAGGATATTCTTTATGGTCTTCAAAGTTATATATTAATGGTACAGTAACATCAGATTATAAAGAACCTAAACTAGAGAACTTAGATATAGTTGCTCAGAGTAATGATAAATTAATTACAGTTAAAGATAGTTATTTTATAAATGCTTTTTCTGTTGGAAATACTTCAAAATTTGATGATGATACATTTGGAGTAAATGGAAAAGTAAATATATCAGCAATCACATTGACAAAAAGAACTTTAACGGTAACAATGCAATTTATTAATAATAATGATATTGCATTAACAGATGGAGTAATCGAAAACCTAGAAAATAGTAAAGACTTAACTCTAAAATCAGCTTCAGTAACTCAAACTGTTCAAAGCAAAGAAACCTCGACGGTGACAGTAGAAATTAGTGGGATTGCGGGTAGTTCAAGGGGTGCTAATTTAAAATATAGAATTTGTTATAAAATAAATGGTGTTAGAAGATATATGTATTTAATTATTAATATGTAGATTGTGACAGA
>CAMEWM010000032.1 GCA_945946655.1 uncultured Clostridium sp. | reverse complement strand
TATATTTTACTCCTATTCCTTTTTGCACAAAACTTTGATTTTGTGCAATGTTGTTTTTGCTTCTTGAATCACTTTCTTCTATTCCCTCTCGAGCTATTTTCTCTATTTCATCTACATAGCATAATATCACTCTGACATGATATTAACAATACATATACATAAATTATAAAAAAATAGATCAGCTTTTGTTGCTAATCCATTTAATCTCCTATTTGTTCATTCTCTTTTTCATTATAGAATGCTACTTTTAGGGCAATGATAATCATTTCAATGCCAAGTATTATTATATGTTCTTCCACTTTTTCAAATGGATTAAAAACTAATAAAATTGATAATGATGTTTCAATGATTGCATGTATAAATTTACCAATAAATTTTTTATTATTTAATTTATTAAATATTGCAACATTAAATTCCTTTATTCCTTTGCTTAAACCCGAAATTCCCCAGACAATTGCTATAAAAGATATTGCGTTATCATGTTTAAATAAGGTCATTATACCTAATATCATAACAACAATATTTTCTGGTATTTTCATGGTTTCTAATGTTTTATATTCTTTATTCTTTATATTTCTTATTAGATTTATTATAGATATATTAATTGTCGTTATTCCAGTAATAATTGCTAGTTTCTCTTTTAAATAACTTGCAAAGATTATATGAACTAGTCCAACAATTATTAATATTATTTGTATAATAAATTTTAACTTATCTTTTTTATTTTCTTCAATATTTTCTTTGCAATAATCTTTTATTTTTTTTATGTTATTTTCGCTCAATAAATTACTCCTTATAAATTTTCTATATTTCTGATTCTTTAGTTACAATAAAATTACAAAAGATATTATATTATTTAATTTTAGCAAAGTCAAGTATAGAGTGCTAATTTTTACAGAATATTCACAAACCGAACAAATACTTTTCTATAGAATGCCAACTTTAAATATATAAGAAAGATGTTGTGTTGTATAACTTATTTGATATTAGCTAGAATCTTTTTCATTCTATCAATAAACTCAACATTATTTTTTGTTAAAAGCATTTGATTAATTAATTGTTCTGTTACTTCTGAAACAGGCATGCTAGATAAAGCTTTCCTTAGACCAAATACAGTATTTAACTCTTCTTGAGATAAAAGTTTTTCTTCTCTTCTTGTTCCTGACTTATTTATATCTATTGCTGGGAATATTCTCTTTTCTGATAAAGATCTATCTAAATGAACTTCCATATTTCCTGTACCTTTAAATTCTTCGAAAATAACTTCATCCATTCGACTGCCTGTATCTATCAAAGCAGTAGCAAGAATTGTTAGGCTCCCTCCATTTTCAATATTACGAGCTGCTCCGAAGAACTTTTTAGGTTTATGTAAAGCTGCTGGATCCAAACCTCCAGATAGAGTTCTTCCTGATGCAGGGATTACTAAATTGTAGGCTCTAGCAAGCCTTGTTATACTATCTAATAGAATAACAACATCTTTTCCTTGCTCAGTAAGCCTTTTTGCTCTTTCTAAGACCATTTCTGCCACTTTAACGTGATGCTCTGGCAATTCATCAAAAGTAGAATATATAACATCTCCATTAATAGATCTTTTCATATCTGTTACTTCTTCTGGTCTTTCATCTATTAACAGTACTATTAGTTCTATCTCTGGATAGTTTGCCGTTATACTATTAGCAATTTTCTTTAATAAGGTGGTTTTTCCAACTTTTGGAGGTGCTACAATCATGCCTCTTTGTCCTTTACCTATTGGACATATTAGGTCTATAATTCGCATAGCATATTCATTAGGAATAGTTTCTAGCTTGATTCTTTCTTCAGGATATATTGGTATTAAGTCATCAAATTTTTTCCTTTTATATGCTTTTTCTGGAGCTTCAGAATTGACCTCTCCAACAAATATGAGCGCAGGAAATTTTTCTCCCTCTTTTGGAAGTCTAGCAATACCTTTTATTTTATCTCCATTGTCTAATTTAAATCTTCTAATTTGTACTGGAGAAATGTATACATCTTTTGGACTAGATAAGTAATTTTCGCCTCTTAAAAAGCCATAGCCATCAGGCAATACTTCTAATACTCCTTCTGCAATAAAATCATCCTCATTGGTTAACTTATAATCTAAATTTGAATCATTTTTTGCACTATCATCTATTTGAAACCTCGAATTTGTGTTTTCAGATGAAGGTATCGAACTACTTTCTGTTTCTAATAATTCAATTAATTCATCTTTTTTTAACTTTGTAACATTCTTTACACCTTTTTCCTTGGCTATTTGGCGTAATTCTACTAGAGTACAATTTGATAAATTCATATAATAATCCTCCGATTTTATTTATTTTTGTTTTGGAATTTTTTCTAAGACTTAAATATTTTTGATATAAATTCTTTTATATTATACAGCAAATTTTAGTATAAATCAAGAAAAGGAAGCAATTCTCGTTGCTCCCATTTATTTTCCAATATCTATATATACTCTTTCATTAGGCAAATACATATCTAATTTTTCTCTAGCCACTTCTTCAATATATTCAGTCGAATCTATATTAGATTTTGTCGCTGTTAATTCATCATTTGTATCCTTGGCAGATTCAAGTTGTTTTGAATAAGCAGATGCTTCTGATTGGTATTGATTCAAAGTTCTTTGTTGCGAAATCACTGTTCCAACAAAATATATTAAAAATAGCGTTATTATTATCTTTTTATAAAATTTTTTCATATGCTTATCTCCAAAATTCAAATTTATCTATCTACTAATTATATAATTCTACATTATTCACTAAAATCCTCTTTGTCTTTATGTATTTTTTTGTTTTTTTTTATCTTTAATAATTTAGTTTTCAATATATCATTCACATTAATTGTTAATATTTTAAAGGGTTTTAATATAAATTTAAAAATAACTTTTTTTATTAAATTAATTGGATAAAAAATTAGAGAAAATATCTTTATGATTATTTTTTTTAGCGTGATAATAATTCTTACGTTGATTTTAATAAAATATTTACTAATTGTTAGTAAATATATAAAGAATCCTAATATTAATGCTATAAATATATAAAATCTTAGTTCTCCATTATTAAAAACAAATATAATAAATATTAAAAATACACCTGTTAAAATTCCGAATATGATATCTTCAATATATGTAATAATGTCAGGAGTTTTAAAGGAACGTCTTAATATTCTAAATAAATCGAAGAATATACCTATTATAATTCCACAAACAGAATAAATACCAAATAAATAGGCTTGATTAATAATTGTTGCATCCATAAGCTCACCATCTTTACTTAAATATTTTTCCTAATATACTGCCACTATTTTTTTTATTTATATCTTCATCACTATATCCTAAATTAAAAATCTGACCTTCAATTATTACTTCTAGACTATCGAGACTTAGTTTGTTTATTCGTAAATCGTCTCCTTTTATTGTTAACAAACCTAATTGTGTTTCTACTATAACTATCTGATCATCAAAGCTAAGGACATCCAGGACTCCTGTTATAGTCAATTTTTCACGATTTTCCAGTATTAAATTTTGAATCACATTACTATTATTTTGAGGTAAGTTTTTTCTATCGTCCATATGCTCTCTCCCTTTTTATTTATAAGTATATTTAATTATATTCAAGTCTTGTCTATTTTAGAACAATGAATAAAGAAATAGAGCTAATATAAATTAGCTCTACATTAATACAAGTTTATTTACTATTAAATTTTAGATAACTATCTATAAAGCTGTTTAAATCACCATCCATGACGGCTTGAACATTACCAACTTCATATCCTGTGCGATGATCCTTAACCATTGTATATGGACAGAATACATATGAACGAATTTGACTTCCCCATGCAATATCCATCTGTATTCCTTTTAAGTCATCTATAGTATCTTTATTTTCTTTTTCTTTTAAATTCATTAATTTAGACTTCAACATTTTCATTGCAGTTTCTCTATTTTGTATTTGAGATCTTTCTGATTGACAAGTTACTACAATATTTGTCGGAATATGAGTAATTCTTACGGCTGATGATGTTTTATTTATATGTTGGCCTCCAGCTCCAGAAGATCTATATGTGTCTATTCTTAAATCATCTGGATTAATGTTTATTTCTACATCTTCAGAAATCTCAGGTAAAACTTCCAATGAAGCAAATGATGTATGTCTCCTACCACCAGCATCAAATGGAGATATTCGTACTAATCTATGTACTCCCATTTCTCCTTTTAAATATCCATAAGCATATGGTCCTGAGACTAAAAAAGTAACGCTTTTTATACCAGCCTCTTCCCCATCTAGATAATCTAATTCTTTTACCTCATACCCATTGTCGTTTGCCCATCTACAGTACATTCTATATAACATAGCCACCCAATCTTGGGCTTCAGTCCCTCCAGCTCCAGGATGTAATGTTAGTATTGCATTATTTGAATCGTATTTTCCTGATAGAAGAGTACTAATTTCAAGTTTATCTAAGTCTTTCTCTAAATTATTAGTGGTATTTATTATTTCTTTTATTTCGTTGTTTAAATCTAAATTTTCTTCATCATTAGAAAATCTCTCGATTTCTTCTACAACAATTTCATTTAGTTCTATTAGATACTCAAATGTAGATTGTACCTTCTTGTAATTTTCTGTTTTAGATTTTAAATTATTAATTTGTTTTAGTACTTTTCCTGAATTTTGATTGTCTTCCCAAAAAGAAGGAGTAGCCGTTTTATTTTCTAGCTCTTGCAATTTCTTTTCTAAACCAGCTATGTCAAAGAGAATCTCCAAGGTCAATTAATCTAGTTTTTAAGGATTCTAATTTTTTATTGTTTTCTTCTAAGCTTATCATAATAAATTTCCTTTCTACCCTTTTAATTCCTTTTTTGCCAGTTTATAATCTGGCATATAATATTCAATCATATTCCAGAATTCTTTTGAGTGGTTCATATATTTTAAATGGCATATTTCATGCAGACATACATATTCTATTGCATGCCTGCTATAAGCCATTAGATTTTGATTTATACTTATTTTTTTATTTGAAGAGCATATTCCCCATGTTGCTTTTAAATTTTTTATGTTACATTCTATTGGTGCCAAACCAGTACGCTTTTTTAAATCTTCCATAGCAGAAGGAACCTCTTGAGTTGCTATATATTTATAATATTTATCTATTAATTTTTTTACACTTTCTTT
>CAMEWM010000031.1 GCA_945946655.1 uncultured Clostridium sp. | reverse complement strand
ATGCAAGAAGTGTAGAAATGGTATTTACAAAAAATAATGGATTATATGTAGGAACAGATATTATAAAGTATCCATTTAAAATAATTCATAATGAGCTTGGCATAGAAAATTGTAGATTTTATGATTTAAGAGGAAGCTATGCTACCAAAATTTTAAGAAAAGGAGCAGAAATTAGAGATGTTGCAGATATATTAGGACATAGTAGAATTGAAACTACTGAAAATTATTATATATCAAGTTCTGAGGAATCAAGAAAACATGCAAGTGAAATATTTGAAAAAAGTATACAATCCTCAATAATTGATGAAATTATTGGAAAATATTGATATTACTTGAAAAAACAGGAAAATAATGGTAAAATAATGTTGGGGACAGAAGATAATAGATAAAATAATGTAAATTTTGGAGGGAAAACAATTAAAGTTATATTTTTTTACTATTATTACGATGATAAGATAAAAGATAAGAAGAGAGTGGAATTTCCGCCATTAGGTATGCTGTACTTATGTTCAGCTCTAGAAAATATAGGTTGTGAAGTAGAAGTAATATACTTTGATGAAAACACAAAAATAGAAGATATATCAAATGCAGATGTATATGCATATTCTATATCATCTACAGCATCATATCCTACATATTTACAACTTTCAGAGAAATTAAAGGAAAAAGCAAAATATCATATTGCAGGAAATACACAAGCCACTATATTTCCAGAACAAGTACTAAAGCAAATGAATTTAGATGTAGTATTTACAGGAGAAGGTGAAAAAACTGTTACAGATTGGATAAAGAATGATTGTCAAGAAAGAGGAATAATTAAAGGAGAAAGAGTTAATATTGAACATTTACCATTTCCAGCAAGACATTTAATACCAGACGAAAAAATATATATGAATAATCGCGTTGGTGGGAAGAGTAAAAATTCTATTAGTATGATTTCTTCAAGAGGATGTGTATTTGGATGTAAGTTTTGTGCAATTCAAAATAGGGGAAAAGTAAAATTTAGAGATTTACAAGATTTTGAAGAAGAAGTTAAATATATTTTAGAAAGATATCCTAAATGTGATGGAATTACATTGCTAGATGAGACATTTACATTAAATACAAAACATGCAGTAGGTATTGCAAATATTTTTAAAAAGTATGGCTTGAAATGGGAATGTAATTCTAGAGTAGATACAGTTAATGATGAAATAATACAAGCTTTAAAAGATAGCAACTGCCAAGAAATAAGGTTAGGAATTGAAAGTGGTTCACAAAGAATGGTAGACAATATGAATAAAGGGATAAACCTAGAAAATGCAAAAGGTGTAATAAAGAAACTACATGAAAGTGGTATACCTGTCAAATTGTATATAATGCATGGCTATCCTGGAGAGAATATAGAAACTAGCTTGGAAACAATACAATACTTGAATGAATTAAAAGAATATATACATAGAATTAGTTTATATAGATTTGTACCATTACCAGGTTCACCAGTATTTGCAGAAGGAAAATTAAATAAACTAGATTGGACAGATTATACAATATATGACAATAATAATCATTGGTGGGGAACTCAAGCAGATTTCGATAATATGAATATAGGATATAATATGTTAGAGAAATGTGTAAAATCAATTAATAATAAAGAATACAAAAAAGATTTAGAAGAAGAGAGGCAATAAATATGGAATGTTCATTTTGTAGTGAAATAAATAACAAAGAGGAAAACAATTTTTTTGATATATATCTAAAAGAAGCATTTGAAAAAGATGGATTAGATAGTAGAATAGTAGCAACTACACAAAAATTTGTGATAATACCTATGGTAGGTCCATTGGTGCCAGGATATTTATTAATAGTTCCAAAAGACCATTATTTATCAATAGCACAATTACCGAAAGAACAAGTAGAAGAATTAAAAATTATAAAAGAAGAACTAAAAAACGTTTTTGAACAACATTATGGGAAATCTGTATTTTATGAACATGGTGCACTATCTTGTTCAGCAAAAGGAGGATGTTGTTCTGATCATGCACATTTACATATTGTTGCAGTTAATATAGATGTAAAAGATAAATTCGATAAATATGGATATGAATTAAGACAACTAGAAGATTATAATGAAATAGTAAATCAAAAACAAAGAAATACTCCATATTTATATTATGAAAATCAAGAGGGAGAAATGTTTATTGCTGATGCACCTATAGTTGAATCACAATTTATAAGAAAATTAATTGCAAAAGATATAGACGCATTAGATAGAGCTTTATGGAATGAAAATATTAGAAAAGATTGGATGATAGAAATAGTAAAGACTTTGAGACCACACTTTGAAAATTTGAAAGGAACTTCAATATGGGAATAAAACAATTTTTAGGAATAAAATGGACTAATAATAATCCACAAATGTTATTTTATGACAATGTAACTCATTCTATACAGTATGAAGATTGTAGTCGGAAATATAGAAATTAAGAAAACAATGGAAAAACGTTGTAAAGGATATTATGATTTAATAAAAAAACAAATAGTTCCATGTCAATCTTTTGTAGATTTAACAGGAAGTGAATATTGTCAATGTAGAGAATGCCAAACAAAGTCTGGTTTTGATTTATGTTTAGGATGTAATGGAAGTGTGTGCCAAACTAATAGTGATGTAGCAAGAAGATTTTGTCACGAAGAACATCATGTGTATCTTGCATATTTTGCAAATGATAAATTAAAAGTTGGTACTGCAGCAAGTTATAGAAAATATGAAAGATTATTAGAACAAGGAGCATTATATTCTATATTTTTAGCGCAAGCTCCAAATGGAAGGATCGCAAGACAATTAGAAAGTAGAATATCGGATTTGGGAATTGCGTCAAGAGTAAATTCATATTATAAAATGAATAATTTTATAATAGACAGAGAACAAGAGGAAATAGATAAAATGCTTATGAAAGAATATGAGTCTATTTTACAAAGAGTAGATGATAAATGTAAAAAATATTTTATTAAGCCAGAATATAATAATTTTATGAATATTTCAGATAAAGTGAGACAAAACTTATTAGAAGAAAGCAGACAATTAACTCTTTTTGGAGGAATGGACGAACAAGAACATAAGGAATATGAAAAGGTATCAAAACCAGAATGTGTATCTGGAGAAATCAAGGCGACTGTTGGAAGTTTGATATTGCTAAAGAAAGATAATAGATATTCAGTAATTAATATGAAAAGCTTAGAAGGTTGGATTGTTGATTTTAAAAAAAGAGAAATGGGAGAAAGAAGTGATGGATGCACTAATAAAGGCGAAAGATAGAGATATAATATCTAAATATGGGAAATTAAAAGGATGGGATGTATGTAATAGCTTGGGATTACAATCTTTTGGCGAAGTATATATTTTAAGTGATTATATAGATACAAATAATCCTCAAATAAGAGAAATCTTTGGTGAAGAACCATTACTATGTAGAACTGATGCTCCAATTGGCCAAGGATATAAGATGATAAGAGGAAGAGATGTTAAATTAGATGATATAAATGACTATTTAGAAGAAGTAAAAAAATGTACAGATGATGGAGTCATTCTAATGTCTAAACATCCTTCAACAATGCTAACAGGACATTATACGCCAAGATATAAAACTAAAGGTGCAATTATGGTCGTATTTGAAAAAGGAGATAGAATTTTAATAGATTATGTTGGACCAGGATTTGATGTTGGAGATATTACAAGAGGAAAAACAATTCATACAGCAATATCAATCCCTTGGGACTCGATCTATGAAAAGCCGATACATAATTATAAAGATGCAAAAATGATTGGAGAAGGATTATTTCAAATAACAGATAAACAGTATCAAGTTTCTAGGAATAACAGAATAAATGAATTAACATTAAACTTAAAAGAACAAGAAATTGAAGAAATAGAAAATAGTATTCCAAGAGAAACGCCAAAATTAGATTATAAACTATTTAAGCAGTTATATGATGAATGTATAGACAAAATTATTTATGGAAATTTTCATATGCCAAGCAAACCGTTTGGTGTTATGATGAATATATATGAAGGGAAATTTTGCGTGTTTGAAGTGTGGAATATTGAAAGATCAATTAGTAAAGATATAGAACTAGATAGATAAAACTATCTAGTTCTATTGTTATTATAACCAATTATTGTCAGATAAAACTTGTTTTGTAATACTACTTAATTTTCCTAATTTATCTAAGTCTTTGATTTCTTCTTTACTATAAAATTTAGCATTTGATAAATCAGTTGCTGAATGGACTGAATTTTTATCATAATCTGCTGACCAGTAAATAATAATTCTATGCTCATTAGGCTCATTAATGATTTCATAAGTTTTTAATTGTTTTATATTTGTAATTTCTAATCCAGTTTCTTCCATAATTTCTCTTTTTACAGTCTCTTCCATACTCTCAAATAATTCGACTCCACCTCCAGGTGTAATTATCATTCCTTTATTTGGCTCTTTATTTCTAATTCCTAATAATAATTTATCATTTGATTTTATTAGAACAGAGCAACCTACTCTTATACTATTCAAAATATCGCCCCCTATGTGTAAAGAATATAATAATACTTATATTTTGTCAATATATTTAAAACACAAAAAATATGTGATATAATTCAAAAAGAAAGAAGTGATAATTATGGAAATATATTTAGATAATGCTGCAACAACAAAAATGAATGATAAAGTTTTTGAGGAGATGATACCATACCTAAAAGATAATTATGGAAATCCATCATCTGCATACAAAATAGGAAGAGATAATAAGGAAATAATTGAAAATGCCAGAAAAGAAGTGGCTGAAATATTAAATGCAAGTCCAAGTGAAATATATTTTACAAGTGGTGGAAGTGAAGCTGATAATATGGCTTTAAAAGGAATTGCATTAGGAAATATTGATAAAGGAAAACATATTATTACAAGTAAAATAGAGCATCCAGCTGTTTTGGATACATGTAAGGAATTAGAACGAGAGGGATTTGAAATTTCATATATTGGAGTAAATGAGAATGGAATAGTAGATTTAACAGAATTAGAAAATAAAATAAGAAAAGATACAATTTTAATTTCAATAATGTTGGCAAATAATGAAATTGGAACAATTCAACCAATAAAAAAGATAAGTAAAATTGCTAAGAAAAATAATATTTTGTTTCATACAGATAGTGTACAAGCAGTTGGAAATATAAAAATAGATGTACAAGATATGAATATAGATGCTCTTTCTTTATCAGCACATAAATTTTATGGTCCAAAAGGAATTGGTGTGTTATATTTAAGAGATGGAATAAAGTTTAGAAAATATTTAAATGGTGGACATCAAGAAAGAAATAGAAGAGCAGGAACAGAGAATGTTGCGGGTATTGTAGGATTATCAAAAGCAATGTCATTATCTTATGAAAATCTAGAAGAAAATAATAAAAGAATAATTGAATTGAGAAATTATTTTATAAATGAAATTAAAAAGAATATAAAGAAAATAAAAATAAATGGAGACTTAGAAAATAGGTTACCTGGAAATATAAATGTTTCTTTCGAATTTGTTGAAGCAGATAATATATTGCATGAACTAGATAAGAGGGGAATATACATATCAACGGGCAGTGCTTGTACAACAGGAAGTATAGAATCTTCACATGTATTAAGAGCAATAGGATTATCAGATGGTATGGCACATGCTACTATAAGAATTAGTATAGGTAAATACAATACTAAGGAAGAAATTGATTATGCTATAAAATGTATAGTTGAGATAGTTAATAATTTAAGAAAATTATCTCCATTGTATTTTGAATAACTTAAACATATTAGATGAAATATAAATTAAGAAAATTCAGCTTAAAATGTTG
>CAMEWM010000030.1 GCA_945946655.1 uncultured Clostridium sp. | reverse complement strand
TTATAAAATAAATTTATTAATATTTTTGTCCATAATACGGAAAAGAGCCAGGGAAAGTATTTTTCCTTGGCTTGGTTTTATTTGGATTATCCCTTGTAGTAATCTTTATACCGGAAGTTATTCCAGTCTATGGATTCCCAGGGATCTCCATTTCTCACCTCTTTTCTGTGTGCCTTGGCTCCGTAGTCACAGAACCTGCATACGCTTGGATCGAATGACCCGACTTCTCTCCGAAATGTGTCGATGCATTCTATGCAACGCTCGTATTCCTCGTCTTGCCGTTCCATTCATTTACCTCCTTTATCCTTTTATTTAAGGATACTAAATATATTGTACCTCTTTTTGTAAATAAAATCAAATTTATGTTAATTTTCAAACTATATTTTATATTATAATTCAATTTATAAGTTGAAGAAAAAGCCATGAAATGTTTCTTTCTTGGCTTTCTGTTTTATTGTGATGTTTAATCTCCAGGTTTATTCCAGTCTATATCCCCCCAAGGATCACCTTCTTGAACCTCTTTCCTGTGCAAATCGAATCCGTATTTACATTTCCGACAATGGTCACGGTCAAAAGAACCAATTTCTCTTTGAACCTCTGTGCACAGTTTGCATACTGCATAAACATCTTTTTCTTTTTCCATTTTTTTACCTCCACCCCTTTAAGGGGCATGGTTCTATTTTAATTCTTCTTTAAGATTATGTCAAGATACATTCTACTTGATTGTTTTTAGGGCTTCTTGAGCTGTTCCTTCTTTGTCAAATTTTTGATATAAGAATATTACAATTATTGCAATTAATATCACAATTCCATATAATACCACTCCCATTTTCCAATCTCCTACTGCTATATTTGCACCCGCTAATGTTGATGAAATAACTGATGGAATTCTACCAAATGTAGATATCAATATAAATCTAAGTGGTTTTATTGGAAGTAATCCAGCTATATATACAAGTAAATCTTTTGGAGTCCCCGGAATTAAGAAAAGTATCAACATTATCATCTCTATTTTCTTAGGATTTTGAAATAATTTACTATTTTCTATCTTAGATACTCTAGCTTCATCACAAAATTCACATACAAATTTTCTTCCAAATTTTCTAACCAACAAAAATATTATTGTTGATATTATAAATGCAGAAATCAATATAAAAATTGTTCCCAAAAAAGCTCCATAGCACATACCAGCAAGTATTTCAATTGGCTCTCCTGGTATAATTATTAAAAATATTTGAGCTAATTGTAGTCCAAATAATGATAACATTCCCACCAATCCAGAACTTGCAACTTGGTTTTTAAAAGCTTCTTGTCCTTCTGTAGTTGATAAATTTTTCATAACAGGTAATAAATATATAATTATTCCTATACAAATTATTATAACAGCAATCATTAATATTAATTTAAATATTTTTAATATATTTTTTCTATTCATTTTCTACCTCTCATGCTATTGATATTACGAGTTCTTATTTTACACTATATTCACATAAACTTCCTTTGTATTCTAGCCTTATATTATCCAATCTTTTAAAATCCTCCGGTTTTATTATTTCTGGTAGATTATTTTTTACTCTTGCTTTTTCTAACAAGTATTTTACAAACTCAGCACAATAAAAAGAATGTCTCATATGTATTCTGATATTAAATCCTGCACCGAAAAGTCCTATTATATTGAATTTATATGCTATAGGACATTCTCTAATAAGTTTAATCGTCTCTTTTATTTTTTTGTATTGCTCATCTGATATCATTATAGAATATACAGCAGTTTGAGTTTTTCTGAATCTCTTAAATGTTCCTATATTTATTCCTTCATGTACAAAGCCCCCGATAAAAGGATTGTATGGATTCAATCTTCCAAAACTATACATTTGATTTAATTCTTCATCTAAAGAAATTGATACATGTGCGAATTCATCTCTAGTATATATTTTTATAATACGAGATAATATAGTTCCAGAATATGTTAGTATTAAATATATTCGTTTCATATTTTAGCCTTTTCTCCTTATATTAGTACATAACATTTTTTCGTCTATTTTTTGTCAGCTCATTTTCTATTATTTATAGCAAATATCATAATAAAATTCAATGCTATAATAAAAACAGCATCGAATTTCACAAAACATTTACATTACTCTACTTTGATTTTAAAGCCCTTAGAGCATTTATTATTGCAATGACTGTCACTCCAACATCTGCAAATACTGCCTCCCACATTGTTGACAATCCCAGAGCAACTAGTATTAGAACGGCAATTTTAACTATTATCGCAAATATTATGTTTTCTTTAGCAATTCTCGTTGTTTTTTTAGATATCTTTATAGCATCAATTATTTTAGAAGGTTCATCTGTCATAATTACAATATCAGCGGCCTCAATTGCACTGTCTGATCCTAATCCCCCCATTGCAATTCCTATATCCGCAAGTGCCAGAACAGGGCTATCATTTATTCCGTCTCCTACAAAAACCAATGTTCCTTTTTCTGTTTTTTCTTTAAGTAATTCTTCTACTTTTTCTACTTTACCATCTGGTAGTAATTCAGAGTAAACATTATCTATTCCTAATTTATTTGCTACGTCTTCTCCTACTATTTTTCTATCTCCAGTTAGCATTACTGTTTGTTTAATATTATTTTTCTTTAGTTCCTCTATTGTTTTTTCTGCGTCATCCTTTATTTTATCTGCAATTAATATATATCCAACATATTTATTATTAACTGCAACATACGTTATTGTTCCTATATCATTACATTTAGTAAACTTTATTTGTTTTTCCTTCATTAGCTTCTCATTACCTACAAAAATCTCTTTTCCTTCTATATTAGCGACAATTCCTAATCCTGAAAGTTCTTCGATTTTTTCTATCTGTTTTTCATCAATTTCTTCTCCATAAGCTTTTTTTATTGATTTTGCAATAGGATGGTTCGAATAATTTTCGCTATATGCAGCTAATTTTAATAGTTCTTTTTCTGTAATTTCTATAGTCTCAACTCTTTGAACTTCAAATACCCCTTGTGTTAAAGTTCCGGTTTTATCAAATACTACAATTTCAGTATTTGTTAGTGCTTCTAAATAATTACTTCCTTTTATTAGAATTCCAATTTTAGAAGCTCCACCAATACCCCCAAAAAAGCTCAATGGTATTGAAATTACTAGAGCACAAGGACATGATACAACTAGGAACGATAATGCCCTATATATCCAATCCAAAAAAGAAGCTTCTTTTATCACAAGAGGTGGAACAATAGCTAATATTACTGCAATTCCTACAACGATTGGAGTGTAGTATCTTGCAAATTTCGTTATAAAATTCTCCGACTTTGTTTTTTTACTACTAGCATTTTCTACTAAATCTAATATTTTACTTACTGTTGATTCTCCATATGCTTTTGTTATTTGAACTTTTATGAGTCCATTTATATTTATACAACCACTAAGTACATTATCTCCTTTTACAGCTTCTCTTGGAAGAGATTCTCCTGTTAACGCTTTTGTGTCTAAAGTAGTTTCTCCTTCGATAATAAATCCATCTAATGGTATTTTTTCTCCTGGTTTAACTACTATAGTATCACCTATTCTTACTTCATTCGGATTAACTTTTTCTATTTTTCCGTCTATATATAAATTAGCATAATCTGGCCTTATATCCATAAGGCTTGATATTGATTTTCTTGATTTATCGACAGCATAACTTTGAAAAAGTTCTCCTATTTGATAAAACAACATTACTGCTACTGCCTCTGGAAATTCACCTATAAAAAAAGCCCCTATTGTTGCAACTGACATTAGAAAATTCTCATCAAATATTTCACCTTTAAAAATATTTTCTATCGCCTCTTTTAATACATCAAAACCAATTATTATATAGCTCAAAAAAAATATAGTATTATTTATCCATTCATTTTCGAATTTTCCAACTAGAGCAATAACATATAATATAACTGCTAAAATAATTTTTATTAATCTCTTTTTCACGTCTTCCTCCTAGATTATTTTCTATGTTCGATGTGTTCTATACCTATTTCAAATACTTGTTTTACATGTTCATCATCTAACATGTAATATACCTCTTTTCCTTGTTTTCTACACTTTACAATTCCGCTTCTTCTTAGTGTCCCCAATTGATGGGATATTGATGATTTACTCATTCCAAGTACATTCGCAATATCACATACACACATTTCGTTTTTATCAAGTGCAAATAATATCTTAGCTCTTGTTGTATCTCCAAGAATTTTAAAAAATTCTGCTAATTTGTTAAATACATCTTGCTCCGGCATCTGTTTTATAGCCTCATTAACAACCTCTTTATGTATTATATTGCAATCACATATAAATTCGTTTCTTGACAACAATACTACCTCCTTGCACACAGTAATTGAATACTTATTCAACTTTTATTATATTATAGTTGAGTACATATTCATTTGTCAATAATTATATTAAAATTTTTTTAATGTAAAAAAATAGAATGAGCATTTCACTCATTCTTAAAATCATAATAGAATTCAAAGTAGGATTCTCCTTTATTTACAAATTTATAGTAGGCTTTTTGTTGGTCTTTTATTGTATATACATTTAATTTTACTTTGTCATCTTCGAGATACGGAACTTCATTGCATCTTATTTTTCCGTCTATTTTATCTGAAGGAATTATCGTTACTTCATTAAAATGTTTACCTCCGTCTGTCGTTACCATTAAGGATGAATTATTCCCATCTGTTCCTTGTAGTCCTGGATCACATATATATCCTAAATTTTCATTTATAAATGTAAATTTACTATCATAATGGACATCCTTTGATCCATCTGAGGTCGCTAATTGTGAAATCCAATTTTCTCCTCCATCTATTGTTTTAAATATTTGTATAATATTTTTTCCACTCCAATTTCCTTGATTTACTATCTTTATTTTAACTTTATCATTTATAGCTGTATAATATAAGATATCAGAAGTATTATTAGCGCTAATGTTTTGTTGTTTGTCATTATCGTTCTTATTTAGTTCGTATTCTGTTATTTGAGGAGTATTTTTATCATTTGTTTTAATCACTTTTCCTTCTTCATCGTAATAATAGTATCTCTCTGCAATATAGTTATCATGATTGCCGTCAAAAGGATCATATCCACCTTTGCCATAATATTCTTTTATTTTCAATGTGTTTCCTGCTAATAAGGCATTAATATAATCGTAATATTCCACTTCTACATCTAAGAATGAATTAACATATGCAACGTATTTATGATTATCTTTTTCTATTACATGTTCAGGCTTATGCGATAGAGACAAAAATAAAAGTATCATTTTCCAAAATATAATGCATACTGTTAATATCAGAATTCCTATTAATATTAGAGTTCCGGTTCCTGTCCTTGATTCATTTTTAACTATAATCTGTACATAACCAATTACTAATCCTATAAATGCTATTATTTCAACAGTTAAATAGACTTTCTGCCTAAACATTACTCCAAATAAACCATTTATCCCACATAATAATATAAATACTACAATAACTATTAAGGTATCTATAAAAATATTATTAGCTATTTTCTTCAAAAATTTTTTCATATAAATATGCCTCTTATTACATTACTATATTAATATTTATATCATAAAAAAAATAGTCTCTCAAGACTATTTTTTTATAATATGTTTTATTTTCTATCTTTTTTTAACTCTATCATTAATATAATTATCATTGCTAATAATGATATTCCGACTCCTATTAATGTAGCTATTATTATAGTTCTACTTGGCTCAATTACAGTTTTGTACTCATTTGTTAATTCATTTACATTCTCATTTGCAGAGAGTGTTCCTTGTTTTGTTAATTTGCTCAAGTCTATGTTTTTTATATCTGTATAAACTTTATTTTCATCTAGCTCTCCTGATATACCATCTCCACTGTATACGCTGTAATCATCTTCATATAATTCTTCTGAGCTATATGCAAGTGTTGATATTTTTCTATTTATTTTAAAGGCAAATACTATTTCCCCATTTCCATCAACAATTATTATATTTTCTCCAGGATTTAATGTTTGAGCAAATTTCATTTGAATTATTTCATTGTCATTTTCAGTTTGCAATTTCTCATATTTCGTTCCAGTAGATAAAACTGTGCCTCCATCAATAGCTATTCCTAAATTTGATTTTAAGCCATTCTTATCTTCTGCATTAGAAAATGCATATACAGTGCCTCCATTAATATAAATATCTCCATTTGATTCAATTCCGTTTCCTTCATCAGAAACATCTACAACAATATTAGCATCATACATTGTTATTAAACTGTTATTTGCACATGCATGAATTCCATTCTTTTTAGAAGCTATATTATAGTATCCGCTGTCAAAGGTTAAATCCATTTTTGATTCTATTCCTTCTTTTTTAGTAGATATAACATTTAAAATACCTTCTCCTCCAAAAGTTAATGAAATGTCTGAACTTATTGCTCCATCATATTTATATCTTTCATAATAGCCATCCTCATCATATCCCTTATCTATATAATATGGTATACTATCTTTATTACTCCAAGTAGCAATATCCGTATCAATTTTTCCACCATTTATTGTATTATTACTATCTTTCGTTGTTACAATTATGACATCACAGTTTGTGGCATTTTCATTTTTACTATATACTAAAATTGCTGGAACATTTTCACATGTTATCTCTACATTATTTAATATAATATTCACATATCCTTCTATCTTATTAGCATTGACAGCAATTTGTCCGTCTGTCAGTCTTCCACTAAATTCATATGTTCCGGCTTCTTCTATATTTATTATATTAGATATATCTATATTTGCAGATTTAGCTTTTGCCTCATCACTCCCATTATTCATTTGAGTAGTTTTATATATTTTTCCGGTTGTTTCAATTTCCTTTCCATCTACAGTTATTTTTTCGTCTGATAGGCTTATTTTTATTCGCTCTTCCTCTATTTCTTCATCAGCTTCTTCGTCATACTCTTCATTATAGTC
>CAMEWM010000029.1 GCA_945946655.1 uncultured Clostridium sp. | reverse complement strand
AAATATGCACACAAGAGAGGTGCAATCGTAATAGTAGATGCATCTCAAAGTATTCTACATATGAAAATAGATGTACAAGATTTAGATGCAGATTTTTTAGTATTTTCAGGACATAAAATGCTTGCTCCATTAGGAATAGGTGTGCTATATGGGAAAAGAGAAATTTTGAATAAAATGGAACCATTCTTAATGGGTGGGGATATGATAGAGTATGTATATGAGCAAAGTACTACATTTGCACCACTTCCAAATAAGTTTGAGGCGGGAACACAAAATGTAGAAGGAGTAGTAGGATTAGGAGCAGCGATTGATTATATTGAAAATTTAGGATATGATAAAATACAAGAAATAGAGAAAGAAGTAGTTTCGTATGCTAGACAAGAATTATCAAAACTAGACTATTTGACATTATATATGACGCCAAATAAAGAAAAACACTCAAGTGTAATCTCTTTCAACATAAAAGGTGTACATCCGCATGATGTAGCAAGTATTTTAGACTCAGAGGGGGTATGTGTACGTTCTGGAAATCATTGTGCACAACCACTTATGAGATTTTTAGGAATAGATTCAACATGCAGAGCGAGTTTTTATTTTTATAATACAAAAGAAGATGTTGATAAATTAGTAAAAGCTTTGAATAAAGCATATAACATGTTTAGCAAATATATTAAAAAATAAGGAGAAAGTATGGAAGATTTAACTGATGTATACAATGATATAATTATGGAACATAGTATGAATTCATACAACAAGAAAAGACTAGAAAAATGCGATTTTTGCGAAAAAGGACATAATCCAAATTGTGGCGATGAAATAGAATTACAGGTAAAGATGAATGGAGATATCATAGAAGATATAGCCTTTTCTGGCCATGGATGTGCAATATCGCAAGCTTCAACATCTATTATGATAGATACATTAAAAGGGAAAGATATAAAAGAAGCTAAAGAAATTATAAAAACATTTATAGGAATGATAAAAAGAAAAATAACAGATGAAAAAGAACTAGATAAACTTGAAGAAGCAATAGCTTTAAAGAATGTATCAAATATGCCAGCGAGAGTAAAATGTGCACTACTTGCGTGGCACACAATGGAAGACATGATAAATAATGTTTCTGGTAATATTTAGATAAACTTGAGAGGAGAAGATAAGAATGAAACTATTAATTATATCAGATATTCATGGTTCAGCATATTATGCAAAACAGATTCAAGATATTTTTATAAGAGAAAATGCAGATAAAATAATTCTGCTAGGAGATTTATATTATCATGGACCAAGAAATCCATTACCTAAAGAATATAATCCTATGGAAGTTGCTAAGATATTAAATTCATTAAAAGATAAAATGGAGGTAGTTAGAGGTAACTGTGATGCAGAAGTTGATGAGATGATTTCAGAATTTAAGTTCCAAGATCATCTATTGATAGAAATAAATGGAATAAAAGCTTATTTCACACATGGTCATAAATATAATATAGATAAATTGCCAAACGAAGAAATGAATATTATGATATATGGACACTTTCATACAGGTTTTATTACAGAAAAGGATGGCATTATTTTTGCAAATCCAGGCTCTATAACTTTACCGAAAAACAATACCAAAAATAGTTATCTAATATTAGATGAAGAAAAAATTGTTCTAAAAGATTTAGATGGTGATATAATAGAAACAAAAAATACTTAGGAGGAATAAAGATGGAATATAGAAAATTTAATAATACCATAGTTGCAAGAATAGATAAAGGAGAAGAAATTTTAGAAAAAATAAAGGAGATTACATTAAAAGAAAACATAAAATTGGCAAATATTAATGCTTTAGGAGCAACAAATGACTTTACAGTAGGAGTATTTAAAGTTGATGAGAAAAAATATTATTCGAATACTTTTAAAGGAAACTTTGAAATAGTATCTTTAACAGGTACAATAAATACTATGAATGATGACTTTTATGCACATTTACATATGAGTGCTGGAAATGACAAGGGAGAAGTATTTGGAGGACATCTAAATAGAGCGATTGTGAGTGCTACATGTGAAATGATAATTAATATAATAGACGGAAAAGTAGACAGATATCATGACGATGAAATAGGATTAAATTTGTTTAAGTTTTAATATAATGAAATAGCCACCCTATGGGGGTGGCTATACCTTAGCATCTAGCTAATGAGACTATCGCTAAGGATTTTAGAGGTTTAGAGTTGGCCAATGAGGTCAACCAGCTTACCGATGTCCTGACCATCGTCACCAACGACGATGTATTCCTCTGCGGACTTTTCGGTCAGGGTAAGCAGGTTCACACTGCCATCACCGTAATCCACGAGAACAGCGGTGTATTCGCCGTCTTTCTGAGGCATCGGAGCCTCACGGACTTCGCCCCACGAAGTGTGGACGCGGCATTTGCCATCGGCAATTTCGATGCGGTCCATCTTTGAGAACGGTTCCGGCAGATCCTCACCATACACCAGCAGAGCAGCGGTAACGTTGGGAGCCTTATCATAGCAACGACCCTCCTCGTCAACAACGAGAGTGGTGAAGCCATTATCTTTAGGCCACGCACCATAGCCACACTGAAGCTTGGTGGTTTCTTCCCAAGAAAGGAAGAAGGGGAACTGACGGGTAGCAGGACCCTCGACAGCAATCATAGTGACGCTGTTAGAATCGTTGACCTTAACGGCCCCTGCGGTAATCAGAAACTGAGGAATGTCCTCCTTTCTTTCTACCTTCCGGCAAGTAGCGCGAAGCTTACCTGCCTCCTTATGCATTTTGAATTTCATACTTTGCACCTCCAAAAAATTTGTACATACAGCTATTGCTGTTGTAACTTATATTATACCGCATTTTACATAATAAGTCAAAATAAAACAAATTTAAAAAGTATATATGCAATTGCGATATAGAACAATAATAAATATTCAATGATATAAAATAATATTAAACATAGAATATTGAAAAAATAAAACAGCTAATATATAATATAAACAAATAAATAGAAAAAAAGGGGAATAAACAAATGAGAATTAAAACCTTAAAAACTTTTGACAAAGTAGCATATGCACAAAAAAATACTAGCAATAGAGAAAACGAAAACTTAGTAATGAATGAAAAAGGAATAACATTAATTGCACTAGTAGTAACAATAGTGGTTTTGCTAATATTAGCTGGAGTAACGATACATGGAATGGTAGGAGATAATTCCATATTAACAAAATCAAAGGCAGAAAGAGCAAATATAGAAGAAAAACAGTCATCTAATCAAAATCATATTAATACACTAGAGGAAAGATTGAATGAAATAATACCAGATATTGGTGTAGATATAGAGAGCGGAACAAATTATATAAAGTTAACAAATGTAAGAATGGTATCATATGAGGGGGCTGTAGATTCATATGAGTATTATATAAAAAAAGAACAAGATGGCAATAGTAGTTATAAGCAAGTAACGACTAGTGAAATAAACGAAGTAACAGCTAGAGAATTAATACATAATCAAACATATAAAATAAAAATAATAGCTAAAAATGGAACAAAAGAAGTAAGAACAGTAGTAAAAACAGTAAAAACAAAAGAGTTGATATGTACAGACCTAAATATGATAACTGTAAATGATGGAAATAAATATGAGGAAGGTACTTGGACTGGGAGTGATGTTCAGGTGTCTTTGGTAGATAATAGTCAAAGTACCTATTCATCAATAGAAGGTTCTGCACAAACGATAGTCACGACAAAGAACACAAGTAATATAAGTACAAGTGGAATAACATCAATAAAAGTAGAAACAACAGATGGAACAAATACAGTAAGCAAAAAATATATAATAAAAATAGATAATATGGGGCCAACAATAGAAGTAATATCTCAAGGATTAGTTGATCAATATCCAGAGATATTAACAATAAGAGCAAAAGAAAATATAGGAAAAGTAAGTTATATAGAATTGCCAGATGGAACGAGAATACAAGGTAACGGAACTAATACACTTACAACAACATATAATGCAACGAAGAATGGACCAATAACGTTTAAAGCTTCAGATGATTCTGGTAATATTGGAACAGGAATTTATACCGTAGAAAATGTAATAAGCTTTGATACAGAATGGACAATTGCCAGAGACAACACAACTGTAATAGTACCAGTAATAGGTACAGTTGATGTATACATAGATTATGGAGATGGAACTAAAGAAAATGTTACAACTGCTAATCCAACGCACACATATAGTGCTGGAACATATATAATGAAGATATCAGGGAAGTGTACTAGTTTTTCATATAATGTGTCAACTGGAACTTATTTAACTGGATTAAAAAAATGGGGATGCTTAGAAAATTCATTGTATGCATTTGGAACGGGAAATATGGGATGCATAAATATGAAAGGTAATATACCAAGTCCACATTCTAAGAGTTTCAGAAATATAACTAGTTTTGCGAATACATTTAGCTACTGCTATAGATTGACTGGAAGCATACCAGAAGATTTATTTGCAAATTGCAATAACGTAAATAGTTATGCATCTACATTTGCTGGATGCAGTGGATTAACAGGTAATATACCAGAAAAATTATTTGCAGATTGCAATAGCGTAAATAGTTATATGTCTACATTTGCTGGATGTAGCAAATTAACAGGTAGTATACCAGAAGCACTATTTCTAAATTGTAATAATGTAAATAGTTATGCATCTACATTTGCTGGATGCAGTGGATTAACAGGTAGTATACCAGAAAAATTATTCGAGAATGGGAACAACGTAACAAACTTCTATTATGCGTTTGCTGGATGTAGTGGACTAACAGGTAATATACCAACAAAACTATTTTATAAATGCTCAAAAGCTACAAGTTTTGACGGTACTTTTAATGGATGCAAAGGGTTAACTGGAAATATTCCAGAAAATTTATTTATAAATTGTAATTTAGCGCAATCATTTTATGGTACATTTGACGGTTGTGAAAAATTAACAGGAAGTATACCTGCAAATTTATTTAAAAACTGCAACAATGCAGTTAATTTTAGTCAAACATTTCGTTATTGCACGGGATTAACAGGAAATATTCCAGAGGCATTATTTACAAATTGCAATAAAGCAACTAACTTTGCTAATACATTTTTCTTGTGCACAGGATTGAATGGAAATATACCAGAGAAGTTATTTGCTAATTGTCCGAATATAATATATATGAGTGGAGTTTTTTTCGGATGCTCAAATTTAAAAGGAAGTATACCTGAAAACTTATTTGCAAACTGTTCACAAGTAACTAGCTTTGGTACTTCATTTTATAATTGTAAAGGATTAACAGGAAGCATACCTGAAAAATTATTTGTAAATTGTAAAAAAGTAACTGATTTTAGTGGTACGTTTAGTGGATGTACAGGATTGACAGGCAATATACCAGCAAATTTATTTGATAATTGTCAATCAGTAATGATATTTGGATCTAATAATATAGATATGATAGGGTATCCAACCTATAGTTTTGGAACATTTTCAGGCTGTACATCATTAACAGGAAATGCACCTGAATTATGGAATAGAACTAATGTAAGATATCACAATTATTGCTTCTATGGGTGTACGCAATTAGATAATTATGCAGATATTCCAGATACTTGGAAGTAAATATGATTTTAATAGAAAAGGTAGAACACGTTCTACCTTTTTTGTATGTCTTAAATAAGTAATATTTTGAATAAAATATCAGCATCAAACTTTATTTTAACATTTTTGTATGATATAATCGCAATTAGAGACAAAGAGAGAAATAATTATAATATGGAGGAAAAAATGCCAGATTTTGTACATTTACATGTTCATAGTGAATTTAGTTTATTAGATGGAGCAAATAGAATAAAAGATTTACCAGTTAGAGCTAAAGAACTCGGTATGAAGGCAATGGCTATAACAGACCATGGAGTTATGTTCGGAGTAATTGACTTTTACAAAGCATGCTTAGCGAATGGCATTAAGCCAATTATAGGATGTGAGGTATATGTTGCACCACGTAAGAGAACTGATAAAGATCCAAATTTAGATGCAAAATATAATCATTTAATTTTACTTGCAAAAGATAATGAAGGTTATAAAAATTTAACTAAAATAGTTTCTATAGGATTTACAGAAGGATTTTATTACAAACCTAGAATAGATAAAGAAACTCTAGAAAAATATCATGAAGGATTAGTTTGTTGTAGTGCATGTCTAGCTGGAGAAGTTCCTCAGGCTATATTAAAAGGTGATATGGAAGAAGCAGAGAGAGTTGCTTCTTGGTTTAAAAATATATTTGGAGAAGATTATTATTTAGAAATACAAAATAATGGAATAAGAGAGCAAGTTTTAGTAAATCAAAAACTTGTAGAGCTTGCTCATAAGTTAGATATTCCGTTAGTTGCAACAAATGATTCACATTATTTAAAAAAAGAAGATGCATACAATCATGAAATTCTTCTATGTATTCAGACTGGCAAAAAAATTACAGATGAAGATAGAATGAGATTTGAAACAGATGAACTTTATATAAAATCACCAGAAGAAATGGCAGACTATTTCTCTGGTGTACCAGAAGCAATTGAAAACACAGTAAAAATCGCAGATAAATGTAATGTTACTTTTGAATTTGGACATACAATTTTGCCTAATTATGATGTGCCTGAAGGATTTGCCACTCACTACGATTATTTGGAAAAATTATGTGATGATGGAATACGCAAAAGATATGGAGAGAATCCATCACAAGAAATTATAGATAGAAAAAATTATGAATTAGGCGTTATTAAAAAAATGGGATATGTTGACTACTTTTTAATAGTATGGGATTATATCCATTATGCAAAAACACAAGGAATACCAGTAGGCCCAGGAAGAGGTTCTGGAGCTGGTTCTATTGTTGCATATGCAATAGAAATAACTGATATAGATCCTATAAAGTATGCTTTACTTTTTGAAAGATTTTTAAATCCAGAAAGAATAAGTATGCCAGATTTTGATGTTGATTTTTGTTATGAAAGAAGACAAGAAGTAATCGATTATGTCTCTAGAAAATATGGGGCTGATCATGTTTCTCAGATAATTACGTTTGGAACTATGTCTGCAAGAATGGTAATTCGTGATGTAGGAAGAGTTTTAGATGTGCCATATGCAGTTGCTGATAAACTTGCAAAAATGGTACCAAATGAAATACATATAACAATAAAGAAAGCACTAGAACAGAATAAAGAATTAAATGATGAATATGAAAATAATCCAGAAACAAAAAAATTATTAGATATAGCTATGGCGTTAGAAGGAATGCCAAGACAGGCTTCAACACATGCTTGTGGAATTGTTATAACAAAAGAACCAGTTGTAAATTATGTTCCACTATATGTAAGAGATGGAATGATTTCTACACAATATATAATGACGACTTTAGAAGAACTAGGACTTCTAAAAATGGATTTCTTAGGACTACGAACTTTAA
>CAMEWM010000028.1 GCA_945946655.1 uncultured Clostridium sp. | reverse complement strand
GATACACTACGGCTTTTATCTATTTCTGCAAATTTTTCCTGTATCTTTCGACTATTTAAAGCTTGTTCTTCTAAAGAAGGGGCTCCTTCTCTTAATTCATCTATAAATTTTTTTGCTTTATCATTATTGCTTTCCATCGAATTCATATCTCTGTATATATCTTCATATGTTTTAACTCCCATTCTACTAAGAGACCTTAACATCCCTCCTCCAAGTTCGGGAATCGGTTCAGAATATGCTTTTAAAGCTTCTTCCGGGGTAAGTTCTCCTTGCTCTACTTTTGCTTTTATCTCCTGTTCTTTTCTTATAGCGGCTTCCATATCAAACTGTGGATTTACTCTAGCTTCATATTTGGCAATTTTTACTGATTCTTTTTCAAGTTTCTTAAAATATTTTCTTTCTCTTTTATCGTACTGCTGTGAGTCTATACGTTTTTGAGCCATATCATATATGTAATCCACTGTTGTATTTATCTGAGCATTTACAATGTTTTTAGCTTGTTCCAGTTGCTCTTTAGTCCAAAAATTTGAATTTTCTATTTTATCTCTTAAAATTCCTTCTATCTTTTTCTTTATTTCTTTTTCATAATCTTTATCTGGTTCTTGTTCTGTCTGAGATTCAGCTTGTGTTTTAGTTTCACTAGAATTAAGGTTTTCATTGGCTCCTTGGCTAACTGTTTTGCTCAAGTCTTCTTCAATACCTTCTGAATCTTTATCTAATCTTAATTCCTTTTCATACATTTTTATCACCTCAAGATTATTATTTTTTTCAAAATGCATATTTGTACCTTAAGATCCAACTTATCCGCAAAATGCTTATCTAAGTAATTGCTTTGCTATTTATAATTATACTATAATTTTAGCAATTTGTCCAGATTGCAATATTGAACATGTATATTGTTGAAAATTTATGTTAATAATATAACTAATAAGATTGGAGGTGCAATTATAATGTCAAAAAGTAAAGATACTAAAAACGATAAGAAAAACAATGCCAAAGGAAGTAAAAAGAGCAATCCCAAACAAGATACTAACACAGTAGAGGGAAAATAATACATGTAAATAGAATAAGAAGCGGATGACATTATAATTTCCGCTTCTTGTCTTTGTATTATTTTTCTATATATTTTTTTAAGAATTTTCCTGTATAACTCTTTTCATTTTTTACTATTTGTTCTGGTGTTCCTAGCGCAATTACTTGGCCACCTTTATCTCCACCTTCTGGTCCTAAATCTATTATGTGATCACATGTTTTTATTAGATCTAAATTGTGTTCAATTACTATTATTGTATTTCCGGTATCAACAAGTCTTTGTAATATATCCACTAATTTATGAACATCTGCTATATGTAATCCTGTAGTTGGTTCATCTAATATATATAATGTTTTTCCTGTTGCTTTTTTAGAGAGTTCTGTTGCGAGTTTTACACGTTGTGCTTCTCCACCAGATAACGTTGTTGATGGTTGGCCTAATTTTATATATCCAAGTCCAACATCATATAATGTTTGTATTTTTGATTTTATTCTTGGTATTTTATCGAAGAATATAAGAGCCTCCTCAACAGTCATATCTAGTACATCTGCAATTGATTTTCCTTTATATTTTACTTCTAGTGTTTCTTTGTTATAACGTTTTCCATGGCAAACTTCACATGGTACATATATATCTGATAAGAAATGCATTTCTATTTTTAGTACCCCATCACCATTGCAAGCTTCACATCTTCCTCCTGTTACATTAAAACTAAATCTTCCTTTGTCATATCCTCTCATTTTAGCTTCATTGGTTTCTGCAAACAAATCTCTTATCATATCAAATACACCTGTATATGTTGCAGGATTTGAACGAGGAGTTCTACCTATTGGAGATTGGTCTATATTTACTATCTTATCAATATTTTGTAATCCTTTTACTTCTTTACATTTTCCTGGTTTTTCATTTGAGCCATTTAAGTCTCTTGCTATTGTTTTGTATAATATTTCATTCACTAACGTCGATTTACCAGATCCTGAAACACCTGTTACACAAATAAATTGTCCTAAAGGAAATTTTACTGTTATATTTTTTAAATTGTGCTCTGTTGCGCCTATAACTTCTATGGCTTTTCCATTTGATTTTCTTCTTTTTTCTGGTACTCTTATTTGTTTTCTACCACTTAAATAATCTCCTGTTATAGAACCAGGTGTTTGTTTTATCTCTTCAGCCGTACCTTGTGCCATTACATTTCCACCATGAACACCAGCTCCTGGTCCAATATCAATTATCTGATCTGCTGCATACATAGTATCCTCATCATGTTCTACTACAATTACAGAGTTGCCTAAATCTCTCAATTTTTTTAATGTTGTTATTAATTTATCATTATCTCTTTGATGTAAACCAATACTTGGCTCGTCTAATATGTATAATACTCCAGTAAGTCCAGCTCCTATTTGTGTAGCTAAACGAATACGCTGTGCTTCTCCACCAGATAAGCTTCCTGCTGGTCTTGAAAGTGTTAGATAATCTAATCCAACATCTATTAGAAATTGTAATCTCTTATTTAGCTCTTGTATAATTTGCTCTGCAATCATTGCTTGTGTAGGAGTCAATGATATATTATTTATATAATTTTTTATTTTATCGATAGACATATCTGTAAGTTCTTTTATGTTTTTATCCCCTATTCGAACAGCAAGACTTTCTTTTCTTAATCTTGCTCCATGACATGCAAGGCAAGGCGATTCGCTCATATACATTTCATAAAATGACCTCATGCCATTAGATTTTGTTTCGTTGTGTCGTCTTTCTAAAGTTGGAATGACTCCTTCAAATGGAGCAGTGTATTTTCTAGTTCCAGCTGCTGATGTGTATTCGAAATCTATAGTTTCATCTCCTGTACCATATAAAATCTTGTTTAAAAAGTCTTTAGGTATTTTTTTTATTGGTACATCTTTTATCTTAACTCCATAATGCTTGGCGACACTCTCAAAATACATTTTAGCCATTGTATCGCCCTTTTTCATTGAACTTGATCCAAAAGCTTTTACACCATCATATAGTGTTTTATTCTTATCTGGTATAATTAAGTCTTCATCAATTCTCATTAAGTAGCCAATACCAGTACATTCTGGACAAGCTCCAAAGGGATTATTAAATGAAAACATTCTAGGTGTTAATTCTTCAAAACTTATTCCACAATCTGTACATGCGTAATTTTGACTATATATTTTTTCTTCTTGGCCTGGTATATCTATCGTTACTAAATTATTTGCATATTTCATAGCTATTTCAACAGATTCTGTTAGTCTTGAACGTATACCTTCTTTTATTATTAATCTGTCAACAACAACATCTACATTATGTTTTTTATTTTTGTCTATTTTTACATTATCTTCACCAAGTTCATACATTTCGTAATCAATTCTAATTCTAACAAAGCCTGCTTTTTGATATTCTTCTAATTGTTTCGTAAATTCGCCTTTACGGCCACGAACAACCGGAGCTAAAATTTGGATTCTCGTTCCTTCTTCTAGTTCTAAAATATTATCTATAATTTGATCAATTGTTTGTTTTTCAATTTTTCTCCCGCAGTTAGGACAATATGGAGTTCCTATTCTTGCATATAATAAACGAAGATAGTCATATATTTCTGTTACTGTTCCTACTGTTGAACGAGGATTTTTAGATGTAGTTTTCTGATCTATGGATATTGCAGGGGAAAGTCCTTCTATTGATTCAACTTCTGGCTTTTCCATCATTCCCAAGAATTGTCTAGCATATGAAGATAAACTCTCTACATATCTTCTTTGTCCCTCTGCATATAAAGTATCAAATGCAAGAGAAGACTTTCCGGAGCCAGAAAGACCTGTTATAACAACAAGTTTATTTCTTGGAATTGTTAGATCTATATCCTTTAAATTATGTTCTTTTGCCCCTTTTATTACAATGTTATCATTCATATAAACTACTCCCTATTATATATATTTATGAATAGGGCAAACATTATAAAGTTTACTCTATAATAATTTGCCCTATCTTATTTTTAATCTAATATTATTTCTTTTCTGCCTTTTCTATTTTTCTTAACAATTCTACCGCTTCCATATACGCGTTTTAATCTTTTCCATACATCGTTAACTAATAAATAATCATTATAATCCGAAAAAACATTTTTAGAATATTTATCTAGTTCTAATAATACATTGTTAAAATCGCAATCTTTTGAATATTTAATTAGCGAATTCATTTTGTCAACGCTATTTTCTAAGTCTCTTTTTACTTTTTCCATATCTTCTATATATGTATCTCTTCTAGTAATATACGTTAACAATGGTTTGTATCTAATCCATCCTAAACAAGCATTATAAAACCTTTTTTCTATTTTTTCAGAATTCATTTCTATCTTGTCCAAGTAAGTTGGATTTTTTCCATCCATTATAGAAGTATATTGTAAGAATCCATCGTGAAAGTGATATGTTGGTATTTTAGTAATCTTAGAATGTTGTAATTGTGTCGAAAAGAATGTATCTTCTCCTCTAGAATTTAATGGGTTATAAAAGGCCGGTATTTTACTTAAATGATTTAAATTTAAGCATATATTAGTACCTGCGCACCATTTTTCTTTTGGCACATATGCCCCATTTCCATTAGCTAAATATTCTTCCGCATATGTTATACCATAATTTTCTTCCATTTTCTTTTTAATAGATTCCCATGATACTAATTCATTACTAATTGCTTCAATGAATGTCTTCAAAGTAGACTCATCAATTGTATTTCTATCTTCAATATCTATATATGGTATCGGTGAAATGTATCCACAATGATATCCCATTGTGACATCTGATTTTTCAATATTTTCCAAATGTGTTAAAACATTATTTTGCTTTTTCCAAGATAACGCTCCATTATCATTTTTCATACATGCAATAGGATATTCATCATCATCCCAATACATTAAGTAGTTCATACCTTCTTTTAATGCAAAATACATAATTGTATTTCTACCTTTTGCATGTCCATAACCGAAAAATAAATCTGCCTCTTCTCTTGTTAATATCCCTATATTATCTTCTTTGGCTTCTTCAATATCTTTCTTAGTTATATATTTAATGTTTATCTTTTGAAAAACTTCAGGATTTATATTGTAAAAATCCTCTTCTTTTGCTCCTTGATATCCTAAATCATACATTAAGAATATCGTAACTTTAACAGGTTTACTGAATTTTTTAGTTTGATCTAATATATCTTGATAATATGTGTTGATCAGCTTACAGATATTGGCTCTACCCGTATCAAAGCCTATACCTAAATTAATAATTTTTTCCATATATGCGACATATAAATATGTCTTATTAATCCTCCACCTTTTCAAATAAAGTCTTGTTTATTATACCATATTTTATAAAAAATTGCAACTAGAATATTGTTTACAGAAGTATTACCTTACAGTATCAATACTTTCAAAGGTTTTAATTTTATTATTGTAATTTTATTGTTATATCTCTACTTCCATTATCTAATTTTAACTTTTCGTATTCAATTCCGCATGTGTCGAATAGTTTTCTAGACGCAATATTATTTTCCGAATCTGCATATTTATCAGATAAATACACTACTTTTTTTATTCCTGATTGTATAATAATCTTAGCACATTCATTACAAGGAAATAAATCAACATATATTTTTGCTCCTTCTAAGTCTTTTCTACTTCCTCTATAATTTAATATTGCATTCATTTCTGCATGGCACACATATGGATATTTTGTCTCTAAGTTATTTCCTTCTCTTGCCCATGGAAATTTGTCATCATCAAAGCCATTTGGAGCCCCATTATATCCTATTGATAATATTTTATTATCAGCACCAACTATGCAAGCTCCCACTTGAGTTGAAGGATCTTTGCTTCTCATTGCAGATAGTTTTGCTATCGCCATAAAATATTCATCCCAACTAATATAATCTTTTCTTTTTACCGTATTGTCCATATATTCACTCTCCCATTAAATTATTGTTTGCATTATATCATTGCAATTTAAATATTACAATATATTACATTTTATTACAATATATTTCATAAATATTTATTACATGAAATATTATAAAAAAGACTTGATTTAAGTTTGAATTATATATATATTATTCATTGGCAAATTTATATAGCAATTTTACATAAACAAAGGAGTAATGATTATGGGATATATTAATGTATATACTGGACCAATGAAATGTGGAAAAAGTCAAAAAATATTTAATGAGCTTAAAAGACAATTAATTGCAGGTAAAGACATAAAAGTTTTTAAACCTTTATTGGATAACAGAGCTGGGGATGCTGTTATATCTACAAGAGCTGGTAATTCTATTACTGCTATTAATATACAAGATATATCAGAATTAGAAAATTATGAAGCAGATTCTTATTTTATTGATGAGTTTCAATTCTTAAAAGGTGATGTTCACACTATAGATAAAATGGCTACAGCTGGAAAGAAGTTCTATATTGCCGGGCTTAACCTTACTTCTGAAAAGAAGATATTTGGAAAAATGGGAGACCTTATGTGTATTGCTGATAACATAGAGATGATGACATCTATTTGTGAAGTATGTAAATGTGAAGAAGCGGTATTTACATATTTCAAAGGACGCAAAGATACTGATATAATGGTTGGAGATGCAGAATATATTCCTGTTTGTCGAGAATGTTATGATAAACTTATGAATAGTGATTTTAATAAAGCAAAAAATAATGTTGTACATAAGCATGATAATAGTGTTCCTATATCTCTTGGAAAAATATTAGTAAATGATTTTAAATATCAATATCATTTTTAAAAGATAGTAGTTGCAATTTAGTATTTGCGACTACTATCTTTCTTCTTTATTTTATCAATACATATCCATTTATTCTTACATAGTTAATATTATCTTCTGTTATGTTTTCTCTTTCTGTATATGTTATACTTAAATCCTTTATATATAAATCTCTAGTATCATTTACCTTTAATACTCTATTCTCAATTATATATTTCTGTGCATCATCACTGCTCTTCTCATTTTCTTTTATTATATCTAGTATATATTCTGTGATATCAATAGTACATGCTTTGTTTAACTCAAGCTTCTTTAATTCATTCCCTTTATAACAAAAAGTGTTGATTGGCTCAATATATGAATATCCAGCTATATATATTACTCCATCTTCAGGCATTGTGTATGTTATATTATTGGTACTATTTATATTATAGTACTTTTCTTTATCTTTAATAGTTTCTTCTTCTAGATACTCAGGTATATATTTTTTGCCATCTTCTTGATTAATCAAATAGTAATAAGAGCTTAAAACTATTTCCTTTTGTTCTTCTGTTAACTGAGAATATTTCTCTTCTTCTTTCCAAGCTTTTAGCAATCTATTAGCCTGGCTCATATTAGAAATAGTATGCATATTTACAACTGGTAAAATAGTAGATATTACAAGGAGTATACTGCCTGTTGTTATTGTATGTAGAATATATTTTCTATTTTTATATAAAGATAAAAATATTGTTACAACTTCGAATATTATAAGCATTATCCCCAAATATCTAAGTGGAGTAATTCCATTTTCTTTACAACGAACACTTATTGAATAAATTTGTAATCCTATAAATGGTATAAATGATATTGGCATTGCTTTGCAGAAAATTTTTATAATTTTATTTTTCTCTCGAAAACTATAAGCCATCGTCCAAACTGGAAATGCAACAACAAATAGTCCTGCTAAAATTCTAAAAATTGAATTTGCTGGAATTTCTCTCATTATAAACATTTTTGCCATATATAAATAAATTATTATGGTAGCTAGAATAGTTAGTGGTAATAATACAAATGATATTATTACTTCTATAAATTTTGATACGTTATATTTCGGATTGGTTATTGCCATCAAGAATGCAGGCACCAAGAACCATCCTGCTATAGCTATTTGTAGTCTTAATATAATATCTAATGAATCTACATTGTCTAATAATAATAGAATAAAAATAGATATTATTATACTCAAACCTATATTTAATATTAAATATATAATTACTGAATTAAACAGATTTTGAAATATTTGTGTGCAATATTCATGAAATTCTAATTTTGAGTTTTTAATTACTTTCATTAGTCCTATTAAGAATACTGTTGCACAATATCCTACTATAATTCTAGTAACTATAACCGAGTCTCTAACATATATTAATCTTGCAAATATAATCCCTATTACTGTTCCAATTATTCCCGTAATTACTCTTTGCCACGTTTTTTTACAAAAACTCTCACTTGCGAACGCATTAATTGCTGAAATTAATCCAATAATAGCTATTTGTTCAAGTATGTTATTAAATTTATCATAGTTTCCAAGTACTAGTATTGCAGTTGTTATCATTACTATTATGTGCGTAAATGTATATTGCAAAACATTATTCTTATAATTTTTAGCTATATTGTTAAAACAATCTTTGATTTTTGACATATAAAATCCCCCTTTATATTATGCAATAAATTATATCATAATTAATAAAAAAGTGCCATCACCTTTGATAATATATCTAGGTGATGGCGAAAAGATTACTGCTTGTTACGATTTTGCTGCTGATCAGCTTTTTTAGTTCTTGTGCATATGCCTACACCATGCAAATACACACGGTCGCGGTTTCTGTATTGCTCTTGAATTGCTTGGTTCCGAGCCTCCGCTTGTTTTTTTAATGCATACGCAATCGCTTGACTTTTAGGCATGTAATCCCTCCTTTATATAGGTTTACATTCTATTATATATAGTTATGATAATTATGTCAATCTTATTATTGCACTTTCATATTGTTTTTCATTATTTTATCGTAGTTCTCCTGAGATAGCGTTATTTTTATTTTCATGAATTCATCATTATCATAGTTTCTTATTTTCTTATTTTTTAAGTCATTTATAACCATCCTGTATGAATATATTGGATCCATATTGTAGTAAAAATAACAATATTCGTAAGTAGGATTAACCGATGCACCAACATCAGCTCCTTTAATATATTTAATCTCTATTTGTATATCTTCTACTGAATTATCAATTTTATATTCACAATCATAACTTTTATCTATATATAGTTCATCATTTGGTTCAATATTTTGTGTTTTTATTAAGTAGTCACCTTCATCAAAATCTTCTACAATTTCATAGTTTAAATAAGTACATACAGATAGTCCTATTCCTGCTCCACACATTATTAGACCAATAATGCCTAATATAAATAGTCTCTTAAAATGTTGTTCTCTATCCAATATAAAATTATATAATAATTCAATTATATCATAAGCAATAAATACGGCCCCAAAAATTGCTATTGCCATGAATAAAAACAGAACTCCATATCTGATATAAAATATCGATGCAAAAGTAAGCCCAACAGTTAGTACAAACGCTATTATCACTGGAATAATTGCAAATATTGCTAAAACTCTGATTATAGTTACTAATATTTCTCCTAATACATTAAAAACTTTTAATGTAGAATGCTTCGGATCTCTAATAATAATTTTTTCCTTTGCCTTTTCCTGATAGTGTCTATCTTCTTTTTTCTCTATAGGATCTTCAATTGTTTTTTCTGTTACATTTTGATCTTCAATTGTCACAAAATAGTCCAAATATCGTATCTTGAATAAATGTATAAATATTATCATTGATATTACGATTAAAGTTGTTTTTATTAATATTGATACTACTTTCCAAAATATAGCGATTGGAATTAAACCATATATGATGTATTCCAATATAGAATATACTATATTACTTGCTAAAAGCAATATAAGTGCGATAATGGCCATTTCAAATAGGCATTTTATCTTTTCTTTAAATTTCATGCTACAAAACATATTATATGATCTCGTTATAAAATCCAAAAAATCTTCCATATATGCATTTAAATCTATCTTGTTTTTACTTGCTTTCGGGCTTTCTTGGCCTATAGCTCCATCGTCCATAATATCTTCCAAATGGCAATTCAAGATTCTACACATTTGTAACATTTTCTCCATATCAGGGTAAGAATTTCCCGATTCCCATTTTGAGACAGCTTGTCTGGATACTCCTAACTTATCAGCTAATTGTTCTTGAGATAAATTATTATCCTTTCTTAATTTTGGTAATTTTTCACTAAACCTCATTTTATTTTCACCTCCACCCCGATTATATAGAAAATAATACCAGTTGCACTACCAACTTTCAATATCTTTTTGCATATTTTTAGTAGCAATAAGCAAAATTTTCTTTTATATTCATTCTAATTTGATAAATTAGCCAATTTTTGGTATAATATATTAATAAGCATAGCTTAATGGAAGGAGGTCAAGCACATGCTAAAGCTTGACAAACAGAAGCGGTTGTTGATCAGCCAAGACGTCCGGGAAATTGCCCAAATTTCTGTCCCTTGCAAGGTTTATTGTATTTATGACAATGGAACTCTCGTTTTGAAACAGGAAGCACAATTTGGTACGGACAAAGTGGTCTCGGGTCTAACAATCGACGAAAAGGGTCGCATCGCTATCGGAAAGATTCTGAAATTCGTAGGAATGAATGAATCGAATGAATTTCTGGTATGGTGTGAGCCCGGAGCCATACACATCGAAAAAACCGAGGGCA
>CAMEWM010000027.1 GCA_945946655.1 uncultured Clostridium sp. | reverse complement strand
ACTTTAGAAGAACTAGGACTTCTAAAAATGGATTTCTTAGGACTACGAACTTTAACAGTTATTCAGGATACGATTAATTTAGTTAAGCAAAATAGAGGAATAGATGTAGAATTTGATAAAGATATGAACGACCCAAAGGTATATAAACAATGGCAAGAGGGTACTTCAATGGGAATATTTCAATTTGAAAGCCAAGGAATGACTAACTTCATGAAAGAACTAAAACCAGACTGTCTTGAAGACTTGATTGCCGGTGTTTCATTATACAGGCCAGGCCCAATGGATCAAATTCCAAGATATATAGCAAATAAAAAAGATCCAGACCATGCTGTATATACGCACTCTTCTTTAAAACCAATATTAAAGGTAACATATGGATGTATGGTATATCAAGAGCAAGTTATGCAAATAGTAAGAGATCTAGCTGGATATTCACTAGGACGTGCAGATTTAGTACGCCGTGCAATGGGAAAGAAAAAGCTAGAAGTGATGGCAAAAGAAAGAGAAATATTTATACATGGACAAGTAGATGAAAATGGAAATGTTGTTGTTCCGGGCTGTGTAAGAAATGGAATAGATGAAGAATCTGCTAATAAAATATTTGATGAAATGGCAGAATTTGCAAAATATGCATTTAATAAATCACATGCGGCATGCTATGCAGTAGTCTCATATAGAACAGCATATTTAAAAACATATTATCCAACAGAATTTATGGCTGCAATGTTAAATAGCTTTTTAGGAAATTTGGATAAGATTCCAGAATACATAGACGAATGTAAGAGATTAAAAATTGGAATCTTAAAACCAGACATTAATAGAAGCTACACAAAATTTACAGTAGATAATGGAAAAATAAGATTTGGACTTGGAAGTATAAAAAATGTTGGAATTGGAGCTGTAGATGCTATTGTAGAAAATAGAAAAAATAATGGAGAATATAAAAGCTTTACTGATTTCTGTGAAAGAATGGAAGGAGAGTCTGTTAATAAAAAGTGCATAGAAAGTCTTATAAAATCAGGAGCTTTTGATAATTTTGCAGAAACAAGAAGTACTTTAATGGCTTCTTTTGAAGACATAATTGATACCATCAATGGATCTTCTAGAAAGAATATACAAGGGCAAGTGTCTATGTTTGATATGGGATTGCAAGAAGAAAGTGGAACAGATGACAGCTTGGAAAAATTAAAATATAAATATACAACATTAAAAGAGTATACAGACCAAGAACTATTATCAATGGAAAAAGAAATGTTAGGAATATATATTTCTGGACATCCTCTAGAGAAATATAGGGAACAAATTGCTAAACAAACAAATATAAATACATTGCAAATAAGAGAAGCTCAAGAATTATCATCAGATACAATTGATAATCCAGAATTAATAGATAATAGGGGCAATGTAAGATTAATACAAGATGGACAGTTTGTAAAATATGCAGGAATAATAACTTCTGTAAAAAAGAAGTATACCAAAAATAATAAGATAATGGCATTTGTTACAGTAGAAGACTTATATGGAAGCTGTGAAATTATAGTATTTGAAAACTGTTATATGCAATGTTCTAATGAACTAATAGATGAAAACATTGTAATAGTAGAAGGAAGACTAAGTGTAAGAGAAGACGAAGAAACAAAGATAGTTGCAAGAGAAATAAAAAAACTTGGAGATGAAAAAAAACAAGCTTTAATAATAGATATTACAAATTTAGACGAAGATAAAAAAGATAGACTAAGAGGAGCCTTGAAATTCTTTTCAGGTGACAAAAATAATATACAAGTTGAAATAATAAATGGAGAAAGACAAGATCCAGCAGGTGGATTATATGTTACAAAAGAAATTTTAGAGGAAATACAACAGATAGTTGGAATAGAAAATGCTAAAGTAGAATAATTAATCAAGGAGAGAAAATCTGTCAATAAATGAGTAAAGAGAAAAGGTTTTTAGAGATAATAAGAGGAGTAAATAATAGAAAAGGCGAGATGACATATAATGAAGTTGTTTCATTATTAAGATCTGACAATAATTTTAGTTCAAATGGATTTCTTGCCAAGCATAGGAAAAGTGGAAGTCAAATAATAAAAGAAAATTTTCCAGAAATAATAGATAGAACAATAAGTATTAGAGTAGCCACTTTATTAAATTTATTGATGCAACGCTCTGATTTTGATGAAACTATTACAAAAAATTTAGACTGCATTGTAAGGAAATTAAATGAGGATTCTATTACAAGAAGGTATATTGCAGAATTTTATAAAAAATTTATGCAAAAGTCACCTCAAAATAGTAAGTTTATAGAAGAAAATATAACATCAATAATACAGTCTGCAGGAATAGAGTCATTATTTGAAACGGCACTAGCACTTAAAGGGATATCTCCAAGATCTGATGATATACTTAATAAAGAATTAGAAAATCATAATGTAGAAGTAGCTAAATCTTTGCTAGAAGACTATACATATGCATTGGAATACTATAGAGGTGTAGATATTGATATTGACGGATATACTGAAACATTGGCTTTGATAATGAAAGAATTATTAGAAAGCGAAAATAAGAGGTTTATAGACTTTAATAAAATTGGTGTTGGTGCATATAGTGCTGTTTTCTCGATTGGAGATAGAATATTAAAAGTTGGAAAGCCAAGAAGGACATATGATATACCGAATAGTAAAAGAATATTGCAACCTATGCTAAGAACAAACTTTAAAAGAAACAATGGGCAGATATTTGCGGCAATAGAAGTGTCAAATTCAGTAGATACTAATTTATCATTAGAAGAAAAATCAACAGAAACTTTATATGCTTTGTATAAAGAGCTAAGAGAAGAAGGTATAATATGGGGAGATGTCAAATGGCAAAATGTTGGAAGACTTAAAAGTAGAAATGTTCCTGTATTACATGGCGAAGAGTATGATGTTTCTCCAAATGCAGTAGGTTTTGATAAAGAATTAGTAGGGAAACCTTTAGAAGCTGGAGAATTAGTAGTAATAGATACAGATTATATTGCTAGAGAAGGAATACAAGATAAAAGATTTTTCATAGGAGATTCTTATAAATATGAGGAAAGATATATAAACGAAATAATGCAAGAATTTTCAAAGAAGAAAGAAAAAAATAAAAATGAACAGAAAGAGCCATTTATAAGAGATGATGATGAAGATATAGAGCATTAATCATGTTGGAGATAGAAATGAATAAAGAGCAAATAGAATTAGAAAAACTGAATAAAAAATATGATCAATTACAGAAAAAATATGGGGCGAAAGAGCTAAAATCTGTATATAATGGAGGGTGTATACAAAATCCTGATATATGTTTTGTATTTATGAATCCAACAGGAAGAAATATTGCATCAGATCCTAAATGGGGAGGAAGAAGGTCACCATGGATAGGAACCAAAAATATATGGGATTTATTTTATAGTGTAAATTTAATAGATGAAGAGCTATACTATAAAATTAAAAGTATAAAAGGAGCAGATTGGACGCCAAAATTTGCAGACGAAGTGTACAATGAGGTAGAGAAACATAAATATTTTATAACAAATTTGGGAAAATGTACACAGATAGATGCAAGACCACTTCCGGATTCTGTTTTTCAGGAGTATTTAAAATTACTAGAAAAAGAAATAGAAATTATAAGACCTAAGGTGGTTATACTTTTTGGCAATCAAGTAAGTTCAATGGTACTTGGAAAAAAAATATCGGTTTCACAAACAAGAAAAAAACAATTCATAAAAAATATTAATAACAATGAGTATAAGTGTTATTCTGTATATTATCCCATTGGAAATGGTAGATTTAATATAGATAAATCTATAGAAGATATAAAATGGATAATTAATACAGAGATCAGATAAAAATTATTGAAAATCATATTAAATAATGATAGAATAAAAATGAATTAAGGGGGTACAAATTTTTATAAAAAGATGTATCCCTATTTTTGTAAAGATTTACATAAAACGGAGAAGAGAAGTTTATGAAAAGATCTCTATTAAAAGATAGCATAAGACAAATAAAAAATACGTTTAAGCGATTTTTATCAATATTATTAATCGTATTATTAGGTGTCGGCTTTTTTGCTGGAATGCAAGCAACAAGTCCAGATATGAAAGAAGCTGTAGACGAATATTTTGATGCACAAAATATGATGGATATAGAAGTAATATCTACTTTAGGACTTACTTGTGATGATATTAATGAACTTAAAAATGTAGAAGGCGTCAGTCAAGTTAATCCTGCATATAGTTTTGATGCTAGTATAAATACAGATAAGAAAGATATTGTAGTAAAAATAGAATCGATTCCTGAAGATATAAACAAAATTATTTTGCTAGATGGAAAATTACCAGAAAATTCTGACGAATGTGTAGTAGAAGAAGGTTTTCTATCTGGAACTCAATATAACATAGGTGATTATATAACTATAAATCCAGAAAAAATGGATTCAAGTGTGCTAAATTCAGAAGAAGATGCAAGTGAGGATACAGACAAGAATTCAAGTGAAGAAGTAAGTGTGGTAAAAAACAATAAAATAAAAATAGTAGGAACTGTAAAATCTCCTCAATATATATCTAGATCAAGAGGAACAAGTAAATTAGGCTCTGGAACAGTAAATTATTATATGTACATTCCTAAAGAGAATATAAATATGAGTGTGTATACAATAGCATATGTAACGGTGAATGGAGCTACAGAACTTGGAACGTATAATGATAATTATGACGATTTAATTTCTGTAGTAAAGGATAATATTGAAGAAATATCTGGAGAAAGAAAACAGGAAAGATATAATAACATAGTAAATGAAGCAACAGAAAAATTAAATGATGCTCAAACTAAGTATGATGAGGAAAAGAAAAAAGCTGAGGATGAACTAGTAAATGCAGAAAATAAAATTAATAATGCAAAAGACCAAGTTGAAAGTGGAAAAACAGAACTTGCAAATAATAAAAAGAAAGCACAGAGAGAATTTGAAAATGCAGAGAAAAAAATAGAAGATGCCGAAAGACAGTTGAGTGATGCTAGAAAAGAACTTGACATAAAAAAAGAAGAAGCGGAAGAGCAAATAAATAGTGCACAAATACAATTAGACAACTTGAAAGCAACAAAAGAACAATATGATATACTTTTAAGTCAAAAACAGGAACTAGAAAAACAAATAAAAACAATAGATGGAACTTTAAATTTATTAAATCAAGATCCAATGACAAATGCAGACAAAATCCAAGAATTGACTGCTACAAAGACAATATTAACAGGAAACTTAACCAAAATAAATAATGGAGTAATAACAATAGAAGATACTCTTTCAAAACAAGGAATACAAGCTAGTAATCTAGAACAAGTAATATCCTCAATAGAAATACAAATTAGTAGAGGAAAACAAGAATTAGCCGATGCAGAGAGTAAGATTGAAAATTCAGAACAAGAGCTAGAGGAAAACAAGAATAAATTGACTAGTACTAAAAAAACAACTAATAAGAAATTGAAAGAAGCAGAACAAGAGCTAGAAAGAGCTAAATTAGAGATAGCAGAAAATGAAGAAAAATTAAAAAATGCTAAAAAAGAAGCGGAAGAAAAATTAGATGAAGCACAGCAAAAACTAAATGATGCAAGAACTCAAATAAGTAAAATAGAGAAACCTTCATGGTACATCTTAGACAGAAATTCAAATTATGGATATGTCGAATACATTCAAGATACAGATAGAATAGCTAATATTTCTAAAGTATTCCCAGCAGTGTTTTTTATAGTAGCTGCTTTAATCAGTTTAACATCTATGTCTAGAATGATAGAAGAGCAACGTGTACAAATAGGAACGTTAAAAGCTTTAGGATATAATAAAATAGACATATCTATAAAATATATTGTATATGCGTTACTAGCCACAATGATAGGTGGTATAATAGGAATGAGCATAGGATTTTACTTAATTCCTAATATAATATGGAGCATGTATAGTATGATGTACACACTACCAGAGGTTCAATTGAAGTTTAGGCTAAACATTGGATTGATTGGTTTAATATTTGCCTTGATATGTACCTTAGGAGCAACAATATATACTTGCATAAATCAATTGAAAGAAAAACCAGCAAATTTAATGTTACCAAGAGCTCCAAAACCAGGTAAAAGAATTTTATTGGAAAAAATAAAATTTATTTGGTCAAGATTTAAATTTACACAAAAAGTGACTGCAAGAAATATATTTAGATATAAAAAGAAGTTTCTAATGACTATTATAGGTGTAGCTGGTTGTACAGCACTAATAGTAGCTGGTTTCAGCATAAGAGATTCTGTAAGTCAAATGATTCCAAAGCAATATGGTGAAATATTTAAATATGACGGAATAGTTACTTTAAATGATGATATAACGAATAGCAAAATACAAGAGGAATCAAACAAAATAAAAGAGGAAGAATTTGTTGAAGATACAATCTCTTGTTATATGAAGACAGTAGAAATTACAAATATAGAGAATTCGCAAACATTAAATTTAGTCGTAATAAACTCAAATGACAATATATCAGATTTTATTGATATTAGGTCAAGGAAAAATAAAACGTCATACACTCTAAATGACGAAAAAGTAATAATTTCAGAAAAAATAGCAAAATTATTGAACATAAAAGTTGGAGACACAATTACTATAAAAAATACAGATAATATAGAAAAAAATGTAATAGTAGGAGCAATATCTGAAACATATATAAATCATTATATCTATATGTCAAGCGACTTATATAATACATTATATGGAGAAAATAGTTATAAACCAAATACAATTTTAATAAAAGAAAAAGAAAATACAGAAATAGACCAAGAAGAAAAATTAGGAAAAACATTATTAGATAATAAAGATATAGTATCTGGAGTATCCTTCTTATCAAATACTAAGGATGTATTTGGAGAGGTAATGGATAAAATGCAACTTGTAGTATACATATTAATTATCTCAGCGGCATTACTGGCTTTTGCAGTTTTATATAATTTATCTAATGTAAATATAAGCGAACGTATAAGAGAACTTGCAACTCTTAAAGTTTTAGGATTCTATGATAAAGAAGTATTTAACTACATTACAAAAGAGACAAGAATATTGACTGGAATAGGAATTATATTAGGACTATTTTCTGGATATTTCTTAGGAATGTATATAATAAAAACTTGTGAATTAGATATGTTAATGTTTGTGCAAGAAGTAAAACCAATGAGTTTTATATATGGATTTGTAATCACAATAATATTTGCTGAAATTGTAAATATTGCAGTAAATCATACATTAAAGAAAATAAGCATGACAGAATCGTTAAAAAGTGTAGATTAAGGACTAATCAGGGATAGGGTGGACCATTAGTACCAGTTTCCCATGGGTCCAATGTCGTAAGGAGGAAATATGGCATATATTGAATTTAAGAATGTCGTAAAAGAGTATATAGTAGGAGAAAACAAAATAAAAGCTTTGAATAATGCTAACTTTGAAATAGAAAAAGGTGAGCTTGTTGTAATTGTAGGACCTAGTGGAGCTGGTAAAACAACTGCTCTAAATGTTTTGGGAGGAATGGATAGTGTTACATCAGGAGAAGTAATAATTGATGGAAAACATGTTGAAAAATATTCTGAAAAGCAATTAACCAAATATAGAAGAGATGATATAGGTTTTGTGTTTCAATTTTATAATTTAATACAAAATTTAACTGCAATAGAAAACGTAGAGCTTGCAACTCAAATTTGTAAGAAACCATTAGAACCAGAAAAAGTAATAGAACAAGTTGGGCTTGAGAAAAGGTGCTATAACTTTCCTTCACAATTATCTGGTGGAGAGCAGCAAAGAGTGGCTATTGCAAGAGCAATAGCTAAGAATCCTAAAATATTGTTGTGTGACGAACCAACAGGAGCATTAGATTATAATACAGGAAAACAGATATTAAAACTTCTACAAGATACTTCCAGAAAAGAAAAAATGACTGTAATTATAATCACACATAATAGTAGTATTGCACCTATGGCAGACAAGATAATACATTTTAAAAATGGTAAAGCAGAAGATATAATAGTAAATAAAAATCCAATTTCGATAGATGAAATTGAATGGTAAAGAGGAGAAAAATATGAATATTGCAGAGGAAAAACATGATTTAGCAGTATTAGTGGAATTAGTGCTATATAATGAAGTAAGAAGCATTAGTGAAGGCAAAGTACTAGACAAGCAGAAAGAAAGGGAGAAGCTAATAGATAGATTTATATCAGAAAATAGAGAAAGATTTGCGGATATACCATATGAGGAATATGTACGATATATTAATTTTGTTCTAGAAAGGACAGAAAATAATATAAGACAAATAAATAAAGATGATGATGATAGGGATTTATAAAGGAAAGTAAAATGAATATAGGAATAGATATAGACGATACGATCTCTAAAACTTTTGAAATCGTATGTGAGTTAGCTAAAAAGTATAACACTGAAGAATTAAAAAGAAATGAAGAAATAAATCTTAATAAAGATATAACAAGTCCAATATGGTGCAAAGAATTATTTGAATGGAATGAAGATGAAGAAAATAATTTTTGGAAAAAGTATTACCTAAAATACATAGAGGAAGTAGAAGTAAAAGAAAAGGCACGAGAAACAATTAATAAGTTAGCAAAAGATAATAATATTATTTTAATAACTGCAAGATTTGATGATAATACTAAAAAAGCAGAAAAAGTAACTAAAAAATGGTTAGAAAAAAATGAAATAAAATACAATAAATTGTTTATGGGACATTTAGATAAAAGAAAAATTGCCCAAGAAAATCAAATTGATATATTTATAGATGATAATTTTTCTACTTGTAAAGAAATTGCAGATTTGGGAATAAAAACCTTTATGATGGATTCAAAACTAAACAAGGGAAAAGAGAATAAAAATATAACGCGAGTAAAATCTTGGACAGAGATAGAACAATTGATCTTTAAGTATGAGAATATAATAGATGTAGTTGGAACCATGTTTTTTGATAACAAAAAGCTATTGATTGATAAGCCTAGAAAAAGACAAACTTTTCAAATGGTGGGCGGAAAGGTGGAACAGGGAGAAACGCCTTTACAAGCAGCGATTAGAGAATGCCATGAAGAACTTGGAACAAGAGCTATATTTGATGAGAAAAAAATTGAGTTTGTAATGGACTTTATAGAAATTGCTACAAGCGACAAGAATCAAAGAATACATATGCATATATTTAAGTATGAAGGTAAATTAGCAGGAGAATTAACAACATCGAATGAAATTGAAAAATTTATGTGGTTTGGTAAAAATGACGATAAAAATATATTATCCAATACACTAAAAAATGAAATAATACCATATGCCGAAAGTAATAATTTAATATAAATAATGATTAAGCCGAAAATTTGAAATTTTGGCTTAATTATTTTTATAGTATAGAGGAAAAAATCCTTTATTTTTCTTATATAATATAGTAAAATAATAATGTAAAAAAATAGAAAGAGAGAAAATTATGAGAAATAGAAGAAACACAAGAAGAAAAAATATTGTTTTAGATACAATCACTAATAAAAACTTTATTATCATTGTTTCTATATTATTAGCGATAATGATTATATCCATTGTAATAATTCAATGTAGAAAGTACCAAGATAAAATAATGTTAGCACAGCAAGCAGAAGAATTAGAAAAACAAACAGGAGAAATATTTACGTCAATGGAAAAGGATATGAATGAAGCAACAACAGCAAGTGGAGAAATTGTGAGAACATCAACTGCTAGAATTGCGGCAGTTGGGGATATATTGTGCCAAATGGACATGGTCGAAGATGCATATTCAAATGGAGCATATGATTTCTCTAGTATGTTTTCTAATATAACAAAATTTGTTCAAAATTCAGATTTGGCGATAGGAACGTTGGAAACTAATTTTATAGATGGTAAATATTCTGGAGTAGGAAAATATAATTCTCCAATAGAATTTCTAACAGCAGTAAAACAATCAGGAATTGATCTAGTTTCTCTTGCTCACAACCATGAATTAGACTATGGGATTGATGGATTAAACACAACTATTAATAAAGTACAAGAACAAAATATAAGTATAATAGGTATTTCAAATAATAAAGAGAATGAAAATAAAGACTTTACAGGAATAATAAAAGAAATAAATGGAATAAAAATTGCTTTTATAGGTTATACATATGGATTGAGCAACGAAAATGAATTAACCGAAGAAGAAAAATTAATAGCTAATATATATTCAGAAGATTTAGCTAAAAAGGATTTAGAATATGCAAAGGAAAATTCTAACTACATTATAGCAATAATGCACTGGGGTGACGTAAATACTTCAACTATATCAGAGTACCAAAATAACATAACTGCATTTTTAGTAAATAATGGAGTTGATATGATTTTAGGAACTCATCCCGCAGTTGTAGAACCAATGAAGATAATACAAAATTCCGAAGGAAAAAATATATTAGTTGCATACTCTCTAGGAAATTATATATCAACACTAAACTATGATAATGCCGATGTTGAATTAATACTTAACATACAAATAGCTAAAACATCTGATTCAGATAAGGCTGTTTTGCAAAAAGTAGATTATACACCAATATATGTGTTAGATAATGGAACAAAAGCAGAAAATAGATTTGAATTAACTGATATGAAACAACTTGCGAAAGATTATGCAAATGGAGATACGAGCAAAATATCAAGACAAACATATGATAAGTTAATAGTGAAATTAGAAAAATTACAAAATATAGTAAATAATAAATAGAAAAGGAGCAAAAATGAACGTAGGTTTTGTATCACTTGGATGTAGTAAAAATTTGATAGACACAGAAATGATGATAGGTGTGTTTAAGGATAACAAATTTGATATAGTTAATGATCCAAGTAAAGCAGATGTAATAGTAGTAAATACATGTGGATTCATAGAATCAGCTAAAGAAGAGGCTATAAACACAATCTTAGAGATGGCCGAATATAAAAAGACTGCTAGATGTAAAGTTTTGATTGCAACAGGATGTCTTGTAGAAAGATATAAAGAAGAGCTAGAAAAAGCTATTCCTGAAGTAGATATATTTTTAAGATACAGTGATTATGCAGAAGAAAAAGGAAAATCAGCAGAGGTATTTGAAAAAGTTTTAAAAGAAATATATGATAAAATAGACAATACTAGTAAAAAGCAAATTAATGATACAGAATTAGATTTTATGAATAGAGTTATTACAACAGGTAATCAATATTCATATTTAAGAATTGCAGAAGGGTGTAGTAATAGATGTACATATTGTGCAATTCCATATATTAGAGGAGCTTTTGTAAGTAGGAAAATAGAAGATATCATTGAAGAAGCAAAGATGTTAGTTGAATCTGGTAGAAGAGAATTAATTTTAATAGCACAAGACACTTCAAAATATGGTATAGATATTTATGGAGAGCCAAAGCTTGCAGAACTATTACACCAACTATGCCAAATAAAAGATTTAAAATGGATCAGATTTTTATATACATATCCAGAGGATATTACAGATGAACTAATTCATGTTGTAAAAGAAAATGATAAAATATGTAAATATTTCGACATACCAATACAACACATATCAAATAAAGTCTTAAAAAGAATGAATAGAAAATGTACTGGTGATAGTATAAGAAAAACGATTAAGAAATTAAGAAAAGAAATACCAGGAGTTGTAATAAGAACAACATTAATGGTAGGGTTCCCAGGAGAAACTGGAGAAGATTTTGATGAATTGTATAATTTCGTAAAAGAAACAAAATTTGATAAATTAGGAGCATTTACATATTCAAAAGAAGAAGGAACACCTGCCGCAAGATTGAAAGAACAAATTCATCCGATGACTAAAAAATCGAGATATAACAGAATAATGAAATTGCAACAAGAAATATCTAAAGAGAATGAAAAAAAGCAACTTGGTAAAGAATTAGAGATATTAATAGAAGATATAACTAAAGATAAAAAATATTATATAGGAAGAAGTTATATGGATGTACCTGGAATAGATGGAATAGCATATGTTGAGAATAATACAAAAGAAAATTTAATTGGTAAATATGTAAAAGCAAGAGTAATAGAAGTAAAAGAATATGATATGATATTAAAAATTATTACAGATTAATAACTTAAATT
>CAMEWM010000026.1 GCA_945946655.1 uncultured Clostridium sp. | reverse complement strand
AAAGGTAATTACAACTATTATCTTCTGATGTTCTTATTATACTTGTTATATCTATTTTCTCTCCATTGTATATTATATAAGCTTGAGAAAATGTTGTTGGTTCTGCTGTATCTTTATCTACTAATCCTATGACCTTATTATATTCATCAATATTAGCAACATAATATTGTTGTAAAGTTGAATCAATATTGGTTACTTCTACTGATTTAGAATAACTTTTTCCTGTAATTAAATCTTTTACTATAAATGTATATGTCCCATTTTCTGTTGCTACATATGTATCTGATAATGCATTGTCTGGATTTATTACTTGATACATAATTAATAATCCTGTTTGATCATTATAAAATAATTCCAACATAACATAACATATATTTTCATCTGGTATATCATTCATTTTCTCCCAATATGCTTCCTCAGTCGCATCTGTTATATATCCTTTTGTATAATAGTATTCTAGCAGTTCTTCAAACGTTGTAATATTGGTTCCATTAAATTTGTTATGAGCCATTATATCTAAATTTTTTATTAGATCTTTTTTACTTTCCTCGTCCATTCTTTCTATTTGCTCTACAAAAGAGTTAAACTCTTCTTCAGATTTTATACTTATATTGGTCAATCCTTCTACTGAAGTAACCTGCAAGACAACTGCTCCTGATTTTTCTGTCTCTGGAGTTTTACTTATGTTTATTATAACCCCAGAATAGTTTATCTCTTTTACTATTGTTCCATCTTTTTTCTTTATTGTTATTATTTCATTGTCTCTATCTATTTCTTCTTCGTATACTAAGTTTTTATCTTTTAATCCTTGTAACATTGTTTCTTTATCTACTGTAGCCTGATTAGATGTTCTTGCAATGTAATTATCGCTTTTCCATAATTCTACTTCGTCTTCAGCACTACCTGCTCTTGTCATTAATTTTGCATCTTGTGCTTTTGTTATTATTCCATTGTTGCCTAACACTAGATTTAAGCTTACTCCTGCAAGTATTAAAAGAACTACTATTGTTACAACTAAAGCAATCAGAGTGATTCCTCTTTCCCTTTTATCTCTTGTATTCTTTTTCATATTTTTCTCCTTTTCATATATTCTTAATCTCTTCATTTGTTTCCTTGCGTGTTTTCTTTTAATTTATATTAACATATAAGCTCCCTATTTACAACATTTCTCTGTTTTTTGTAATATAAATGTAATAAATTTTATTACACTTATATTACAAAAATAGCAAGTAAAACTTGCTATTTTTATGTTTCAATTATTTTAATTTAATATTTACACCAGTCACACGAAGCATATCCAATATATTCTTTATTGTCTTTAACTATAACAAATTGCGAATGATTTGTTATATAATCATATGGATATCCATCTATATTATTTGCAACAGGATAATATGTTGATACAGCAGGCATATAGTTATAATCATCCTTTGATCTTATATCTGTTATTTCTATTCTCTTACCTTCTGCAATAATATAAATTTTTTGAAATGTAGTTGGCTTATTAGTTCTTGCATCATATAATGTTATTAAATCATCAAAGTCACCATAATTGTTATATATTCCATAGCTCTCATCTAAGTTTCCAACATAATAATATGGTAAAGCTGAATCTACATTGGTTACTTCTACTGATTTAGTATATGTTTTTCCAGTTAATAAGTCTTTTACTAAAAATGTATATGTCCCATTTGATGTTGCTAAATATGTATCTGATAATTCATTGTTTGGGTTTAGTATTTCATATGTAGTTATCGATTTCGTCTGTTCATCATAAAATATTGTCTCTATCATATCACATATAACATCTGTGTAAGTCGTATCTGTTAGTATTTTGTCCCAATAAGCTTCTTCAGTTGCTTCTGTTATATATCCATTTGTATAATGAAATTCAAGCATTTCTTCAAATGTTTTGATATTTTTTCCGCTAAATTTATTTATGCCAATTATGTTCAATCTTTTTATTAGATCTTTTTTACTTTCCTCGTCCATTCTTTCTATTTGCTCTACAAAAGAGTTAAACTCTTCTTCAGATTTTATACTTATATTGGTCAATCCTTCTACTGAAGTAACCTGCAAGACAACTGCTCCTGATTTTTCTGTCTCTGGAGTTTTACTTATGTTTATTATAACCCCAGAATAGTTTATCTCTTTTACTATTGTTCCATCTTTTTTCTTTATTGTTATTATTTCATTGTCTCTATCTATTTCTTCTTCGTATACTAAGTTTTTATCTTTTAATCCTTGTAACATTGTTTCTTTATCTACTGTAGCCTGATTAGATGTTCTTGCAATGTAATTATCGCTTTTCCATAATTCTACTTCGTCTTCAGCACTACCTGCTCTTGTCATTAATTTTGCATCTTGTGCTTTTGTTATTATTCCATTGTTGCCTAACACTAGATTTAAGCTTACTCCTGCAAGTATCAAAAGAACTACTATGGTTACAACTAAAGCAATCAGAGTGATTCCTCTTTCCCTTTTATCTCGTGTGTTCTTTTTCATATTTTTCTTCCTTTCATATATTCTTAATCTCTTCATTTGTTTCCTTGCGTGTTTTCTTTTAATTAATATTAGCATATAAGATCTCTATTTACAGTATTTTTAATTCTTTAATTAATGTTTTGGAGCATATACTAATGCACAACCCACGTAATCTATTCCATCTTTTACTAGTATAAATATTCTATTACCTTCAACATCATATCGAGATGTTACTTTGCCACAGTGATACATATAGTATCCAATATCCCATCCATAAAGGTAATTACAACTATTATCTTCTGATGTTCTTATTATACTTGTTATATCTATTTTCTCTCCATTGTATATTATATAAGCTTGAGAAAATGTTGTTGGTTCTGCTGTATCTTTATCTACTAATCCTATGACCTTATTATATTCATCAATATTAGCAACATAATATTGTTGTAAAGTTGAATCAATATTGGTTACTTCTACTGATTTAGAATAACTTTTTCCTGTAATTAAATCTTTTACTATAAATGTATATGTCCCATTTTCTGTTGCTACATATGTATCTGATAATGCATTGTCTGGATTTATTACTTGATACATAATTAATAATCCTGTTTGATCATTATAAAATAATTCCAACATAACATAACATATATTTTCATCTGGTATATCATTCATTTTCTCCCAATATGCTTCCTCAGTCGCATCTGTTATATATCCTTTTGTATAATAGTATTCTAGCAGTTCTTCAAACGTTGTAATATTGGTTCCATTAAATTTGTTATGAGCCATTATATCTAAATTTTTTATTAGATCTTTTTTACTTTCCTCGTCCATTCTTTCTATTTGCTCTACAAAAGAGTTAAACTCTTCTTCAGATTTTATACTTATATTGGTCAATCCTTCTACTGAAGTAACCTGCAAGACAACTGCTCCTGATTTTTCTGTCTCTGGAGTTTTACTTATGTTTATTATAACCCCAGAATAGTTTATCTCTTTTACTATTGTTCCATCTTTTTTCTTTATTGTTATTATTTCATTGTCTCTATCTATTTCTTCTTCGTATACTAAGTTTTTATCTTTTAATCCTTGTAACATTGTTTCTTTATCTACTGTAGCCTGATTAGATGTTCTTGCAATGTAATTATCGCTTTTCCATAATTCTACTTCGTCTTCAGCACTACCTGCTCTTGTCATTAATTTTGCATCTTGTGCTTTTGTTATTATTCCATTGTTGCCTAATACTAGATTTAAGCTTACTCCTGCAAGTATCAAAAGAACTACTATGGTTACGACTAAAGCAATCAGAGTGATTCCTCTTTCCCTTTTATCTCGTGTGTTCTTTTTCATATTTTTCTCCTTTTCAATCTTTTATTCATAATCAACAATATTAATCCAACTGTTTAAAAATTCTTGTTCTTCTTCTTTTCCCTTTGCTTTTTGTACTGCTGCCACTATTGGGATCCATCTTTGTACTTCTGTTTTACTTGTCTGCGTCTTTGCACAATATAAGTCAACATATTTTTCTGCTAGTTCATTCTTTCCTTCCATTGAAAGTATTAAGAATGTCATTGCTACATCAGCAGAACCATTTCCTTGTGTAGCGTGAGCCCAATCTATTATACTATATTCTCCATTTTCTTTTACTATTATGTTACTTGGATCAAAGTCTCCATGGCATAGTTTATCGTGGTTTTTCATTCCTTCTAGTCTTTGCAATAATTCATATTTTATATTTTCTTCGATATTTGTCGCTTCTGTTAATTTTCTTCTATACTTATCTTTAATTCTATTTAATAATGGAACTTTTTTTGATAATACATTTAACTGAACGTCAACAAAAAAGTTTAAGTATTCATCTTCTTTTTCTGGGTGTTCAGCCATTAATACATCTAATGGTGTTCCTTCAATATGCTCTGTAATTAATGCCCATCTATTTTCTATTTTTGTTACTTCCAATAATCTTGATATTTTTAAATCTGTATTTTCTTCAACTCTTGATTGAATTAGAGCTTCATTTAATATATCTGCCTTAGAATAGTTCTCTACAAATAGTTTTATTGTCTTATCTCCGTCTTTATAAACTGTTTTAGTCTTTCTTTCGGCTATTGGATTATTTAAATCAAATTCCATTATCTTTCACCTCCATAGTATGCGTTCAAATACATTTCTTTTATCTCACTTATCAATGGATATCTTGGATTTGCTCCTGTACATTGATCATCAAATGCCTTTTCACACATTTCATCTAGTGTTGCTAAGAAGTCTTCTTCTTTAACACCATAGTCTCTAATTGTTTTCTTTATTCCAATTTTTTCTTTTAATTCATCTATTGCTTTAATTAAGTTATCTAGTTTTTCTTCATCTGTATTTCCACCCAATTTTAATGTTTCAGCTATTTCTGCATATCTTCTTAGTGTATGTGGATGATCATATTGAGGGAAAGTGCCCATCTTAGTTGGAACTTCTGCGCTATTAAACCTTAGAACTTCATCTATTAATAAAGCATTTGCGATTCCATGTGCAATGTGATGATATGCACCTAATTTATGTGCCATTGAGTGACAAACTCCTAAAAATGCATTTGCAAAAGCCATACCAGCCATTGTGGCTGCATTTGCCATTTCTTCTCTTGCTTCTGGGTCATTTGCTCCATTTTCATAAGCTCTTGGTAAATATTCAAATATTTTTATTAAGGCTTCTTTTGCTAAGCCATCAGTATATGGAGTTGCCATCATTGAAGCATATGCTTCTAATGCATGTGTTACAGCATCAATACCAGAAGCTGCTGTTAGTCCTTTTGGAGCATTCATCATCATGTTGCAATCAACTATTGCCATCTTTGGTAATAACTCATAGTCTGCTAATGGATATTTTATTCCTGTTTGCTCATCTGTAATAACTGCAAATGGTGTTACTTCTGATCCTGTACCAGCAGATGTTGGAACAGCTATAAAATATGCTTTTTCTCCCATTTTAGGGAATGTATATACTCTCTTTCTTATGTCCATAAATCTCATAGCCATATCCATGAAATCAACTTCTGGATGTTCATACATTACCCACATAATCTTTGCTGCGTCCATTGCAGAGCCACCACCAACTGCTATTATGCAATCTGGCTTAAATGCATCTATTAATTTTACACCCTCTTTTGCACAAGCAAGTGTTGGGTCTGGTGCCACATCAAAGAATGTCTCATGTGATATTCCCATCTCATCTAATTTATCTGTTATTACTTTTGTATAACCATTTTCATATAAGAACGTATCTGTTACAATAAATACCCTCTTTTTGTTTATGGCGTTTTTTAGTTCTTCTAAAGCTACTGGTAAACAACCTCTTTTTATATATACCTTTTCAGGTGCTCTAAACCAAAGCATATTTTCTCTCCTCTCTGCTACTGTTTTTATATTTATTAAATGTTTAATTCCTACATTTTCTGAAACTGAGTTTCCACCCCAAGTTCCACATCCAAGTGTTAAAGATGGAGTAAGTTTAAAGTTATACAAATCTCCAATTCCACCTTGTGATGATGGTGTGTTTACTAAAACTCTACACGTTTTCATTTTGCTATAAAATTTTTCTATTTTCTCTTTTTCTGTAACAGTATTTACATATAAAGATGAGGTGTGTCCTAGTCCGCCATCTTCTATCAATCTATATGCCTTTTCAAGAGAATCGTCAAAACTGCTTGATTTATACATTGCAAGTACAGGAGACAATTTTTCGTGAGCAAATTCTTCAGATAAATCTACGCTTTCAACCTCTCCGATTAAAATTTTTGTATTTTCTGGAACACTAACTCCAGCAAGTTCTGCTATCGTGTGTGCTTTTTGACCAACTATTTTAGCATTCAAGGCTCCGTTTATAATTATAGTCTTACGAACTTTTTCAGTCTCCTCAGGATTCAATATATAGCATCCTCTTTTAACAAATTCGTCTTTTACCTTATCATAAATCTTGTCGCTTACTATTACAGATTGCTCAGAAGCACAAATCATTCCATTATCAAATGTTTTAGAATGTATAATCGAGTTTACTGCCAAAATCACATTAGCACTCTCGTCAATAACAGCAGGAGTATTTCCCGCACCAACGCCTAGAGCTGGCTTTCCACTAGAATAAGCAGACTTAACCATTCCAGGTCCACCAGTCGCAAGTATTATATCTGCAGACTGCATTAACATATTAGTAAGCTCAAGAGATGGAACATCAATCCATGCAATAATGTCTTCTGGAGCACCTGCATTTACTGCTGCTTCCAAAACAGTTTTTGCAGCTTCTATCGTAGACTTTTTAGCTCTTGGATGAGGACTGATTATAATTCCATTTCTAGTTTTTAGTGCAATTAAAGTTTTAAAAATTGCTGTAGAAGTTGGGTTTGTTGTAGGAATAACAGCAGCTACAATGCCAACTGGCTCAGCTATCTTCTTAATTCCATAACTATCATCTTGATAAATTACTCCACAAGTTTTTTCATTTTTGTATTTATTATATATATATTCTGCCGCATAATGGTTCTTAATTACTTTATCTTCTACTATTCCCATTCCAGTCTCTTCTACTGCCATCTTAGCAAGTGGAATTCTAGCTTCATTCGCAGCAATAGCCGCAGCCTGAAATATTTTATCTACCTGCTCTTGTGAATATTTTGAAAATTCCTTTTGTGCATTCTTAACTCTCTCTAGTGTCTTTGCCAAAGTTTCAACGCTGTCAACACATTCGTATTCACTCATTAAAAATTCCTCCTTATGTTTATTTAATGTACATTTAAATTTACGCCTATCATATCAAAAAACTAATAGTTTTACAACTATTAGTTTACTTTTTTGTTTTTATTTTTTATTTTGAAATTTCATAATCATATAAATTTATATAGTCATCTGCTATATTTGCTGTTGCACTTATCGACTCACCTGGCTTAAGCTCTGAAACTAATAAATAAATTTCTCCAATCGAATTTCCATTTACATCTAAGCATGTTACTTTTACATATTGTTCTTCTGTTTTTTCTTTTCCTATATTTGTAACTCTTAGTCTAAAATTACTTTCTCCATTCTTAGAATCCATCGAAAATTCTGAGTATTTAAGATTTTCTACTATCTTTTCTTCTTGAGCTTTTGGAGAATTGTTTACTTTCATTCCATTTTCAATTTTGGCATTTTCTAGATTTTTCACATCAATTTTGCTGCCTTCTTGTAGTTCTATTTGCATATTATTCTGATTTTCTTCATTTGCTTTGTCTTTTGCATTATCTTTTTGACTTACTCCAAATGCGATAATTATTGATAATATTGCTACTAAACAAATAATACATAAAATTATTTTTTTACCTTTCATTTCTTCTCCTCACTCTTAATCAATATCAACTGGTTTTAAATCTTCTACTTTTATTTTTCTCATTTCTCTTGTTCCAGATAAGCATCCATTTGCTATATAGTTATGGTTATGGTTCATTAATGTGTAATGACGTATTGGCTCTTGTACTTGCTCATGTTTTACTAAGCTTGGTGTTGTTCCATCTTCTTTATATATTTTATCTCCCATATTCCATTCATCAATATACATTAGTTTTTCCTGGCTTACATTGTAGAATTCATGTCTTTTTACTGTTGTTATTTGAGTGCCGTCAGAGAAAGTCCATATATCATAGCTTAGCTCAAATTTAACCTCGTGCATATCGTCATTTAGTACTTCATCTATTTCCCATTTTTTCGTTTCTGTATTAAATGAAATTACTTTATCTCCAACTTTTAAGTCTTTTAATTTTTTCTTTCTTCTCTTTTTCTTTTCTTCATCATATATATCAATTTCAGTCTCACCTGATAAACACTCACGTAACCATACAGCTTCTGACCAGTTACTATCTTCATAATTTATGCCATCACCAACAGCTTTGATTCTTACCAAGGCACTAAATGTATCTGCTCCTTTATTAAGTAAATTTTTACGCATTGTTAAAGCATCATAAGATGTTTTGTCTTTTTCAACCTCAACTGTTTCTATTATACTTTGCACAACATATTTTGTTGCATTTTCAACTCTATCCCAAGTCAATTTTGAATAACCATCTGCAGTCAATTTTGGTGTAGCTAGTTTAGGCAACTGTTTTGTAATATTATAGGTTCTTGTCGCTGTATTTCCCGCATTATCTACTGTTGTTACTATTGCCACTGTAGTTCCCTTATTTGTAATTATTGTAGTCTCTGTTAAATTTTCACTTTCTGTTACTCCTTTTAATTTATAAACATTACTTTTTTGCCCACTTGTAGAATCACTTCCATTGTTTAATTTTATATATATATTGTTATTCGTTGCTCCACTAGTATATTCTTCTCCAGTACTGCTGTTTAGTTTCATTGCAAGTGTTCCAGGAGTTGGAGATGTTTTATCTATTTTTACAATATAGTTTTTACTATAAACTGTATTTGTGCCATCAGTAGTTTTAACTCTTAATGTTGTTGTTCCATCCGTTTGTATTTCACTTGTATTTGTTGTTCCTGCTGTCACATTCTGTGCAGAGCCAGCAATACTCTCATAACTTGTACTTATTCCACTTCCTGTTGTTCCACTCACAAGGGTTGCATATACATTTTGCGAACTCCATTCACCATTCGAGTAAACTTGTGAAGTAGATTCTTCATCAGATACTTCAACTATTTTATATTTTGCCTTTCCATCACTGTCCATTCCATCCGCTTGTAATCTAACATTAGTGTTTAAACATACTATAGGTCTAATTCCAAGTGTGTTTGCTCCAGGAGCTCCTAAAAGCAATTGGCGTTCTCCTTCTTTTGTTATTGAGACTACTGTCCAATTGCATGGAGCTAATGATGCATTAATACTTTGATCTATTAACCAATAACCGTAGCAGCTGTTCCTTACACCCTCAGCCACACTTGGAAAATACAATGTATCATTATATCCGGCAGTAGTATTAATGAACTCTATTGGTTGACTAACATGCCCATTTATCGACATTCCCCACCCTTTAGTATAACTATAATCATAGTAAAAACTGTCGTAACTTAATTTTTCATATTTGGGATTAGAATTCCAACTCTTTATATACATTTCAACAGGTGGTGATGCAATCGCATATTCCGCATATTTGCTTCCGTATAAATTTGACCATCTTTCAGCGTCAATCATATAATTTATTGCAGAATTATCGTAATCTTTCGTAATCCAATTTTTAGCTAAACTGTTTTCTCTTGAATATTCTGAACTTTCATTTTTGATAGTCATAAGCGCTGCACATTTTGGAGCATCATTAAATATATCCACCTGATTTCCATTTGCTGAAACTGGTGTATTATATTCCCCTGCTGAATTCTTTATGTCTATACAATCATCTGCTATTAAATATATATGATCAGTCTCTGATGAGTCCCCCGCATCTGATTTACCAGCATAAAATATTTTCCATCCAACATTTTTATCTCCTCCATTAGGAGTATAATTTGTTACTGTACTACCTATATATGAGCCAATATTATTTGCTACCTCACTTGCATCAGATGTTTGTGGCATTGCCTTAGATAATTTTAAACTTCCTGCCTGTAGTTCCGGTGTTTTTAAACTATATTGTGATGTATTTCCTGCTTCATCTTTTATCCATACATAATATGTAGTATTGTGTGTCAATTTTGATATACTATTTTCAAAACTTTTTGTATTCGTGACTCCTGTAAAGTTTTCTGGTTTTGTAGAACTTGTTGTTACTGCATAACCTATTATTCCACTTTCACTATCTGACGCACTTATTTTTATGCTATTAGTATTTATCGCTGTTGCAGATACTTTCGGAGTACTTTTATCAATATTATTTACTTCATATTGCAACTCTGAAACAGATTCACTTCCATTCCACAGTCTTGCATACATAGTTCCATTTACATTAAATGTTTGTTCCTTTGCATCATCCCAGTTTTTGCCATCCTTGCTTGTTTGTAAAGTATATGATTGAACTGTAGTCTTTACACTAACTATTACATTACCATTCGTCCAGCCACTTGGGCTCGATGAAAATGTTGTATTAGTATCATTCAATTCAGGATTTAATTCTTCTTTTGTTATTCCACTTTTTATAGTGTATTTTCTTCCACTCTTTTTGCAAGTCACTTCATACTCTTCAGCATCACTATCAGGTTCTAGTATGTAATCTTCATTAAAGAACTTTTTCAACTCTTTATCAAAGTCATTTCTTCTTATAACAGCATCTTCATTATTAGCTTGTGCTGCTAATGCTGATAAGTTTATTTTTTCCTTTTCATCTGCAATCTCAGTTTCCTGTTTTGCAACTTCTGCATTTGAAATTATTCCATTTCTGTTTATTATTAAGCTTATACTTACTCCTGCTAATATTAACAAAACTACAATAGTAACAATAAGTGCAATAATAGTAATTCCACTTTCTTTTTTGGCCATTTTTAGTATTTTCCCCCCTAAGTATAATTTTTTAAAACAAGTCTTTTTAACGTCAAAAAGATAGAAATAGTTTTTACTCCATTTCTATCTTTTTTATTTTATATTTTGGAGTACAACAAGCAAGCTTTAGCAAATTTTACTAAAGTTTGCATTTGGTAAAATGCATGGTGTGTGTGTACACAACCACAACGGTTTGCTAGTTTATTCATTCTACTTTACTCCTCTTTTCTCTTGTTTTGCATTTCAAATGCCTTTGTTTACAAATTTATAATAACATAATATATTTGTATTTTCAACTGGTTCCTCCTGTTTTCAATTTTAAGGTTTATAGAAAACTTTTTACCCAGTTTTTGTCTACTTTTAGTCTATTGATGCATTGTATATTTTTACTATTGCATTGTTTAATGCTTCATCGAATTCTTCTTGTGTTTGATGTGCATTTAAGTCTTGTAATAATGCTCTTGAGAAGCTTGCTATCATTCTGTTATTTTTAGCAAGTAATTCACATGCCTCATCTATCTCGTATCCGCCAGATAAAGCAACAATTCTTACAACACAGTCGTAATCATATAAATCTAAGTAATGGTTTGCAACTGTTGGTATTGTAAATTTAAACATTATTTTGTCTGCTGGATTCCATTCTTTTAGTTTTCTTATTATTTCGTCTTTTAATATTTTTTCGCAAAGTTCTTTTTGCTCTGAATGTATATCTACTTCTGGTTCGATTATCGGAACTAGTCCACCATCACATATTGTTTTAGCAAATTCGAATTGTTGATTTACAATGTCTCTTATTCCTTCTTCGTTTGCTTCATATATTACTGATCTCATCTTTGTTCCGAATACATGCTTTTTGTTAGCTTCTTCTATTTCTTCCTTTAAGTTTGGAATTTCTTTCATTAACTTTACGCCATTCTTTTCTTCGGCTAATCCCTTATCAACTTTTAAGAAAGAAACTATTCCCTTTTCATCCCATAAATAATCTGCTGTAAATTTTCCATTTACTTCTGACATCATTGTTTTTTCGAAAAGAATTGTTCCTAAAATGTGCTCATTTGTGAATACTTTGCTTGTCATAACTCTTTTTCTCATTTCATGGATTAGATTAAACATTTCCTCTTCTGAGCTATATTCACTTTCATCTATTCCATAATTTTTTAGAGTCTTTGCACTGCTTCCTCCACTTTGGTCAAGAGCTGCAATAAATCCTCTTCCATCTCTCATAATTTCATACATTTTCTCATTCATTTGTATTACCTCCATATATAGTTATTTAATCTATGCTAAAAGCATAAATTATTTACCATTTCCATCTATGATTATAATAATCATACAACCAAAAGTCAATACAAAATGGCAGTTAAATTTTATATTAACTGCCATTCTATATTACATATTTTTCTCTTTATACATTTTTATAATGTCTTTTATTCCCATCTTTGTTCCATAATTTAATATTGCATTTGAATAAATTTTTATTGATATTTGAGCTATGATTAATATTGTGACTATTAATATTGCAATTGAGATAATTACATCTTTTACACTTGCTAAGCCCATCATTATTCTAAATGGCATACAAAATGGTGAGGATATTGGACACATTGAGGCAAATACGTTTAAACTACTTGTTGGATTCATCATTGTAAAATATGATAAATAAAATCCTACCACTGCCACTAAAGCTACTGGAGTATTTGCAGATTGAATGTCTTCTGGTTTGCTGACTGTAGATCCAGTTAACGCATATAATAAAGCATATGCAAAATATCCAAATATAAAATATATTATTGTTATTATTCCTAAATATGGAGTAATATTAGACATATCTAAAACTTGGTCGATTAATCCTGGTTCTAAAAAGGTTTTTGCGCTAATTAGTGCAGTTGCTACAATTAATACCATTTGTAAAAGCCCTACAATTCCTATTCCAATGGTTTTTCCCAATACTATAGTTCTTGGGCTAGTTGATGTAACTAATGTTTCCATTATTTTTGATGTTTTTTCTGTAGTTATTGAACTAGATACTTGATAAGCACAGAAGTATATTGCATAAAATAGCACTATTGAAAGTAACATCATTGCAAATATATTTCCACTTGCTTTTGCTTCTTCTGTCTGTTCCAAAGCAAATTCAAAATCTGGTGTTATTGATTGTAGTTGTTCTTGTGTTAGTCCTAATTTGCTAATTTGTAAGCTTGAGTAGATTGACGTTATTCCATTGACTATATCTTGTGGTACATCTTCCATCATATTTGTATTTTTTACAATGTATCTTATTTTGACATTTGTATCTTGTGGCTCTACAATAATTGCAGATTCTATTTCTTCATTTTGTATTTTTGCTTTTATTTGCTCGTCACTTAACTTATCTGATGGTGATGATATTTCTATTTCGTAATCCAGATTTGTTTGTCTTAATGCCTCTAAACTTCCTTCAAAAATATTTTGGTTATCTACTATTAATAATTTATCTTTTGAATGTTCTCCGTTGATACTTTTTATTATATTTGGAACATTAAATCCAATTACTATTAGCACTAATATTATAATAGTTGATATAATAAAAGATTTTCTTTTTGCCATATCTTTCATTGTAAATTTTATTACAGTAATTAAATCTTTCATCTTATTCACCCACCTTTTCAATAAATATATCATTTAGAGTAGGTTTGTTTATTTCAAACTTGTTTACTTCAATATTTGCATTTATTAAATCTTTTAAAAGTTGATGCGCTTTATTTTCATCAGATATTTTAATAACATATTCATTATTTTTTTCATTCTCTACTATTAAATCTAATTTTTTGATATATTCATCTATATTTTCATTAGTATCTACAAATACTCTATTAGCTGGGTATGATTCTTTGATTTCTTTTAAATTACCTTTTAATACAGTTTTGCCTTTATTTAAGATAATAATATCGCTACAAAATTCTTCTATTGTCGCCATTTGGTGTGCAGACATAATTATATATTTACCTTGTGCTACTAAGTTTATTATTATATTTTTTAGTAACTCTGTGTTTACTGGGTCTAGTCCACTAAAAGGTTCATCTAATACTATTAATTCTGGATCATGTATAATTGCTGTCATAAACTGAATCTTCTGTTGATTTCCTTTTGATAGCTTCTCTGCATTCATTTGTAAGTATTCTTCAACCTTTAATTCTTTTGACCATTTATCTATCGCTTCATCTGCTTCTTTTTTGCCCATTCCTTTTAGCTCTGCAAAATACATTAATTGATCATAAATTTTTATTTTTGGATATACTCCTCTTTCCTCTGGTAAATAGCCAAAATTAACATTTTTTCTTTCTACTTGCTTGCCATTCCAAGTAATTTCTCCACAGTCTTTTTTCATAATTCCCAATATCATTCGAATTGTTGTTGTCTTACCAGCTCCATTTGTTCCTAATAATCCAAATACTCCTGGTTTAGTTAATTCAAATGATATATTGTCAACTGCTTTCTTTCCAGTAAATGTCTTGGATACATTTTTTAAAATTAATCCCATTGTTTCCCCTTTCATTTTATCTAAAAAGTTGTAATCTTTTTAGTAATTTTTACTATAGAGAATAGCATAATTTTTTATATTTATCAATCTACATTAACACCTTTATCATTATAAAATAAATTTATTAATATTTTTGTCCATAATACGGAAAAGAGCCAGGGAA
>CAMEWM010000025.1 GCA_945946655.1 uncultured Clostridium sp. | reverse complement strand
TAGAAGGTCAAGTGATTGATATTATATATAAAAATGAGATAAATAGTTATACAGTTGCTACTTTTGAAACAAGCGAAATGGAAGAAACCACCATAGTAGGATATTTACCATTTGTAAATGAAGGTGATAATTTAAAAGTGACAGGAGATGTAGTTAAACATCCGGACTATGGAGAGCAATTTAAAGTTGCAACTTTTGAAAAAACAATGCCAACTACCCCTGAAGCATTAGAAAAATATTTAGCTAATGGAAACTTTAAAGGTATAGGTCCTGCTACAGCTAAAAAAATAGTAAATACATTTGGAAAAGATACAATTAATGTAATTAAATTAGAACCTAATAAATTAACTCAAATAAAAGGAATTAGCAAAGAAAAAGCTTTTGAAATTGCTGAACAATTTTTAGCAAATTGGGAAATCTGGCAAATTGTTGGATTTTTGGACAAGTTTGGAATAGGCCCACAAAGCGCGGAGAATGTGTATAAGAAACTAGGAGAAGGAGCTTTAGAGAAAATAAGCGAAAATCCATATATATTAATAGATGTTGCTAGCAAAGTAAACTTTGAAAAAGTAGATAGAATAGCACTTGAATTAGGAGTTGAGCAAGACAATTATAAAAGAATTAGAAGTGGTATAAAATACGGGCTAGAGAAGATTGGATTAAATGGTAATTCATGTGTCTTATATGAAAATCTACTAAAGTATGAAGAGGACTTATTAAGAGTAGATATTGATAGTATTGAAAATACAATTATTAGTATGAAAGCAAAAGGAGAGTTAGTACTTGAAGATAGGGATGACGGACAGGAATGGGTTTATTCGAAGCCGTTCTATGATGCAGAGAAAAACATTGCAGAAAGAATAATAGGATTAAGAAATGCTGATAATGTTAAAGAGATAAAGACTTTAAAGAAGGATTTAGAAAGAATAGAAAAGAATATAGATATTGAACTATCTGAAAAACAGAAAGAAGCGATAAAAAGTATAAATGATAATAACGTATGTATTATAACAGGAGGACCTGGTACTGGAAAGACAACAATCATAAAAGCAATTATAGAGCTATATAAAAAACATGGAATGAAACCTGTACTATGTGCTCCAACAGGTAGAGCTGCTAAAAGAATAACAGAAACAACAGGAGAAGAAGCAAAAACTTTACATAGATTATTAGAACTTGCTGGAATATCGGATGACACAGATAACTTTAATACAGATTTATTGGTAACTCCTATAGACGGAGACATTATTATTGTAGATGAAGCCTCAATGATAGACATGTTTTTGATGAATTATTTAGTAAAGGCAATATACAAAGGAACTAAATTAGTATTAGTCGGCGATACAGATCAGCTACCATCAGTCGGTCCGGGAAGCATATTAAAAGATATAATAGATTCTAATCAGGTACATACAATTACGTTAAACCAAATATTCCGACAAGCCGCCAAGAGTAAAATAATTGTAAATGCACATAGAGTAAATGAAGGAGAAAATTTTATTGGTGGTAAGATAAAGAAAACTCAAATAGATGAAGAACAAATAGATTTATTGGATGACTTCTTTTATATTAATGAGACGAATCAAGAAAAAATACAACAAACAATTATTAGCTTATGCAAGGGTAGATTGAAATTATATGGAGACTATGATTTCTTTAATAATATTCAAATAATAACTCCTACTAAAAAAGGTAAATTAGGTACAAAAGAGCTAAACGTATTATTACAAAATGAATTAAATCCAGTAGAAGAAGACAAAAAAGAAAGAGATTTTGGAGACATTAAGTTTAGAGATCAAGATAGAGTAATGCAAACAAAAAATAATTATAATATACTATGGGAAAAAGAAAATGAAAGAGAATTCAAAAAAGAATTAGGGAATGGAATTTTTAACGGAGAGCTAGGTATTATAGAAAAAATAAATAAAGAAGAAAAAACGGTAAAAGTTAGATTTGATGATGGAAAGGTTGCAACATATGATAATACAGATTTAGATCAACTAGAACATGCATATGCAATAACTGTGCATAAATCTCAGGGTAGTGAATTTGATGTTGTAATTCTTGTCGCAAGCCAGAGTGCGCCAATGTTATTAACAAGAAATCTGATATATACTGCAATGACAAGAGCAAAGAAATTATTAATTATAATAGGACCACAAAATGTAGTGAACTATATGATACAAAATAATACAACAAGACAAAGAAATACAGGATTAAAGTTTAAGCTAGAGCAAATTGGAGAAAATATATAATTATAATCGTTGATTAAATGAAAAATATTTAATCAATGATTTTCTTTAAGGAGGAAAAAAATAGAATTATTAAATAATATCATAAATTTGATATATCCACCAGTGTGTGCTTTTTGTGGAAAAATAGATAAAAATTTTTTGTGCGAAAATTGTAGAAAAGGAGTGAAAAAAATTGAAAAGACACACATAGACAAATACACTTCAAAATACTATGAAGAACATCTTTATATGTTTAAATATAAAGATATAAGAGATAAAATATTAGCATATAAATTTGATGATAAGCCATACTATTATAAGACCTTTGTAAACATTTTGTTAAATAATAAAAAAATATGTGAAATTTTAAAATCTTATGATATAATAATTCCAGTTCCAATCCATAATAAAAGAAGAAAAGAGAGAGGTTACAACCAAACAGAATTAATATCAAAAGAAATTTCAAAGAATATCTATGGATTAGAATATATTAATATTCTTACAAAATCTGTCAATACAGCTCCTCAAAGTACATTAAATAAAGAACAAAGGAGCATAAATTCTAAAAATGTATACAAACTTAAAAAACTTGACTATCAAAAAATACAACAAAAAAGTGTCTTAATATTTGATGATATATATACAACAGGAGCTACTGCAAATGAGTGCGCAAAAGCGATAAAAACATTGCAACCATATAAGATTGGAATACTAACAATAGCAAAAGATTAGAAAACTAAATATATGAAGGGAGATATATAATGGATGATTTAGTAGAAAGCATACTAGACTATATAAGAGCGGATTATACAGATTATGCAATAATGATCAATGGTGAATGGGGAAGCGGAAAAACTTACTTCTGGAACCATAAAATAAGAAATAAAATAGAAGCAATGCAAGTAAATGGAAAAAAATATACCACTATATATATGTCTTTATATGGAATATCAAACTTAGAGGAAATAAGCAAAAAAATATTTATAGAAACTACTCAATTAATGGATAAAAACTTAAAAAAATATATGGGCTCAAAGGGCGAAAAGGTAATACCTGAATATGCAAAAACTGGTTTAGATATGGCAAACTTTTTTGGTGTTACACAAAATGGCGATAAAATAGACTATGAAGAGTTTTTTTCGACAGAAGATAAAGTACTTTGCTTTGATGACTTAGAAAGAGCAAATGTAGATGTTATTGATATATTAGGTTATATAAATAATTTTGTTGAACATGATCATATAAAAACAATTATAATATGCAATGAAAAAGAGTTATCAACCAAATTAAAAAGTAGTAATATAGAGATGAAAACTTTTATTGCAACATACTTATTGGACAAAGAAAATAAACTAAATATTAAAACAGATGAACCAATGGTTCAACGTATCCAAGATACAATAGAATATGTGTTTGACAAAGCAAACGATTATGAAAGAATAAAAGAAAAATTAATTGGAGAAACATTTGAATATGCTCCTGAATTTACTTATATAATAAATGGATTACTAATGAGATATGAGAGATATCCCGAATTGATAAGATTTTTAAGAGAAAATTCAAATTTGATAACTTCAACATTTAATAAAAGTGGAACAAGAAACTTAAGAATATTAAAACATGCTTTGAATGATTTTAAAAAGATATTTGATATGGTAAATAAAGATTATCCAAATACCAATAATAGAATTTTACAGACTATGTTGATATTCACTATAGCTATTTCTTTTGAAATTAAAGCTGGAAAAGTTACAAAAGATAAATTTAAGAACATTGAAAATAACGAAGAATATAGATCGATACTTGTATCATCAAGAGTGTTTATGGATAATAGACAATTCTATATAAAAGAATTTGACAACACATATTACTATAATTTTAAAGTAGAATATAGATTCTTTAAATTTATTGAAATTTATGTACGTACTAGAATATTTGATATGAAGGTATTTAAAGATAACATGGAAGTTATTAGAAATACAATAGACACAGATAAATTACCTGGCTATAAGAGGCTATTAACAGAGGAGTATTGGAAAATATCTGATGACCAGTTCCCAGCTGTGATAGATCAAGTAATAGATGATGTAAAAAATGGTAAGATAAAACCAATAGAAATTGTAAAAATATTTGCATATTTTAGTTACTTTATAGAAAAAAACTTGATAGATTATGACATAAAAACTATGGAAAGTGTGTTTTTAAATGGAATGAATATTGCATCAGTAACTTCAGAATATTGTGAAAATGCAGAAGAAGAACTATCACAAATTGCAACAGAAGATGCGGGACCAGAAATGAATAATATTATTGCAAGATTCAATGAAATAAATGCAAAATTAAAAGATAAGATGTATAGAGAGAAGGCAGATGAATTATTTAAGTGTATACCAATGAAAATGGAATTATTTTATGATAAGTTCGCCAAAGAATGCAACGATATACCAATATTTAAGTACTATGATCCATTCCAAATGTTCCAAAGGATTTCTTGTGCGAGCAATGAGGATATAGTATCAATTAGAGAAATGTTAGCAGAAAGAGCAAAACATCATAAAAAAGAGATTGAACCAGAAATGGCAAATATTGCAAAACTAAGGCAAATTATGGAAGACTATGTTGATGGAAAGAGACCTACAATAAAAACTGTAATGATAGAGGAATTTGCAAAAGAATTAGATAATATCTTAAACATGTATAAGCCTAAAAAATTGTCATTATTGGGACCAAAACAAGATGAGGAATAATATGACTAAAAAGAAGTAAATTATTACTTCTTTTTTTATTTACAGACAAAAACAATTAACGTAAAAAATGAATATTTTTTTCCTTTTTTGTAATAATAAAAAATATAAAAACAATTATAAAAGAGGAGGAAAAATATGAAAGCAACAGGAGTTGTAAGAAGAATAGATGATTTGGGTAGAGTTGTAATTCCGAAAGAAATAAGAAGAACATTAAGAATAAAAGAGGGAGATCCACTTGAAATATTTACTGATAAAGAAGGAGAAATAATATTAAAAAAATATTCTCCTATAGGGGAACTATCTGAATTTGCAGCAGAATATGCTGAAACATTAACAAAAACTACTGGACATATTGCATGTATAACAGACAAAGATACAGTAATTGCTATATCAGGAGCGTCAAAAAAAGAATGGCTAGAGCAAGGAATAAGTAATGAATTAGAAAAAATACTTGAAGATAAAGAAAAATATATAAGTAAAGAAAATAATGATGTAGCAGTACCAATTACTCAAAATGAAAAAGATGACAAAATATATAATTCACAAGTAATATATCCAATTATATCAGATGGTGATGCAATAGGAAGTGTAATATTATTGTCAAAAGATTCAAAAACTAAAATGACTGAAGTAGAACAAAAAGTAGCGCAATCAGCGGCTAATTTTTTAGGAAAACAAATGGAAATATAAAAAAATTATAAAAAGGTATTGATAAAAAAAGTTTTTTATAGTATAAATATGATAAAGTAATATATTTTGTTTACAAAGGAGGAAGTAGTATGGAAGAACCAGTAAATAATGATAATGTTATAGCAAACCAATTTGACACAGCAGTACCATCAAAAATAAGCACATGGACAAAAATTAAGAATTTTTTGTTCCAAGAGATAACTATAGAACTAACTCCAAAGCAAGAAGCTACTTTTAAAGCTATAAATGACTTCTGGCATCAAGAAATAACAGGAGAACAAGTTCATAATTTCTTATTCCAAAAAATACAATTTTAATATAATTAAATTAGGGATCCTATTTTAGGATGCCCTTTATTTTTTAATAAATATATTACATAGATTCTTTAATTTATATTGATCATAAAATTTAATAAAAAAGAAAAATTTGGGTATTATAATTTAGTGAATTTTAGATGTTTTATATTAAGTAAAAATCTGCATAAATGTTATGAAAATACTTGAAAACTCTTAATATTTGTTATAGAATAATAAAGGTTATAAAGACCAAAAAATCGATGTATAACATCAAAGAGGAGGAATAATTTATGTCAGTTAAAGTTGGAATTAATGGCTTTGGAAGAATAGGAAATTTAGCATTCCAAGCAGCATTAAAAAATGATGAAGTAGAGGTAGTTGCAGTTAATGATCCATTTATTGCAGCAGATTATATGGCATATATGGTAAAATATGATTCTGCACATGGAAGATTTGATGGAGAAGTTAAGTCAGAAGATGGAAAATTAATTGTTAATGGAAAATCAATAAATGTTTATAATGAAATGGATCCAAACAACATTCCATGGGGAAAAGAGGGAGTTGAATATGTTCTAGAATGTTCTGGAGTATTTACAACTATGGAAAAAGCACAGGCACACATTAATGCGGGAGCTAAGAAAGTTGTAATAAGTGCACCTTCAAAAGATGCTCCAATGTTTGTAATGGGAGTAAATAACGATAAATATGATCCTAGCATGAACATAGTATCAAATGCTTCTTGTACAACAAACTGTTTAGCACCACTTGCTAAAGTTATAAACGATAACTTTGGAATAAAAGATGGATTAATGACAACAGTACATGCAACAACAGCAACACAAAAAACAGTTGATGGAGCTTCTAAGAAAGACTGGAGAGGTGGACGTGCAGCAGCAGCTAACATAATACCATCTTCAACAGGAGCTGCAAAAGCAGTTGGAAAAGTTATTCCAGAACTAAATGGAAAATTAACAGGAATGGCATTTAGAGTACCAACAATAGATGTATCAGTTGTTGATTTAACATGTAATTTGGAAAAACCTACAACATATGAAGAAATATGTGCAGCAATGAAAAAAGCAGCAGATGGAGAGTTAAAAGGTATAGTTGAATATGTTGACGAAGATGTTGTATCGTCAGATTTCTTGAGTGATGAACACACATCAATATTTGATGCAAAAGCTGGAATAATGTTAACAGATACATTTGTTAAATTAGTAGCTTGGTATGATAACGAATGGGGATATGCACATAAATTAGTAGATTTAGCTGCATACATGGCAAAAGTTGACCATAAATAAAATATTATAAGTATAGACTGAACAATACATGGGCTTGAATATTAAAACTAAATCAAGCCCTTTTGTTCAGAAAATAAAGTTAGATATTAGAGATTTGCTAAATCTAACAAGTTTCTAATATCTAACTTTAAATTATTAAAGTTGAGAAATAAAATATTATTTTATTAGGAGGAATAATAATGAATAAAAAAACTATAAGAGATATTGATGTTAAAGGGAAAAAAGTTTTAGTAAGATGTGATTTTAATGTTCCTTTAGATGAAAACAAAAATATAACAGATAACAGAAGAATAGTTGGAGCTGTTCCAACAATAAAATATTTACTAGATAATGATTGTAAAGTAATACTTTGTTCACACTTAGGAAGACCAAAGGGAGAAGTAAAGAAAGAATTCTCCTTAGAGCCAGTAGCAAAAGAGCTATCTAGACTATTAGATAAGGAAGTGAAATTAGCTGATGATATAATTGGAGAAAGTGCAAAAAGTTTGACAGCTAATATGAAAAATGGAGATGTTGTCCTACTAGAGAATGTTAGATTTGACGCTAGAGAAGAAGCAAATGACCCTGAATTTGCAAAAGAACTTGCTTCTATGGCTGAACTATATGTAAATGATGCTTTTGGAACTGCACATAGAGCTCATAGCTCAACAGCAGGGGTTGCTGCATATTTACCAGCAGTAGCAGGGTTCTTAATGGAAAAAGAACTAAACTTTTTAGGAACGACTCTAGAAAATCCAGAAAGACCATTTATGGCTATACTTGGAGGAAAGAAAGTTTCAGATAAAATAGGAGTTATAGATAGTTTGTTAGAGAAAGTAGATACATTAATGATTGGTGGAGGAATGGCTTATACTTTCTTTAAAGCAATGGGATATAATGTAGGAAACTCTATTTGTGAATTAGATAAATTAGACTTAGCAAAGAGTTTAATGGAAAAAGCAGAAGAAAAAGGTGTTAAATTAATGCTTCCAGTTGATACAAAACTAGGAAAAGAGTTTAGTGCTGATACAGAAAGCAAAACAGTTAAATACACAGAAATACCAGATGGTTGGGAAGGTTTTGATATAGGAGAAGAAACAATAAAATTGTATGAAGAAGAATTATCAAAAGCTAAGACAGTTATCTGGAATGGACCTGTAGGATTATTCGAATTTGATCAATTTGCTGTTGGAACAAATAGTATTGCTAAATATTTAGGAAGCCTAGATGGAGTAACAACAATAATAGGCGGAGGAGATTCTGCTGCAGCTATTGAAAAATTAGGAATAGGAGATAAATTCACTCATATATCAACTGGTGGAGGAGCTTCATTAGAGTTCTTAGAGGGAAAGAAACTTCCAGGAGTAGAATGCTTATTAGATAAATAATACAATTACTAATGGTATGAAATTTTAAATTATTTGGAGGTAGTTATGAGAAGAAAAGTAATTGCAGGAAATTGGAAAATGAATATGCTTCCTGGAGATACAGTAAGTTTTATTGAGGAATTAGCACCACTTGTAAAAGATTCTAAAAATGAAGTAATACTTTGTGTACCATATACAGATTTGTTCTATGCATGGCATACTGCGGAAGGAACGAACATTCATATAGGTGCAGAAAATATGCATTGGGAAGAAAAAGGAGCATATACAGGAGAAGTTTCTGGACAAATGCTAAAATCGATTGGAGTGGAATATGTAATAATAGGACATTCTGAAAGAAGAGCTTATTTTGCAGAAACAGATGAGACAGTAAATAAAAAAATAAAAGCAGCATTTGCAAATGAACTAAAACCAATAGTGTGTGTTGGAGAAACTTTAGAGCAAAGAGAAGCTGGTGAAACAGAAAAAATAATAACAACGCAAGTTGAATTAGCTCTAGATGGATTAACAAATGAGCAGGTAAAGAAAACAATAATTGCCTATGAACCAATTTGGGCTATAGGAACAGGGAAAACTGCGACTTCAGAAGATGCAAACAACAGTATAAAAGCAATAAGGAATAAAATAGAGACAATATATGGAAAAGAAGTATCAGAAGAAGTTATAATACAATATGGTGGAAGTGTAAAAGCATCAAATGCAAAAGAACTATTTGAAACATCAGATATCGATGGAGCTTTAGTTGGAGGAGCAAGCCTAAAAGTAGAAGAATTTGAAAAAATAGTTAATTATAATAAATAGACACTGAGACAATAAGGAAGGTAATATAAATATGAAAGATAAGTTAACAATGTTAATGATATTAGATGGTTTTGGAATTAATGAAAATGAACAGGGAAATGCAGTTAAACTTGCCAAAACTCCTAATATAGACAAATTAATGAAAATATGCCCAACAACAAGGATATTTGCAAGTGGTCTAAATGTAGGCTTACCAGATGGACAAATGGGAAATTCAGAAGTAGGTCATACAAATATTGGTGCTGGCAGAATTGTTTATCAAGAGCTAACAAAAATAACAAAATCTATAGAAGATGGAGATTTTTTCAGCATACCAGAATTTAATAAAGCAATAGAAAATTGTAAAAAATATAATTCGAAATTACACATAATGGGATTACTATCTGACGGTGGAGTTCATAGTCATATACGTCATTTATATGGACTATTAGAACTAGCAAAAAGAAAAGATTTTGAAAATGTATATGTACATTGCTTTATGGATGGAAGAGATACCCCACCAGCATCAGGAGAAAGCTATATTACAAAATTAGAAGAGAAAATGAAGGAAAAAGGAATTGGAAAGATAGCAACAATATCTGGAAGATTCTATGCAATGGATAGAGATAAGAGATGGCAAAGAGTACAAAAAGCTTATGATGCAATGGTAAATGGAAAGGGAATAAAAGCTGTATCTGCAGTTCAAGCCGTTGAGGCATCATACCAAAAAGAAACTTTTGATGAGTTTATTGAGCCAACAGTGATATGCAATGGAGAAGCACCAGTTGCAAAAATTGAACCACATGATTCTGTAATATTCTTTAATTTCAGACCAGATAGAGCAAGAGAAATAACAAGAACATTGGTTGATCCTGAGTTTAATGAATTTGCTACTAGAAAAGATCTGAACTTATGTTTCGTATGTATGACTCCATATGATGAAACATTGCCAAATGTAGAAATTGCATTTAAAAAAGAACATTTAAAAAATACATTTGGAGAATATATAAGTGATAACGGATTAACACAATTACGTATTGCAGAAACAGAAAAATATGCTCATGTAACTTTCTTTTTTAATGGAGGACAAGAAAAACAATATCCAGGAGAAGATAGAATATTGGTACCTTCACCAAAAGTTGAAACATATGATATGCAACCAGAAATGAGTGCACCAGAAGTTACAGATAAAGTAGTAGAGGCAATAAATTCTAAAAAATATGACTCTATAATATTAAATTATGCTAACCCAGATATGGTAGGACATACAGGAAGTTTAGAGGCTGCTATAAAAGCTGTTGAAACAATAGATACATGTGTAGGAAAAGTTGTGGAAGCAGTGAATGCACAAAACGGAGTTTTAATAATAACAGCAGATCATGGAAATTGTGAGCAAATGATAGATTATAAAACTGGAGAACCACAAACAGCACATACGACAAATCCTGTACCATTAATATTAGTTGGTATGGATAATGCTAAATTGAAGGAAGGAAAATTAGCAGACTTGGCACCAACTATGCTAGATATAATGGGATTAGATAAGCCAACAGAAATGACAGGAGAAAGCATAATATTAGAAAAATAGTATATAAATATGATATATAAGAAGAAATAAGGGAGAATATATGCCAGTAGGTAAAACAATAAAAGATTTATACGCTGAAATCAGAAAATGTCTTTTTTACATGATACCAGAAAAATGGGATAGTATATATTTATATGCATCAGTTATACAAAGGGATAATGGTGAAGAAACAGGAGAAATGTTTTTTTACTATTTTCCCAAAAGTATAATCAAGAAAAATCCAATTAATGTGTATCAAATACCTCATAAATTTAACTTAAATGAAGACGAATATGTAAGATTAACAAACGAATTATATGAACTAATTAAAAAGTTAAGACATCAATGCCAAAAGTACGACAAAGTAAACTGGTCAAATATTACTATAAGTATAGAAAATGTAGAGTTCTTGGCAGAGTATAATTGTGACGATTTAATGAGCTCAAATTATTCTAATGAAGATAGAATGGCAATATGGCAATATAAATATCTATCATATCCAATAGAAAAATTTTCGAAAATACAGAGAGAAAAAATTCAAGATTATATAAATGAGGAAGAGCATGGACTACATCAAAATAAACTATATACAGAAACATTTTATCAACCTCACGAACATAATAATGTACAATATGATATTAATAAGAAGGCTGATGAGTATATAAAAGTAGATGAAAAAAATACTGATTTTACAATAATAAATGATGAACAATATCATATCAATACTAATAGTATATTGGGAAAGAAAAAGAGACCAATGCTAAAAGAAAAAAATGAAAATTCAGATAGCGATGATGAAATAGTAATCAGAAATCAGATATTAAAATATTAAATAGGTAATTAATAATGAAATTAATTACTTATTTTTTTACAATTTTTCAAAATTACTTCACTAAAAAATGTGTTTATGATATTATATTTATGTAAGAAAAATAAGGAGAAGAAAATGAAAACAAGAAATAAAGAAAAAAGAATATATATATATAAAATAATTGTAACAATAATATTTGCGCTATTAGTTATGTTTGTATTGCATATTGCTCAGAATTATATAAGAAATGAAATAAGTGATAAAACGAACTTAGTAATAAATAATAATAATGTTACGAAAAGTTTGAAGAATGATGTAATTATTGAAAATGAAATAGTTTATATATCTACAAAAGATATAGCCAACTTTTTTGATGATAATATATTTTATGATAATCAATATGATCAAATAATAACATCATCAGACACAAAGCTTGCAACATTAAAAATTGATGAAAAGAAATGTACAATAAATAGTTCAGATATAAGTATTATTGCTCCGGCTAAAAAGATAGGTGATCAGTTTTACTTGCCTTTTTCAGAAATAAGTAAAAGTGTATATAATGTGGAAACTAAATATATTAAAGAAACAGATACTGTAGTTTTAGTCTCTTTAGATAGAGAACTAACGTATGCAAACAGCAATAAAAATAATTCTGTAAAATATAAACCAACAACTTTTTCAAAAACTATAGATAAGATCGAAACAGGAGATAATGTAACAGTAGTTACTACTAAAGAAGAGATGCAAGATAATGCATGGACTAAAGTAACTACTGAAAATGGAAAAATAGGATATGTCAGAACAAGTAGCTTAGCAAATATAAAACAAATAAGAAATGAGCTAACAATTGAAAAACAAATAGATGGCAATATTAGCTTAGTTTGGGATTATTTTTCTCAATATGCATCTGCACCACAAAGGACTGGAAAGATAAAAGGTGTAAATGTGGTATCTCCAACATTCTTTTCACTACAAAAATTAGGAAAGGGAAATATAGTTGCAAATGTTGGACAGGCTGGAGAAAATTATATACAATGGGCACATAATAATGGATATAAAGTATGGGCACTATTATCAAATGATGGAATGAAAGAAACTACATCAGAAATTCTAAACGATTATAAATTAAGAGAAAAATTAATAAATAATATTATAACAATTGTTATGGCTTATGATTTAGATGGAATTAATTTAGACTTTGAAAACATGTATGAAAAAGATAAAAATATGTATTCAAGGCTTGTAATTGAATTAGCTCCTAGATTAAAAGAGTTAGGTAAAGTTTTATCTGTAGATGTAACAGCACCCGATGGATCACCAGAATGGTCTTTATGCTATGATAGAAATGTAATAGGTGAAATTGCTGATTATATTGTTTTTATGGGATATGATCAAAATGGAATATCTTCACCTACAGAAGGAACCACAGCAGGATGTGACTGGGTGGAAGCAAACATAAAGAAGTTTTTAGGACAAGAGGAAGTTGCTGCTAATAAAATAATTTTAGGAACACCATTTTATACAAGAGTATGGATTGAGGAGAATGGCAAATTAAATAGCAAAGTAATGGATATGAAAGATATATATAGTAGTTTACCAGCAGGAACAAAAGTTGAATGGGATGATTCTTTAAAGCAAAATTATGCGGAATATAAAAAAGAAGGAAAGACTTATAAAATTTGGATTGAAGACAATGAATCAATAAAATGTAAGTTGAATTTAGTTAATAATTATAGCTTAGCCGGAGCTGCATATTGGGAAAAAGATAGAGAGACAGATGATATCTGGGATATAGTATCTGAAACATTAGATATAAAATAAATTAAAAAAACGCCTATAGGTTATAGGCGTTTTTATGTCTAAAAATAGTTTTGTGGAAATATACTATTAAAAGCATGAGGTGAACATATGCAACATATAGTATATTTTAAAATTTGTAATGATGAAAATAAATACAAAGGTATACATCCATATAAGGCTAAGAAATATAAATTTCTTAATTATATAATGGAGCACATATATTATTGTAAAATAAAAATATCAGCACAATGGAATGTTATAGATGTAATAAAAGAGAATAATAAAAAAATATATATAATATATAGTACATTAGCAAATAAGCAAAAAGTATTGTGTAAAATTGAAAATAAAATATCACAAATATTACATGAAAACAAAAATACTCAAGTAATAATATCAAAACAAATAAAAAATCTAATAAATGAAAATAAAGATGAAAAAAATATAAAAAGACTTAATAGAATATTGGAAAATAGCAAAGAAAACAAAATTATATATAAAGATTTTCTAAATGAAATTTTGAAAAGTATCATAAAATTAAAAAAGGAAATTCCAGAAGAACAGAGTATATATATATTACTTAATTCAAATAATAGCTATTATATCGATTTAATAAATAAAATGATTGCTGATTATAAAATGATAAATATTGTTACTCAAAATGTAGAACGCTTCAAGATTTTTGAAGAGAATGCAGAAGAAAAATTGGAACCAGTATCAATTTTAAATAATAAAAGAAAAAGTATAGCTAGGGCTAAATATATTATAAATTTTGATTATAATTACGAGGAAATAATAGGATATTATATAAATAGAACAGCTGTAATTTTTAACATTAGTAATAACAGTATTAAAAATTTAAGTAACTTTGATGGGATAATAATAAATAATATAAAGATAAATAAAAAAGAAAAAGAATTTGATATTGAAGATGAGTATATAATAGATAAATTATATGGAAATGACATATCAGAAGATATAAAAGCATACAAATACACATTAGAGGGAAATAACGGAAAAATTGAATTTAAGGATATATTATAAAGTTGTTTTAATACTTGACAAAATATAAAAAAAGGTTTAATATATAAAAATGAAAATTTAAATAAGCATACTGTATAATTACAAAGGGAGGTTGACAATAATGGAAGATAAAGGCATATTAGTAACTCAGGAAGGTTATGAAAAATTAGAACAAGAATTAGACTATCTTAGAACAACAAAAAGAGCAGAAATAGCAGAAAAAATAAAAGTTGCATTAGGATTTGGAGATTTATCAGAAAACTCAGAGTATGACGAAGCAAAAAATGCACAAGCTGAAAATGAAGGAAAAATAGCAGAATTAGAAAATAAAATAAGATATGCGAAGATTATAGATGAATCAGAGATTGATACAAAAACTGTTCAAGTAGGTAATATTGTTAAAGTATATGATGAAGATTTTGACGAAGAGGTAACATATACAATAGTAGGTTCAACAGAAGTTGACTTAGCTCAAAACAAAATTTCTAATGAATCACCTGTTGGTGCAGCTTTATTAGGAAAAAAGAAAAACGATACTGTTGAAGTAAAAACTCCTGCAGGATTATCTAAATATAAGATACTTTCAATAACAAAATAAGTAAAAGCAAAAGGAATTTT
>CAMEWM010000024.1 GCA_945946655.1 uncultured Clostridium sp. | reverse complement strand
ATTGTTAATATTGGCAGGAGTAACATTGAATTTAGTTTTAGGGGATAATGGAATAATAAGTAAAGCAAAAGAAGCAAAAGAAAAAACAATAGCTGCACAACAAAAAGAAAGCTTAGAATTAAGTTATATAGATGCAATAATATCTGCTAATACTAGTGAAAATGAAGAAGATATCATTAAAATAATCGAAGATGCAATTACTAAATTAAATTTAAGAGGTATATATAAAATACAGGTTACAATAAACCAGGATAACGAAACTGGAAAATTTATATTAGATTGTGTAAGAGAAGATAATGGAAGTCTTTACCGTACTGAAACTGGATTCATAGCAGATATAGGTAATGATAGTGGAATGAATATAAGAGACATAATTGTAGATAATGTACATCAAGTATATACAATAGATGATGAGGCTATGCCTTTATATTTAATATTTTCGAATATAATGGATGGAAATACAGAAGTACCTGAAGAAATAGAGATACTAAATAATCAGACTTTGATATATAAAGAACAAACTTATGCTGTAGTAAAGACACAGTCAAGCAATGTAATGGAGATATATTTACGAAAAATAAAGACAGTAAATGTAGCAGATGAAATATGGAAAGACGTTGTAATAGACGGAGTAGGAGCATCTGCTATGGCTATAGATCAAGACAATGATTTATATTGTTTTTTAAAGGATTCTGGAAGTTTTCAATTGATATCAACTACGACTCCAAAATATATTATGAGTAATGTTGAACAAGTAGTACCTGCGTCAGAAGAAGAGTATTATATTAAAACATATGATGGAAAATGGTATTATTTTGATTATTGGAATAATGATAATACAAATTGTACTGAATCAACAGTTTTAGAAGAAATGAATATAAAACAATTTGTTAATGGAAATATACTAGATCAAGGCGGTTGCTTATGGTATATAAGTAATAATAAAATTAACCCATTAAATTCTGGAACAACATTTAATGAGATTAAAGATAATGGATTATTTATAGATAGTAGTGGAAATACATGGGCATATTCTACAAATCTTAATGAAGAAGGATTAAATATTAAGAACAAAGAAATAGTATATTATAGAAATGGATATTCTTCATATAAGATAGTTCTTTATAAAGATGGTGAAATTCAAATGTACGATGAGAATAAACAGAGTATAGATTGGAACTATGGAAAAGTAAAATGTATATCATATGTGAATTGGCATTATGACATAATTGTATGTGATGATAATTCAATATATATAATGGACTATAATAATGAGACAATAAATAAAGTGGATAACAATATTAATGTAAAAGAGGTATATTACAATTATATAATAGATACAAATAATGATATATGGAGATTTGAAATAGATAATGGTACATTTATAAAGCTAACGGACGAACTTGAAAATAAAGCAATTAAAAAGATTGATGCAAGTATGTATGGAATGATTATAGTAGATGAAAGTGGCAAAATGTATCAATTGGACTATTTTGGAATAGGCGATAGATAAAATAAAAAAGTTAAAAAGTATTACAAGATGACTTATCTTGCAGTACTTTTTATTTTTTGTTATAATAGTAGATGTTAAAATATAGGAATGGAGAAAAATATGTCTAAATTTTTTGTGAAACAAAATCAGATAGAAAACAATGCAATCAAAGTAATAGGAGAAGATGTAAATCACATTGCCCATGTACTAAGAATGAGAAAAAATGATGAAATACAATTGTGTAATCAGGATACTGGAGAAAATTATCTTGCAATAATAACAAATATTTTTAAAGATTGTGTTGAATGTGAAATAAAGGAAAAAATAGAAAAAACTACAGAATCAAATGTACATATAACCTTATTTCAAGGAATACCAAAATTCGAAAAAATGGAACTCATAATACAAAAGTGTACAGAGATTGGAGTTAAAAATATTGTACCTGTTATGATGGAAAGAACAGTTGTAAAATTGGATGATAAGGTAGCAAACAAAAAATTAGAGAGATGGCAAAAAATAGCAGAAATAGCATCAAAGCAATCTATGAGAGATTGCATACCTAATGTGGAAAAAATAATAAAGATAAAAGAAATTGACGAATCAAAATTTGATAGAGTTTTAGTTGCGTATGAAAACGAAGAACATAATATTCTAAAAAACGAATTAAATAAATTAAAAAAGAAAGGTAAAGAGTATAATATTGCGATAGTTATAGGACCGGAGGGAGGAATATCAGAAAAAGAAATAGATATTCTAAAAGAGAAAAATGCAGTATTTGTATCACTTGGAAAAAGAATTTTAAGAACTGAAACAGCTGGTTTAGTAATGTTAGGAAACATTATTTACGAATTAGAGGAATAATAGGTCCTAAGCCTTGAAAATATTATATTAGATTTGTTATAATCTGTATTAGGAGGAAAAAAAGAATGGCAGATAAAAAAGAGAAAACTACGGAAGAAATAAAAGAAGAGCCTAAAAAAATAACTACTAAGAAAACGAAAACAACAAAAACAAATACGACTAAACAGGCTGATCAAAAAGTGACACAAGAGGAATCTACAGAAACTAAGCAAAAAACAGCAAGAAGTACAACGAAGAAAAGTACTACTAGCACAACACCTAAGAAAAAAACATCTACCAATACTTCAACCTCAAAAACTAGTAGTGCAAATAAAAAGAATTCTACAACGAAAAAGAATACAAGTGCGAAAACTACAACAGCGAAAAGTACTACTAAAAAAACTAGCAATAAATCTGGAACGAAGACTAACAATAAGTCTGCAACTAGCAAAAAAAGTAGTACAGGTAAAACGACTAAATCAGCAGGCAATAATGATACAAAAAAAATAGAAAAATCAAAAACGACAAAAAAAGCTAAAAAAACTGATGATAAAATACAAAAAATAATAGCAGAACAACTAGAAAATGTAGACAAAATTGAAGAAATAAAAGATATTCCTATTAAAGAGAAGAAGAAAAAAAAGACAAATCAAATAGATGAGAAAAAAATATCGCAACAGATTGAAAAAGCTAACAAAATGCCAAAAGATGCAAAAAGAGAAATATATAAGAATATGTTTACAAATATTCTTATAGGAATATTTGTAACACTATATTTTGTAGCTTTAGGTTTTGGATTTATAAATGTTGAAAGTGTGGCATATATAACAGACTTAAAAGTTTTTAGCGTTGCAACATTGGCTATTACGATAGTATTATTTGAATATTCTTATAATAAAGATAGTGGAAAATTTGCACTTATAGGAATAGAAATGTTATTTGTAGCGATTATTACGTTAGTCTTGTTATATACTTATATATTATATCAAGATAAATATTTACTAATGGCATGTATTGCTTCGTGTATTGCGGTCATATACTATCTAATAAAATCAATATCAATATACTTAAGAGATAAATCAAATTGGAAAAAAAGTGTAAGTGATGTTAAAGAGCTTATTTCAGAAGAATAGTGAAGGGATGATTATGAAAAATGAAAAGCATGACGGGCTTTGGTAGAGCTAATTATGATAACGATGGAAGAAACTACGTAATAGATATAAAAACAGTAAATAATAAATATAGTGACATAAGCGTAAAGATATCTAGGAGAATAAGCTTTATAGAAGAAAAAATAAGAAAACAAATTTCAAATAAAATTACAAGAGGAAAAGTAGATGTAACAATAAATTTCTTTGACTATAGTACTAAAGCTAAAAACATTGTACTAAATAAAGAAATTGCAAGAGAATATATTAAGCAATTAAGAGAAATAGCGGATGAAAATGAATTATCTGAGAACATAAATGTTGTTGAAATAGCAAAATTACCAGATATATTAAATTCAATGGATATGGATAATGAGGAAGAAATTACTAATGAAGCTTTAATATGTTTGAATATGGCATTAGATAATTTGATTGAGATGAGAACAAGAGAAGGGGAAAACATAAAGCAAGATTTATTAGGAAGAATATCAAGAGTAGAAAGTCTGATAAATCAGATTTCAATAGAATCAAACGGACTTATTGAAGAATATGTAATAAAATTAGAAAAAAGGGTAAAAGATATATTAAAAACAGATGTTGTGGATGAAAATAGGATTGCTCAAGAAGCGGTAATATATGCCGACAAAACGTCTATAGAAGAAGAATTAACTAGACTAAAAAGTCATATAGATCAACTTCGTGAATTGATAAATAATACACAAACACCAATAGGCAAAAAACTGGATTTTATAATACAAGAAATGAATAGAGAAACAAACACGATTGGATCAAAATCAGGCAATAACAATATCACTAAATTAGTAATAGACCTAAAGGTTGAATTAGAAGATATAAGAGAACAAATTCAAAATATAGAATAAAATAATTTGCTGATATGCTGGAATTTATAGACATTTTTACTCTTTTGTGATATAATGTGATAAATTTAGAAAGAAGGTAATTTTATTATGATGATAAAACCAAGTGTTGCTGAATTACTAGAAAAAGTAGAAAACAGATATATGCTAGTAATTGCAACCTCAAAAAGAGCGAGACAAATTGCACAAGGAGCAGAGGTATTAGTAAAAACAGATGATGTTGCTCCAGATTCTATAGCAGCAGACGAAATTGATGCTGGAAAGGTGACTATATGCTAGTATTATTATCAGGTGTTTCAGGTGCAGGTAAAGATACAATAAAAAAAGAATTAATAAAAAGAAATCCAAATATAACATCTTTACCATCATATACAGATAGAGAACCAAGAGAAGGCGAAGTAAATGGAGAAATATACAACTTCATCACTACCGAAGAATTTGAAGAGTTAATAAAAAAAGGCGATTTATATGAATATGATGTACACCATAATCATTATTATGGAACTTCTAAACATTTACTAAATGAACGTTTAGAAAGTGGGAAAATAATTGTAAAAGACATTGATGTAAATGGAACAGAAAACTTAGTAAAACTTTTAGGTAAAGATACTAAGATTGTTACAATATTTTTACGTGTTCCGAGAGAAGAACTGCACAGAAGGTTGCTAGAAAGAAATCCAAATGCAGATCCAAAAGAAATTACATTAAGATTAAACCGATTTGACTATGAAGAATCAAAAATTGGAGTTTATGACTATGTTATAAAAAATAATGATTTAGAAAAAACAATACAAATAATTACTACGATTATTAAATATGAAAATACTTTGGAAAATCCAGAGTTTTAAATACAATGAGGAAAACCTTATTGTATTTTTTTATTGCTTTTTGGCAAATTTTGAAATATAATTTGTATATAAACTATTAAGGAGAAAGTACTACAGTGATTGCAGAAATAATAATCAATAGCAATGTTAAGAATTTAAATAAAACATTTGATTATATAATTCCAGTAGAATTTGAAGAAAAAATTGCTATTGGAAGTAGAACTTTAGTACCTTTTGGAAACAAAAAAGAATTAGAAGAAGGATTTGTTGTTGGAATAAAAGAGACTTCTGAATACATGTCTAAATTAAAGCCAATAGCAAAAGTAGAAGAAAAACTGTATTTAAGTCAAGAAAAGATTGAGTTAGCAAAATGGATGGCAAATAAATATTTTTGCAACATTTCAGATTGTATAAAATTAATGCTACCACCAGGAACTACTACAAAGGTATTATCAAATAGAATAAATGACAAAATGCAAAACTTTGTGTATTTAACAAAAGATTTGGATGAAATAGAACAAGATATAGAAAATAAAAAGATAAAATCAGATAAACAAATAAGAGCATTAAAATTTCTAATGGAGAATTCAAATAACGAAATTTTAAGTACGGATTTACAAATGTTTGCAGATGTTACAAATGCAGTTTTAAAAAGTCTAGAGAAAAAAGGATATATAGATGTATTAGAAAAAGAAGTAGAAAGAAATCCTTTTATTCATAAAGTTATAAAACAAAGTCAGAACCTAACATTAACAGATGAACAAGAAAATGCATTTGAGAAAATTAATGCATCACTACAATTTAATGAATATGATGAGTTTCTACTATTTGGAGTGACTGGGTCTGGCAAAACAGAGATATATATACAATTAATAGAAGAGGCTTTAAAACTTGGGAAAGATAGCATAATGTTAGTTCCAGAAATATCGCTTACTCCACAAACAGTTGATAGATTTTTAAGCAGATTTGGAGAAGAAAAAATTGCAGTTTTGCATAGCAAACTATCGGTTGGTGAAAGGTATGATCAATGGAAAAAAATAGAACGTGGAGATGCAAAAATAGTAATAGGAGCGAGGTCTGCAATATTTGCTCCAGTACAGAATATAGGATTAATAATAATAGATGAAGAACATGATGAATCATATAAATCAGAAATGAGTCCAAGATATAATGCAAAAGAGATTGCTAGCTATTTGGGAGAAAAAAACAATGTTCCAGTAGTATTTGGAAGTGCTACTCCTGATATGAGTACATACTATAAAGCAATAAATGGAAAAATGGAATTAATTGAACTAACCAAAAGAGCTAATAATGCTAGCCTTCCAGATGTAGAGATAGTAGATTTAAGGTCTGAACTTGCAACAGGGAATAAAACAATGATAAGCCAAAAGCTACATGAAGAAATAGAAGAAAATTTAAAAAATAAAAAACAAACTATACTATTTTTAAATAGAAGAGGATTTTCTACATTTATCATGTGTAGAGATTGCGGCTATACTGCTAAATGCAAGAATTGTAATATAACTCTTACATATCATATAAAAGAAAATAAATTAAAATGCCACTATTGTGGATATGAGACAAATGCACTAACAATATGTCCGGAATGTGGAAGCAAAAATATCAGATATTTTGGAACAGGAACACAGAAATTGGAAGAACAAGTAAAAAGTTTATTCCCACAAGCATCAACTATAAGAATGGACATAGATACAGTAACAAAGAAAAATTCGCACGAAGACATATTAAACAGATTTAAAAATGATAGAATAGATATCTTAATAGGAACACAAATGGTAGTAAAAGGACACGACTTTCCAAATGTAACATTAGTGGGGGTAATTGCTGCAGATAGTAGTTTGAATATAGACGATTATAGAGCACATGAAAGAACATTTCAAACATTAACACAAGTAGCAGGTAGAGCAGGAAGAGGAAAAGACAAAGGGGAAGTAATTATTCAAACATATAATCCAGATACTTTCTGCATTCAATATGCTCAAAAACAAGATTATAAATTGTTCTATGACACAGAGATACACCTTAGAAAGCAGTTGAGATATCCGCCTTTTTGTGATATAATACTAATTGGTATTTCAAGTAAATCTCAAAAAGAATTAGAAACAATTGCAAATAAAATATATGAAGACTTAAAAGAAAAAATAAAAACAGAAAAGTTGCAAATACTATTATATAAGCCAGTACCAGCACCAATAGATAGAATAAAGAACAAATTTAGGTGGAGAATAATAGTAAAATGCAAAATAGATGAAAAAATAATAAATTCAATAAGTGATACCATGGATAAGATAAACAGTCAAAACAAGAATAATAAAAATGACACTCGTATAATAGTGGATGTAAATCCAACTAATATGCTTTAAAAAAAAACCAGGGACGGTTCTTAATGATCCCCCTGTCCCTAAATGGAGACAAGAAAGGAAGTAAAATAAGATGGCAATAAGAGAAATAAGGTTATCAGGAGATGAGATTCTAAGAAAGACAGCAAGAGAAGTTGCAGAAGTAGATGATAGGATAAAAGAATTATTACAAGATATGTTAGAAACAATGCATAAGTATAATGGAGTTGGGTTAGCTGGCCCACAAGTTGGAATTTTAAAGAGAGTAATTGTAATAGATTTGTATGATGGTAATAAACCATTATTATTAGTAAATCCTAAGATTATAAAAGCAAAAGGAGAGCAAGAGGTAGAAGAAGGATGCTTAAGTTTTCCAAATGAATATGCAAAGATAATAAGACCCAAAGAGATTGTTGTAGAAGCTTTAAATGAAGAAGGCAAAAAGGTTAAAATAGTAGGAAAAGATTTATTAGCTCAGGCATTAGCTCACGAAATTGATCACCTAAATGGAGTTCTCTTCGTAGATAATATGCTACCAGGTACATTAGAGTATATAGATCCACAAAATAATGAGGAGTAATAAATAGCAATTGTATAAAAAATTTAAATCAGATGAAAAATTAATTTTGGAAAAAGGGGAATTTTAGATGAAGGAACATAAGAAATTTATAAAAGATTCGAAAGCTAAGAAATTATACTTTATGCTATTCTTAACATTAATTTCTATTTTAATATTAACCACAAAATCACAGGCTAATTTTTCAATAAGCAATTTTGTAATAGACTGTCAAGTATTAGAAAATGGAGATATGAAAGTAGAAGAAAATATAACGTACAGTACAAATGAGACAAGAAATGGTGTTATAAGGAATATACAAACTACCAATCCATTAAATACACAAAACTCAGCAAAAGATGTGATACTAGAAGGAGTTTATGTCGATGGAGAAATATGTAATAAAGTGTCGTCAGCAGTAAATGGAAATAACAAAGTTTATACATATACTCAAGATGGTGATGAATATACAATTAAATTATTTACGCCATTTAAGAATGCAGGAAAAACTATTACATATAAATATTTGCTAAAAGATGTAGCTACAAAATATAAAGATGTTGGAGAGATTTATTGGAATTTTATCGGCAAAGAATGGGATACTCCAATAAATAATGTTATTATACGTATGACATTACCACAGAAAGCAGCACAGGATACAATATATGTATATGGGCATGGTTCAGATGATGGTAGTTTTACTAAAAGCGCTAATCATATAACTTTATATGCTAAAAATTTAAGTGCTTATCAAGCTATAGATACGAGAGTTCTTTTTTCCACTGAAGCAATTCCGTACAGCACAAAAACAGTGAAAAAGAATGTTCTTAATACTTATATAGAGCAAGAAGAAGGATTCACAGCTGAAAGAGAGAATGAAAAAATTTTGCTAAACTTAGATATAAATCAAGTTGCAATAGTTTTAATAATATGTGTGATTTTAGTGGCTGCATGGGTATTCTTCAAGTATGACAAAGAAGATAAGATAGAGAAAGTCAGATACTTTAGAGAAATCCCATATGGAATAGATCCTGCAATAATGCAAGCAATATATTATGACGGAAAGATAAAAAAGTCATCATATTGGGTAACATTTTTGGACTTGGTAAGGAAAGGTGTATTTAAATTAGAAAAATATACAAATGAGTATGGAACAGAAACTCAGAAAATTACCAATCTAAAAAGCAATGTTAAGCTAGATGAACATCAGAGAATTGTTAAAAGAGCTGTAATAAGTTGTATGAATGCTAATGAGGATTCAATAGATATGTTAAAACTAAATTCAAAGATGAAAAAGAAATCAGGATTTGGGTATACAACGTATGTCAAAGAAATAAAAGCGAAGATTCAAGAAATGTTTGGAGAAGAAACAAAGAGTCCAAAGAAATTAAAAATTGTAATGTCAATTCTTATGGTATTACTAATTCTTATCATAGCTTTTTGTGCAGCCAAAACAGGAGTAGAAAGTAGCCATGAAAGTGCTATGGGAATATTAATGTTTTTAGGATTTATTACATTTATATATTCAGTAATATTTGCTAGTATCACTCTTGATAGTGCTTTTACAGTAGTATTTTTGATATTCCATTGCGGAGCTTTTCAAATTGGCATTTTATCAATGATGGTTTCAATTGGAATAGGACTACTATATATACCTTATATATTAATGTTTATAACATTACAATATTCTATGAGAACGAAGAAATATCCTAAATCTCAATTGGAAATGAAAGAAAAAATTAAAGGTTTACGTAGATATTTAAGAGACTATTCTTTAATCAAAGATAAAGATACTGAGGATTTAATATTATGGGAAGAATACTTGATAGCTGCAATAGCTCTAGGATTAAATAGAAAAACAATAAATTATTTCTATGATTATTGTAAAGACAACTTTAACGATAGCTTTAGTTCATCTTTAGAAGCTGCAACTTCATATTCAGCAATGTATACTACTTGCGGTATGGCTTTTTATAGTTATATATCACATGCAGGTATAAGCTCTGGCTCGGGCTCAAGTTCTAGTTCAAGTTTTTCTGGATCTAGCGGAGGCTTTTCAGGAGGAAGCTCATCTGGCGGAGGAGGCCGGAGGCGGAGGAGGAGGTAGTTCCTTCTAGCTAGTAAGAGTATATGTATATTTTAAAATTAATATTAGGAGGTAATAACAATGAGAATTTTATTTATGGGAACACCGGACTTTGCTTTAGAGTCTTTAAAAGCTTTATATGAAGCAAATTATGACATAGTTGGTGTAGTAACTAACATAGATAAACCAAAAGGAAGAGGAATGAAACTTATTGCATCTCCTGTAAAAGAATATGCATTAGAGAAAAATTTAAAGATATTTCAGCCACAAAAAGTAAGAAATAATGTAGATTTTATAGAAGAAATAAAAAAATTAAATCCAGATTTAATTTGTGTTGTTGCTTATGGAAAAATATTACCTCAAGAATTATTAGACATTCCTAAACAAGGCTGTGTAAATGTACATGGTTCATTACTTCCACAATATAGAGGAGCTGCACCAATTCAATGGGCTGTACTAAATGGAGATAAAAAAACAGGAATAACAACAATGTTTATGAATGCTGGTATGGACACTGGTGATATGCTTCTTAAAGAAGAAGTGCAGATTGGAGAAGACGAAACTACTGGAGAACTATGGGATAGGCTAAAAGTAATTGGTGCAAAATTATTAGTAGAAACCGTAAAGAAGATAGAAGATGGTACGATAACAAGAAGTCCTCAACCAGAAGATGGAACAATGGCACCAATGTTATCTAAAGAAATAGCAAAGATTAATTGGGAAGACCAGTCTGCTAAAGAAATAAAGAACCTAGTTAGAGGATTAAACCCAATAATGGGTGCATATTCATACTTAAATGACAAAAAAATCAAATTTTGGAAAGTGCAGGTATTAACCGAGCAAGAACTATTGGATAAATTTAAAGATTTACAAGAATATAAAGGACATTTAAAAGGTATACAAGCTGGAACAGTTTTGTTTTCAGATGATAAGAATGGGCTATTTATTAAAGCAAATGATGGAATATTACAGGTGTTAGAGATACAGGGAGAAAACTCAAAGAAAATGTCCATCAATGATTTCTTAAGAGGGAATAAAATAGATATAGGAAATATATTTGAATAAAAAATAAAGAGAAGGTGTTCTATGTAATACTTTCTCTTTGTTACATTTATATTACAAATTATTTAAAATATTGACTTGAAAAATAAAGTAAAATATAATTATTCTAAGATTATTAGCGAATATAACTACTGAAAAATGAAAGGAGACGCTATGAAAAAGGAAACAATAAAAATATTTGTTATAGCAATATTAGTTGTTTTATTAATAGTATTTTCTGTATTATTAGTAAACAAGAATAAAGAGGAACAGACACAAGTATCATTAGAGGATTCAAAATTAACAGAGGATGAAATTTATCAAGAAGTATTAACAGAAGTTTTGTATGGAGAAGAAAAATATATAACTCATGATGAAAATGGCAATAGAGTTAATACTAGCGATAAAATGAAAGAAGCAGTTACGGTTGATGGAGAAAAAGACCTAGAAGTTCAAGAAATAAATATAACTAGTAAAGATAATAAAACTATCATAACAGGAACAATAAAGAACAATGGAAAATCCACTTTAGGAGATGCAATATACAATCTATCTTTAAAAGATGATACAGGAATAGAAATTTTAGGAGTTGGAGTTTACGTGGATGAAATTCAAGCAGGAGAAACTTCAACATTCCAAACATATGCAACTATAGACTTAGCAAATGCTTATAGTTATACTGTATCTAAATAATAAGATTAGATAGGAGAGAAAACATGAAAAATCTAAGAAAAAGTAATGGTATTACTTTAGTTGCTTTGGTAGTAACAATTGTGGTATTACTAATCTTAGCAGGAGTCTCTATTAATGTTATGGTTGGAGATAACGGAATAATTACAAAATCGAAAGCAATAAGAAGCAATATAGAAAAGGCAGAAGCCGAGGGTCAATCAAAAATAGATTCGTTACAACAAGCAGAATATACAGAAGATGGAACTGTAATTTTAAATGATGAAAATGCACCAACTATTAATAGCATGGAAGTTACAGATGTAACTAGGACATCTTTCACTGTAATAGTTAATGTTACAGAAACAGGTAGTGGACTAGCTAAGATAGAATATAGTATAGATGATGGAGAACATTATATAACTCCCAATTATAATCAAGCAAGATCATATACTTTCGAAGACTTAAATGTTGGATTTGAAGAATACAAAGTAAAAGTAAAAGTTACAGACGTAAATAATAATTCATCAACAGCATCTACTATAGTCAAAAGTGCTAAAACAGGTGATTATATCTTATATGATCCTACAAAAGGAGTAAGTAGTGAAAAACTTATATATACTTCACCTGTAGGAACGATACCTAAAACAAATGAAGATATAATAACTCACGGAAATGGATTTGGAGATAGAACATATACAGCTAATACTGATATAAAATGGAGAATATATGATGTAAATAAAGAAAATAAGGTCATACGATTGATATCGGAAAGTGGGATAGAAAGTGATGATGGAAATAGTTTAGTGTTAAAGGCAGGAATAGGGTATCTATATGCCGAAGAAGAATTAGCAAGAATATGTAGCATATATGGTTATGGATATGGAGCTAATACCAGCTTAGTATCTACTTTTAAGTATGGTGGACCAAAAGATGAAAGAACTGGTAAAATTGTAGGCACAGGAGCAAGAAGCATAAACATGGATGACATAATAGAAAAGTCCGGATATACCAAACAAGAGATTATTGATTCAACCAGTAGTGATTACGGCAAAGAAATAACGTTTGCAAATAAGCTATATTATCCAAAATTGAATAGCACAAAAGTAAATAAACCTGGACAATGTGAATATGCAGACACAGAGAATACCTTTATAGATACAAATTTAAAAGCAAGTGAAAAAATAAATTATTTAGGAGAGTATGAAGAGCTTCTTTCAGATAGCGAAATAGGAAGATTATATTATTGGATTTCTGAAAGAGTTACAGTAAATGAAGGATCTAATCTTAGATTTTGCGTACCTGAATGGGGATATGGTGTATTAGAATATACTACTTATCCAATTTTTGGAGGATTTGCAACTGATTCATATTTTGGCTATAATTGGCAACCATCTTCTTATGTTAGACCTATAGTGGAGTTAAAGCCTAATATAGATATAAAATGGAATAGTGAAAAAAATGCATGGGAACTATTATAAGAAAAAATGCTGATTTTATCAGCATTTTTTTATAAAGTATAAAATCTATTTAAAATACACCACAGTTACTCCCATTTCACCTTCCCCGTATGTTCCCATTCTATATGACTTAACATGAGGATTTTTCTTTAGGAAAGAGTGAATACCATCACGAAGTCTACCGGTACCTTTACCATGGACAATTCTAGCAGATTCCAAATTGGACATGTAACAATCGTCTAAATATTTATCAACTATTGGAATTGCTTGATCTACATTTAATCCGATAACATTTATTTCAGAAGCCACATTCTTAGCTTTGAAATTTTTAGAGAAAGAGGTTTTACTTTTAGAAATATTATCTTTAGCTGTATTAATAGCGACATCAGCTAAATCATCTAATTTAATGTTCATAGTTAAACTTCCAATTTGAACTTTTACTTCACTAGACTTATTTGGTAAAGAGAGAACTGTTCCATGTGAATTTAAGTTTTTGCATAGAACTTCTTTTCCAATGAAGATATCTTCTGTTTTTAATTTTGTGGCATTTTGTTCATATTCATGCGTTTCAGATAAAGAGTCTATTGATTTATTTAATTTATTCCTTATTGAATTTGCAGTTTTAACGTTGGTTGATTCTTTATTTAATTCTCTTATTATATCATTAGCTTCTTCTTTAGCATCTAATAAAATGTTACGGGCTTTTAATTTTGCATCAGCAACTATAGTCTCAGCTTCTGCATTTAATTTAGAATTATCCCTTTCTAATGACTTTCTAAGAAGTTCAATTTGATTAGAATTCTTCTGAATCTTTTCTTTCTCTTCTTCAATAGCTAATTTATCATCATAAATGTTTTTTAATAGTGTTTCTATATTAATATCATCATCCTTTTGGAATGATTTTGCTCTGTCTAATATCTTGTCAGAAAGTCCTAACTTTTTGCTAATAGCAAATGCATTGCTTTTTCCAGGAATACCAATTAATAATTTATAAGTAGGACGTAAATTTTCAACATCAAAATCCGAACTAGCATTTTCAAAACCGTCATGAGTTAGAGCATATTTTTTTAGTTCTGGATAGTGTGTTGTGCAAATTGTTAATGCACCTAAAGCATGGAAATGCTCAAGTATACTAATAGCAAGACTTGCGCCTTCTAGAGGGTCAGTACCAGAACCAAGTTCATCCAATAATATTAGACTATTAGTAGTAGCTATATTTAAAATATCAATAATATTTAGCATGTGTGAAGAAAATGTACTTAAAGATTCTTGAATACTTTGCTCATCACCAATGTCTGCAAAAATATTATCAAATACATATATGCTACTACTTTCTTTGGCAGGAATAAGAATTCCGCTACATGCCATAATACAGAAAAGACCAACTGTCTTAAGTGTTACCGTTTTTCCACCAGTATTTGGACCAGTTATTAATAAAGAAGAATAGCTATCTCCAATTGAAATATCAATAGGAACAACAACATCAGGATCAATAAGAGGGTGTCTTGCCCCATATAAATGTATTTCTTTTTCATCAGTTATAATAGGGCATATACCATTTATTTTTTTACTATATTTAGCTCTTGCAAAAATAAAGTCAATATTGCCAATTGTCTCTAATGAGGTTTTTATATTGTCTGCAATAGGAAATAGACTTAAAGATAAATTTTTTAATATTTTTTCGATCTCTATAGCTTCTTCTGCTTTAATACCGTTTATTTTATTATTCAATTCAAAAATAGAAGATGGCTCAATATATACAGTAGCTCCACTTGCAGAAATATCTAGTATTGCACCACTAATATTGTCTTTAAATTCCTCTTTGACAGGTATAACAAATCTATCGTTTCTAATTGTTACAATAGAATCCATTAAATATTTAGAGTACGAAGACGAGTGAATAAAATTAGATAATTTATCACGAATGTCTTGCTCTAATTTGCGTTTATTTCTACGTAAAGAAGAAAGCGTATTTGATGCATCATCAGCAATAGTATTTTCATCAATAATAGAATTTAGAATATTATTTTCTATTTTCTGATTGCAATAAAGCATAGAGAAATAATTTTCCAAAATAGAAAAGTGAGATAAATCAAATGCCTCATCTGTAAAAAAATAATCATGTAAAAGTCTAGAAGTTTGTAACACATGAGCGACATCCAATAGAGCTTTAGCAGATAATGTATTATAGCTTTTCAAATTCTTTATCCAAATTTCTATATTAGTAATGTTAGACATAGGCGGTTCGCCTTTTCTGAAAAGTAAAGTTTGAGCGGAACTAGTTTCATCTAACATCCTTTTTACTAGATCCTTATCATTGCTTGGAATCATATGGCTTACACAATTTTGACCAATGTAAGTAGAACAATAATTTGCAATTATATCTAATATTCTATTATACTCCAATTTATCTAAATATTTTTGTAACATAATTCTTCTCCTAAATAAAATCAATACAATTATAACATGTTATAAAATGAAACACAATATTACAAAATTATTACACTTTTATAAAATCATTGACTTAAAGATTTTATTAAAATAAAATAATATAAAACGATACGAAAAAGAGGTAAAAGGAATATGGAAAAGAATAAGAATTTAATTTTGAACATCATAATATTAATTTTAGCTATTGCTCTAATATGTGTTATAGTAGCATTTGTGAATAAGAAAGAAGAAAATATAATAACCGATGAGAATACACTAAGAGATAAATTAAGAGAAAATATAACATATGAATATGTAACAAAACCACAAGAAGAGGAAAATGCTATGATGGCTGAGCAAGAAAGAATACAAAATGAAGAAATGCAAAATGAGGAAGCAAGACAACAAGAAGAAATGATTAATGAAATGGTTAGTAATGTTGAACAGGGTGTTAGAAAATAAATTATTAGAAGAAAAGAATATTTACTATAGCAAATATTCTTTTTTTATATTGATAAAAAGAAACTAGTAATATATAATATAAACCAATAAGTATAAAACGAAAAGGAGAAAAAACAAATGAAAGATGGAAACCTTAAAACCCTTGGGAGAGTAACACACACACACACACACACACACACACACGTATTCTTATAGAACATATAAGTTAAATAATTGTAATGATAGAGAAAACAAAAATAGAACAAAGAATGAGAACGGAATAACAC
>CAMEWM010000023.1 GCA_945946655.1 uncultured Clostridium sp. | reverse complement strand
ATGGTTGAAAATGCCAAAAGGCAACAGCAATAAAGGAGTAAAGGATGCGACAATTAAAAAAATATAATATAATACAAAGGATTATAGCATTATTTGCAATACTGCTTACATTATCTACTGTTACTATAATAAAGCCTGTATATGCAGCGGATGATGATTCTGATTCATCTGAATTAGAAGGAGCAGATGAGGGAGATATAGGAGGAATCTTATTTGGACCGATTTCTAGTTTGATATGTGGAATTGGCGATGCATGTAATAAAATGCTTCAATTATTGTTGATTGGAGATAATTCGCCAGTATTTATTGACCAAGGATTTTGGTCTAATGATAAAGTAAACAAGTTTTTACAAGAGAATCCACCAGATTCAAACTTAGAAACTGTTGATGTAGTTAAAGATTATATAGCAACATGGACAGGAAAAGGGTATGGAGTTCCTAATATAAAGCTTACATCAGCTGAAATCTTTTCTGGGAATGTAGCTGCTCTAGATGCAAACTTTTTTAAAACAGATGCAGATCATGATAACGAGTTAGGCGGAAAAGAAAAATCAATAGTGGAAGATTTAAAATCTACTGTTGCTAAATGGTATGTCGCTTTAAGAAATATAGCTATAGTTGGACTTCTTTCTGTATTATTATATATAGGAATTAGAATTATTATTAGCTCAAGTGCAGGGGATAAAGCTAAATATAAACAATTCTTTGTTGATTGGGTAGTAGCTTTATGCTTGATATTCTTTTTACACTACATCATGGCATTCACAATGACAATGAGTGAAACTGTTACAGACGTATTAGCAGGAGCAACTACTGAACAGGGGACTATAAAACAAGTTAATATAAGACTTACAGATAAAGATGGAGTAGATACTATAGAGGAAGATGGAATAGAAAGATACTTTGTAAGTAATTTTACTGGAGTTGCAAGATTAAAAGCACAATATAGTAGTTCTATACTAGAAATGGGATATTCTATTTTATATATTGCATTAACTGTATATACAGTATATTTTGCATTTGTATATTTAAAGAGACTATTAATGCTTGCCTTCTTTACGATGATAGCTCCACTAGTAGCATTGACATATCCATTAGATAAAATCAAAGATGGAAAAGCTCAAGCATTTAATTTCTGGTTTAAAGAATATATGTTCTATGCACTATTACAACCATTGCACTTATTACTATACACAGTATTCGTATCATCAGCTCTATCTGTTGCGTCAAAGAACTTATTATACTCTATCATAGCATTAGCGTTTATAGTACCAGCAGAAAAGATTGTAAAGCAAATGTTTGGAATAAAAGGACAAACAGAGTCATCAATAGGAGGATTTGCTGGAGGAGCACTAGCTGCACAAGCATTTAATGCATTAAAGTCAAAAGCTGCAGGTGGCGGAAATAAAGGTGGAGGACAAACCGCCAACAATAATAAGATAAGACAGGCAAAAAATCCTAATTCACCTGACAGTATGAATACTTTAGCGGGAGATGCTGCGGGACTAGATCAAACAGCGCTAGCTGCTGGTACAGGTGCGGCTATAGGTGCTGGAGCAGGAGCAGCTATGGCCGAAGAAAATGTGGACACAAGAGGAGCATCAGCTGCTGATGCATATCAAAATTCTCCTGATGCAGTACTAGCTGCAGAGAAAGAAGCGTTAGAAGAAAAACTGGCGGATGGACAAATAGATGAAAGTGAATTAACCGCTGAACAAAGAGCATTACTTGGAATGAATTCAGCATCTCCACAAGATGCATCAAATGGAAACTCTCCACAAACAGATACGCAAACTCCAGATTCGACTCCACAGCTAACAGATCAAGATGATCAATTCAAAGATCATAAGAAAACTCTAGCAAATAATTTTAAGAAAGCAGTAAAGAATAGATGGGTAAGAGCTGGAGGAATGAGAGGAGTTGCAAAAGCAGCGGCTAAAGGATATGGAAGAGCCTTTGGAACAGTGACAATGGGTGCTCTTGGACTAGGAGCAGGCATTGTTGGCGGAGATATGAGTGATACGCTCAAAGGATTAGGTGCCGGACTTGCTGCTGGAACTGTAGTATCAAAGAAAACAAATCAAATGGCAGGAAACTTATTATCAGGCAATACTGCAGTAGGAAGATTTACAGGAGATGTTCTTTATGGTGAGGATGAAAGAATAAAAAAACAATTTATAAAACAGTATATGAATGACCCACAGACAAGAGATAGGATTATGGATAAGAATCCTGATATCAGTGTAAAAGAGCTTAGATCAAAACAAAGAGCAGAAGCTGAAATGATGTATGATACAGGAATAAGCGATTATTCTTCTGTAAAAGCAGCCATTGACATGGAAAAAACGCTTTCAGCAGAAGGAAAAGAGCCTCAAGTATCTCATGACATGGCAGTAGCTTTGGCAAAACTAGGACAAAATTATGATAATAGTACCTTTGTTAACCAAGCTAAATTTGAACAAGCACAAAAAGCTTTGCAAAAAAGACTAGAAGAACAAATGAAAAAGAATATTGAAAAACAAATAGATCAGCAATTATCGACAGCGAATATGAGTGATACAGAGAGAGCAACAGAAAGACAACGTCGTATAGCAGAACAATCAGCCAATGTATCACAACAAGCAAATGCAGAGGCAACTCAATCTCTAGAACGTATTAGAAAAATGAAAAAGTTATAATAACTAAAGCCAAAGATGTGTTTACGCTTTGGCTTTGTTTTAAATAAGAGGGAGGAGCAAGTATGGGGGAAAATGAAGTTTTTAATCCAGATGAAAAAAAGAAAAAAATAGAAGAACAAATGATGTCTATATATGAAGGATACCAGCAACCAGAAGGGAATCCTATTACATTTATATCATATTACAATCAATTAATACTACAAAATGTCCAAGGTCAAGCAATGTATGGATTACAAGATATATATCCAGTGGGACTAGATGGCACGAAGAAAATGGAAAAAAATAGAATTGTTCTATATCAAGAGGGAATAGAAATCGCTGAAATTGATGAAAATTCGAATATCATATTTTCGCAGGATTATTTAATGCAGATGAAAGAAATTAGCCCAGAAATATACCTTATTTTACAGCAGATAAATGGACAACATTTTGAGCTACCTGCAATTCAAGAAAGAGATCCAAAACTTCCAGATCTTGGTGAAAAACGAAAAGTAGAAAACTTTACTATGACAAAGGAAGAATTAGAACTACAAAAAGGTATGCAAAGAGAAAAAAATCAAGCTATGGAACAAGAAGAACCAAAAAGCGAAGAAGAAAATATGGAAAAAATAGCCCAGAAAGCTGGAATCACAAAAGACGATATAAAATCTTGCTCGACAATAGATCCTCAAGAAAAAATAACAGATGAAGAGAGTTTTGAAAATATAGCTAATATTACTGGAAAATATACGAAAATATTTGTTGTTGCCTCAAATGGACAATCTAAGGATAATTCAAGATTTGCTTTTTGGGGACTTACTCCTGATGGAGAAGTTGAGCAGATTCCAGGCTTAGAAGAAAGACAAGGAGTTAATACTGGAAAATCAATATATGCTATAAATAGAGACGGATCAGAAGTAAAAGAACAACAAACAGCTGCACTTTTTACTATGCCAAATCAAAAGGAAGGATTTTCTGTAACAATAGGACAATATGGAATAGTTGAGACGACATATATAAGAAAAAGTCCAGAAGAGAATAAATTTATAGGAAGTGCAATCAATTCATCAACTCAGAAGCCTACTACAAGAGAAGTAAAAGAATTTATGAATGATCATAGGACTACTGACAGAGAAATACAAGAAACTATAGATAAGACGGAACATCAATTAGAGGAAACAGAAGAAACCAATATAAGAAATATAGATGATAATCCAAATAATGATGTTGCACTAGATATAGACGCAGAGATAGAGATGCATGATGGAACTGTAACTACTTTAAGGAAGGAAGCAGAAAAATTAAATATATCTCCAGAAGAATATGCAAAAACGTTTGAAGAAACGATAGGGGATTGCCCATCAGATAAAATAGAAACCATTAGATTAAATTATGCACCTAAAGATGCTGATGTTGGAGACACTGATAAAGTAAGAGGAGAAAGGTTGACACCAGAAGAAGAGGCATTACAAAGAAGAGGATATTTATAAAATTAAAAATTCAGCTTTTATATAGCTGAATTTTTTATGCTTTTAGTAATATTTTAAGAAAACCAATATATTTATTAAAATAGTAGAGGTGTAACAATGAAAAATAAATTTTTGAAAATAAGCTATATAACAATTGCTATTTTTATAATAATATCAAATATATTCACAGTTTGTGCAGATGATGTTGATTATGATGATTTTAATCAGTGGGAAATAGAAGAAAATATTACTGAAGAGGCTGTATCTAATAATGTTACAGAACGACCAAGCATAAATTCGAAAAGATTTGTTATATATGATAGAATATCAAAAACAATAATTTGGGGTAAGGATGAAAAAATAAGAAGCGCGATGGCATCAACAACCAAAATAATGACAGCAACAATTGTTATTGAAAATGCGAATTTAAACGATGAAGTTACTATAAGTAGTAAAGCTGGAGGAACGGGAGGATCTAGGTTAGGGCTAAAGAGTGGAGATAAGATAACTGTAAATGATCTTTTATATGGATTAATGCTAAGATCAGGGAATGATGCTGCAGTAGCTCTAGCAGAGCATGTGGGAGGAAGTGTTGAAAAGTTTGCAGAGATAATGAATAAAAAAGCTGAAGAATTAAAATTAACTAATACTCATTTTGTAACGCCACATGGACTTGACAACAGCGAACATTATACTACGGCTTATGAACTAGCAAAATTAACCGACTATGCACTGCAAAATGAGAAATTTGCAAATATTGTTGGAACTAAAACAACAACTATATATATAAATAATCAAGCAAGGCAAATAACTAATACAAACGAACTATTAGGAGTATTAAATGGTGTAGTAGGAGTAAAAACAGGTTTTACAAATAATGCGGGTAGATGTTTAGTTACAGAAACGAAAAGAAATGATATGGATATAATAACAGTAGTACTAGGGGCAGACACAAAGAAGTTCAGAACAAAAGATAGCATAAGACTAATAGAATATACCTTTTCGAATTATGAAATGGTTAACATACAAGAGAAAATTATAGAGGAATTTAAAAATTGGAAAAATATAAATGAAAAAAGAATTAATGTAATACAAGGTGAAAAGAAATATTTAAATCTTAGTCTTGGCGAAATAAAGGTACATACTATTCCAATAAAAAAAGATGAAATTGATAACATACAATATGAAATAAATACAATAACTAGTATAGAGGCTCCAGTGGAACAGTGGCAAAAAATAGGAAATATAGTAGTAAAGATGAATAACAATATAATAGAAGAAGTGGAAATTATTAATCTAGAGAGAATAGAAAGAAAAAATTGGCTGGATTATTTTGAATATTTGCTAAAGAAAATAACAGAAATTTCTTTTTTTAAATAGTAGCAATTTATATTAGCGTATGTTATACTTTAAATGTAGAATAAAGACGAAAAATAGAGTAGAATATCAAATTGAGGGGATTACATATGAAGAAAAGAAAAATACTAAAAATTGTTTTATTAAATTTGATAGTGATGATATTATGCTTTAAACCAGTAATGGCTGATGTTGGCAGTTTTGATACTTACGATAGTGGAGGAAGCGATTGGGGATCTTCAGGCAGTGATTGGGAATCTTCGAGTAGCGACTGGGGAAGTAGCTGGGGGTCTTCATCATCAAGTTGGGACTCAGGAGATTATGACTCAGAAGGAGGATCGATATTTGGACTAGTATGGCTATTTTCTACAGAAGAAGGAAGAATAACTTTATTTATAATAGCGATAATTATAGTTTTGACTAGTTTTATAAAAAAACATGGTGAAAGAATACAGCAAAGAGATCCTTTCTATAATGGTAGAAAACAACAAAATGTAAATGTAGATGCTGGAACAGTCTATACAACGAATGTCCATGATGTATCGATAACACATATTCATGCAGATAGAATTAAACAAGTGGACCCATTTTTCTCAGAAGAGAAATTTCTTTCTTGGGCAAAAGATTTATATGTAAAATTACAACATGCATGGACAGCTAGAGAGTGGGAAGAAATGAGACCATTTGAAACAGAAGAATTGTTTGAACAACATTCAGCACAGCTTCAAGAATACATAAAGAACAATACAATTAATGTAGTTGATAGAATATCTGTTAATTATGCAACAATATATAATTTTAGACAAACTGAAAATAAAGATATAGTAGAGGTTGCTTTAAAGGCAACTAAAAAAGATTATATTATAAATGCCACAACGAATGAAGTTGTAGAAGGAAATAAAGACCAGTATAGAATTACAGTATATAAAATGACTTTTGAAAGAACTAAAGGAAAGCTTACTGAAGAAGGAACTGATGATTTAGATGCAAGAAATTGCCCGAATTGTGGAGCACCACTTAATATGACTTCAGCAGGAAAATGTGAATACTGTGGAAGCATTGTAACAACTGGAGTACATGATTGGGTACTGTCAGGGTTAGAACCATTAAGAAGACAATAAATAATATAAATAAATTAAAGGAGGAAAATTATGGGATTAATTAAAGCAGCAGGAGAAGCGATAAAAGGAGAATTAAAAGATCAATTTTTAAAACCGATACGTTTGGATGATATGGGTAATGATTTATTAATGAAAAAAGTCACTACGGAAGATGGTGTTATACCAAATGGAAGTAGAATAATAGTTGCTCCAGGTCAAGTAGCAGCATTATATGACAACGGAAAAATACTAGATGCAACTGCTGAAGCAGGAGTATATGAGTTTAAGACAGAAGCATCACCTTCATTTTTTGGAGGAGATTTTGGACCAGTATTTAAAGATATGTGGGAAAGGTTTAAATTTGGAGGAGGAATAGCTAAAGAGCAAGCAGTATTTTATTTCAATATAAAAGAGATATTGGATAATAAATTTGGGACGCAAAATCCAATTCCATATAAAGATTGGGGACATCCACTTACAAATCCAAGAACAAATACTTTAATGCCAATGAGTGTAGAAATTAAGTGCTTTGGTAAATATAGTTTCAAAATAATTGATCCAGCTAAATTTATGATGGAACTTGCTGGAAGTAGAGACGAATATACTAAAGAAGATATAGTAGAGCAAATGAGGGCAGAAGTTATAGGAGTTTTCCAGAATGTAACAAATAGCCTAGGTGAAGATGATAAGAAAGTTGCAGCTTTATCGCTTCCTAGTCAAACAGATGAAATTCGAGAATTAATGGATGAACAGATATTTGATGAACCTATAAGAAATAGAGGAATTAAGCTTGTAACTTTTGTGGTAGAAAGTGTAACATTAACAGATGAATCAAAAGATAAAATTGATAAATATGAATTTGGAAGTGATGCATATCAACAAAAAGCCACAATGACTGAAGCATATGCGAATGCAGTGCAAAATGCGGCAAGCAATGATGCAGGGACATTTAATGGATTCTTTGGATTAGGTGTAGCAAATATGGGAATGGGTAATCCATTAAATGTAGTAGAAAATGTTTCAATGCCAAATAAAACATATGATCCAAGTAGCGCAGAGCCTGTAAAATCACAAGACAGCATAGAAACAACTAATGGTACACAGCCCAATACAATCTTGACAAATACCCAGCCGCAAGCTATAAATAATTGGGTTTGCGAGTGTGGACAAGAAAATCATGGTAACTTTTGCATGAGATGTGGTAAAAAAAGACCTCAAAAATTAGAATGCCCAAATTGCAAAGAAAAAGTTGAGCCAGGAGCAAAATTTTGCACTAATTGTGGAACATCATTAGAATAAGATGAAACCTTACGGAAACCGCAAAAAAATCGAAATATTGCATTGACTTTAATGGTGTAATATGGTAAAATAATAAAGCTAGAATTAAATAGCTTTATTATTTTGCTTTTTTATTCTAGCAAATAAAAAATAGGAGGTGAAATTTAAGTGCCAACAATTAATCAATTAGTAAGAAAAGGAAGAACAACTACAAAAGCAAAGTCAACATCACCAGCTCTTCAACATGGATATAATTCTATGAAAAAGAAAACAACTAATAGAAGATCTCCACAGAAGAGAGGAGTATGTACTGTAGTTAAAACTGTTACACCTAAGAAACCAAACTCAGCATTAAGAAAAGTTGCCAGAGTTAAACTTTCAAATGGTTATGAAGTAACATCTTATATTCCAGGCATCGGACATAACTTACAAGAACACAGTGTTGTTTTAATAAGAGGAGGAAGAGTAAAAGATCTTCCAGGTGTTAGATACCATATAATAAGAGGAACTTTAGACACAGCAGGTGTTAAAGACAGAATGCAAGGAAGATCTAAATATGGAGCAAAACGTCCTAAAAAATAGGTCTTAAATAACTAGTGCATATAACTTACTAATATTTAAGGCTCTTAAATTTAGAATAGATTATATAGCACTTAAACTAGAAAAGTTTGAGAAGGATAGTATTAAACTTTTTAGAGTACCGAAGATACTAGGCAAACAAAATAGTATCAATTTTATAAGGAGGGAAGAAAAGTGCCAAGAAAAGGATATATAGCAAAAAGAGAAGTTTTACCAGATCCAATTTATAATAGCAAAGTTGTTACAAAATTAATAAACAATGTAATGCTAGATGGTAAAAAGACTGTTGCTCAAAAAATAGTTTATGATGCATTTGATATCATAAAAGAAAAAGAGCAAAAAGATCCACTAGAGGTATTTGAAGAAGCACTTAATAATGTAATGCCAGTTCTAGAAGTTAAAGCAAGAAGAATTGGTGGTGCAACATATCAAGTACCATTAGAGATAAGACCAGAAAGAAGACAAACATTAGGACTAAGATGGTTAGTTGTATATAGTAGAAAAAGACATGAAAAAACAATGGCTGAAAGACTAGCAGGAGAAATAATGGATGCTGTAGCTGGAAATGGTGGAGCTTTCAAGAAGAAAGAAGATATGCATAAAATGGCCGAAGCTAATAAAGCTTTTGCTCATTATAAATTTTAATTAGAAATAATTGAATTGCATAAAATAAAAGATAAAATATAAAAAGAAAGGAAGAAAAGAATATGGCCGGAGACGGAAGAGAATTTCCTTTAGAGAAAACAAGAAATATAGGAATAATGGCTCATATAGATGCAGGAAAAACAACTACAACAGAAAGAATGCTTTTCTATACTGGAAGAACACACAAAATAGGTGAGGTTCATGATGGTGAAGCTACTATGGACTGGATGGTTCAAGAGCAAGAGAGAGGTATTACTATTACTTCAGCCGCTACAACATGTCATTGGAAAGGAAATAGAATCAACATTATTGATACTCCAGGACACGTTGACTTTACAGTTGAAGTTGAAAGATCTTTAAGAGTTCTTGATGGAGCTGTTCTAGTATTAGCTGCAAAAGGAGGAGTTCAACCACAATCTGAAACAGTTTGGAGACAAGCTGATAAGTATAAAGTACCAAGAATGGTATATGTAAATAAGATGGATATTACAGGTGCTGATTTCTATGGTTGTATAGAACAAATCAAAACAAGATTAGGAGCTCATCCAGTTCCTATCCAATTACCAATAGGTTCTGAAGATAATTTCAAAGGAATAGTTGATTTATTGAAAATGAAAGCTTTTGTTCATAAAGACGATCTAGGAAAAGACATAGAAGTATGTGATATTCCTGAAGATATGAAAGATGATGCTGAGAAATATAGACAAGAAATGATTGAAGCAGCTGCAGAACAAGATGATGAATTAATGATGAAATATTTGGATGGTGAAGAACTATCTGAAGATGAAATCAAAGTAGGATTAAGAAAAGGAACTTTATCAAACTCATTAATTCTTATGACATGTGGTTCATCATACAAAAATAAAGGTGTTCAAGAGTTATTAAATGCAATAGTTGACTACTTACCATCACCATTAGATATACCAGATATCAAAGGTGTTGATGAGGAAGGTAACGAAGTTGAAAGTAAAACCGATGACAACGCACCATTCGCAGCTTTAGCATTTAAAATAATGACAGACCCATATGTTGGAAAATTATGTTTCTTTAGAGTATACTCAGGAACAGTTTCAACAGGAACTACTATCTTAAATGCCACAAAAGACAAGAAGGATAGAATAGGAAGAATACTTCTAATGCATGCAAACCATAGACAAGATGTTGATAAAGTTTGTGCTGGAGATATAGCAGCTGCTGTAGGATTAAAAGAAGTATCAACAGGTGATACATTATGTGATCCAGATCATCCAATTATACTTGAGTCAATGGAATTCCCAGAGCCAGTTATCGATATAGCTATAGAGCCAAAAGATAAGGCTAATGGAGAAAAAATGGGAATAGCTTTAGCAAAACTAGCTGAAGAAGATCCAACATTTAAAACATGGACTGATCAAGAATCAGGACAAACTATTATTGCTGGTATGGGAGAACTTCACTTAGACATAATTGTTGATAGATTAAAGAGAGAATTCAAAGTTGAATGTACAGTAGGTAAACCACAAGTTTCTTATAAGGAAACAATTAGAAATAAAGTTAGAGTTCAAGGTAAATTTGTTCGTCAATCTGGTGGACATGGACAATATGGTGATGTATGGTTTGAAATGGAACCATTAGAGCCAGGTTCAGGTGTTCAATTCGAAAGTAAGATTGTTGGTGGAGCAGTTCCAAAGGAATTCATAAAACCAGTAGAAGATGGATTAAGAGAAGCTGCTATGAGTGGTATATTAGCTGGATATCCAGTTATAGACTTTAAAGCAACATTGGTTGATGGTTCATACCACGAAGTTGACTCATCAGAAATGGCATTCAAAATTGCTGCATCAATGGCTTTCAAAGAGGGCTGTAAACAAGCTAAATCTGTTCTACTAGAACCTATAATGAAAGTTGAAGTAACAGTTCCAGAAGAATACATGGGAGATGTTATAGGAGACATAAATTCTAGACGTGGTAGAATGGAAGGAATGGAAGCAAGAAGTGGAAACCAAATAATTAGAGGATTTATACCACTTTCAGAAATGTTTGGTTATGCAACAGACTTACGTTCTAAGACACAAGGAAGAGGAACATATTCAATGGAACCAAGCCATTACGAAGAAGTTCCAAAATCTGTATTAGAGCAAATAGTTGCTTCAAGATCTAAAAAGCAAGACTAATGAAATAAATATTAGTATATTAAAAAATACTTGCATTTTGCCTTAATATATAGTAAAATGCAAGTGTAAAATAGTTATTAATTTTGAATAATAAAATAAGCCATGAGCGAAAGCTTATAAGGCTAGTTTAAAAGGAGGAAATTTAAATGGCAAAGGAAAAATTTGTAAGAACAAAGCCACACGTTAACATTGGTACAATAGGACACGTTGACCATGGTAAAACAACAACAACAGCAGCTATCACGAAATACCTAAGCTTATTAGGACAAGCAAAATATGAAGCTTATGATCAAATTGATGGCGCTCCAGAAGAGAAAGCAAGAGGAATCACAATTAATACAGCTCACGTTGAATATGAAACAGAGAAGAGACATTATGCTCACGTTGACTGCCCAGGACACGCAGACTACGTAAAGAACATGATTACAGGTGCTGCACAAATGGATGGTGCTATCCTAGTTGTTTCTGCAGCTGATGGACCAATGCCTCAAACAAGAGAGCATATATTACTTGCTAGACAAGTTGGTGTTAAATATATCGTTGTTTACCTAAATAAATGCGATATGGTTGATGATCCAGAATTACTAGAACTAGTTGAAATGGAAGTTAGAGACCTATTAACTGAATATGAATATCCAGGAGATGAAATTCCAATTATAAAAGGATCTTCTTTAAAGGTACTAGAAAGTACATCAACAGATCCAAATGCACCAGAATATCAATGCATGAAAGAATTATTAGATGCAGTTGATAACTATATTCCAACACCAGAAAGACCTATAGACAAACCATTCTTAATGCCTATAGAAGATGTTATGACAATAACAGGTCGTGGAACAGTTGTTACTGGTAGAGTTGAGAGAGGAGAAGTTAAGATTCAAGACGAAGTTGAAATCGTTGGAATTAAACCTTCATCAAAAACAGTTGTTACAGGTGTTGAAATGTTCAAAAAGACTCTTGATCAAGCAGAAGCTGGAGACAACATTGGTGTATTATTAAGAGGTGTTCAAAGATCTGACGTTGAAAGAGGTCAAGTTCTTGCAAAACCAGGAACAATACATCCACATACAAAATTCAAAGCACAAGTATACGTATTAACTAAAGACGAAGGTGGACGTCATACTGCATTCTTTAACGGATACAGACCACAATTCTACTTTAGAACAACAGACGTTACAGGTGTTATTGAACTAGAAGCTGGAACAGAAATGGTTATGCCAGGAGATCACGTAAATATGACAATAGAATTAATCACACCAATAGCTATTGAAAAAGAATTAAAATTCGCTATTCGTGAAGGTGGTAGAACAGTAGGTTCAGGAGTTGTTTCTGATATATTAGAATAATAACTACTTAAATTATAAGGTTTTACGAGAAATCGTAAAACCTTTTTGTTTAAGTAGTTTTAAATTACAATACCATATATATTTTAAAAATTAAATTGACTTTTATAATATTTAAGTATATACTTTACTCGTAAATACTAAAGAGATAATTGAAGAGAATAATACATAAATAAGTAAAGTTTTAGATATATAGTTAAGACTTTATAACTTGTGAAAGGAAAAAATGACCAATATGAAAAAAGTATTAAAGCCTAAATATATAATAGCTATATGTACAATAATATTAATGATAGTATTCACTAATAAAGTGGAAGCGTCTACAGGAACAGTGGCAACTGAAACATTAAATCTAAGAAGTGAGGCTTCAACAAGTTCTTCAGTAATAACATTACTAAATGCTAATGAAAAAGTAGACATTATTTCTGAAGAAGGTGACTGGTATAAAGTAAAATATGGTAATAAAGAGGGGTATGTAAGCAAAGAATATATTAAAGTCACTGCAGATAGTACTACCCAAAAAGAGGAACAAAAACCAACAACTACTGCAAATTCAGGGGATACAACTAAGCCAAGTATGAATATTGAATCTAATGCTAAAATTAAATTAGAGAAAGATGTTACGATAAAGATATTACCATTGATTAATTCTAATAATTTAGGCAATGTGAAATCAGGAGAAGAAATAACAGTAATAACAAAAGCTAATAATTGGATGTTTATACAAACAGACGATATAGCTGGTTGGATTGTAAAAGATGAAACAGTAGGTAAGAACTTAGAAAATACAGAGACAAGTAAAGATGGAACAGAGAATATAGAAAACGAAGAAACAAAAACAAATAACAACGATGAAGAGGAAGAAAATGCATCAGATGAAAAAATATATGAACAAAATGTAACTAAATATATTAATGCATCATCGGTATACCTTAGAAGTGAACCTTCGACAGACTCTACTATCGTAACAACATTAATAAAGAATACAGATGTTAAAGTCACTGGAGAAGTTGAAGATTGGTATAAGGTTAAATTCAATGATTATAGTGGCTATATACACAAAGAGTTATTGTCTGATAGTAAAGTAGAGGCAACTAATAGGGGAACCTCAAACAGAGAAAAAGCAATATCAAATGTTTCAAATAATAAAGTATCTGGATTAGGTTCAGAAATAGTAAGCTATGCTAAGCAATATTTAGGATGTCCATATGTGTATGGTGCGGCTGGAAGTCAATCATTTGATTGCTCGGGATTCACAATGTATGTCTATAAGCACTTCGGCTATTCTTTAGCACATTCAGCAACAGCGCAATCAAAAGTAGGGACATATGTTGCAAAGGAAAATTTACAGCCAGGTGATTTAGTATTCTTTTTAGATTATGAAACAATGGATGGAATAGGACATTGTGGTATATATATTGGAGAAGGAGAATTTATACATGCATCTTCAGGTAGTGGATATTGTGTAAAAACTTCAAATTTATTATCAGGTAGCTATTGCAATAGATATGCAACTGCAAGAAGACTAATATAGTAATGTATAAAAGATAAATAATATAGGGCAATTAAAAAGGAGAAATATGCAGAGACCACTTTTGATTGTTGCTATATCATACATAATAGGAATAGTTATAGGGGTATACTTCAGAATGAGTATACCTTTTATTTTAATAATACTTATTATAAATTGTATTATTATAAATAAAAAATACTTAAAAGTTATTATAATTATTATAATTACGATAATAATATCAAGTACTGAAACTATATATTTGAATAATAGATATGAAAATATAAATGAAAATCTTAATGCAAAAAGTATAAAACTAATAGGAACAATATGTAGTCAAATTGAAGAAACAGATTATAAATATATAGTTACTATAAAAGCAGAAAAAAGATACAAAAATGTAAAAATGATAATATATTTTAATAAAGATAAAGTAGAATTAGAAAAACTAACATATGGAAATGAGATTGTAATAACAGGAAAATATAATGAACCTGATGGAAGAAGAAATTATAAAGGATTTAACTATAAAGAATATTTAAAAACAAAAGAAATATATGGGATTATAGAATGTGAAAGTGAAGTACAAGTAGTAAAAAACAAAAATCTAAATTTTATACAATTGGCTATTAATAATTTATCAATAAAAATAAAGCAAAACCTGGATAAGATATTATTAAAAGATACTAAAGATTTAGCTGTTGGAATATTATTAGGGGTCAGTTCTGATATCGATAGTGAAGTAAAACAAAACTTTAGAGATTGTAACTTATCTCATATGCTTGCTATATCAGGATCACATCTTACTTATTTGATATTAGGCTTAAATTTACTTTTAAATAAAAAAATATTAGGAATACGAAAATGTAAAGTAATAACAATAATTATCATAATAATTTTCATGTTAATTGTTAATATGAGTTCATCGATTGTAAGAGCAGGAATTTGTACTATTATCTCAATATTAGGAACACTTATATATAGAAAATCAGATTCATATACAGCTATTGCTATTTCCTTACTATTTTCTTTAATAAAAAATCCATTTAGTTTATTTAATACTGGACTACAGTTATCATATTTAGCGACTCTTGGAATTATAATATTTTATACGATGTTAAGTAAAATAAAAATATCAGAAGGAAAATTAAAAAAATATATAATTGAGAATATTATTTCTACATTAAGTGCCAATATTTTAATACTTCCAATTACTACTTATTATTTTAATACAATTCCAACAAACTTTTTATTATCTAACTTAGTTGCTGGTCCTGTTTTAGGCATATCATTAATATTTGAATTAATTACTGTATTTATTTCATTTATATCAATAAAATTAGCTCAAGTACCAGGAGCTGTAGTGAATGTATGTTTAATTCTACTAACTAAAATAACTAAAATTATTTCTAAAATTCCTAATATCACAGTTGTAACTCCCAAAATAGCAAGTGTAATACTTATATACATAATTATTCTAAATGTTTGGCTATATACTAACAAGAGAAATATATACAAGAATTTAAAAATTTCCAGACTACTGTGCATTTTAATTATCATAATATTAATAATAAATTTTCTAAATATAGAAAGAACAATGAGAATATATTTTATAGATGTCGGACAAGGAGATAGTTCTTTAATATGTACTCCAACAGGTAAAAATATTTTAATAGACGGAGGCGGAAGTAGAACTCCAGAAAAATATGATGTCGGAGAAAAAGTATTATTGCCATATCTATTAGACAGAAGAATAAAGAAACTGGATTATATTATCATATCACATTTTGACGCCGACCATGCACAAGGAATAGAAGCGGTGATAGATAAGATAAAAGTAAAAAACATTGTGGTAAGTAGACAAGCGAGCCAATCTGTTGAATACGACAAGATAATTAAAATGTGTAAAGAAAAGAAAATAAAGATAATAGATGTCAAAAGAGGAGAAAAAATAGTTATAGATAAATATGCGTATTTTGATATCTTGCATCCAGGAGATACTTTATTAGACGACGGAAAGGGTGGACTTAATGCAAATGCAATAGTTGCAAAATTAAATTACAAAATGGATAATAAGCTTTTTACGGTGCTGTTTACAGGAGATATTGAATATGATGCAGAGCAAGAGCTAGTTAAGGAATATGGAAACAAACTAAAGTCAGACATATTAAAAGTAGCTCATCATGGTTCTAAAACGTCAAGCTCACAAGAATTTATAAATTTAGTAAAGCCAGAGATTGCACTTATAGGAGTTGGAAAAGACAATACATTTGGACATCCAAACTATGGAGTTATAGAAAAACTTAAAAAAATAAAAGCTAAAATATATAGAACTGACTTAGATGGAGAAATCATAATAAAAATGGAAGCTAAAAAGTATGGAGTTATAAAAACTATATATTAAAATTAAGAAACTCTTCTGTTTGACTATTTTTGTATTTTATAGTATTATATAATTGTTGAATAATAAATAAAGAT
>CAMEWM010000022.1 GCA_945946655.1 uncultured Clostridium sp. | reverse complement strand
AATTGGTTTTGCTGCAGCCATTATTGCTTTTTTAACAATCTTTTTTACAATTTCTCTATTACCATTATTACTCATTGCTCCCCCTTATAATTTAATTTCGTATGTATATATTTTCATCATTGTCCATTACTATTAAGTACCTGTATTAGTATAATTATAAATATATCATAGCATAATTTATTTATCTTTTTCAACACAATACGACTATATTTTCGACAAAAAAAATAACTCTATAGTGTATAATTTTTTATACACTATAGAGTCTTATCTTTTGGTGCATCTGGAGGGATTCGAACCCCCGACCTTCCGGTTCGTAGCCGAACGCTCTATCCAGCTAAGCTACAAATGCATAACAATATTATTATACTTTCTTTTTGATTATTTTTCAATACTTTTTACATATTTTATATTGATAAATTTCGTGTAATATGAAATAATTGCATAAATAAAATAATAGGGGGATCTTATGAATAAAAAATTAAAATTGTTTTTTATTTCTTTATTTGCTTTTATTTTATTCTCTTTGGGTAATAGAGTTCAAGCTAATTCTATCAAAAATATTTCAATGGATATTTTAGTTGATGACTCTGGTAATGCACATATTACTGAAATTTGGAATTGTAATGCAAATAAAGGCACAGAAGTATACCATCCTTACTATAACCTTGGAAATTCACAGATAGAAAATTTGCTAGTATATGATAATGGTTCAAAATATACTACTCTATCTTCTTGGAATACTTCTGGAACATTAGAGAGTAAAGCTAATAAATGTGGTATTAATAAAATTTCCAATGGAGTAGAGCTTTGCTGGGGAATCAGTAGTTATGGTAGTCACACATATACCGTTAAATATACTATTACTAATTTTGTTTCTGAACTTTCTGATTGTCAAATGATTTATTGGACTTTAATTCCTTATGATTTTTCTGATTCTATTGGAAATGTTTACATCAAGATTCACTCAAATAATTATATTGCAGATACAGTTGGCGTATGGGGCTATGGAAATTATGGTGGAACATCATATGTATATGATGGTTATATAGAAATGCAATCAGATGGAAGATTAGAAAAAAATGAATATATGACCATACTAGTCAAATTTCCTTTAGGTACTTTTAATACAACTAATAGGTTAAATAAGACTTTTGAATATTATTATAACATGGCTGAGGAAGGTGCAACTCACTATACAGAAAGCTCTTCCTATTCAAGCTCTTCAGTCTTATCTATAATATACTTTATTATTTTCGGAATTATTTTAAATCCTATTGTAATCATTATATTCATATCTATATTTGCATTTTCATGCTCTACTCCTTCTTTTAATTTTGGTCCAGAAGGAAAGAGTATCCCAAAAGATGTACCTTACTTTAGAGATATACCTTGTCAAAAAGATTTGTATAAAGCCTATTACATAAGTAATCAATATGGTTTGCTAAAGAATAAAACCGATCTTCTGGGAGCCATTATATTAAAATGGCTTAAGGACTCTCTTATAAGGATTGAAAAAAAGGAGGTTGGAATACTCTTTAAAAAAGATGATACAGTTATCGTTTTAAATAAGACTGATTCTAGCATTATAGATAATCCAAAAGAACAAAAATTATTTAGGATGTTGCTTGAAGCAAGTAAAGATGGAATATTAGAAAATAAAGAATTTGAGAAATGGTGTCAAAAGCATTATTCAACAATATTATCTTGGTTTGACAACATGTTAAAAGAAGAAAAAGATAAATTAGTTGAAGAAGGATTAATAACATATGAAGAAAAAACGAAGTTCAAGATTTTTAAATCTAAACAATATATAGCAACTTCTGCATTAAAGCAAGAAGCTTTAGAACTGGCAGGATTAAAAAGATATTTGTTAGAGTATACCTTAATAAAAGATAAAGAAGCTATAGAGGTTAAGCTCTTTGAAGAATATTTAATATATGCTCAAATGATGGGTATAGCTAAAACTGTAGCAAAAGAATTTAAAGAATTATATCCAGATATCATAGAAGAATCTCATTTCTATTCTTACGACAATATTATATTTATACAAGCTTGTGCTCATCACGGAATCTCTCAAGCGACAAGCGCTAAGGCAAGAGCTGAAAGTTACTCTGCTGGTGGAGGGGGCTTCTCCTCTGGTGGCGGAGGCGGTGGCTCCTTCGGTGGCGGCGGAGGCGGTGGAGGCTTCCGTTAATCTAAAAAATATTTTAAAATTTATTATAAAAACAACTTTTACCATTAATAAATTTGGCAAAAGTTATTTTTATTTAACCTTTAATAACTCAAATTCAAAGTTTACTAAATTTGCAAAATTACTACGTTTATGATATTAATATTTTAGTGGCAATATGCCATGTTGCAGCCGTTATATATGACTTAAGGAGGAATGAAACATGAAACGGTATGAAAAGTTTGTGATTGACACTCAAAAAAATATAAACTTTGATGTGTCAAATGAAGCATATTCAGGCAATTATAAAAAACCTCCAATTCCAGAAATGTATCATCATGTTTGTGGAGAATGGTACAATGGATTTGTAATCGAGAGATTTTCCGATAAAAGCCAATTTGTCTGGATTCCTGTAGGATTTTTGCCATCTAATGGCACGCTTGACAATATTTCTTTTAATGAGAAATTTGGAAGAAGAAATTATCTAAATAATGTATTCTCTGAAGATGAATATCATGAAGTTGTAGTAGATGAACTTTCATCTCAGTTAACAAGTGTTAAAAAATACGGTGGATTCTATATCTCACGTTACAACATTTCCAAAAACAGTATAACTAGTAAACCACAATCCACAAAAGGTTCAACTCCTTGGACCAACATTAACTTTAATGATGCAAAAGAAATTGCGAGACTAATGGAATGTAGCAATACATTAAAAAGTCATCTTACTTTTAGCTCTGAATACGATTCTGTACTTGAATGGTTTATCCAATCTAAAGCAAAAACTATCGAAGAAATCATTATCAATCCTAGACAAAGTGGTAATTATCAAAGCGTTAAAAATACTGATAACTATTGTATACCATTGTATAGAACTGGAAGCCATGAGGAATGGTGTACAAATAACATATATGATTTAGCTGGAAATGTTTCTGAATGGGTACAAGAGCAGTGTGGTTCTTACAATAGAGTTATCCGCGGTGGTAACTTTCTTGATCCGTACATTCCAATTTCTGGACGTACTTATTTATGCACTACTTTCCGATTTATTAATATCGGCTTTCGTGTTGCTCTTTATATTAAGTAGTACTCAATAAGGAGGAAATATTATAATTGTTTTTCAATCACAAACATTAAGGAGAGATTTTGAGACTTCAACCTCTCCTTTTTTATGTAGTTTGTTGTACCTTATTTAATTTTAACTTTTCCTGATAGATACTACTTGTAGATTCATGAAAAAAATTTGAGAAATGTATTGCAAAATAAATATTTTTGTGGTATATTAAATAGGTACTTTTTGAGAAGTGCTTATTTCGAGGTGTAGCGCAGTTGGTAGCGCGCGTGGTTTGGGACCATGAGGTCGCAGGTTCGATCCCTGTCACCTCGACCAAAATAGTGGATTTTAGAGTAATCTAAAATCCTTTTTTATAAAAGCCAGAACAGATTTCATCTCTATGGTTTTTTTCTTTTTAGAACTTTATATATCAGCTTTTAAAATCGTATAACTTTTACTCTCACAAATTATATAACATCATATTCTTTCTATTCAGGTCCTATAATCATATAAGCACTTGTATTCCTCGCATTAATAATATTAATTATCTATGATTTTCTTAGACAAAACACTATAAAAGCAAGACAATCTTTACCAGCAATACACTGGCAAAGATTGTCTTGTTACTTTATAATAAAGCTAGCCGGGATACTAATAAGACGCATATTGTGATGCGTTGCTTTCTCTACTCTTTCTTCCCTATGCGAAATAGCAATTATTATTGAATTGTATTCCTTCGTTGGATCATTTTTCTTTTTAATCTCATCATCGATAATTTTTCTAAATTCTAATGTTCCATTTTTAGTATCGAGAAAGTAGTTAAATTCGTTTACTGAACTTTTAATAATGTGAATATTTGCCCCTTCAACGAACTCTAACAAATCTTGTTGGAATTTGCCATTTTTATTCCAAAGTAGTCCCTCAATGGGCACAGCCCTACTAATTTCCGGAAATTTCTCCGCATATTTCCGCATTTTCTTAAAGTACGGAGTCCTTTCTAATTCTTTTGTCGTTTTTTCGTCTGCCATATATTTTCCTCCTGCAATTACGACATACTTTTTTAGAAACTTCATTAGCAAAATTTAATTAAATAATACCATTTGCTTCTATTTCTAAGTAAGTATTCTTATATTATATCACTTTTAAAATATTTTTTCAAATTATTTAAATATATTGAGCTACTATCTGAATGTAGGTTTATTTTTTTGCTAGTTTTATTGTTGCCGCATATTCTTTATTATTTCTAACATATTTAATATTTACTTCATCCCCTATTTCTTTTTCATATATATATGTCCTTAGCTTAGACATCTTATCTAATTTTTTTCCATCTATTTCTACTAATATGTCTCCTTTTTGTAAGCCGTATTTGTCTGCAGGAGAATTTTTTATGACTTCTACAACATATATTCCATCTTGTAAAGTCATATTTGATCCTAACTCTTGATTTATATACGGAACAACATTTTTATCATATGCAAATACTCCTAATGTTGCAGTATTAAATTGTCCATTATTTCTTAACTTATCCACAATAGGCTTGATAATATTTATAGGTATTGCAAAACCAATACCTTCTGCTGATGTAATTTTTATTGAATTAACTCCTATCACATTTCCGGATTCATCTATCAAAGGTCCGCCACTGTTTCCAGGATTAATTGTTGCATCAGTTTGAATTAAATCTTCCATATAATAGTTTTTTTCATTCTCTTCTAGCTTAATAGTTCTATCTAATCCACTAATTATACCAGATGTCACTGTTCTTTGAAATTCATAACCAATAGGGTTTCCAATTGCATATACCTGTTGTGCTACTTTTATCTGATCTGAATCTCCTAAATTTAGGTAGGAAAGATTGTCAGCATTAATTTTTATTACACTTAAATCCAAATCCCCATCAGCCCACACAACATTAGCCTTATAATTTCTTCCATCTTCTAGTGTTACATAGCAAGCACTATTTTTTTCTCCAGATACATGCTGATTTGTAACTATGTACCCGTCTTTAGACACAATAAAACCTGTTCCTAATCCTAAATTAGTTGCTCCATCTTCTAAAAAAATGGTACTTCCTTTACTTTTCAGTTTTGAAATTCCCACTACTGAATTATTAACATTTTCTATTAAATTAGATATATCTTCTGTTGCTTTGTCACTTTCTTTTTTATTTACAGACATTGTCTCTGCCCTATATTCGTTAACATATTCTTTTTCTTTTGTTATTGATATATATACACAATAAACTAATACAATAAAACAGAAAATTAGTATAGTTATTGCTATTATCTCTAAAGTTTTAATTATCCTATTACCTTTTTTCATATTACCATCACCATTTATATTCTTGCCTAGTTTTAACATTTTAAACATATTATCTCTTATATTACTATTGCAAAAAAATATGGATAATGGTAAAATGTGGTAGTAGGAGACGAGAAAATGGAAAAGAATAAAATTTACGAAGAAAAAACTGTACATAACTTTAGAGCTTTGGTCTCTTCTTGTACTAAAGAATATGGCAGTAGAATTGCTTTTACTATAAAAGATAAAGAAAAGAAATTACATGATATCTCTTTTATTGATTTCGAAAATAATATAAAAGAGCTTGGATCATCATTGCTTGATTTAGGCTTAGAAGGGAAGAAAATAGCTATAGTTGCACCAGACAGATATGAATGGTGCTGTAGCTATTTTGCCATTTCTACATCAAATTGCATTGTTGTTCCTTTGGATTATTTGCTACCAAAAATAGAAATGATACGATTAATAATCGAAAGTCAAGTAGACGCTGTTATTTTTGATCAGAAGTATATGGATTGGATGCAAGAAGCATTTAATAACAAAGATTCAGCTTTAAAAAAATTAATCTGCATGGATTATACCTCGGACATGAACAATGTTCTTTCATTCTCTAACTTATTAAAAAAAGGAAGAACATTAATAGACAATAATCTATCAAAGTATGATTCTGTTAATATTGATAATAATGCTTTATCTATATTAATTTACACTTCTGGAACAACTAATAATCCAAAAGCAGTAATGTTATCTCAAGACAACATATGTTCCAACTTATCAGCAATGACAACATTAATTAAATATAAACCAAATGATAGTATATTGGTGTTTTTACCATTACATCATACTTTAGCTTGTCTGGCAAGTTTCATATTCTGCTATTATACTGGTTTTAGAATTTGTTTTGCTGACAGCATTAAAGATGTTGGTAAGAACTTAGTAGAATATAAAATAAGTGGTCTAGTTTGCGTTCCAGCAGTTCTAGAGATTATGTACAAGCAAATAATAAAAGGAGTAAAAAAATCAGGTAAATATATACCATTCAAAATATTGTGTGCAATATCGAACTTTCTTAGAATATTCCATATTGATCTAAGAAGAAAATTCTTTAAAGAAGTACTTGATAATCTTGGCGGAAATATGAGAACAATTATATATGGATCTGCATCTTCCGATAAGAAAGTCATTCATTTATTTAACACTATTGGTATTGATATGATACAAGGCTATGGTTTAACTGAAACCTCTCCTGTTATCGCATGCGAGAACGACAAATATCATAAAGAAACTGGATCTTCTGGTTTTCCTCTATATAACGAACAAGTTAAAATTGATAATCCCGATGAAAATGGTATTGGAGAAATTCTAGTAAAAGGTCCAAATGTTATGCTTGGTTATTATAATAATCCAGAAGCTACCAAATCAGCATTTAGAGATGGATGGTTCTGCACGGGTGATTTAGGCAGATTTGATAAAGATGGTTCTCTATTCATAACAGGAAGAATAAAAGACTTAATCGTTTTAAGTAATGGAAAAAAAGTTTTTCCTGAAGAATTGGAGGCTCTCTTAAATAAATCCGAATTAATTTCAGAGAGTATGATTTATCAATATAATGATAAAGTATGTGCAAAAATAGTATATTCACAAGATAATCCTGTAATAAAAAATATGTCTGAAAAAGAAATTCATGATGCTATTGATGCAGAGATAAAAAATATAAATAAGAGTTTACCTCTTTATAAATATATCAGAGAATTTACAATAACTGATGAAGCTTTAATTAAGACAACAACGCAAAAGATAAAAAGGCATGAAGAAATGAAAAAAATATTAGGGTGATTATGATGAACACAGAATTATATGATTTAACTAATCCACAGAAATCAATTTGGTTAACAGAGCAATTTTATAAAGGAACGTCTGTTAACAATGTTTGTGGTACTGTTTTAATTGACGAAATTATTGATTTTGACCATTTACTTACTGCAATTAATATTTTTATACGCGATAATGATAGCTTTAGAATTCACATTAAAATAGATAAAAACGGAAATGTTAAACAATATTTTAAAGATTTTGAAGAGAGAACATTTGTAAAACATAATTTAAATGATTATAATGAATTGCATGTTTTAGAACATAATATAGCTAATACTCCATTTACAATTGTTGAAAGTGATTTGTACAACATTGAATTATTTAGTTTTTCAGATGGGAAAGGTGGCTTTGTTGTGAACGCAAGCCACTTAGTAGCAGATGCATGTACTGCTAGTTTAGTTGCAAGCAAAATAATGAATATTTATTCTTCACTTATAAAAGGTGAGCAAATTACAGAACCTGCTACATCTTATGTTAATTACATAAACTCTGAAAAGGAATATTTAGCAAGCCCTAAATTTGAAAAAGACAAGGAATATTGGGAGAATAATTTTATTTCTCTTCCAGATATGGCGTCTCTTTCCGACAATATAATAAAGGCTGATTCTTGTTGTGATTGTTCGTCTAATCGAAAAGTTTTTGTTTTAAGCCAAGCAGAAATGGAAAATATTAGTGATTACTGTAAGTTCCACCATTTTTCTTTATTTAATTTTTTTATGGCTGTTTTCGCAGTATATATTGGGAAAGTAAAAAACTTAAAAAAATTCGTGCTTGGAACTCCAATATTAAATAGAACTACATTTGAAGAAAAACATACCCCTGGTATGTTTATCAGCACTGTACCATTTTATTTTGATATTGGAAATAATCTAACTTTTATTGATTTTGTTTCATCAATTGCTAATCAGTCTATAGGAATGTTCAGGCATCAGAAATATCCTTACCAAGAAATTTTATCATATTTACGCAAAAGAGATAGTTCTATACCCAATCTTTACAATATAATGATTTCTTATCAAAACACTAAAATAGATAGAGATTCTTCAAATATTAATTATGATGTTACTTGGACTCATAGTGATTATACATCAGATGAAATTGATATACACATTTTTGATATGAATGGTTGCGGAAATTTAAACATAGCTTATGATTATCAACTTAGTAAATATTCTGAAAATGACATTGATAATTTGCACAACAGAGTTCTAAATATTATAAAACAGGTAATAGATTCTGACGATTCTTTAACTATTAATAATCTTAGTCTGGTTACAAAAGATGAAGCATCAGAAATGTTAAAGAATTATAGTTTCTTAAATGAGATAGAAATAAAGCATACAGTAGTTGACTTATTTTTATCGCAGGTAGAAACCGTTCCCAATTCAATCGCAATATCTAATGGTAATTTAAGTTTAACCTACAAAGAGCTTAATGATGCGGCAAACTCTCTTTGCGCCCTTTTTATAAATAGTGGAATTACTCCTAAAGATAAGATATGCTTATTTTTAAATAATTCAATAGAACTTATAATTACAATATTAGCAACATTAAAATGTGGTGCTTGTTATATTCCTATAGATGTAAATTTCCCATTAGGTAGAATTGAATATATTGTTCATAATAGTGAATGTAAACATATTGTTACAAATTCAGAAAATATTCATAAGCTGGACTTCTTAGCAAACATGTGCATTCTAGCCGATTATAATATGATTGCAAATTTGCCTCGTACTAATATCAATTACAACTATTCAACTCTTAGTAATCTTGCATATATAATATATACTTCAGGTTCTACTGGTAATCCTAAGGGAGTAAAAATTGCAAATGAAAGCCTAAGCAATTATATTTCTTGGGCTAATAAAGTATATGTTCATGGTCAATTGTGTAACTTTCCTCTATATTCATCTATTGCATTTGACCTAACCGTTACATCTATTTTTACTCCTTTAATTTCAGGAAATTCGATTTATATATATAACAATAATAATCCGCAATTACTATTAAAGCAAATTATTGATGATAGAAATGTTCAAATAATTAAGTTAACTCCTGCACATCTTACTTTGCTATTAGATTGTTTAACTCCCGATACAACAGTTACTAAACTTATTGTCGGAGGAGATATTTTAAGTTCTGAAATTTGTAGGAAAATTACAGATGCAACCGATCATGATATTTCTATTTATAATGAATATGGACCAACAGAAGCAACTGTTGGCTGCATGATACATAAATATCAGAAAAACGATAATATATATTCTTCTGTTCCAATAGGCATTCCAGCAGATAATGTAAAATTATATGTATTGAATGACGATTTAAATCTTCTACCTTATGATCAGAAAGGAGAATTGTATATTTCTGGTAAATGTTTGTCGAGAGGATATGTTAAACTTGCCACAAAAACAGCTGAAAGGTTTATTCCTTCGCCATTCAGTGTCAAAGACAAATTATATAAAACTGGTGATATAGTTGTACTTCACAAGAATTTAGTAATGGAATATGTAGGCAGAAGTGATTTTCAAGTCAAAATAAATGGATATCGTATTGAAACGGGTGAAATTCAGTCAAAAATTTTAGCGTATCCAAATATCAAAGATTGTTTTGTTACTACATTTGAGAAAAGTTCAAACAAAAATTTATGTGCATATTATGTATGTGATAAAGATAAACCTATAGTATTAAAAGATTTAAAGGCATATTTATTAAATTTTCTTCCTTCCTATATGATACCAAAATATTTTGTTGCATTAGATCATATGCCATTAACTACTAACGGTAAAATAAGAAAAGATCAATTGCCTATACCAACAAAAAGTGGTTATGACGTTTTTACGCCACCTAAAAATAAAACAGAAAAAATTTTATCAGATACATTCTGTAAGCTACTTAATCTTGATAAAATGAGTGTTACTGCAAACATTTTTGATTATTATGTAGATTCTTTAGTACTTATTAAAGCCCAGACATTATTGTATAGTAATGGTATAAATGTAAATACACAAAAATTTTACGAGTTTCCAAGTATTAGAAGCTTAGCTAATTATATAGAAAAAAATAATGTTGATACAGTATCATCATATACAAACTACAACAAAATATTAAATATTAATGATTTTAAACAAAAAAATGATTGTCCAAATCTGGATTATAATAATATCTTGCTATTTGGAGTTACAGGATTTTTAGGTATACACATATTACATTCTCTTTTATTAAATACATCAGCTCATATTTATTGTGTAATTAGAGAGAAAGACAATTTAAATCCTGTTCAACGTTTCTTTAATAAATTTATCTTTTATTTTAGCAAAGAAGAGTTTGATAAATATATTAGTAGAATTACAACAATAACAGGAGATGTTAGAAAAGAGACCTTCTCTATTTCCAATGAGGAATATAATAAATTAGGCAAGATTGTTGATTGTGTTATAGACACAGCGGCGATTGTAAAACATTACGGAAATTACGAGGATTTTTATAATACTAATGTATTAGGAACAAAGAAAATAGTTGATTTCTGTGTCACTTTTAATATTCCTCTTCACTATATCTCTACAATGACTGTTTCAGGATATGGATTAGTTAAAACACCTAAATGTGAATTCACAGAAAATGATTTTTACATAGGTCAAAATTATAGAGATAACATATATGTAGAAAGTAAATTTGAAGCAGAAGCACTTATATTTGAGGCATGTAAAAAAAATAACTTACGAGCATCTATTTATCGCTTAGGTAATATAACTAATAGATATAGTGATGGCTTCTTTCAAGAAAATGCTGAAGACAATGCTTTTTTCAATAGAATGATTTCCATAATTAATTTAAGGAAAGTACCTAAAGAAGTTCTAAACATAGGACTCGAATTTACTCCAGTCGATTATTGTGCAGAATTTATAGTAAAATTATTAAAAGAAACACCCGACAATATAAATATTTATCATTTATTTAATAGTGCTTCTGTAAAACTAAAAGACTTATTAAAAATCATGGAAAAGCACGGCATTCATATAGATATTACTCCAATATCTGTTTTCGAAAAGTTTGTATTATCAGCTCCAGATAAATATTTTGGCATAACAAATTATTTATCAAATATTAAAAATGTTAGTTTTAATCAAGTAACTTTATCAAATCAAATAACTAACAATACATTAAAACGATTAGGGTTGGCTTGGCCTGATTTGGATGAAGCTTATTTTTCTAAAATTTTAAATTATTTAATAAAAAACAATTTTACTAATTAATAAAATTTTGATATTTAATAAAACGGAGGATTTTACTTAGAATATGAAAACAAATAAAAATAAATTATCAAGAATAGACTCAGTTACTAAATTAGCTCTTGTTAACACTTTTGCAGGAATTATTTTGGCCATGATTTTATATTTTCTACTTCCATACATTCTTAATTATCCTGTAAATACAATAGACAACGATTTTCAAATTGAAATAGTTGGAATTAAATATAGCATGCAATACCTAATATTAGTTTCCATTTTAGCCATTTTTGTATTTTTCATATTCAAGCTATCATATAGGAAGATTGCGGTTGATTTAAAAAATATAAAAAACGAAAAATCTATTAGTGATTTAAGAAAACGTTGTTTTAATTATCCTTATATCACATTAATGATTCAGACATTTATACCACCTATTATATGTGCAATTTTATTAACAATTTTTAAAACCAACTTTGAATTATTGTTGAGAATCTGTATCGTTATACTATCTATATCTGCAATTTATTCAATTGCCTCATATATGATTAGTAAGAAATTTTTTGAAGAAAAGTTAATGGAAACATCAAGTATGGTAGGAAAGAAGATGTCAGGAATAAGACTCAATATACATAATAAACTTATGTTACAGACTTTTCCTCTGTTTTTATATTCAACTGTAATAATAATATTACTTTCTATTAGCATCATGACATCTGAAAAAGGAAATTTACTTTATCACTTTTACAGAGAAGAACTTGTAAAAACATTTCCTAATGATATAGTTTATAATATAGAAGATGTAAAGAATTCTATTCAAGATTTTAATTTAAATTCATCTCAGGATGAAATTGTAATGTTTTCTGCAAATGATGGAACTGTTTATTATGCAGATGGAGAAGTAAATAATTTTTTAAAACTTTATACTTTTAATTATTATGATGAGATGGAAGGTCATTGCTTTGAATATTATGGTCAAAACTCTCAAGCAGCATTGCTAAAGGTAAGTACAAACCTTGGAGATTATTATGTTGGAATTCGTTTTTTTGTATTTAGCTACACAATCTTTCTTCCATTCCTAATAATTTCTATAACTATAATTTTATTTAATATATTTTATATATATTATATTGGTAAATCTTTATCAAATGATATTAATAATATAGTTATCGGTATGAAAAATATATCTAATTTAGATAATGTATTACTTGCAAGTAATTTGCCAATAACATCAAATGACGAAGTAGGTGACCTTACATTGCAATTTAATAATATTCAAGACTTGACAAAGGAACATGTTGAGCAATTACAAAATAACCAAAACATGCTTATGGAAAAAGAGCGTCTTGCTTCACTTGGTCAGTTAATCGGTGGTATTTCTCACAACTTAAAAACTCCTATCATGTCTATCTCTGGTGCAGCAGAAGGTTTAACAGATTTAATAAACGAATACGATGCATCTATTGGTGACCCTGAAGTAACGCCAGAAGATCATCATGCTATTGCAAATGACATGAGAGAGTGGATTAGCAAAATACATTCATATACAGCATATATGTCAGATATTATAACTGCTGTTAAAGGTCAAGCTGTAAAATTATCTGAAAATGAAACTGATGAATTTACAATTGATGAACTTGTAAAAAGAGTTAATATTCTTATGAAACATGAGATTAGAAATGCATCTTTAAATCTTGAGACAAAAATCGAAGTTCCAAACTCCCTATCTCTTCATGGTGACGTTAATAGTCTTGTTCAAGTTGTAAATAACTTAATAACAAATGCAATTCAGTCATATAATGGAAGAACTAATGAATCGATCATATTAACATTAAAACAAGATAAAAATAACTTAATAATATCCGTTACCGATCATGGCTGTGGAATGCCTGAAGATGTTCAAGAGAAACTATTCAAAACAATGATTACAACAAAAGGAAAAAATGGAACTGGATTGGGAATGTTTATGTCTTATTCTACAATAAAAGGACATTTTAATGGTGATATAACATTTACAACTGAGGTTGGCAAAGGTACTACATTTAATATAATTATTCCTTTACCTCAAAGTTAATGTTATAGGATATTTATCTATATAAGTTTAAAAGTGAGAAAGTATTTGTTTATAAACTAAACATTTTCTCACTTTATTATTGCAATTTTCGACTTTTATTATTATAATGTCATAAAGTAAAATTTATTTTGAGGTCTTGCTTATGAGAAAAAATATGATTAATCATGAATCAAATGGATACAAAATAATTGTTGTTGATGATGAGCAAGGTATCGTTGATTCTTTATCTATCTTTCTAAAACGTTCTGGATATGACTTTACTGGACTTACGAATCCATTAGAGGCCATAGAACGTGTTAAATCAGAGCACTTTGATATGATGATTTTAGACTTTATGATGGATCCTATTCATGGAGATGAAGTTGTAGAAGAAATTCGTAAATTTAACAAAGAACTATATATTTTATTGTTAACTGGTCATAAGGATTTAGCTCCACCTTTAGAAACAATAAAAAGACTTGATATCCAAGGATATTGTGAAAAAAGCGATAAATTCGATCAATTACTATTATTAATTGAATCTGGTATAAAATCGATTGCTCAGATGAATACAATTAAAGAAATAAATGATGAACTTCATGATAAAAATGAAGAGCTTGAAAAGGCTTATTTAGACACGATTGGAATTCTTCGTCAGACCGTTGAAGCAAAAGACCCTTACACCAGAGGTCACTCTGATAGAGTTTCTGAGTATTCTGTATTAATTGGTAAAAAATTAGGTTTAGATGAGAATACTTTGCACATATTGAAAATAGGTGGTCTATTCCACGATATCGGCAAGATAGGAATTCCTGATAGCATACTATTGAAAGAATCAAAATTAAGTGATGATGAATATTCACAAATAAAGAATCATCCTATGATAGGCGTACACATGTTAGGAGATGCTAATATATTTAAAGACGTTATTCCTATGATAAAACATCATCATGAAAGATTTGATGGAAAAGGATATCCTAGTCAATTAACAGGTGAGGATATTCCTTATATAGCCAGAATTGCCGCAGTTGCAGATACATTTGATGCTATGACGTCAAAAAGATCATATAGAAATGCTTTACCTTTAGATATTGTAAAAGCTGAAATTGAAAAATGTTCTGGATCTCAATTCGATCCAAATATAGCAAAAGCTTTTCTTGATATACTAAATAACGAGTATAATGAAATTATTGAAATTCAAGAAAAGTATAAATAATAAAAGGATCCTTATGGATCCTTTTATTTTATCTTCATCGATAATTTAACTTTTTGTCGTTCCTGATCAATTCCTATAACTTTTACCTTTACGATATCGCCAATGGCAACAACTTCTGATGGATTCCTTATAAAATTTTCACTCATTTCTGAAATATGTACTAATCCATCATGTTTTACTCCAACATCCACAAAAGCTCCAAAATCTGTCACATTTCTTACAGTCCCTGTTAAAAGCATTCCTTCTCTTAAATCTTCAAATTTTAATACGTCAGATCTTAAGACAGGTTTTGGCATTTCTTCTCTTGGATCCCTTCCCGGCTTCATCAACTCGTTTATGATATCTTTTAAAGTTAACTCTCCGACTTCTAGTTTAATCGCAAATTGTTTTATAGCTTTATCATTATTTATGTTCATTAGTTTTGATCTTATTTGAGTTAATTTTTCTTTATCTATTAAATCTTTTACATCATAACCTAATTCTTTTAATAATTCACTTGCTACTTCATAGCTTTCCGGATGAACGCCTGTTATTTCCAAAGGATTATTTCCTCCGGGTACTCTTATAAATCCTGCACACTGTTCATATGCTACTTTTCCCAATTTAGATATTTTCAGCAATTCTTTTCTTTCTTTTAATTTGCCATTTTCCTCTCTATATTTAACAATGTTCTTAGCTATGGTATTATTAATTCCAGAAACATATGATAAAAGGGATGGTGTAGCAGTATTTATGTCTACTCCTACACTATTTACGGCATCTTCAACGACAGCAGTTAGACTTTGCTCAAGATTTTTCTGATTTACATCATGTTGATATTGTCCTACCCCTATTGCTTTAGGATCAATTTTTACCAATTCCGCAAGTGGGTCTTGAAGCCTTCTTGCAATTGATATCGCTCCTCTCAGCGAAACATTTATATCTGGATATTCTTCAGTTGCTAACTTTGATGCAGAATATACAGATGCTCCTGCTTCTGATACAATTACGTATACTAACTCTCTATCATACTTTTCTTTTATTTCCTTTATTAATTCCGCTACAAATTGCTCTGATTCTCTAGATGCAGTTCCATTGCCTATTGCAAACATGTCCACATTATCTTTTATTATCAATCTTGTCAACTCTTTTTTAGCTCCTTCGACATCATTCTGTGGTGCTGTTGGATATATTGTAGATGTATCTAAAACTTTACCTGTTTCATTAATTACTGCAATTTTACAACCAGTTCTATAAGCTGGATCAAAGCCAATTACTGTCTTCCCTTTAATAGGACTTCCTAGTAGTAATTGTTTTGCATTTTTGCCAAATACTTTAATTGCTTGTTCTTCTGCTTTCTGTGTTAAATCTGCTCTGATTTCTCTATCTATTGATGGTTCTATTAATCTCGAGAAGCTATCTTCAATGCAATTTCTTAATATCTCTGAGTATTGACTATTTCCATCTTTTATTATATCTTTATTCATTACATTTAAAATTTTATCTACGGGTTTATCTATTTTTACTTTTAAATATTCCTCTTTTTCTCCTCTATTTATAGCTAATACTCTATGGCTTGGCATTTTATCTACTTTCTCATTAAAATCATAATACATCTCATAAGTAGATTTTTCTTTTGGCTTCGAACCTTTAGTGCTTATAATTCCTTCTCTATAGCAGATCTTTTTAATTTGCTTCCTATATTCTGGATTATCCGATATATTTTCAGCAATTATATCTAGCGCTCCTGCAATGGCTTCTTCTACATTATTAACGCCCTTTTCATCGTTAATAAACTCTGCAGCAATTTTATTAATATCATTCTTTTCTTCTTGCTCAAATATTATATTAGCTAGTCCTTCTAATCCTTTTTCTTTAGCTATCGTTGCTCTAGTTCTCTTTTTTTGTTTATAAGGTCTATATATATCTTCTACCTCTGCCAGAGTATTACTCTCTTCTAAATCTTTTAAAATCTCTTCTGTTAGTTTTCCTTGTCCCTCTATAGATTTTATAATCTCTTTTTTTCTCTCTTCTAAATTTCTTAAATAAGTTAAACGCTCTCCTAAATTTCTTAATATTTCATCAGAAAGTCCACCAGTTACTTCTTTCCTATACCTAGCAATAAAAGGAATTGTATTTCCATCATCTATCAATTTTATTGTACTCTCTACTTGTCTTGGTTTTATCTGCAATTCGTCTGCAATGATATTCACTATATTATTCATTTTATTAACCTCTTTCTTGCATTATAAATGTCTTATCGAATATATTTAATTATAAGACATCTTTCATTGACTAATTTTGCATTTTACTATATCATAATAATTATAAAAATGAAAGGGGGATTTTATTATGAAATCATCAGATTTTAGAAATTATGCTCGAGAAAAATTAAAGGGCAAATGGGGAAAAGTAGCAAAAATAACTTTATCCTATTTGTTTATATCTATAATATTTGCAATTATTGGTGCCTGGATTCCAGGAACATTGCAATCAATTTGGTCTATCGCTATATGCATATTTGAACTACCTTTGTCATTTGGACTTTTAATATCTCTATATAAAATTTATACTGATAATGATTCTCAGCCATTTGATTTCTTTAGTTTTGGCTTTGACAATTTTGCCAAAATATGGGTAGCTTATTTTCACAGATTATTAAGAATACTACTTCCTTTAATTTTAACAGGTTTGTCCGTACTTTTAATAGTATTTGGAATGGTTGCGGCATCTGTATCTGCAGTTTTATATTTTCACTCTGCAGTAAATAAAAGTATAATTCCTTTCCTAATAGTTGCTCTAATAGGAGTAATTCTATATGCTATTTTCATGATATGGCTTATAACAAAATCTTATTACTATTCTTTATCATACATAATATTAGCGGATAATCCAGAAATTACTTCAAAGGATGCTGTTTTATTAAGTGAAAAATTAATGAAAGGTAATCGTGGGAAACTATTTTCATTGCAAATAAGCTTTATTGGATGGTCATTACTTGCTATTTTATCTTTAGGCATAGGTTTCATATGGCTTATACCTTACATGCAATTTGCACAATTTTCTTTTTATGATTCACTAGTCGAAACTGAACAATTAAATTCACACTCTCAAGAAAATCAAAAAAAATAACCATTATATGGTTATTTTTTTATTTTATTCTATTCCTAAATATTCATCATATGATACT
>CAMEWM010000021.1 GCA_945946655.1 uncultured Clostridium sp. | reverse complement strand
CTAAATTGTCCATCTCTTTTTTACTAATTTATATATCTAAAATATATATTATTTTCGCTTGTTACTTGGTACATTCTTATAATACCATAAGCCATGTTTAAAGTCAATACTTTTTGTCGATTTTTTTATTTTTTTGTATCTTTATTTTCTATATATCTACCAGTATAATATCGTCCCCAATACAATATATCTTTTCCCATGGAATTACAATGTCATTTTTACTAGAAAACATACTTACAAATTTATTCTCCCCAGGAACAATTATCGAAGTAATTGCTCCTGTTTCTAAATTTGCGCAGACATCTTGAACAAATCCCATTCTTTTTCCTGTATTTATATTTATAACTTCCTTGTGTTTAAAATCTAGCCCTTTTCCTTCCATATGTTCCTCCATTACTTTATTATATGAATAAAAAAACAAATAATGATTTTATAAATCATTATTTGTATATTCTTTTGATATGATTAATAGCACTCTTTTCTAGTCTCGATACTTGAGCTTGCGATATACCAATTTCTTCTGCAACTTCCATTTGAGTTCTTCCTTCAAAAAATCTTTTGTTTATTATGTTTCTTTCTTTTTCTTTTAGTTTTTTCATTGCCTCTGAAATAGTTATATCTTCTGCCCAATTCTCGTCACTATTTTTTTTATCTCTTATTTGGTCTTCTACATATATATTATCTGTATTATCTCCATATACAGGTTCCTGAAGTGAAACTGGTTCCTGTATTGCATCTAAACAAAAAGCTATTTCTTCCTTCTCTACTCCAAGTTTCTTTGCTATTTCTTCTACTGTCAATTCTTTTTGCTCTTCTTTTAGAGTCTTTTCTCTTATTGCCAGTACTTTATACGCTAGATCTCTAACAGATCTACTTACTCTTACCATATTATTATCTCTTAAATATCTTCTTATTTCTCCGTATAATCATTGGTACTGCATATGTGCTAAATTGTACATTTTGCTCCAAGTCAAAATTATCCATAGCTTTAATTAATCCTATACATCCGACTTGAAATAAATCGTCTAAATTTTCGCCTCTTCCATAAAACCTTTTTATTACACTTAATACTAATTTTAAATTTCCATTTACGAATTTTTCTCTTGCTTCTTTACTTCCATTTTTTATATCTTTTAGTAGTTGATTTTTTTCTTCATTTGATAATACAGGTAATTTTGCAGTATTTACGCCACAGATTTCTACCTTATTTATCAAAACAAAACCTCCTTTGGAAATAATTTAATATTATTATTTCCAAAGAGAACAATTATATACTTTATCCAGTTTTACTTAATATATCTTTTTTCATTTTATTTATTATTTTCTTTTCTAATCTTGATATGTAGCTCTGTGATATTCCTAGCATATCCGCTACTTCTTTTTGAGTTTTTTCATTTCCAGTTATAAATCCAAATCTCAACTCCATAATGTTTTTTTCTCTTGCATTTAATTTTGCAATTGCAGCTTTTAATAATTTTTTATCAACTTCATCTTCTAATCCTCTTGAAATTGAATCTGTATCTGTTCCTAATATATCTGATAATAATAACTCGTTTCCGTCACCATCTTGATTTAAAGGTTCATCGATAGATATTTCTCCTTTTATTTTATTAGTTCTTCTTAAATACATTAATATTTCATTTTCTATGCATCTTGATGCATAAGTTGCCAGTTTGATATTCTTATTAACATCATATGTGTTGATTGCTTTCATTAGTCCTATTGTCCCTATTGATATTAAATCTTCTATTCCTGTTCCCGTATTTTCAAACTTTTTAGCAATATATACAACGAGTCTTAAATTTCTTTCCACTAGCAATTGTCGTGTTTTTTCATCTCCATTTGCTAATTTTTGTATAGCTTTTTCTTCTTCTTCTGGAGCCAATGGAGGTGGTAATGTTTGACTACCTCCTATATAGAATATAGGTAATTTTTCTAAATCATCACCTTTTATATACTTTGCATACAATATGTTTGCACTATTTTTTAATATTTGTAGCAAGTTCATTTTCATCTTCTCCTTCCAGCAAATTCAATCCTATCAGTGCATTATATCTATTGTCCTTAGTCAAACTTCTATCATATACTCCTACAATTACATTATCTCTTTCTATATCTATGTCTTCTGTTCTAATTTTAATTTTATCCACTCTTATTCCAATCATCATACCATTTTCTTTGCCTATGGACATAAATGGCACCATTCTCACTTTAGATAAATATTCTTTTACATTATCGTTTTCACATTTTCTTTTGTTATCACCTCCCAAAAATTCTTCTATATAGTTAAGAAAATCTGCAGAAATAATATTTTTTAATTTTTCTTTTTCCACAATGATGACTGGCAATTTGCTAATAGGATCTCTTAACATATTTCCAGAATCTAATAATGCTTTTACTTTTAGCACCTTATTCCCAAAAAAAATCTCTGTATCATAGAATGTGTTTTGGCTATTAAGTTTACTTTTATTGATTTTAAATGCTATTTGTGTTATCACAAAAGCTAAAGTTCCAGCAATTATTGTAACTTTAATTGGATACGTTCCTACAAATACTCCATTATTAATTATTACATTTGCTGGTTTAATGAAATAAATTAACGCAAAAGTACACCCTCCAAAAATAAATGAAACCAAATAAAATATTAATAATTGTTTTAGCAGTTGTCTTAAACTTTTAGGATTGAAAGATATATATGTCATTACAATAGACAATATAATTTTGCTAAGTACATTTGAATATATTGGTAGAATATTCAAATAGACGATTATTGCATAAATACTTCCAACGATGCTTGATAATATCAATCTTATTTGTTGATACTTACATTTAACTTTTATGATAACCAGAGTTGCAAATAAAATAATATAATTCATTAAAATATTTTCGATGAAAATAATATCCAGATATACTGTCAACTTTTTATCCTACCTATTGATTTTTATAGATTATATAACTTGTATTCTTAAAAGTTTGTCATATCTTGTGTACGAAAAAAAGAAATAATCTACAAAAATGGATTATTTCTTTTCTTATATTTTATTTATTTTTCATATAATGCAAATTATATGATATTATATTATTTTCCTTTATTTTTTCTTAAAAAAGTAGGAATATCTAAATCTCCTGATGCATTTGTCGTGTCTGATGCTATTGTTGATGTTTTAGGGGTCCAACTTTTACTTGTTATGTCTCCTATACTTGGAACTTTATCTTCTTCTTTTTCAAATCCCGTGGCAATAACTGTGATTACTATATCTTCGTCTAGACTCTCATCTATAACAGCTCCAAATATAATGTTAGCTTCTGGATCAACACTTCTTTGTACTAACTCTGCTGCTGTGTTCACTTCATGTAATCCCAAATTACTTCCACCTGTAATGTTTATAATTACTCCTCTAGCACCTTCTATTGAGGTTTCTAGTAATGGACTTTGAATAGCTTGTTTTGCTGCATCTTCAGCTCTATTTTCACCTGATGCTCTACCAATTCCCATATGTGCCATTCCAGTATTTAGCATTATTGTTTTAACATCTGCAAAGTCTAAGTTTACAAGACCTGGTATTGCAATTAAATCTGATATACCTTGTACACCTTGTCTTAAAACATCATCTGCCATTTTAAAAGCTTCAACTATTGATGTTTTTCTATCTATTATTTGTAATAGTTTATCATTTGGTATAACAACTAAAGTATCAACTTTGCCTTTTAAACTTTCAATTCCTCTTTCAGCTTGAGTTAATCTTTTCTTTCCTTCAAATGTAAATGGTTTTGTAACAACACCTATTGTTAGAATTCCCATTTCTTTAGCACAAGAAGCAACTATTGGCGCAGCTCCCGTTCCAGTTCCTCCGCCCATACCAGCTGTAACAAATACCATATCTGCTCCTCTTAGAGCTTCTGTTATTTCTGCCTTGCTTTCTTCTGCAGCTTGGGCTCCTATGTCAGGATTTGCTCCTGCTCCTAAACCTCTTGTTATCTTTTCTCCGATTTGAATTTTTGATGCAGCTTTTGATAGAAGTAGAGCTTGTCTATCTGTATTTACTGCTATAAATTCTACTCCTTTTATTCCAGAATCAACCATTCTGTTTACCGCATTTGTTCCAGCACCTCCAACTCCAATTACTTTAATTGTTGCTGTTCCATCTGCCATTGTGTTTTCATCCACGCTACTATCCATCATCATAAAGTTTATTCCTCCCTATCCTTTTTTATTGTTCTTTTTCTATACTATTATTGAATCCTTTGTGTTATTTTATTTTTTATTTACGAGTAAAAAAATTCTTTTATTTTATCCATTAGTTTGGTAAAAAAGTTTTCATTTGAATTTGAATCTATACTACTAGATACACTCTTCGCAAAAGGTCTTGCTGCAATGTATCTTACTAGTGCGTATGCAGTTCTATATTCTGGTTTTACTGTACTAATTAATCTTCCTGTAGCAAATTTAACTGGTATGTTTAGTATGACCTTACCGGCTACATCACTTTTACTTATATTGGTTATTCCTTGTCCAGTAAGAATTACATTATTGATTCTAGGTTTTATTCCTTGATTCGTGATATCTTTATTTATTAGCGTAAATATTTCTTCTATTCTTGCTTCAATTATTTCTATTAGTTCAGAACTTTTTATAACTTTATTTTTAGAATCTTCTACTGTATTTAATACAATCTCGTTATCATTATCTATGTATGATTTCATGGCTAAGCCATATTGTCTTTTTAGTTTTTCCGCTTCCTCCTCAGAAATATTTAGAACCATTTGAACATCTTTGGTAATATTATCTCCACCTAACGGTATTGTATTTGTATATTCAAAAGCCATTCCTTCAAATATACCTATTTCTGTATTTCCTGCGCCGATATCTATTATCATAACATTATCATTCAGTTCATTGGTATCTAAGATTAGATTTCTTTCTGCTAGAGTAATTGGTATAATTCCATCTATATCTATATCTGCTTTTTTGCATATGTTAGACAATTGTCTTATATAATCTCTATCTCCTAAAATTACTTGTGCATTGATTGTAAAAGATGACACTAAATTTCCAACTGGATCATCTACAATCCTTCCATCATCTAATATAAATTTATCAGTTACTATATCAATTATGCTCTTACCATCCGGTATGTCTATGTCTTTAACTTGTAGTAAGGCAGAAGACACATCTTTTACAGAGATTCCAGCATATTTGTCTTTTATCGTTTTTGTTATACTATTTTGTACTATAGTTACATATTTCCCTGCTATGGTTAGATATGCTGAATTAATTTTGATTTCAGCTTCTTTCTCTGCATCTTGTATTGACTTTATTATGGCATTTGCTATTTCATCTTCATCTATTATTTTTGTTTTCTTTATTCCTTTACACTTATGTTCCACTGTATAGACAAGTTCTACTTGATTGAAATTGTTTACTTCTCCCACAACTAAGCTAACTTTCGAGGATCCTATATCTATACCCACTATTATATCTCCGATTGCCAAAATTAACTCCTCCAATTTACTGCTTTTTTATTGCTTCTAACTTTATTATATTTCACAAAAAAAGTCAATAGTTTTGTTATAATTTTGTAATATTTTTGTAACAAAATTATATTAAAATACTATTCTGTTTTTTCTGTATCTAAATCCTTATTTTTGTTCTTTTTATTTTCAATTTTCTTGACAATTATATCTATATAATATCTACGAATTATAGCTAAATTTGTAAACATTCTTCCTACAAATACTATAATTGCTGCTAAATATATATCAACATTTAATTTTTGACCAAGTATTGTTAATAATATTGCAAGAATTGCATTTCCAAAAAAACCGGTTACAAAAATTGTAAGATTAAAATTCTTTTTTAATGTTGCAACTATTCCTCCAAATACAGAATCTAGTGCTGCAATTATTGCTATAGCTAAGTATCCTGAATATGTATATGATACCATTGGTGCATACATTCCTATTAAAGCTCCTATTAGGCACCCTATTATTATTGCTATTAATATCATTTATCTGTAACCTCCTTCATATATTTTATATCTATGTTTTCTGAATATTTTGGGATTTTTATATTCCTTTGTTTATCTAGTTTTACTGATTTACCACTATCATTATATTTGTCTACAAAACCACTATTTTTTAGGCATAGATTACTAACTAAATATGTTTGATTTCCAATTGCTTTTACCACATATGGCGAAATCAATCTCTGTGAAGGTTTAACTATTATATATGAATCAATATCAGCAAAATCTGTCATGCTTATAATTCTTACTCCATTAATTGATATCGCTTCTGCTCCAGCAAATCGCAATTCATTTACAAGATTAACTAAGTCTTCTGCTGTTATAGGATTATCTTCTGTGTCAGTTAATGTTACTACAACACCATCTCCTATAACATCTGTTGTTCCTAATATTAGTTGCGATTTTTTTAGTTCCTCTTCTAATAGCTCAGAAGCTTCTTCATTTGACTCTATTTTCTGATTATATTCATTTATTTTTGCATTAGTTTCTTCTAACTTTTCATTTGCTTCTTCCCATTTGCTTTTCCATGCTGATATTTGTTCTCTTAATTCTTCTTCTCTCATATTTTCGATATCAGTTTCATTTACTTTCTCTACAGTTTTAAATTGAATGAAAGATACTGTAACAAGAATTATGCATACAATTAAAATACTAATAGACATAGTTATATTTGCCTTATCTAATTTAATTTTCAAAATTTGCTCACCTCACTATTCTTCATATTTTATGTATTTAGGATTTATAACTCCTGTATATTTTTTTATTGTTATATTGTTTGATGGTTTTACCGAAATTTGGATATATCTATTCAAGTTTTCTACTGTTCCTCCAGCTCTAGTAAGTGCAGAGTTCATATATATTGAACTTCCTATTGCTTTTATAACAAAAGGTGAACTTGTTTTTTCTCCATTCACATTAATTACATTTCCTTCACATGTAATCGAAGTAGTTGAAACAATTCTTTGATCATTTATAGATATAGCCTCTGCTCCAGCATTTTTTAATTCATTTACAATTCCAAGTATGTCACTAAAATGAACTATTACCATACTAGGATCTAATATCGTACTATCTGGTGACACATTAGGGTTGTCCTTCAATGTAACTATAACGCCTTCCCCTGTCACATCAGTTAATCCAATTAATATATTATTTTTTCTTAATTCTTCTTCTTTTTCTGCAGAGCCTTCTGTATTTTCACTGGCCTCTTGTCTTACATTTTCAAGCCTTTTTTCCGCATTTTGTAATTCTGAATATGTATAATCATATCTTTCCTTCCATTTTAGTACTTGATTTCTTAAGTCATTGCTCGTGAAAGTCTGAGATACTACCTGATTAGCACTATTAGTTGTTCTGATTTGAACAACCAATATTAATGTAAGTATCATGCACATTACTCCCAAAGCAATTGCAATTTGTTTTTTATTCAATATTCTTCTCTCCTTTTTATTTAAACACTTTCTCTAAAATATGCATTATCAGTATTTAAATTCATATTAATAAATATCTCTCCCGAATTTTCTTTTTCTTTGTTTAATATTCCCACCAAAAATAGCATTCTGGTTTCTAAATTACTACAATCACCTAAATATGCGACCTTTTTCTCCGTTTCAAAATATAATGTATAATTCGTTGAATCACTTATGTCTATTTTTGTTATCAAATTCGCTATTTCATTAGTTTGTGCTGCACCCATTATTTTTATAACTGTCCCTAACTTAATAAGATCTTGTTCATTTAGTCTATTTCCATCTTTGTATTGTTCCTTCGATGTAGATATTCCCATAATTATTGGTAGCTCTTTTTTTATGCTTGATATTTCTAGCATATATCCTTGATTGTTAATGTATACATAACCATTACCATATTCTAGCATAAAGCTAGGTTCTCTTTCTGTAACTTTTATTTGTATAGTATTAGGTAAAGTCTTATATATTTGCACTTCGTTAATATAAGCATTCTGTTTAATATTCTTCGCTACTGATATTTTATTTACTTTAAATATATTTTCATTAATTTGTATCCCTGACAGACTTTTTACTTCCTCTTTTGAAATGTGTTTATTTCCCATTACTTCTATGTTTTGTATATTAAACATTGGTGATAACAATGCAAATACTACTGAAAATCCAATTAATATTAATAATACTATAACTTTTATTATTTTTTTTCTTTTGTTTTTGCTCTTTATATCTTTAGTATTTTCTTTATTTTTTACTTGTGTATTGTTACTTTTGCTCACATTATATTGTTCTATATTTTTTGTATTCTTCCTTCTTTTTGTTTCTTTTGTACTTATATTTTTCTTTTTCTCTGTGATTTTCTTATCAGGATATCTTGTAACTCCTATAATGATTTCATCATCATATTTTTTTCTTTTTAGGTCTTGTCCAACATTATTTTCGTTTACCTCTTTTTTTGCACTTTTCTTCTTTTTTGAGGCAGATTTCATATCTGCCTTTTTTCTCTTTTCTTTTAATTTCTTTTCTTCTTTTGATTCATAATCAAAATCATATAGTTTTGTACCATTAACTTTCTTTTGTTCTTTTTTCATTTACTCACCTTCTTTTATCTGTATATTTGCACCCAATTTGATTAATTTTTTATCTATATTTTCATATCCTCTTAAAATATATTCTATATTATCTACTTGAGTTATTCCTCTAGCTTCCAGTCCTGCTAATACCATAGCAACACCACCTCTCAAATCCGTACTTTTCACATTAGTACCAGAAAGTTTTCTTACTCCTGTTATGATTGCTACGTTATTTTCCTGCTTATTCTTTGCACCCATTCTTCTTAATTCTGCGAGATATTTAAATCTGTTTTCAAATATATTCTCTGTTATAATCGATGTTCCCTTTGCCACAGATAACACTGCTCCAAAAATCGATTGCATATCTGTTGGAAATCCTGGATATGGCATAGTTTTTATTTCTACTGCTTTTAACCTTTGTGGAGCCTCTAAGGAGACATCATTTTTTTCGATTTTAATTTTACACCCAGCTTCTTCTAGTTTTGATATTATAGGTACCAACTGTTCTGGAACTGTATTAAGTATTTTAATATTTCCTCCAGTGATAGCTCCCGCACATAAGAAAGTTCCTGCTTCTATTCTGTCTGGCATAACTCTATATTTTACATCTAATAATCTACTTACACCATTGATTTCTATGATGTTAGTTCCTTCACCGATAATATCGGCTCCCATCTTTCTTAACATTTTTACTAAATCAACTATCTCTGGTTCTCTAGCTGCATTTGTAATAACAGTTTTTCCAGCAGCTAATACTGATGCAAGAATTATATTTTCTGTTGCTCCAACGCTTGGAAAATCTAAATCTATATTTGCCCCTTTTATTTTATCACAACTGCAACTAATAAATCCATACTCTTCGTCAATATTTATTCCTAATTTTTTAAAAGCCTTTAAATGTAGATCAATTGGTCTAGCACCTATATCACATCCACCGGGGTAAGAAAATGTAGCCTCTCTAAATCGCCCTATTAGTGCTCCTGCTAGTATTACAGTAGATCTCATTTTTCTCATTAAATGTTCTGGAATTTCCCTTTTACTTATGTATTGAGAATTAATCTCTATTTTGCCATTATTCTGTTTTATCTTGCATCCTAGATATTTTAGTATTTCCAATGTTACTTGTGTATCATGAATATCTGGAATATTATATAACTTTGTCTTTCCTCCATTTAATATACTAGCTGCAATTATTGGTAGTGAGGCATTTTTAGATCCTGATATTTTAACCTCTCCCTTTAATTTTCTTCCTCCTTCTATTATAAAACTCGACATTATATTTTCACCATTCTGCCTTTCTTACTAAAATGTATTATGCTATATATTATGTGTACATCTATTAATTGGTGAAAAAAAGTAAATATAAATTGAATTGAGCTTTTAGTTGTTCAATTCAATTTATATTTACTAGTATTTTTACATAAATATATTTTTTATCTTTTTTAATATATTTTTATTATCTTCTGGATCTGTTTTAATTCTATTTTCCTTCATAATGTTCTTAATTGTAGCATTTACAATAAGAAGAATTTCATCTTCTGTCAATAGTATCGTAGGTTTCATATTGTCAAGTTCCTTATATTTTTCCATAAGAGTTTTCGCAGTATTCATTAGATCATCAATTAATATTTCATTTGGATTAATTTCTGCAAATGCCTCAATGTCGCCATCTCTTTTTAATACGAACTTTTCCTTACCTTCATATTGAATGACAAATTTTTCTTGTTCCTCAATATCTTGTCGTAACTCTTCGATTTTTGCTCCATTCCACCCATCATTTTCAGGGCATTCTTCTAATATTATCCTTTCTAATTTTTTTCTCAGTGCCTTATATGTTTTAGGTAAAAACATCTGCTCTAGATCAGATATATCAATCAATATTTCCGTTATACTAATAACCAATAATATAGTTTGTATCTGCTCATTGCTAGGCATTTCTTGTAGCATTTCTAATTTATGGCTCATATCTAAAGTTATTCTATTTGATATTTTATATGATGCATATTTTAATAATTTGTATTCTTCTTCATCTCCAAGCTCAATATTTTTCAAGTCGATATTTCTTATGTATGTTTCCAAGGCTCTTTTTAGCACAAATGAAAATTCCATATAAGATATGTCTTCCTGATTTAATGTTGTAAAGTTTTCATCATCTTCACTGCTGAATCTTCTTAAATCAAAAGTTCCTTGTTCATTTATTGAAATATAAAATTTTGTACTATCTATAATGTTTTGATATGCTATATTTATTTTTTTGTTAGACCATCCGTCTATTGTAGGAAATTCTTCAGCAATCCATTTTTCTAATTTGACTTTTATATCTTCAAATAGCTTAATTGATAAAAATTGTTTCAAATCTGTTAACGTCATATATATTTGTGTAATCGATAAAAATTCCAGCATTATTTGTTTTGCCATTTTCTCGTTTACTGCTTCTATTTCTCCAATCTCTTCTTTTAGCTTTTCATGGTCTATCATATGGATATCCTCCTTATTAATTTTTAAGCATAGATTTAATTTTAGACATGTTTTCTATTGCAGCAATATATCCTTGATTATAGCAATAGTCTATCTTTTTTATATTAAATATACTTGCCTCTGCTAAATCTAATGTTATAGAATAATCACTACTGGCTATTTCAGATTCAGTTCTTTGCTCAAATAATAAATCAACAGATTTTAGTGCTACTTCAATTACGTTTTTCGGATCAGTCTCATTTTTTGAACTAAATCTAATTGACAAAACTTTGTCAGCACCTAATTTTCTTACTTCTTGTGCAGGAAGGTTATCTATGATTCCTCCATCTACAAACTTGTGATTTTCATATATAGTTGGTGCAAACATTCCCGGATAACTGCTACTAGCTCTCACAGCTTTTCCTACAGTTATATCTCTTATATAAATATTCTCTTTAAAGTTTTCATCATATTGATGATTTGTAAAAACATATTTTTGGCTGTTTTTTATGTCTACAGTAGGCATTACTATGGGTATTTTTAGGTCTTCCATATTTTTTATACCTTTTAGAGCAGCACACTCATTTATCGCCATTTCTATATTTTCACCTGATATCAATCCATATCCCATAAAATTCTTTTTATTTTTAACATTAGTCCAATAATATTTAGGATCGACTTTCATAATATATTTTGAAAAATATCTAAATAATTTTAACATCTCATCAGTGTTATATCCCATTGCATATAGTGAAGCCACTATACTTCCAATACTAGTTCCTCCAATATAACCTATTTCTATATCATTTTCTTGTAACGCCTTTATGACACCTATATGGCTTGCTCCTTTAACACCACCACCTGCTAATGCTAATCCTATTTTCATATCGGGCTCCTCCTTTACTAATATCTTACTACTAGTTTATCAAATTTAGAATGTATGTACTTTTCTAACTTTTCCATAAATTCATTAGATTTAATTTCTTTTCTAGCTACCATATCTAATCCTTTTTCCCAGCTAGCAGTTAGTTTGGGGTTTAGCATATCTGGCATTGAGTTGTTAACAATATCATAAATAATTTCTCCTTTTTGCGTCGGAGTAATTATCTGTGTTTTATCATTGATTTGAATATATTGAATTTTTTCTAGTTTTTTTATTATTTCTGCCCTTGTTGCACTAGTCCCTATTCCAGCACCTTTTATTTGCTCTCGTAGCTCCTCATCTTCAATTAACTTTCCTGCATTTTCCATTGCTAAAATCATTGATCCAGAATTATATCTGGTTGGTGGATTAGTTTGAGCTTCTTTTATTTCATAATTAATTGTATCTATTTCTTGTCCTTTTTTCAGTTCAGCTAGAATATCTAAACTATTTACTTCTTCTTGATTATCCTCTTGTATCTTTTCCACATTTTGTACATTTTCTGTGGATTTTCCTTTTAACACTTCTAAATATCCCGGTTTCAAACAAACCTTTCCACTACTATTTAGTTCCTCCTTATACTCATCATTTTGTATCTCTATAGTAACAGAAACTTTACTATATTCTGCCGGTGGATAGAAAATTGCCAAAAACCTTTTTACAACAAGTTTATAAACATTTTTCTGTAATTCTGGTAATTTATCATAATTTTCAAAGCCTTGTCCTGTAGGTATTAATGCGTAGTGATCTGTTATCTTACTATCATTTACATATTTTGTTTTCATCAAATCTGTAGAATATTTCTCTCTTACCATTTTATTTAAATAGTTTTGTATTTCTTCATCCTTGAAGCCTTTCGCTATTCCATTTAAATTTTTAGTAATTACCTTTGCTACTGCACTTGATATTACCCTTGCATCTGTTCTTGGATACGTTACTAATTTCTTTTCATATAGATTTTGTATGATTTCTAATGTTTCATCTGGTTTTATTTTAAATCTCTTTGTACATTCATTTTGAATTTCTGCTAAATTAAATAATAAGGGCGCATTTTCTTTTTGTTTTGCTTTTTTTATTTCTTTAACTATTGCTTTTTTATTATTCAATTCCATAATAAATTCTTTAGCATGTTGCTCTTTTTTAAACCCACTTTCATTATATAATTTTATTGAATCTTTTCTTGATGAGTGTTCTGTAACCTTCCATTCTGCTAAAAAAGATTTATTCTCGTCTTTTTTTCCAAAACTTCCTACTATTTTATAATACGGTACCTTTACAAAGTTTCTTATTTCTCTTTCTCTAGACACAACCATTCCAAGTACACAAGTCATCACTCTACCCACTGATATTGATATTTTCTCTTGGTTTAATTCTTTTGCAGCTCTTCTGCCATATATTATCGTTAATAGTCTAGAGAAATTTATGCCTATTAAATAATCTTCTTTTGCTCTTAAGTATGCGCTATCTGCTAGACTATCATACTCACTTAACTCTTTTGCTTCTTTAATTCCTCTTTTTATTTCCTCCTCTGTTTGCGAATCTATCCAGACTCTTTTTCTTTGCTTACCTTGAACTCCAATCATTTGCTCAACAAGTCTATATATATATTCTCCTTCTCTTCCCGAGTCAGTTGCCACATATATCGTTGATATATCTTCTCTATTTAATAATGATTTTATTGTTTCAAATTGCTTCTGTACATTTGGAATAACTTCATACTTATATTCATTTGGAATAAATGGCAGTGTATCTAGTCTCCAAAATTTCAACTTTTCATCATATTTTTCTGGATAGGACATTGTAACCAAATGTCCTACACACCAAGTAATAATCCACTCATCTGCCTCTAAGTATCCATCTTTTCTCGTTGTATTAATGTTTAATACTTTAGCGAATTCCATTGCAACAGATGGTTTTTCTGTTATTAATATATTTTTTGCCATATTTAATTTGCTCTTTTCTATAGTTTCTCTTTTTATATTGATTCCTTATTAAATTTCTATTATATCCATTTCTGATGTAAAATTATTATTTCCATATGCAAATATTACATATAATTTTTCGTCTGGACCAATAAAAAATGTTGTGACATTATCAATCTGGTATATATCGCTATTAATATCTCTCGTATATGTTTCGAATCCTGTTAATTGTATTTTATTTGCTTCTTTTATAGCTTTGGTTATCTCTGTATTTATTTTAGCAGTTAAATCATTTGCAGTTTTTTCTCTTTGCTCCAGTGCATCGTATATACTTACTTCTTCTCCTGTTGCCAAGTTATAATTATATGTTTCTACAATTGTCCTTTGTGCATTGTTGCCTTCTTTTAATGTTGATTTAATTACAACAGATAGTATATTACCATTTACAAACCCCGTATAATCTATACTATATATGGTATAAACTTTAGCCTTTTCTAATATTTCTGTTGTCTTATCTGCAAATAATTTTTGAGTTATATTATTAAAATTCGCTGCTATGTTTCCGTTTATATTAATTACAGGAATATGTACATCTAATTCATATTTATTTTCTTCTGTTGCTTCACTCTCATATACAGTGTAAACAATTTCTTTGTTATTATCTATTTTCTCTATTTTACTCGTATCATAATCATTAAAATCTATTACATTATTAAATAAATGATCAAAATCTTTTTTTAATGCTTCTTGTGTTTTTTCTTCCGTTTGTGTTTCTTTTGAAATTTTCTGGTTCTTTTCAGAACTAAATTTCAAATCAAATTGAATAAATATTGCAGATATTATTGATATAATACACACGGCAGAAATTGCAATATACATTACTTTTCTTAAATTCATTTTCGATCCTTTCAATAGTATTTTTAGGTATTATAACATTCTTACTATAAAATTTCAATCAAAAAAGTTTTGCAATAACTAATTTTGTATATAAATCATAAATCTGGAAATACTAGTAATACAAAATGTTGGAAGGATATGGTAGTTAAATTATGAATAAAAAAACTATAATTGTTTTTATATTGATTCTGATATCTATAATTATATGTTTATTTGCTATATTAATGTATAACTTAATAACTATTCAAAATATAGGTACTGTAAATTTTCAGAATACATCTAACATCCCAAGTATTCAAAATTCACCGATAGTTCAGACTAGTTTTGATGAGGTTAAGACATCTCCAAATGCTATTGTAACTTTTTTTAGACACTATGATGGATGTGGACATACTGTAAAAATTACGGAAAATATATCGTCAGATATTGTAAATATTTCTGAACATGATTTTTCTGCTCTTTATAGTGATTGGTCTATTAATAAATTTACTAGCTCAGAAATTGAACTATCTAAAAGCTTTGACGGTAATTGTGGCGAGCATTTTCTGGTAAAGTCAGGAGATACTGGATATATTGAAATTTATAATATTAAAGATGATGGTTCTTTAGACCTAATTGAAGAGACTGAAATAGCAATTAAATATCTTGCTGTGGAAGATGTCGAAGCTCTTGAATCTGGAGTAATTTTATATGGAAAAAATAATTTAAATGCATATATTGAAAATTTTGAATAAATACATTAGTTATTCTATAAAAAAAAATAAAACAGGAATCTAATTTTTTCAATTAAATTCCTATTTTTATATGACACTTCTGGATTTACTTACTTATTATTTCTTTATCTTCTGCACTTAGTTCTTTTTTATTAACATATCCTTTTTGATAAAATTCTCTAAAATACATTACCAATGCAAAAATAGTTAAAAATAATGCTATATAATATATGTATATATCTATACGACAAGCAAAGCCAAAATAATTTACAATAAGTGATGCAACTATAGCTATATAAAATACTACTGTGGCTAATTTTCCATACCATCTACTTGATACTACTAATTTCTTACCATACAAAAATGATGCTCCCGCTATCATTATAGTCTCTTTTATAAATACTAATATTAATATCCAATATGGAATTATTCCAGCCAACGATAAAGCTATCAAAGTAGAAATCTGTGTAGTTTTATCTGCTAGTGGATCTATTAATTTTCCAAAATTTGTTATAAAGTTAAATTTTCTTGCTATAGCTCCATCTAATATATCTGTAATTCCAGATAACGTTAAAAATATGAATGCAGCAACATAATTATGATTTATTATTGATATAAATATAGGTGGTATTAGTGCAAATCTGCACATTGTTAGAATATTTGGTACATGTTTAAACACTTTTATTTCCTCCAACTTATTTATATTTTATTATTGTACGTTGAATTTTAATTTTTCATTATCTTTGTCATAATCTACTAATACTTTTTTTCCATTTAACAATTCTGCTCTTAAGATCATATCTGATAATTCATCTTCTATATACCTCTGTATAGCTCTTCTTAAAGGTCTTGCCCCATATTTTAAATCTGTTCCTTTTGACAATATATAATTTTTAGCTTCATCTGTAAGTATTAGTCCTATATTTCTATCATTTAATACTTTTTGTGTATCTGCTATCATTAGGTCTACTATTTTTAATAGTTGTTTATTAGATAATGCGTCAAAGGCCACTATTTCATCAACTCTATTTAAAAATTCAGGTCTAAATAGTTCCTTTAAAGCACCTAACATTTTATTTTTTGAAGCTTCAGATGTTCCTCCAAATCCTATCGAATTTGTATTAAGATTTGATCCTGCATTAGATGTCATTATTATAATTGTATTTTCAAAGCTAACAGTATTTCCCTGAGCATCTGTCAATCTTCCATCATCCAATACCTGCAATAAAATATTAAATACGTCACTATGCGCTTTTTCGATTTCATCTAATAATATAATAGAATATGGATTTCTCTTTACTCTTTCTGTTAATTGTCCTGCATCATCATAGCCAACATATCCTGGAGGTGCACCAATTAATTTTGCAGTAGAATTGCTCTCCATATATTCAGACATATCAAAACGTATTATAGACTTTTCATTTCCAAACATTTCATAGGCTAAAGCTTTTGCAAGTTCTGTTTTTCCCACTCCAGTAGGACCAACAAATATAAAAGATGGTGGTCTTTTAGTACTTTTTAGTCCTACTCTATTTCTTCTAATTGCTCTAGCAACCGCTTCAACAGCTTCGTCTTGTCCTATAATTCTCTTATGCAAATTTGATTCTAAATTTAATAATTTTTTTGTTTCCTCTTCTGTAATTTTATTTACCGGTATTTTAGTCCATTTTTCAATTACATTAGCAATATCTTGAACAGTAAGTTCTTTTGGTGTCATCCTCTTCTTTAATGTATCTATTTGATCTAACAAAGAACATTCTTGTGTTTTTAATTCTGCTGCTTTTTGATAATCTTCAGTAGAATCTGCTTGTGCAGCTTCTTCTTTCTTAGATTGTACTTCTTTTAACTGATTATTTAAAACTTCTAAATCATATAAATCCTTATCATTTAGGTTTATTTTTGAACATGCTTCATCTAGTATATCTATAGCTTTATCTGGCAAAAATCTATCATGAATATATTTTTCTGACATATCTACTGTTTTTGTTATTATATCATTTGTTATCTTTACATGATGATAATCTTCATAATACTGTTTTATGCCTTGTAAAATAGCTACAGTATCTTCAACTGATGGTTCTTCTACAATTATAGGTTGGAATCTTCTTTCTAAAGCTGTATCTTTTTCAATATACTTTCTATATTCTTTTAAAGTTGTAGTTCCAATCATTTGAATCTCGCCATTTGCAAGAGATGGTTTTAATATATTAGCCGCATTCATAGAATGGTCTGCATCTCCAGCACCTATAATATTGTGTATTTCATCAATTACTAATATAATATTTCCATCGTTTTTGCATTCATCTATTATAGACTTCATTCTTGCTTCAAATTGTCCTCTAAATTGAGTGCCAGCAATGACAGCTGTCATGTCCAAAAGATATACTTCTTTGTTTAAAAGTTTAGCTGGCACATTTCCACTTGCTATTCTTAAAGCCAAACCTTGTGCTATAGCTGTTTTTCCAACACCAGGCTCTCCTATTAGACATGGATTGTTTTTAGAACGTCTATTTAATATTTGTATCATTCTTTCTATTTCTTCGTCTCTTCCAATTACCTTATCTATTTGATTATTTTTTGCCTTTATGGTAAGGTTTGTTCCATATGTATCTAATGCTTTTCTCTTTTTGTTTGGTTTTGTTTTTTCTTTTACTTTTTGCGTTCCATTAGACGCATAACTAGATGATTCCTCTTCAGCTTCATTATTGGGTCTAATCCCAAATATACCTGAAAATATTGATCCTAAAGGTACTCCCTGTCCCTGATCTTCTCCATTTGTATTTTCTGCATTCATCATATCAGATAGTTCATCCTCATCAATATCATTCATATTTACAGATAAATTTTTAAACATATCATCTAATTTATTTGTAAGCTCTTGTATATCTTTATCTGATAGATTCGCTTGTTTAGCCATTGTATCTATTGGATTTATTCCTCTTTTTTTAGCACAGTCATAGCAAAGTCCCTCTAATTCGGTTTTGCCGTCTTGCCCTTGTTTATTTATAAAAATCACCGCAGTGTTTTTCTTACAAACTGAACATAACATATATATAAATTAACTCCTATCTTTATTTATTATTCAACAATTATATAATACTATAAAATACAAAAATAGTCAA
>CAMEWM010000020.1 GCA_945946655.1 uncultured Clostridium sp. | reverse complement strand
AACAAGAAAGAAAATATAAAAGATTACAGGTTGACAATTTTTATTTTATGTGATAAAATAATACCCTGTAAGCCGCCTGAGTCGGGCAACTAAATGCTACATTAGTTTTATTGAGAAATTGATAGTAGATGCCTTGTATTTTATGCTTAGCGAGTATACGTATAAAGGGAGGTGTACAATTAATGTACGCAATAATCGAAAGTTGTGGAAAGCAATACAAAGTAGCAGAAGGAGATGTTGTATTCTTCGAAAAATTAGATACTGAAGAAGGAAAGAAAGTTTCTTTTGATAAAGTTGTTTTAGTATCTGATGACAAAAAGGTAGAAGTTGGAGCTCCTTATGTTAAAGGTGTTAAAGTTGAGGGAAAAGTATTAGCTAATGGTAAAGGTAAAAAAATAGTAGTTTACAGATACAAAGCTAAGAAAAATGAAAGAAGAACTCAAGGACATAGACAACCATATACAAAGGTTGAGATAACATCTATAAAAGTAGCTGCTGAAAAGAAAGAAACAAAGACAGAAGCTAAAGCAGAAGCAAAAAAATAATTAATAGGAATTAATAAGAGAAAATATAAAATCAAAAGCATGAAGGGAGTGAAACAAAATGGCTCATAAGAAAGGTCAAGGTAGTGTTAAGAACGGTAGAGATAGTGAATCAAAGCGTCTAGGACTAAAAAGAGCTGATGGTCAAGTTGTTCCAGCTGGAAACATCTTAGTAAGACAAAGAGGAACAAAATTCCATCCAGGAAAGAACGTTGGTATAGGAAGCGATGATACTTTATATGCTAAAGTAACAGGAACAGTAAAATTCGAAAAACTTGGAAGAGATAAAAAACAAGTTAGCGTTTATACTGACGAAGAATTAAAAGCTAAAGCTGCAAAAGTAGAAGCTCCAAAAGCAGAAAAAACAGAAAAGAAAGTAGCAAAAACAGCAACAAAAAGGACTACAAAGAAAGCAGTAGAAACAAAATAATTAGAGATATTAATAGAACCAGAAATGTTAGGTAAATTTGTTTAACATTTCTGGTTCTATTTGTGATTATAAAGTGTATATTTCAAATGAAAAAATCCATGAACTATTGTAAATTTAAGGAAAATCTTATATAATAGTTAAAGTATATAAATAAAGAGGTAATATATGAAGTATCGGATTAACAGAAATTTCTTTTGAAAAAATAAAATCAGTTATAGATAAATATAGTAATTACACATTCAAAGTATTCGGCTCAAGAGCAAGAGGAGACTTTAAAAAAGGTTCAGACATTGATATCGCTGTGCTTGAAGAAGTAGACAATAAAACCAAATTTAATATAATGAATGATTTTGATTCATTAGACATACCATATCAAGTCGATTTGGTTTTTATTAAAGATGTGTCTAAACAAGAATTTCTAAAATCTATAGAAAAGGACGGGGTGGTGTTTTAATGAGTAGATTGGATGAAAGAAGAGTTGATTATAAAAATGCGCTAACAAGGTTGAAAGAAGCTTTACAAGAAGAGCCTTCAGAAATAGTAATAGATGGAATTTTACATAGATTCGAGTTTACATTCGAACTTGCATGGAAATGCATAAAAGACTATTTAGAATATATGGGAATTTCTGAAAAGATAGGCAGTCCTAGAGAAAATATTCAACTAGCATATAAAAATGGAACAATAAGCGATGGCGATTTGTGGATTGAAATGATGCTAGCGAGAAATTCATTATCACATTTATATGATGAACAACAATCAAGGCAAGTTTATAATGATATTAAAAGTAAATATATAAATGCTTTTGAAGAATTAGATGAAAAATTCGATAATATTTTATAGTGGAGGATAATATGACAGAAAGGAAAAGAATATTAACAGGAGATAGACCTACAGGAAGGTTACATATAGGGCATTATTTTGGTTCTTTACAAAAGAGAGTAGAGATGCAAAATTCTGGATTATATGATCCATATATATTAATTGCAGATGTGCAGGCTTTAACAGATAACTTTAACAATCCAGATAAAGTAAGAAAAAATGTAAGAGAAGTAGCAATGGACTATTTATCATGTGGAATAGATCCAGAGAAATCAACAATATATATTCAATCAATGATTCCGGAAGTAGCTGAGCTTACAGTATTTTATTCTAACTTAGTAACCATAGCAAGACTTGAAAGAAATCCGACTGTAAAAACAGAGATAGCACAAAAAAGAGATTTATTTGGAGAAAGCGTAACATATGGGTTTTTAGGATATCCAGTTAGTCAAGCGGCAGATATTACCTGCTTTAATGGAGAGTTAGTTCCAGTAGGAGAAGACCAGTTACCTTTAATAGAGCAATGCAGGGAGATTGTAAGAAAATTCAATTCAATATATGGGGATGTATTAATAGAGCCAGAAGCTGTTTTGTCATCCGGAAAAAGAATAAAAGGACTTGACGGAAATGAAAAAATGGGTAAATCTTTAGGAAATGCTATTTACTTGTCAGATAGTGAAGAAGAAATTACTAGAAAAGTAATGAGTGCTGTGACAGATCCTAAGAGAATAAAAAAGGATGATCTAGGTAATCCTGAGGTATGTATGGTTGCGTATTATCATAATCTATTCTCTACAAAGGAAGAATATGAAAATGTATGTAAAGAATGTAGAGCAGGAAAGCGTGGATGTGTTGCTTGTAAGAGGCAATTAGCACAAAATATAATTGAAACTTTAAAACCAATAAGAGAAAAAAGAAAATATTATGAAGAACATCCAGAAGTTGTAGACAAAATATTAATGCAAGGAACAGCAAAAGCTCAAAAAGAAGCTCAGGAAACAATGAGAAAAGTAAAAAAGGCAATGAAATTAGATTATTTTGCCTAATTTTATAATATATTATTAGGATTAAAAGGAGATAACGATGTTTACAGATTATGCAAAAATTTATGCTAGCGCCGGAAAGGGCGGAAATGGTGCGGTATCGTTTAGAAGAGAAAAATATATTGCTGCTGGAGGACCTGATGGAGGAGACGGTGGAAAAGGCGGAGACGTTTATTTTGAAGTTGATCCAGATAGTAATACCCTTATAGACTTTAGGTACAAAAAGAAGTTTAAAGCTGAAAATGGACAAAATGGTGAAGGTGCGCGTAAATCTGGAAAGAGCGGAGAAGATCTTTATATAAAGGTACCAATAGGAACTGTTATAAAAGATGCAAAAACAGAAGAAGTGTTAGCAGACATGTCTGAGAAGGGACAAAAGACTCTTGTATTAAGAGGAGGAAGAGGGGGCAAAGGAAATACTCATTTTGCCACTTCTACAAGACAAGCTCCAAGATTTTCACAAGGTGGGGAAGACGGAGAAGATAAGGAATTAATACTTGAGCTAAAACTTTTAGCAGATGTAGGATTAATCGGATTTCCTAGTGTAGGAAAATCAACAATATTGTCTGTTGTGACAGCAGCTACACCTAAAATTGCAGATTATCATTTTACAACATTAGAGCCAAACTTAGGAGTTGTTAAACCTGAATATGGGGAAAGCTTTGTAATGGCAGATATTCCAGGATTAATTGAAGGAGCAAGTGAAGGTACAGGATTAGGAATACAGTTCTTAAGACATATAGAAAGAACTAGATTATTATTACATGTTATAGATGTATCTGCTTCAGAGGGAAGAAATCCAGTAGAAGATTTCTATATTATAAATAAAGAATTAGAAAAATACAGTAAAAAATTAGCAAAAAGAAAACAAATAATAGTAGCAAATAAAATAGATGCTATGCAAGATCCTAAATTATATGCAGACTTAGAAAAATTGGCTAAAGAGAAGAATTTAGAAATATTTAAAATATCTGCTGCAACTGGTGAAGGAATAAAGGAATTAATGCATGAAGTATCTAATGTATTAAAGACTCTTCCAAAAGAACAATTGATAGAGCCAATAACTCAAAAGAAAGTTTATAGATTAGAAGAAGAGGATCCATACACAATTAGAAGAGAGGAAGATATGTATGTTGTTGATGGACCAGCTATAAGAGAACTAATGAGAAAAGTAAATATGGAAGACAATGAATCTCTATACTATTTTCAAAGAAGATTAGAGGAATTAGGTGTTAATCAAAAGCTAAAAGAAGCAGGAGTAAAAGAAGGAGATACTGTAAAGGTATTTGATTATCTACTTGAGTGGGAAGATTAGAGAATTAGAAAATTAGAAAATCAGCTTGAAGTCTTGAGTGACTTTGAGCTGATTTTTAAAATTACAAACTTTTGTTTGACAAACGACTTTTTTTATGATAATATATTTGCAGAATATTTTTTAGGAGTGATTAATATGGCGAGAAGAAGAGATCCTTTAGAATTAAATAAAAGAGAAAAAGCTATTTTAAGATTTATAGAAAAAGAGCTAAATGAGAATGGTTATCCACCATCGGTAAGAGAGATTGGAAAAGCAGTAGGATTAAAGTCAACTGCTACTGTACACTCTTACTTAGGAAGACTTGAAGAAGCAGGATATATATCAAGAAAAGATAAAAAGGGAAGAACATTACAACTAATAAAAGGAGGAAAACCATATAAACCACATCCTGTTGAACACAAAAATGTCTATGCAGGAAAAGAAATGGTTGAAGTTCCAGTGGTTGGAAGAATAACTGCAGGAGCGCCAATTCTTGCTGTAGAAAACATAACAGATACATTTCCTATACCATTAGACTTTATTGGAAATAGTGATTGCTTTATGCTAACTGTAAGAGGAGAGAGCATGATAGAAGCGGGAATAATGAATGGCGATTATATATTAGTTAAGAAACAAAATACTGCTGAAAACGGAGAAATTGTAGTCGCTTTAATAGATGATGAAGCTACAGTTAAGACTTTTTACAAAGAAAAAGATCATATTAGATTGCAACCAGAAAATTCTACAATGGAGCCTATAATTGTACCAACATGTGATATACTAGGAAAAGTAGCGGGCGTCTTTAGAAAAATATAAATAACTGATGATGAAGATATTTAAGAGCATTTTGGAGTAATAGATTATGAGTAGATTAAAAACATTTGGAAAATATATATTAATGATTGTTGGCTTTTACATTTTTTCTACGATTCTATCGATAGGATTCATAAGTACTACATATAATGAAATGGAAGAAAATATATATCCAGATAGTAGCATATTAGTAAAAATAGAAGAGGCAAAATCAACGTTTGTAAATGGCTATATTAAAGGTAATATAACAAATAATACTGGATCAGATATACAATCAAAATATGTAAAAATTGAATTATTATCTAAAAAAGGAAATGAAATATTAACAAAATACATACAAATAGATGAATTAAAAGCAGGAGAAACTAAGAATTTTACTATTAACTTTGAGGCGGAAAATATAAAATCATTTAATGTTAAAGTAACAGATAATTACGTATATGAAGAATCTGATGTACATTTAATAAACTTAAAAGATGCTGAAAATGAAGAAGTAAAGGGAATATCAATATTATTAGCTACAGTAATATTATTAAAATATGTTATTTTATAAAATAATAAAAGCAAAAAAGGAAATAATTATTGAAAAGAAGTTATTAACTTTTTTTGCTTTTTTTGTACAATAAATAAATTTATATAAATTATTAGAAAAAGTATAAAAAGGTTTGAAATTTAGTAAAAGGTGTAATATAATTGTAACAGTTTCGCAATAATGTTAGACTGAAAGGAAAGATGCAAATGTTAGAATTTGGACAAGATATAGGTATAGACTTAGGAACAGCAACAGTTATCGCATACGTAAAAGGAAAAGGAATTGTATTAAGAGAACCCTCTGTAGTGGCGGTGGATAAAGATACAGGAGATGTCCTTGCTGTAGGAAAAGAAGCAAGGAGAATGCTCGGAAGAACTCCAGGAAATATTGTGGCTACAAGACCATTGAGAGATGGAGTAATATCCGACTATACAGTTACAGAAAAAATGCTAAAATATTTTATAAACAAAATATGTGGAAAATATATATTCGCACCTAGAATAATGATATGTGTACCATCAAGAGTGACAGAAGTAGAGAAAAAAGCAGTAATAGATGCAGCAACTCAAGCGGGAGCTAGAAAGGTTTATTTAATAGAAGAGCCACTTGCAGCCGCAATAGGAGCAGGATTGGATATATCTAAACCATGTGGAAATATGGTTGTTGACATAGGAGGAGGTACAACAGATATAGCGATTATATCTTTGGGTGGTACAGTTATAAGTACATCTATAAAAATTGCTGGGGATAAGTTTGATGAGGCAATAGTAAAATATGTTAAGAAAAAGCACAATATAATAATAGGGGAAAGAACAGCAGAGGATCTAAAAATTAATATAGGATGTGTATATCCAAAAATACAAGATGTAGAAATGGAAATTAGAGGTAGAGATTTAATAACTGGATTACCTAAGACAATCACAGTATATTCAAGTGAAATGTTAGAAGCACTAACTGAATGTGCAGAGCAAATAATTGATGCAGTACATTCAATATTAGAAAAAACACCACCTGAGTTATCAGCCGACATAAGTGATAGAGGCATATATATGACAGGTGGAGGATGTCTAATAGATGGATTAGATAAGCTTCTACAAGAAAGAACTGGTATAAATGTTATGGTGGCACAAGATTCAGTTTCATGTGTTGCTTTAGGGACAGGAAAAGCTTTAGATAACTTAGACGCTTTAGATGGACGTAGAAAAATTAAGAGATGAACTGACTATGCGTTCAAAAGATATTGCAAGAATTAATAAAAATATAGTATAATTTCATATATATTTTATTAAGGGTGAAATAAATGAATAAGACGAAAAGAAAAATATTTGAAACATCAATGAAGTTATTTGCAGAAAAAGGATATGATGCAACAAGCATAGAAGAAATAACAGCAAATGTAGGTGTGGCAAAAGGAACTTTATACTATCATTTTTCAAGTAAAGAAGAAATATTTGAATTCTTAATTGAAGAAGGAGTTAAATTATTAACAAATAGTATAGAAATAAAAACAGAAAAGCTAGAAAACTCATTAGATAAGATAAAAGCAATAGTATTAATAGAAATAAAAGTATTAGTAAAATATGAAGACTTTATGACAATTGTACTAAGAGAAATTTGGGGATCTGGTCCAAGAAGTATTTTATGCAAGAAATATGTGTTTGAGTATATACAAATGATAGAGAAAATAGTTGAAGAGGGAATAAATAAGAAAGAAATAATTGATGGAGATAAGAATGTTATAGCTTCTGGAATATTCGGATTTACATGTTCAAGTTTAATATATAAAATGAGAACAGATAAAGAAATAAATGTTTTAGAACTATATTCAGAGATAGAAAAAACTTTTATAAAAAAATTAAAAAGATAAAAAATGATACATTAGAAAGGAGCAGTCAGTATAAATATTGACTGAGAACAATTAAAATGAGAATATTAAGAGATTTTAAGATGCCTAATATAAAATTTAAAAAAATAGAAATGAATAATATTCCTGATATGGAGAATGTAAAAGTTGACTACGAAAAAGTTAAAGAGGCAGAGGAAAAGAAGAATAAAAAACACAAACCATATCCATCAACAGAATATAAAACTGTTAAAGAGATATTTATTCACTCTATGCAAAATTATGCAGACAATACTTTAATCTTACAAAAGCCAAATCATAAAGAACCATATAAAGAATATACATATAAAAAATTTGGGGAAGACGTAGTGGCTTTAGGAACTAAATTAATAAAAATGTTACCTAAAAATGCTAGAGTAGTTGTTGTAAGTGAAACAACTTATGACTGGTACGTATCATATATGACCATGCTTTGTGGAGCTGGCATACTAGTTCCAGTAGATAAGGAACTTCCAGAAAATGAATTAGAAAATGTAATAAATAGATCAAGAGCAACAGCTGTTATATATTCCGCAAAGAAAAAAGATGCAGTTAAAAAAATAGAAAATAACATACCAACAGTTAAATACTTTATTGAAATGGATTCAGATGATCATATCGTTGATAAACACATGGGATTTAATTATTTAATTCAAGAAGGAAAAGAAATATTGGATGGTGGAGACAATTCTTATCTTGATATAGAGATAGATCCTGAAGAATTTAAAATGTTAATATTTACATCTGGTACAACATCAAATTCTAAAGGTGTTATGATTTGTAACAGAAACCTAGCAGCAAATATAAATGCTGTATCTGCATTTGTAAAATTATATCAATCAGATAGGTTATTTTCTGTATTGCCATTACATCACACATATGAATCTACGATAGGTTTTTTATTACCATTTGCATGTGGATGCTCTGTTGCAGTATGTGAAGGATTAAGATATATAGTTCCAAACTTACAAGAATCTAAACCAACTGCAATGTTGGCAGTGCCTTTGTTAATAGAAAGTTTATATAAGAAAATAAATGAAACAATAAAAAAGAGCAAAAAAGATGGAATAGTAAATTCTATGATACATGTTACAAATTTATTAAAGAATGTAAACATTGATATAAAAAGAAAAGTATTTAAAGAAATTTTGGATAACCTAGGTGGAAACTTGAGAATTATTGTTTCAGCAGCTGCACCAATAGATGCTAAAATTGCGAAATGGGTAGAGGATATAGGAATAGACTTTTTACAGGGATATGGACTTACAGAAACTGCTCCTATAGCAGCTCTAACTCCTGAATATGAACCTTTAAGATATGCTTCAACAGGAATTGCTGTAAAAGATACAGATATAAAAATAATAAATCCAAACGAAGCAGGAGAGGGAGAAATCTTAATTAAAGGACCAACAGTAATGCTTGGTTATTATGAAGATGAAAAAGCAACAGCAGAGGTCATGAAAGATGGATACTTCTGCTCTGGAGATATAGGAAAAATTGATGAAGATGGATTCATATATATTACAGGAAGAAGCAAAAATGTCATAGTAACACAAAATGGTAAGAATATATATCCAGAAGAAATAGAACTAATGTTAGGAAATATACCTGAAATTGCAGAATGCATGGTATATGGTAAAAAAGAATCAGAAAACGCAGATGATAAAGAATTAATAATAACAGCAAAAATTATACCAAATTATGAAAAAATAGAGGAGCTACACGGAAAGAATTTATCAGAAGATGAAATATATAAAATAATTTGGGATAAAGTAAAAGAAAATAACAAAAAGCTTACATCTTATAAAGCCGTAAAGAAAATTGAAATTAAAAAAGATGAATTTGAAAAAACAACCACAATGAAAATTAAAAGATATGCTGAAATAAATAAGGATAATGCACAAAAATAAAGAAAAAATTGCAGTAATTATAAATATATAATTACTGTAATATTTTTGTAACACTAATGTTAGCAAAGTGTAACAAAAAAAGCCGCCGTAGCTATTGTTTTTTTTTGTTGAATAATATATAATTATCATATAATATAGCGATACATATGAAGAGGAGGAATTTTACAATGTCTAGGTCTGGCATAGTAAATGTGAGAATGGTAATAACCGAAGAGAAAATACTATCGAATATAGCAAAAGTACAAAGAATGATAGATCCTAACAGTAAGAAACAAATTGTGCAATTAGAAGATGATGCATTTTTTAAAGATTTAGTAGAATCTATTAAGACATATTTAATTGAATATCCTAAAAAGAAAAACTTCCCAAAGAGTGTGTATAAAGCTGCCTATGGACTTGTAGAATTTGCAACAAATGAATTTGAAGAAAATACTAAACAAATAGAAGAACTAATAAGACAAAGAGAAAAAAATATAGCACTATCAGGAGAGCTTAAGAACGTTTTAAATATAGTTATAAATAAAGAAGAAGGATGGAAAGAAGCAATAAAGGAAATGTCTTCAGATTTCTCAGAAGACATATTAGATACATTAGGAGTTTTAGGAAGATCAAAATCAGATAAATCCCAAAACTATCAAGATGCTTTAAAATTGATAAATGCAAGAATTGCAAATCTAGAATCAAATTTACATATTGAAATTGATATGGAGAGAATCGAAGATAGATCTAAAGCATTAAGTTATATAGGAATCGAAGTTGCTGATGCATTAAAATTGATTCCTGCACCTCAAGAAGATCCTCAAGAGATGATACAAGAAAGCGTAGAACCACAAATTCAAGAATCTACAATACAAGCTCAACCAGTTCAAGATACTCAATATTACGAATCAACAAGGGTAGATGTGAAACCTTCGTTGTGGCAAAGATTTAAACAAAGTAAATTTGTTAGAACTATTAAGTATATTATGAAGATAAGAATAGTTCTTGATGTTCCAGCATTACCAAGTGGAGATGAAGAAAAAAGATAAATTTAAAAGAAAGTGTTTTTTCACTTTCTTTTTTTTGGTTATTAAACAAAATAAAAAAGTGCTAAATTATTATAAATTTAACACTTTTGGTGGGCAGAGATGGATTCGAACCATCGTACCCTTACGAGAACAGATTTACAGTCTGCCGCCTTTAGCCACTCGGCCATCTGCCCAACTATTAACCATTTTATATAATAAATGGTGCACCCTCAAGGATTCGAACCTTGGACCGACCGGTTATGAGCCGGTTGCTCTGACCAACTGAGCTAAGGGTGCATTTCTTAACGCATTTATAAGTATATAATATTTTTTTTGATATGTCAATACATTTTTGAAAAAAATTTAATAATATATAAAAAAGAACACTATTTATTATTAAGTCATAAAATAAAAAAGAGAGGATGGTTGAAATGCCTAAGATTATTGTATATAACAATGATACAGATAAAATGGAAGTTTATTATAGGGATATTTCAGAGAGAATGCCATATAATGTTGACAGAACTTTAACAGTTAGAGAATTTAAGGGAGCTAGTAGTAGTAATACTCTATGGACTACAAAAAGAACAATGACTTCATGGAATGCGCAAAGAGCTTTATATGGAGCACCAATACCAGTAGGGTATGCATTTAGAAGATCATGGGAAGGAGGACATGCTGGACAGAGTCAACATTATGCTGGAACTGCTTTTGATGTTGGCCAAAGATGGACTAATAGAGAAAGAGAAATATTAAGAACAAGTGCTAAGAATTCTGGGTTATGGAGCTATGTGGAACCAGTAAGTATATCCCCGACTTGGGTACATTTTGATAGAAGACAAAGTCCGCCGGCTTGCTCGTCAGGAGGATATCCATTAATTAAAAGAGGAAGTTTAAGTGTGTATGTTTTGATTGCCCAAGATGATTTAAATACTTTAGGGTATGGAACAAGAGGGTTGGATGGAATATTTGGTACAGGAACATATAATGCTGTAAGAATGTACCAAGCAAGTAGAGGATTAAGTGTAGATGGAATTATAGGATGTAACACATGGCGATCTTTGCAAGAAAATGTTATTGGAACAGGAAGAACCACTACAACTATAGATTAAATTAAATATATTGAATAATAAATAAAAATAATGAAAAATCTTGTAGAAAAAAATCTGATTTGATATAATCAAATCAGATTTTTATAAGTATAAATCTCATATAACATAAAATTTATTATACTAATAAAGACAATAAGACATTAAATGGAAGTACAAGAATATAAATAAAAAGAAAAGGAGGAAAAGTATAAGTGGAGGAGAATCAAAATTGTATGAATTGTGCAGAAGAAAGAGTAAAGAAAGAGGTATCTGAAATTTTAAATCAATATACAGAAGAAAAAGATAATTTAATTCCAATACTAAATGAAGTTCAAGTAAAATATGGATACATTCCGAAAGTAGCACAACTTGAAATTGCTAACTATCTACATATGGCTTTAGCCGAAGTTTATGGAGTAATAACTTTTTATTCAAGGTTTACCTTAGTACCAAAGGGAAAATATAATGTATCTGTATGTTTAGGAACAGCATGCTTTGTGAAAGGATCAAGAGAAATATTAGAAAGAGCGAAGGCAAAACTTGGAATAGAAGAGGGACAAACAACTAAAGATGGTAAATTTTCACTAGATACGACCAGATGTGTGGGAGCATGTGGATTAGCTCCGGTATTTACAGTTAATGATGAAGTGTATGGTAAAGCAACTGTAAAAAAACTAGATGAAGTTTTAGATATGTATATGTCAAAATAAAATACAAGAAAGGAAAACGAATATGGGAAAAACGATTGAGGAGATAGAAAATATTCGCAAGGAGAAAAGAGAAGAATTGGATTTACGTGTGAATGTAAATTCAACTACGAAAGAAAAACATATTTTGGTATGCCATGGAACTGGATGTACATCGTCAAAGTCACCAGAAATATTAGAAAACTTTCGAAGATTAATAGAAGAAAAACATATAGAAAATGTTAGAGTTATAATGACTGGATGCTTTGGACTTTGCTCAAAAGGACCAATAGTAATAATTAGACCAGAAGATACTTTTTATTCAATGGTTAAGCCGGAGGATTGCGAAGAGATAATTAATACTCACATACTTGGTGGAAAAGTTGTGGAAAGATTACTTTGTAAAGACTTAGATGGAACAGTTGTTAATAAATTAGATGAGCTTCCATTTTATAAAAAGCAAATGCGTATTGCGTTAAAAAATTGCGGAGTCATCAATCCAGAGGATATTGATGAGTATATAGCTTTTGATGGATTTAAAGCCTTAGAAAAAGTAATTACAACCATGACTCAAGATGAAGTTATTGAGGAGATAACGAAATCAGGATTAAGGGGACGTGGAGGAGCAGGTTTCCCAACTGGTAAGAAATGGAGTTTTGTCAAAGCAGAAACTTCACCACAAAAATATGTAATATGTAATGCAGATGAAGGCGATCCTGGAGCTTTTATGGATAGAAGTATTTTAGAGGGAGATCCACATTCTGTCATAGAATCTATGGCGATAGCAGGATATGCTATTGGAGCAAATCAGGGATATATCTATGTAAGAGCAGAATATCCAATAGCAGTTCATAGATTGCAAATTGCTATAAATCAAGAAAGAGAGTATGGATTACTTGGAAAAAACATATTTGGAACAGATTTTAGTTTTGATGTTGAAATAAGATTAGGAGCTGGAGCTTTTGTATGTGGTGAGGAAACAGCCTTAATAGAATCCGTAGAAGGAAAACGTGGTCAGCCAAGAGTAAAACCTCCATATCCTGCAAAATATGGATTATGGTATAAGCCAACATTAATAAATAATGTTGAAACTTTTGCAAATGTAACGAGAATAATCTTAAATGGAGCCGATTGGTATAGTTCAATCGGAACTGAAACTTCAAAAGGAACAAAGGTATTTGCACTAGGTGGAAATGTAAATAATGTTGGACTTGTAGAGGTACCAATGGGAACAACTCTTAGAGAAATAATATATGATATTGGTGGTGGAATACCAAATGGAAGAGAGTTTAAAGCTGCTCAAACAGGTGGACCATCAGGAGGATGTATTCCAAAAGAACATTTAGATACAAAAATAGATTATGAGAGCTTAGCAGAAATAGGTTCTATGATGGGATCAGGTGGACTTATAGTAATGGATGATACTAAATGTATGGTAAACATTGCAAGATTTTATTTAGATTTTACTGTAAGTGAGAGCTGTGGAAAATGCACACCATGTAGAATTGGAACAAAAAGAATGTTAGAAATTCTTGAAAGAATATGCGAAGGAAATGGAACAGAAGAAGATTTATTTAAATTAGAGAAGCTAGCTTATAATATTAAGAAATCTGCTATATGTGGACTTGGACAAACTGCGCCAAATCCTGTAATAAGTACAATGAAATATTTTAGAGAAGAATATAGGCAACATGTCATGTCTTACGAATGTGAGGCAATGGAATGTAAAGCTTTAGCAAAAATAGAAATAGACTCAGAAAAATGTAGAGGATGTGACATATGTAGAAAAGTATGTCCTGTTGGAGCTATATCTGGTGATCCAGGAAAAGTACATGCAATAGATCAAACAAAATGTATAAAATGCAGAAGCTGTATGCAAAAATGTCCTTTTAAGGCAATAGGAACTAAACAAACAGCTACAGTAGATACATCAAATTTTCAATGTTAATTTTAAGGAGGAAAAATGATTAATTTAAAGATTGATGATAAAGAAATAAGTGTTCCAGAGGGAGTTACAATATTAGAAGCAGCGAGGCAAGCTAATATAGATATACCTACTCTTTGCTATTTAAAAGGCATTAACCAAATTGGCGATTGCAGAATGTGTATTGTTGAAGTTGAAGGAAGAAAAGGTTTCGCAACATCGTGTATACAAAAAGCGGAAGAAGGAATGGTGGTTCATACACACACACCAGCTGTACTAGAAGCAAGAAGAATGGTATTAGATTTAATAATATCTAACCATGCAAAAGATTGCCTAACTTGTACTAGAAATGGTAATTGCGAACTTCAAGCCTTAGCAATTAAGTTTAATGTTTTAAGTATTGATTATGAAGGAGAGAGAACAAAACATAAAGTAGATGATAAATCTCCTTCTATTGTAAGAGATTTTAACAAATGTGTTTTGTGTAGAAGATGTGTAGGAGCTTGTAAAAATATTCAAAATATTGGTGCTATAGATTGTATAAATAGAGGATTTGAATCTTGTGTATCTACTGCAGGGGACAATAGTTTAGCTGATGTTGATTGTACATATTGTGGACAATGTATTGAAGCTTGTCCAACAGGAGCTTTACACGAAAAAGATGATACTGCAAAAGTTTGGATGAAACTGAAAGATCCAGAGGTATACACTGTTGTGCAGACAGCACCTGCAGTAAGAGTTGCTATAGGAGAAGAATTTGGAATGCCTATTGGAGAAAATACTGCTGGAAAAATGGTTACAGCTCTTAGAAAATTAGGATTTGATAAGGTATTTGATACAAATACAGGAGCTGACTTTACAATAATGGAAGAAGCTAATGAATTTGTAGATAGAATATCAGATGGTGGCGTATTACCAATGATTACATCTTGTTGCCCTGCATGGGTACGTTTTGCAGAAAAAAACTATCCAGATCAATTGGAACATTTATCAAGTTGCAAATCACCACATCAAATGTTTGGAGCAGTTATAAAATCATATTATGCTAAAAAGTTTAATGTAGACCCATCAAAAATATATACAGTATCAGTAATGCCTTGTATTGCAAAGAAATATGAATGCACACGTGAAGAGATGGAAGAGGATGGACTTAGAGATGTAGATGCAGTTATAACTACACGTGAACTTGCTAGAATGATAAAACAAGGTAACATAGAGTATACATCATTAGAAGATTCTTTATTTGATGACCCTATGGGAGAGGCATCAGGTGCCGGTGCAATATTTGGAACGACAGGTGGAGTTATGGAGGCTGCTTTAAGAACTGCAGCAGACACGATTGAAAGAAAAGATCTAGGACAATTCGAATACAAAGATGTTCGTGGTGGAGCTGGAATAAAGAAAGCATCTGTTACAATAGCAGGAAGAGAAATTAAAGTTGTTGTTGCATCAGGATTAAAAAATGCAAGAAAAATAATGAATGAGATAAGAGCTGGAAAAGCAGATTACGACTTTGTAGAGATAATGGCTTGCCCAGGAGGATGTGTAATGGGTGGAGGTCAACCAATTAAAAGTTCAAAGATTAGAAGTACGGTTGATGTAAGAGAACTAAGAGCAAATAGCTTGTATACAATAGACGAAAAGAGTGTCGTTAGAAAATCTCACGAAAATCCAACAATAAAAACAATCTATAAGGAGTTCTTTGGAGAACCAGGCAGTGAAGTAGCTCATAAATATCTACATACAAAATACAAAAAACAAGAAAAATATAATATATAAAAGCTAATATTATCAAATATTGAAAAATACAAATATATATATTATAATAAAAATAAGCAATATTTAATGTATTGGAACTAAATCCACGAAAGTTATTGTAGACCTAATATTCATATTTATATGATATTAGAATATTGCTGATAATAGTATAATTTTAGGGACGGTTTCTTTTAAGTACAGACTGTCCCTAAAATTACATTAATTTAAGAGGGAAAACTATATGGAAAAAATAATAGACGATGAAATAACTATAAGAGAGTACTCTAATGATTATGAAAACAAAGTAGTAGAATTTTTAATAGAAGTTGCAATTAATGAATTTGGATTTATAGAATGGCAAGATTATTTTTATAAAAAAGACTTCTTAAATGTAGATAGGGAAAGTGAAAATTTCTGGATAGCTGTTAATAATCAGAATAATGTAATAGGAACTATAGGCGTTGTAAAAGATGAAAATCCACATACAGCAAAGATAAATAGTTTGTATGTTGCAAAAGAATATAGAAGAAGAGGAATTGCATCTAATTTATATGAAATATGCTTGGATTTCATAAAGAAAAATGATTATAACATAATTATACTACATACGTATGAGAAATTTAAAAATGCTATAAAATTCTATGAAAAGCAAGGATTTCAAGTATCAAAATATATACAAAGTAAAGATGGAATTTGGTATTGCAAATATATAAATAATGGGCATAGCTGGAACAATTATTTTGGAAATATTAGAGCAAAATATAATATGAGAGTAAGTAAAAAGAAACCATTGGTCATAGATTTAGATGGTAAAAATGTTACAACCAGTGCATTTTTTAGCTTATTAGATAATACAAAAGATGGGTTCCTAGATATAATGGAGAAAACGGTGAAGCACTTTACATACGAATATAATTGTCTAGCAATTTTTGGCGTTGATGAAGTTAGCTTTATCTTTGACAATGCAGAAACAATAATTGATAAAATAAATAAAAATAGAAACTTTAAAGCAGATGAAATTATATCTATATTTTCGCAATACTTTTTTGAATATTTCAATAAGTTAAATGAAAAACAAAGTATATATTGGCACGGAGAAATATTTTCTATACCAGAACAAAAAGTTAAATCTTATATTAGATATAAGAGTGATAGTATATTAAATGTATTTACAACATATTTTTTGAAAAAGAATATGATAAAAGATGCAGGACATATAAAACTAAATGAGAAAATAAAACTTTGTAATGAAAACAATTATTATAAGGATATAGAGGAGTATGAAAGAGGAATTCTTTATTTTAAAGGAGAAAGAATAGACTTAGATGAATATCTAAATGGAGATATTAAAATAATTGAGGAGACAAAGAAAAAAATTGATACATATGTAGATCCAACATCTTTTAATGAACTGTTTAAATAAATTACTATTTACTTATACTATAAAAGATGATAAACTAAGAGCATGTCCTAATATTCGACCGTAGTGAAGAAAGGAGGCGCATAAGTATGCGGCCATTTATTGTCGAATTTTTAGGAACGCCGGAAGCTGGAAAAACTACAAGCATTAAATTGCTTAGAAGGACCATCATGGATCAAGGATACCGTGTTGGAACTGTACGTGAGTCAGCTGAAATCGTTCCAGACATGTTTGAAACTGGTAGTATTAAAGGTAATGTTTGGATGACCATGAAAACTGGTCAAAGGCTCTATGAAGAAGCTAATAAGCCCAACGATATTATCTTAGTGGACAGAGGTGTTGTAGACGCTTTATTTTGGAACCATCTGTATGCCAATAAAGGTGAATTTACGGAAGAAAAGAATAAATGTGTTAGCGATTTCTTTACCGCTATTGGAATCAAAACTGACTTTGCCGTTTTTCTTACGATTCCTGCAGACGAAAGTATCAGGAGACGGGGTGGGGAAGGTCATTTGGTTAACCAAGATTTTATCGAAAGTTTTAATTCTGAGCTTCTGAATTTCTTGCCGAGTGTAGATACGGCAATGTATGTGCTGAATACAAACCAGAAAACACCAGCCGAAGTGCATGACTGTCTGCTTGAGGAGATTATAAAAGCGTATACCGCATTCAAACAGGATCAATTCAAGTAACGTAACAATTTGACGAATGACACTACAAGAGGGGAAATAACCATGGAGGTAGCTATTTTCCCCTTCATATTTAAAATAAGAGAGGAATATGAAATGAAAATCTCAACTAAAGGGAGATATGCCCTAAGAATAATGATAGATTTAGCAATACATAATTCAGATGAATATATATCTCTAAAGGATATTGCCAATAGACAAGAAATTTCAATGAAATATTTAGAAAAGATAATTTCGATGCTTAATAAAGCTGGGTATGTAAAAAGCTCTAGGGGAAATTTAGGAGGATATAAACTTGCAAAAGAACCAGAAGAATATAGAATTGGAGATATATTAAGAACCGCTGAGGGAGATTTATCACCTACTGCATGTGTACAAGGAATGTGTGATAAAAAAGATAAATGTTTAACATTTGATTTTTGGAAAGGTCTAGATGAAGCGATAGAAAAATATGTTGATAGTAAAACTTTAGCAGATCTTATTAAATAATAAAAATAGTAGTATTTTAAAATGCTACTATTTTTATGTGTTATTTTGAGTAAGTTGCATTATTAATTTCTTCAAATAATTCGTTTGCTTGATCTTGATTTATATATTTATATTCAAGCATAGATGAAACTACTTTTTTTTGTCTACTCTGAGTCAAATTGAAATTAACTGTTGGTGCATAAATGCTAGGAGCATTTGGAATACCAGCTAACATAGTAGCATCATATATGGTCATATCTTTAGGAGATTTTTTTAAGTAACCCTCACAGGCCTCTTTTATACCATAATATCCGTCTCCAAAATATATTGTGTTAATATAAAGCTCTAAAATCTCATCTTTCGAATACTTATGTTCTAATTCAAAACTTAAAATTGCTTCAGCAACTTTACGGCTTACAACATCATCTTCAGTAATGAAATACATATTTTTTGCGGTCTGTTGGGTTATAGTACTTCCCCCTTCTTTAAAATCTTTTTGCTTAACATTACTAACAATAGCTCTACCTAGCGCAATTACATCTATTGCACCATGATTATAATATCTGTGATCTTCTACTGCAACTACAGCATTTTTATAATATTCTGGCAAGTCACCTAGAGAAATAAAAGTATCACTTGCTCTAATAGATTCCACTTTCTTATCTAAACTAATCTCTGATAATTTGATATCATATAACTTTTTTCCATTTACATAGCATGTGCTACCAACAACTATTACAATAACTAAAAGAATTAAAATTATTCTTCGAAAAATTTTCATACTATTGACTCCCTCCTTAGCATAAATATAATTTGTATTAAAAATATTATAACATATAATACGACAAAAAAATGAATATAAAGTGACTTTTTCTTCATAAAATTTATAAAGATATTGATAAAAATAGCAGGCTAATATATAATATGAACCAATAAGTAGAACGAAAAGGAGAATAAACAAATGAAAGAAAAAACCTTAAAACCCTTGGGAGAGTAACACACACGTATTCTTATAAAACATATAAGTTAAACAATTGTAATGATAGAGAAAACAAAAATAGAACAAAGAATGAGAACGGAATAACACTAATTGCTCTGATAGTGACAATAGTTGTGCTAATTATATTAGCAG
>CAMEWM010000019.1 GCA_945946655.1 uncultured Clostridium sp. | reverse complement strand
GCTCCAAAATCACCATATTTTTAAAATCGACTATAACAAGTCGATTTTCTTTTTGTAATAAATATAATAAAAATATAAATTAATACAATCTATAAAACTAGATACAAATTCTTAGATGGAGATAATTTATTAGCAATGGACATCTTTTCTGGTGAGCTAGAAGGATTAGTTTGTTTAGAAATAGAATTTGAAAAACAAGAAGAAACAAATAATTTTGAAACTTGAAGGTAAAAAGAAAGAGCCAGTTAAACGTTTATAGTTTTAACTGGTTCTTTCTTTGTTCAGTCAAGTAGGCTCTTCATTTCACGGATGACCTGTAAGATCGCTGCCTCTGATAAGCGCCAGAAGCAATAATCCTCTTCAATGAGTTTCCGCATCTGTCCAAATTCTTGCGGTGATTCAGCCGCTAGAACTTTAGCTGTGCGGAAAAAAATATTTCCAATAGGTTCTTCATCTCTCGAGTAAATTTGACCTTTGCAGTCATCACTTATGAGAACAGCAGTCACCTTACCTTGATCTACGAATATAGAATACCATTTTTGCTTTGACTCTGTGCTGAACTCGTACATAATGTCACTCCCTCTAATTAGATTACTTGAGTCGATATGCACATTTGCTAATAAAAGCATGTAATATCATAACATAATTTATTAAAAAAGTAAACTGTGATTTTTATTAACCTATAGCCAAAATGGTAAATTTATGTTATACTAATTATATTAATTTAACAAAATAATTAGAAAAATCATGGAAGGAAAAATTATGGGTTTTTTTGATAAACTAAAAAATGGTTTGAATAAAACCAAAACATCTTTTGATGAAAAGATGAATAACATATTTAGTAATTTTAGAAAAGTAGATGAAGAATTACTAGAAGAACTTGAAGAAGCACTTATAATGTCAGATGTTGGAGCAAATACTTCTTCAACGATTATCGAAAAATTGAGGGAAAGAATAAAAAAAGATAATATAAAAGATGAAGAAGGAGTTAAAGAGGCTCTAAGAGAAGAAATACAAGAAATATTTGATAAGACAGATCATAGTTTGCATTTAGAAACAAAGCCATCTGTTATATTAGTAGTAGGAGTAAATGGAGTAGGAAAAACAACATCTATTGGAAAGATTGCAAACAGATTAAAACAAGATGGAAAAAAAGTAGTAGTTGCAGCAGCAGATACTTTTAGAGCAGCAGCAGTAGAGCAGTTAGAGGTATGGGCAAACAGAGCTGACTGTGATATTGTAAAAAGAGAAGAAGGGGTAGATCCTGCATCAGTTGTATATGATGCCATAAAAATTACCAAAGAAAAAAATGCAGATGTTTTAATATGTGATACTGCTGGTAGATTGCACAATAAAAAATATCTCATGGATGAACTTGTAAAGATAAAAAAGGTCATAGATAAAGAATTACCAGAAGCATCTGAAGAAGTTCTAATGGTATTAGATGCAACGACAGGACAAAATGCAATATCACAAGTACAAGCATTCAAAGAGACAGTAGATATTACAGGAATAATTTTAACTAAGTTAGATGGAACCGCAAAGGGTGGAGCCGTAATAGGTATTGTAAATGAAAATGAAGTTCCAGTTAAATTTATTGGTGTTGGTGAACAAATTGACGATATGGAAATTTTTAATAGTGAAGATTTTGTCAAAGCTTTAATTTAAAAAGATTGGAGGAATAGAACTTTGGAGAAAAATAATAAAGAAGAAAAAGAGCAAAAAGCTGAAGAAATCAAAGAAAATAAAAATGAAGAAAATATAGAAAAAACCAATGAAGGAAGTACAGAAAAAAAATTAGAAACAGAAAAAGAAAATAAGCAAAAAATGAAGAAAAAAACAAGAATAAAAATAGTTTTATGTGTATTGTTAATTGCATTTTTAGTAGTATATATAGTTGAAAGAGGAGAATTCTTAGAGATTAAGGAAATAGGTGAAAACTATGTATCTATGTTTTGGCAAAATATGAAATATAGAGGAATTACGGCTTTAATAAACTTTTTAGCAATATTTGCTTTGATATACAATACTACAACAAGAGTGAAAAGAGGATTAAAAGTATTTTTTGATGATGAGAAAAAAACGATGCCAAAGCTTCCTCAAAAATCCATAGCATTTGTAATCTCAACATTAGTAACAATATGTACAACTGGAATGATAGTGGAGAAAGCATTACCTTGCTTCTTTAATACTCAATTTGTCACAACAGATCCAGCTTTGGGATTAGACATAGGATTTTTTGTATTTATATGGCCTTTCTTAGAATTTATAACAATATATGCGATAGTTGCAATTATTGCATCAACAATATATGCAGCGATATATTACATGATTGTGTTTAATATATATTTTGATGGAATAAGTAGAGAATCTGTAAAGAAGAGTGAAATACTAAATCAAGCTTTTGCAAACCTAAAAGTCTTAATAGTAATTTTTGCAATACTAGTATTATTAGAGACTGTAAATATTGGAATACAAAAATTTATTATATTAAATAATGATGAATTGGAAAATTATTCTATATTCGGTGCTGGAATAACTGAAACAACTATAAGATTCTGGGGATACATAATTTTGTCAGTAGTTATGGTGGTATCTGTATTTAAGGCAATTGCTGAATTTAAAAAGGGAAGAACCAAAAGGGTTATTACATCGATACTAGTAGTTCCATTATATCTAGTGCTACTACTCGTAGTAATGTTAGGATTTAATTTGATATTTGTAAATTCTAATGAATTAGACAAAGAAAAAATATATATAGCGGATAATATTAGAAACACTAAGAAAGCTTATGGAATTGATATTGATGAAGTTATAGTTCAGGATGGAGGAACAATCACACAAAGTGCAATTACAGAAAATTCAGAAACCATCAAAAATATTCCAATAGCAAATCCAGATACTGTACTAAAAGATTTAGAAGGCTCACAGAAAAATAAAGGATATTATAATTTCAGATCAGCACAATTAGAATTGTATAGTATAGATGGAAAAGAACAAGCAGTATATGTTACACCAAGAGAGATTGCAAGTTCAAAAGGAACTTATAATAATAAAACATATGAATACACACATGGATTTGGAACAATCATCACTTCTGCAACAACTACTACAGAAGCAGGAAATATAAACCATATACAAAAAGCATTTGACCAAACTGATGAAGTTATAAATGTGGATGAACCAAGAATATATTTTGGATTGGAGACAAATGATACTGTTGTAACAAATAGTAATAGTAAAAAAGAATTTGATTATCCAACAGATGATGCTTTAAATAATACAGAAAATGTATATGATGGAGATGCTGGACTAGAAGCTAACTTCTTTGATAGATTAGTTTTGGCTATAAGAGAAAAAGATGCTAAGTTAGTATTCTCTGGAAATGTAAAAAGTGATAGTAAAATATTAACAAATAGAAATATAATAGACAGAGCCAAAACGATAATGCCATATTTAACTTATGATAATGACCCATATATGGTTATTTCAAATGATGGCAATTTAGTATGGGTACTTGATGCTTATACAACAAGTAACGAATATCCATATTCTCAAAGAACAATGTTAGAAAATAATGGAATAACTAAAAAAGAAATAAATTATATAAGAAATTCTGTAAAAGTAATAATAGATGCATATTCAGGAGATGTAAATTTCTATATAACTGATAAAACAGATCCTATAGCAATGGTATATAAGAAAATTTATCCAGATTTATTCTCTGAAGAAGAAATACCAGAAGATATATCTAATCATTTTGTATATCCAAAATATTTGTATAGCATACAATCAAATATTTTAAAGAGATATCACAATATTCAACCAGATGTACTATATAGAAGTGATGATGTATGGGATATAGCAACACATAATACAAGTAGTAAAATTACTTCTACTAAGGGAACTGAAATTGAACCATATTATACAGTAGTAAAAACAACTGACAGTAGTAGCTCAAGATTAGGATTAGTTTTACCATATACACCATATGAAAAACAAAATATAACAGCATATCTTGTAGGATCATGTGATGAAAATGGAAATAATGTATTAAAATTATATAACTTTCCAACAGACAGTAATGTATTAGGACCAATGCAATTAGATACACAACTAGGACAAGATGAAACAATAGCTAAAGAGATAGAATCTTTAAATGTTTCTGGAACTAAACTTACCAAAGATATAATAATAGTTCCAATAGATAATACTTTATTATATGTAGAACCAATATATCAACAATACGTAAATGAAACAGATTCACTTCCATTACTTAAGAAAGTAGTTGTTGCTTCTGGAACTAAAGTTGCCATAGGAGATAACTTTAGTGAAGCTTTAACAAATTTAGTTTCTCAGTACGCAGTAGATATAGAAGTTGAAAACACAGATAGTTTAGAAGAATTAGCTGATTTAATAATAAAAGCTAACAATAATTTAAAAACATCTACACAAAGCAATGATTGGGAGCAAATAGGAAAAGATACTAAAAAATTACAAAGTTTAGTAGATAGACTAGAAGAAGTAAAAAAAGAATTAGATAAAAAGAAACAAGAAGCAGCAAAAGAAAATACTAATGTAGTAGAGAATACTGTAAATGAAATAGCAAATGTAGTTGAATAAACTATTAAATAAAAGCCATCCTAATGTAAAGGTGGCTTTTGTTTTATGAAAAAGATTAAACTAGATAAAAAAACGAATGGTAAATATAAAATAATATATAGAAATTTAGAAAAAAAGATATTGATACAATTAGATAGATTAAATTATATATTGAACAGAAATAAAGTATTAGATTTAATAGAAATTACTGGCAACACAAAGAAATTTCTTATTAGAAATTTCTTATCAGGTATAATAAAAGGTATAGGAGTCGGAATTGGATTTTCAGTAATAACAGCATTAATAATATATTTACTGCAAAAAATTATAAAATTAAATATTCCAGTAATAAGTAAGTACATTGCTGATATAGTTGAAATAGTACAAAAATCAAAATAATAAAACATATATTGACACTAACGAGATAAGAGATGTAATATATATAAGATATTATTAATAGTATTTTTCTTAGTATTAGGAGAAAAAATTATATGAAAATCTTATTTAAGAATGTAACTAAATATACAGATGAAGAAATGAAAAAATTTCAAAAATTTCATAAAAATATAAATATAAAAAAGTATAATTTTTGGAAGATAGCATTAACAATTTTTTTTATAATTTCTTTTGTTTTGAATATTATATATAAAAATTGGTTTGCAGCCATAGGAACTTTATTTCTTGCAGGAATATTGTATTGTTATTATAATTATACGAACCCAGATAAAAAACAAAAAAATAATAAAAGACAATTAAATCAAGAATTTATATTTGAATTCACAAATAAATATATTGAAATAAAATCTAAAAAAGTAGATAATAAAATTTCCTATTACAAATTCCATAGAATATATGAAACAAAAAATAACTTTTATTTATATCTTGATGATGAATATTCAATATTAATCAATAAAGATGGATTTGTGATAGGAAATGTAGATGATTTTAGAGATTTTATAAAAAAGAAATTGATTTTTAAATATAGATTAGAAAAGTAGAGTGAAAAAAATGTATTATACATATATAATAAGATGCAAAGATAATTCTTTATATACTGGAATAACAACAGACTTAGAAAGAAGAGTAAGAGAACATATTACCAAAGACGAAAAGTGTGCAAAATATACATATTTGCATACAGCCATTAAACTTGAAGGTGCTTGGATAAGTGAAAATAGAGTAAATGCTTCGAAATTAGAGTATTGGATTAAACATTTAACTAAAACTCAGAAAGAACGCCTAATACAATATCCAAGTAAGATGAAAGATCTATTAGGAAATAAGATTGATTGCAATTTATATAGTCTTTACATAAAACAATAAAAACAGAACTGAGCAAAGGCTGAAAGAAAAGTATTTTCTTTTGGAGCAAATATAGCAACTCAAAGTGTTGAAGAGAGCAAAAGTGAAAATAGTGAAGAAAATGTTTAATAAAAATAAAAAAAGAGAAACTTATGTTTCTCTTTTTTTATGTCAATATGAAACCGAAAAATACTGATATGAATATATTTACAGAAGATGAATAAATGTAACAAAAATGTAATAAAACATATTCTACTAGAGACGAGAGGAAACAAAGATAAGGAAAAAAATAAAAAAGAAAATGTTGCTTTTGCAACAGAAAAAGAAAAAAGTTGAGGTATAATAAGAGCATAAATTGCAAAGGGGGAACATAGGAATGAAAGTAATAAAAAGAGACGGAACTATAGTTGAGTACAATCCAGAAAAAATTAGAATAGCTATTCAAAAAGCGAACAATGAGGTTTCAAGAAAAGAAAAAGCTACAGATGAAGAAATTAATGAGATAATAAAATATATTGAAGACTTAAGAAAATCAAGAATATTAGTAGAAGATATTCAAGATATTATTGAGCAAAAATTAATGGAAATTGGAAGATATGAATTAGCAAAGAAATATATCACATATCGTTATACAAGAGCATTAGTTAGAAAAGCAAATACAACAGACCAAACAATTAAAGAATTAATAGATGGAGAAAGTGAATATTGGAATAATGAAAATTCTAATAAAAATGCTAGAGTAGTAACTACACAAAGAGACTATTTAGCTGGAATAACAAGTACAGATATAACAAGAAGATTCTTACTTCCAGAAGATGTTGTAAAAGCTCATGATGAAGGAATAATACACTTCCATGATGCGGATTACTTCGCACAAAACGCTTTAACAAACTGTGAACTTATAAACCTAGAAGATATGTTACAAAACGGAACAATAATGAATGGCGTTATGATAGAAAAGCCTCATAGATTTATAACAGCTTGTACAATTGCAACACAAATAATATTAGCAGTTACATCATCAACATATGGTGGAGCTACTGTATCACTATCACATTTAGCCCCTTTTGTTAGAAGCAGTTATGAAAAATATTACAAAAAATATAAAGATAATGGATTACCAGAAAAACAATGTAAAAAACTAGCAGAAGCAGATACTAGAAAAGAAGTAGCTGATGGAGTTCAAACATTTAATTATCAAGTTAATTCAATGACAAACACAAATGGACAAGCTCCATTCTTATCAGTTTGTATGTACTTAGGCGAAACAGATGAATACAAAGATGAATTAGCTATGGTAATAGAAGAATTCTTAAAACAAAGAATTTTGGGATTCAAAAATGAAAAAGGAGTGTATATAACACCAGCATTTCCTAAATTGCTTTATGTACTTGAAGAAGATAACATACATGAAGATAGCAAGTATTGGTATTTAACAAAACTTGCAGCTGAATGTACAGCAAAAAGAATGGTTCCTGATTATATATCAGAAAAAATAATGAAGCAAATGAAAGTAGACAAAAATGGAGAAGGTCATTGTTATCCATGTATGGGATGCCGTTCATTCTTAACTCCTTATGTTGATCCAGAGACAAATAAAGGAAAATATTATGGAAGATTTAATCAAGGTGTTGTAACAATCAACTTAGTAGATGTCGCACTATCTTCAGGAAAAGACAAAAAGAAATTCTGGAAGATATTTGAAGAAAGACTTGAGCTATGCCACAAAGCTCTACAAGTAAGACATGAAAGATTGGCAAAAGTAACAAGTGATGTTGCACCAATATTATGGCAACATGGAGCACTAGCAAGACTTCCAAAAGGAGCAAGCATTCATCCATTATTACATTCAGGATATTCAACAATATCACTTGGATATGCAGGATTATATGAATGCGTTAAATATATGACAGGAAATAGCCATACAGACAATGGGGATGGAAAAGAATTTGCAATAGAGGTTATGCAGAAACTTAATGATAAGTGCAAAGAATGGAAAGAAGCAGAAGATATAGATTACAGCGTTTATGGTACACCAATTGAATCTACTACATATAAATTTGCAAAATGCTTAAAGAAGAGATTTGGAGTTATTAAGGGAATAACAGATAAAAACTATATAACAAATTCATATCATGTTCCTGTATTTGAAGAAATAGATGCTTTCTCTAAATTAAAACTAGAAAGTGAATTCCAGAGACTAAGCCCAGGAGGAGCAATATCTTATGTAGAAACACCAAACCTACAAAACAACTTAGAAGTAGTTCTTCAAATAATGAGATTTATATATGATAACATTATGTATGCAGAATTAAATACGAAATCAGATTATTGCCAAAAATGCGGCTATACAGGAGAAATATTAATAGATGAAAATTTAGAGTGGTATTGCCCAAACTGTGGAAATAGAGACCATAACACATTAAATGTAGCAAGAAGAACATGTGGATATATAGGAAGTAATTTTTGGAATAAAGGTAGAACACAAGAGATAAAAGAAAGAGTACTTCATATAGACAATAAAGATTTTGAAGAGGATGAATGCGAGTGCGAATGTGAAGAACATGCAAAAGAGCCTGCATTAGTAAAATAATATATAGCAAAATTAGAGGTGGAAAATACAACATGAGATACAATAAAATTAGGAAAATGGATATAGCAGATGGACCTGGAGTAAGAGTTTCGATATTTATGCAAGGATGTACTTTTAATTGTAAAAATTGTTTCAATCCAGAAACACATGATTTTGCGGGTGGAAAAGAGTTTACTCAAAATACTATAAATAAAGTGATAGAACTATCTGATAATGACAATATTGAAGGACTATCTATATTAGGCGGAGAGCCTATGCACCCAAAGAATATAGATGGAACTAAAGAACTTGCAAAAGCATTTAAAGAAAAATATCCAGAAAAAAATGTATGGGTTTGGTCAGGATTTCAATTTGATAAAGATCTAAAAGACAAAGATGCATTGAAGTATATAGATGTTCTAGTAGATGGACAGTTTGTAGAAGAATTACATGATCCAACACTAAAATGGAGAGGTTCATCTAACCAAAGAGTAATAGATGTACAAAAAAGTCTAAAAGAAAATAAAATAATTTTAGTAGATTAAAAATATTATAACCTCTTAAATAATATATTTATTTAGGAGGTTTTGTTATGGCAAAAATTATAAAGAAAATTTTAGAAGAAAATTTATCGTATGATAATACAGTTATACTAAAATATCATATTGAATATCCTTACATTGATTCAGGTTCTTATTTGTCGGGAGTTGAAAAGTTTAATACATATAATAAAGAACTTGCGTTGGAATTAAAAAATAAGATTGAAAAACAGTTATATAAAGATGCAATAAATACATATAAATACAATAAAGAACATGGATATCCAACAATGGTATACGAAGTTTATAAATCATTAAAAATTACTTTAAATCGAGGACAATTAGTTAGTTTGTATTTAGATGAATATATGTTTTCAGGAGGAGCTCATGGAAATACAGTACGTACATCACAAACATGGAACTTAGGAAATGGAAAAATGATAAAATTATATGAATTGTTTAAAGAACCATATTTTTTGTTAGAAATTTTTAAATCTATTGATTCACAAATAAGAGATAATGCAGATAAATATTTTGAAGATGCATGTAGTCTAGTACTAGAGACATTTAATCCACAAAATTATTATCTAACAACAGAAAAAGAAGTAATTATTTATTTCCAAGAATATGATATTGCTCCATATTCATCTGGAATACCAATATTCGAGGTAACAAAATTTGATAAATAAAAATGAAAGATATAAAAATATGTGCTGTAATATAAGTACATATTTTTTATACATATATTTACTATTTACAAATATAAAAAAAGAGGTATATAATAACTGATAAATTGTTGCTAGAGAGTATTGGAGGAAATTATGGAATTTACATTTGAAAGAAAAATTAATTATTATGAAACCGATAGAATGGGAATTGTGCATCATTCTAACTACATTAGATATATGGAGGAAGCCAGATGTGCTTGGCTAGAAAATATAGGAATACCATTCACTCTTTTAGAAGAAAATGGAATAACAATACCCGTATTAGGAGTTAATGTAACATACAAACATCATGTGACATTTGGAGAAACAATAATAATTAAAATCTTTATAAAAGATTACAATAGCGTTAGAATGACAGTTGGATATGAAATTACAAATAAAGAAAATGGACAAGTAGTTTTAAATGGAGAAACCAAACATTGCTTTACCAACAAAGAACTAAGACCAATTAGCTTAAAGAAATATAATCCTGATTTTAATAATAAATTTGAAATTATAAAAGTAAATAATGGAGGTAAAAATGAAAGTTTATGATAATATTGGAAGTCTTAGATTACTAAATATAAAAGTTATTATGAATGATAAAGATACTATTTATGAAGGAATGGTGGAGGATGCTCCAGAAGATATAAAAAAGTTGAAATATTCTAAAATAGATATAGACAGCGGAACTACTTTTTTATATGTATATAACAATAATTAAATACTACAGCTTATATTAATAATTAGCAAAATAATTGATATTTTTATAAAATATCAATTATTTTTATTATTTCTTATATAGTGTAAAATTTAGAATCTAGGAAATCCTTGTCTTCTCCCAATCAACTCTCTTAATAATAAAATTCGAATTAAATCTCTAAAGAATCTATTACGACGACGTCTTCTTGGTGGTCTATTTACCATTTGTCTATCTTCGCTATCTTTACTATCTTCTCTATTCTCTATTTCTACATTAATATCAACACTTATTCTGCCATCTGCGACAGCTCTATCATAAATATCATCTGTCATTCTATCAATCATGTCTTCAGTAACTGGCATAGATACATTTCTACAAGAAGAAACAACCATTGGATATACAATTTTGTATGAATCCGGATACATTCTCTCTAAATCATAGGAAGGATCTTGCCACATCATTTGATTAGAAACCATATTAGAATATGGACTAATACACATATTCTGACAATTCATGTTAGGACAACTTGTACCTTGCATATTCATTGGTGAGTTCATGCCAGAAAAGCCTAATGTATTTCTCATATAATCATCATAATTTTGGTAATCCATAAATTTCACCTCCATAATAATATAGTATGCAAAACTTTTATAAAGAGTTAAATTAGAATGATTTAATTTTGTGTCTTGATTGTGAAAAGCTTGTGTTTGAAGAAAGGAGTTTTAACTAAATGCTTGAATATGAAATAATGGAATGATAAAATAATTTTGCTAAACGTATATTTAAATGCAATAGTATTTTTGATGAAAAGGAAATAAAGTATGTTAAAACTTAAAGATATTAAAAAGGACTATGTTTCTGGAGATACAGTAGTTCATGCACTAAAAGGAATAAACATAGAATTTAGAAAAAGTGAATTTGTATCCATATTAGGTCAGAGTGGAGGAGGAAAAACAACTTTACTTAATATAATTGGTGGACTTGATAGATACACAAGTGGAGATTTAATTATAAATGGAAAATCTACAAAAGATTTTAAAGATAGGGATTGGGATGCTTATCGTAACTATTCTGTAGGTTTTGTATTCCAAAATTATAATTTGATACCACATCAATCAGTACTTGCAAATGTAGAACTAGCACTTACTTTATCTGGAACAAATAAAAAAGAGAGAAGAGAGAAGGCAATAAAAGCATTAGAAGATGTGGGACTAAAAGAACAAATACACAAGAAGCCAAATCAATTATCTGGAGGACAGATGCAAAGGGTCGCTATAGCAAGAGCTTTAGTAAATAATCCAGACATAATTTTGGCAGACGAACCAACAGGAGCCCTTGATACTCAAACTTCGCTACAGGTAATGGAAATTTTAAAAGAGATTTCAAAAACAAAACTTGTAATAATGGTTACGCATAATCCAGAACTTGCAGAAAAATATTCGACTAGAATAGTAAAAATATTAGATGGACAAATGACTGATGACTCTAATCCTTATACAGGTAAAGATGATAAGGAAGAGAATGGAAACAGCAAAGAAAATAGAAGAACTTCTATGAAATTTCTTACAGCACTTAATTTAAGTTTGAATAACTTGATGACAAAAAAGGGAAGAACTATATTAACATCATTTGCAGGAAGTATTGGAATCATAGGAATTGCATTAATCTTAGCATTATCTAATGGAATTCAGAATTATATTGGAAAAGTAGAAGAAGATACTTTATCGTCATATCCTATAACAATAGAAGAATCAACAATCGATACAACAGCGATGGCTGAAAAGATGATGGATGAGAAAGAATCTGTACAGGAAAAAGATGAGAATAAGATATATTCTAAAAATATAATGTCAGAGATGATTTCTATGCTTTCAAACAAAATGGAAAACAATAACTTAACAGAGTTGAAAAAGTATCTAGAGCAAGAAGATAATGATATTGTAAAGAATAGTAACGCAATTAAGTATGATTATAATTTGAACTTGAATCTGTATAAGGAAGATACATCAAATGGAGTAGTTCAAGTAAATCCAAGTACAGTAATGGACAGTATGGGTATGGGAAGCATAAAGGAAGCACAAAAAAACTCTCCAATGTCAATGATTTCTAGTAGTTCTGTAAATATGATGAATGCAGATGCATGGACAGAGATGTTAGATAATGAAGAACTATTATATTCTCAATACGATATAGTAGCGGGTGAGTGGCCTAAAAATTATAATGAAGTAGTACTAATTGTAAATAAAAATAATGAAATTAATGACTATGTACTATATACATTAGGATTAAAAGATCAAAATGAGCTAACGGATAAATGGGAAAAAACTAAAAATGGTGAATCAGTAGAAGTAGATGAAGAAACATCATATACATATGATGAATTATTGAACTTAGAATTCAAAATCATTTTAAACTCAGATTATTACAAAAAAAATAATGGACTATGGATTAATAAGAGTGATGATGAAGAATTTATGAAAGAAAAAATTGCAAATGCTGAGAGTATAAAAGTTGTTGGAATTATAAAACAAAATGAGCAAAGTACTGCAACAGCAATGACAAATGGAATTGGTTATTTAAAAGACTTAAAAGAATATGTAATAAATAAAACAAATGAAGCAGAAATTGTGAAAGAACAAAAAGAAAATCCAGATGTAAATGTCTTTACTGGAATAGAATTTCCTAAAGAAGGAGAAAAAGGCAAATTTAATTTTAGTGATTTAAGTGATGAACAAAAATTAGCAATTAGTAAGATGTCTAGTGAAGAAATTGCAAAAATCATGGATACATACAATCAGAATGCAGATGCAAGTTATGAAACCAACTTAGAAACTTTAGGAGCAATAGATTTGGATAAGCCAACATCAATATCAATATATCCAAAAACATTTGAAAGTAAGGAATTAATTAGTGACGCAATAGAAGCTTACAATCAAAAGCAAAGAGATGAAGGAAAAGAGGAAAATACAATTAGCTACAGTGATTTAGTTGGAACAATGATGAATTCTGTTACAAATATAATAGATGCAGTAAGTTATGCACTAATAGCGTTTGTAAGTATATCATTAGTGGTATCATCAATTATGATTGGAATTATAACATACATATCTGTACTAGAGAGGACAAAAGAAATTGGAATACTTAGAGCAATTGGTGCGTCTAAGAAAGACATCTCAAGAGTATTTAATGCAGAAACATTTATAATAGGATTAATATCTGGTTTAATAGGAGTAGGAATAACAATTCTTCTAACAATACCAATAAACGCAATTATATACAAACTATCAGGAATTGCAATACATGCAATGCTACAACCGTTACACGCAACTGTATTAGTATTAATTAGCTTAGGTTTAACTATAATAGCTGGACTAATACCAGCAAAAATGGCAAGTAAAAAAGATCCAGTAGAAGCACTAAGAACAGAATAAATTCTTATACTAATGAGTCAGTTTGAAGCATTCAAATACTTTTTGTAGTATAATAAACAAAAAGTACTTGAGGTAATAGAAATGCAAGAGAAAAATAAAAAAACAAAAATATTAAAGAAACTACTTATTGCGCTATTGATTATAATTGTAGTTCTTATATTTACAACTATAGGAATTGGAAACTATTTTGTAAATTATGCTATATTAAGAACTGGAAATGGCGGAGATAGAGAAGTAAAAAATACAGAGTCAATAGAAGCTGCAAGTATAGATAATGAAGCGGAAAGAATTATAGAAGAAAATAAGGAAAGAAAGCTAGCAAATGAATGGGCTGAAACCATCGAAAACAAGAAAGTGGAAGTAACAGCAGAAGATGGAATTATTCTAAGAGGAACAGAGTATTTAATAAATGAGCAAAGCGATAAATGGGTAATTGTTTTACATGGCTATCATTCAAATCCAGATTCAGTTATTTCAATAGGAATGCATTTTTCAGAAGAAGGATACAATGTATTAATTCCAAGTATGAGAGCATCTAATGAAAGTGAAGGAAAATATATTGGGATGGGCTGGCTAGATAAAGATGACTTAAAATGCTGGATAAATTTAATAATAGAACAAAACAACAATGCTGAAATTATATTACATGGTTCATCAATGGGAGCTGCAACAGTGTTAATGGCATCAGGTGATGCGCTTCCAAACAATGTTAAAGCAATAATAGAAGATAGTGGATATACATCTGTATGGGATATATTTGCATCAGAAGCAAAAGCTAGATTTAATTTGCCAACATTTCCAATACTAAATATGTTTGAATTAGTTGCAAATGTTAGAGCAAAATATGATATAAAAGAGGCTTCAGCAGTAGAGCAAGTAAAAAAAGCTTATGTTCCAATATTATTTATTCATGGAGATAGGGATGACTTTGTACCAGAATACATGTGTGAAGAATTATATGAGGTAGCAAATTGTAAAAAAGATAAACTCATAATACACAATGCAGGACATACAGAATCAAAATACAAAGAACCAGAAGCGTACTATAATAAAATATTTGAATTCTTAGAAAATATTGAATAGTATTATCAAATAACAAAATTCATATGAAAAGCAGAAAAGTAAAATTTTTCTGCTTTTTTATAGTCTAAATCGATAGTTTTCATCATAAAATTATTATTTATTATATTGATAGAATTTAAATTAAATGGGAAAAATAAATATCATATTAAATGATAAATTATCTATGAAGGAAATAAAATTTAATGATTAATCTAAGATTTATCAACATAAAAAACGATAAAGAATATAATAAAAAAGTCAAAAAATTATACAATTTGGCATTTACAAAAGAAGAAAGAATTCCAATATTTTTGTTAAATTTATTAGCAAGGAAAGGCAAAGCGACATTCTATGGAATTTTCGACAACGAAAAGTTTATTGGACTGATATATAACATTTATCATAAGGATATTGTATTCATCTATTTCTTTGCTATTGATAAAGAACTAAGAGGTCAAGGATATGGAAGTAAAGTTTTAGAATTTATAAAACAAAAATATAACAAACATAGAATTGTTTTAGGAATTGAGCAAATTGATAAAAATAGTAAGAATTATACACAAAGAATAAAAAGAAAAGAGTTTTATATAAGAAACGGATTCAAAGAGGCCGATTATACTATTAAAGAGAAAAAGATCATATATGAAATGTTATATTATAATGAGAATAATCAAAAAGTAAAGAACTGATCAAACATTATTTTGGAAGGATATTGTATCAATATTTTTATAAAAAATGAGTTAACGAGAGATTAAAAATAATATTATTCAAGCTTTGCATATATTATTCTATTGACTAAAGTGGAAAGATATAGTATAATTCCTATTAAAATAGTAGGAATAGAAAGGAATATGTAAATGGAAAGCTTATTAAATATACAAAATTTACATGCAGTAGCAGGAGAAAAAGAAATTTTAAAAGGTTTAAATCTAAAAATAAACAAAGGTGAAACTCATGTAATAATGGGACCAAATGGTGCAGGGAAGTCAACACTTGCAAATGTCATATTAAATAATCCTGAATATAAGAAGACTGATGGAGAAATTGATTTTGAAGGCAATAATATTAACAATTTGACAACTGATAAAATTGCTAAGAATGGAATATTCATGTCTTTTCAATTACCAGTAGAAATTCCGGGAATATCAACGGTGAATTTTCTTAAATATGCAAAAAATAAAATAACAGACAAGCCTGTTAAGATATTTGAATTGAAAAAAACAATAGAGAAATACATGGAAGAGTTAAATATGAATCCAAAATTAGTTGAAAGAAATTTAAATGTTGGATTTTCCGGAGGAGAAAAAAAGAAAAACGAGATATTACAAATGCTTGTCTTAAATCCAAAACTTGCAATATTAGATGAAACGGATTCTGGACTTGATGTTGATGCAATTAGAACAGTTTCCAAAGGAATAGAAATGTATAAAACCAAAGAAAATGCGGTTTTAATTATAACTCATAATACTCGAATCTTAAGTGAGCTAAATGTTGACTATGTACATATTTTGGTTGATGGAAAAATAGTAAAAACAGGTAATAAAGATTTAGCCAAAGAAATAGAAGAAGAGGGATATGAAAAATATAAGAGGATTGAGGTATAGATTATGACAGAGAATACAAAGATAGCTGATATCAATCGCAATATATATGATATAAAAAACAAAGATGACTATGAATTCAAAATGCAAAAGGGATTAAATAGAAAAATAGTAGAAGAAATTTCAAATATGAAAAAAGAGCCACAATGGATGAAAGAATTAAGGATAAAGGCTTTAGATAAATACAATCAATTAGCATTACCAACATGGGGACCAGATCTTTCAGAATTAAATATGGATGATATAGCAACATATGTGAAACCAAAATCAAAGTTAAATTCAGATTGGGATGAAGTTCCAGAAGATATAAAAAAGACTTTTGATAGTTTAGGAATTCCTGAAGCAGAGAAAAAATCTTTATCAGGAGTGGGAGCACAATACGATTCAGAAGTAGTATACCATAGTATTAAGGAGGAGCTAAAAAAACAAGGTGTAATTTATACAGACATGGATACAGCTGTAAAAGACTATCCGGAGATTGTAAAGGAACATTTTATGAAATGTGTACCTATTAATGACCATAAGTTCGTGGCACTTCATGCTGCTGTATGGTCAGGAGGTTCTTTTGTTTATGTACCTAAAAATGTAAAAGTAGATATACCTTTACAGTCTTATTTTAGACTAAATTCGCCTGAATCCGGACAATTTGAACATACATTAATAATTGTAGATGAAGGAGCAAGCCTACATTTTATAGAAGGCTGTTCTGCACCAAAATATAATAAAGTGAATCTACATGCAGGATGTGTAGAACTATATGTAAAAGATAATGCGTATTTAAGATATTCGACCATAGAAAATTGGTCTAAAAATATGATGAACTTAAATACTAAAAAAGCAATAGTTGGCAAAAATGCGAAAATTGATTGGGTGACAGGTTCTTTTGGATCAAAAGTTTCAATGCTATATCCAATGAGTATATTAAATGGAGAAGGAGCAAAAACAGAATATACAGGAATTACTTTTGCAGGTAAAGGACAGAACTTAGATACAGGATTTAAAGTTGTGCATAATGCTACAAACACGTCATCTGTAGTAAATTCAAAATCAATATCTAAGGACGGTGGAGCTTGTACCTACAGGGCATTAGTAAGAATTGCAGAGAATGCTAAAAATTCAAAGTGTAGCGTAAGTTGTGAATCTTTAATGATGGATGACATATCTAGATCTGATACAATTCCAGTCAATGATATAAGAACTAATGAAGTTGAGTTCTCACATGAAGCTAAAATAGGAAAAATAAGTGATAAAGAAATCTTTTATTTAATGTCTAGAGGACTATCAGAAGAAGATGCAAAAGCTATGATAGTAAGAGGATTTGCGTATCCTATTTCTAAAGAGTTACCAGTAGAATATGCAGTAGAAATGAATAATTTAATAAACTTAGAGTTAGAAGGGAGCATAGGTTAAATGGAAGAAATAAATTTTAGTCCTGTATTGACTGCAAGGAACTTTGGAATAAATAGCATAAAATTAGATAATATAAGTATCCAAGATACTCTAAAAGAATTTAAAAATATAAGAATAGAAAAGAACAATGCGATAGTTGATAAAGATAATTCAAATAAAAAATTAACTTATGGAATTGATGAGAAATTTGAAGAAAATATTTATAAAAATGCAAATAGTAAATTAAGAATTAAAACTGGAAATAATGATCAAATAAAAATAATTTATGACTTTGACGATGAAAATTTACAATTAATAAGCAATATAGAAATAATAGCAAATAGCAATGCAGATGTTATAATAGAGTACAAATCAAATACGGATAAACCATGTCTTCATAATGGAATAATTAGAACGATAGCTAATGAAAATGCAAATATACGAATTACAGTAGTTAATTTATTAAATAACTTATCAGATAACTTTGAATCGATAGAAAACGAACTGTATGATAATAGCAATGTAGAATATACGATTGTAGATTTTGGTGGAAAAAATAGTGTATCAAATTATTATACTAACATAATTGGAAATAATAGTGATAATGTTTTAAAAACGATATATCTAGGGGCAAAAGATGAGCTAAAAGACCTTAACTACATAGTAGAATTAAGAGGGAAAAAATCGAATGTAGATATTGATGTTCAAGGAGCTCTAAAAGACAATAGCAAAAAGAACTTTAAAGGAACAATAGATTTTAAACAAGGGTGTAAAAAATCAAAAGGCAATGAAAATGAATATTGTATGTTATTATCAAACGAGGCAAAAGCAATAGCCTTACCAATGCTTTTATGCACTGAACATGAAGTAGAAGGAAATCACTCAACTGCATCTGGAAAAGTTGATAAATCAGCATTATTTTATTTAATGAGTAGAGGTATAAGCTATACAGAAGCAATAAAATTAATAGTAAAAGCACGATTTAACAAAATAATAGATGCAATAAAGGATGAAAATGTAAAAGATGAAATATTAGAAGAAATTGATAAAATATTGAATTAGGGAGGATTTTATGAATTATAAAGATGACTTTCCAATTTTAAAGAATAGAGATATAGCATACTTAGATAGTGGGGCTACAACTCAAAAACCGATTCAAGTAATAAAAACATTAGAAGAATTTTATGAAAAATATAATGCTAATCCGCATAGAGGCGCATATACACTAAGCATTGAAGCAACAAAAATCTATGAAGATACTAGAACTAAAATTGCAAAATTTATAAATGCAAAACATAGAGAAGAAATTATATTTTCAAAAAATGCAACAGAAAGTCTAAATTTAATTGCATACTCGTATGGAATGGATAATCTAAAAAAGGATGACGAAGTGGTAATTTCTATAATGGAGCATCATTCAAATTTAGTACCATGGCAAAAGGTTACAAAAGCTACTGGAAGTAAGTTGAATTATATGTATATAGATGACAATTTTGAATTATCTGATGAGGAGATTGAAAGCAAAATTACAGATAAAACCAAGATAGTGGGAATCACTCAAATATCAAATGTTTTAGGTACAATAAATAATGTAAAGAAGATAATTAAATATGCACACAAGAGAGGTGCAATCGTAATAGTAGATGCATCTCAAAGTATTC
>CAMEWM010000018.1 GCA_945946655.1 uncultured Clostridium sp. | reverse complement strand
CTTGAGTTGCTATATATTTATAATATTTATCTATTAATTTTTTTACACTTTCTTTCACTCCAGTTTGTTGTGTGCACTCATATAAATTACAATAAATGTAATTATTATCTATAGAAAGTGAATTTCTTTTATTAGATGTGTATGAGATTTTTAATATATAAGGTTTTCCTAAAACCTTTATTATATCTCCATCTTGATAATTATTTTTTTGAGAATTTACTTGTTCCTGTACTTTTCTTTCTATCCACGACTTTTTATCATTTACTATACTTTCTATATATTTAATGTCTGTGTATTTGGGCGTTTTAACTATAACCATTCCATCTTTAATATGTATATACGTATTTTTAATTTTTTCATATATAATTTTATAGTTGATACCATTTGTTGAATGATATTCTTCTGAAAGTGTTTTATTTCTCTTCAAATTTATCTCCTATAATTTACTTTCTTCATTGTATTTTTTTATTTTTTGCTCATTTAGAGCAATTTCTTCATTAATATTTTTTATTTCCTTTTGCTTAATTTTCTTTTCTTCCTTTAATAGCGCAGAAATTTTTTCTAAATATTGGTCAGGAATATATTTAGAATCTAACTTTCCGAGACGTAGTTGCTTATAAAAAAACATTGTTATATTTTTCTCTGAATCATTATTCTCTATTTTTATATCTTTCTTAAAATTTGGTTCTTGAATAGTGGCTTTTTGTTCAGCTGAACTAGTTTCAGAAATAAGGATATTGTTATTATCTAATTTAAATATTTTTTTAAAAAATTCAATTATCTTTGATAAAACACTATGTTTTCTAGCCATATTATCTATCTCCTTTTTCTTCATTAGTTACATTACCACTATGCATTGCATTTTGTATTTGTCGCTGAATTTGAATTACTTTACTTTGCAAGAATGTAAGCTTTTTTGATGCTTGACTTATTACTGTTGTAAGATCTGAAATTTCTTGAGTTAAACTTACTATTTCATCCTGTAATTCTTGTACTGTTTCTACAGGTAAAGATATCACTTCTACATCGTCGGGTAGTTCAACTTGATCAATCGTTTCTTCTCCTACAATTTCCTCATCTATTTCAGGTTGGTTGGTTTTAGTTCTTTGCTTATTTATAGCAATCTGATTGGCTTGTTTTCTTATTTGCGACCTTAATTCTGAATAAGTTTTCTTATCTTGTAAATTATTTATTATTACGTCATAAATTGGTCCATATTCTTCTAAGCATTCTAGTGCCTGACTTATTTTCTCTTCTTTAGACTTTTGACTAATAACACTTAATGGCTTTACCATTTTCATGTACACTACTAACTTGGCAAATTCCTTATCTACTTCTTCTTGTGGAACTCCTTTTCTAATTAGAGCCTCTTTTACATCACTACTCACTGTCTGCATATATTGCGATATCGAATAACTAGTTCTATTTAAGAATCCCTCTTTAAAGTAATCTGGGAAAGAAATACCAAGACTTGATTGAATAGCTTCTAAAGTTTCAGCATTTTCTTTTTGTACATCTATTATCTGAGCTTCAACTACTTTTTTAGTTGTCTTTTCGGTAGATGGTGAATTCTTAAGTCTCTTTTTAGTTAAAGAATCTAGTATCTTTTTAGTATCAAATAGCCATTCTAGTTTACGTGTTCTTATGTAGGCTGTTCCTTCTTGTGCTGATCCAGTATAAGCATATAATTCTTCTAACAATTTTGATTTTTCATCAGACAAATATTGTGGAAAAGTAGTTCTTAAGTCTTGACTTCTAAATCTTTCAGTACCGTCACATAATTTCAATTCTTCTTCAGACAAGATTGAAGGATTATAGTGTATTATAAATGGTTCTAGATAATTAGGTATTGCAAAGGAAATAATGCCATTATTCGAAGACTGTACATTTGAATCAATTGCTGTAGCAATTTCTATAGGCTCCCCTTTGCTCTTTTCTTCTATTAGTTTATGTATACACCAATCTTTAATTTTTCTTAGTTCATATGTAATGTGTCTTATCTGATAATTAGACATACTAGAAATTTTTCCATTATACGCCTCACTAAATACATGTGACAATTGGTTTGTTAAGTACATTAAGTTAGCATATTTCTCTGTTTCTGATACCTTTCTCTTTCCTCCTTTTCCGTCATTCCCATAAAATTGGCAAGCAAAATCAGAATTAGAAAATTTGATTTTATTTGCTTCCTCATATGTGGCACCAGGAACATTTTTCATAAAATCTGTACTATATTGTTTTAAAGTTTTCATTAAAGACTTTTGAATATCAAAAAAATCAGATGCAGCTAATATATTAACTATTATAGATATAATGTCTGATAAATCTTGCTGTTCTGCCCAATGTTCATTTTGAAGCATTTCAAAGTTTTCTACAGTTGATATATCTTGAGCGTTCTTGCTTTTCCAATCTTTTGCAAGGTTAATTGTTTTATTCGCTTCTATTTCATCTATACTATCTCCTAATGTTGTGGCAAATATAATTAATTGTATCAAGGATTCTTTATCCTCTTGAGATATTTCCATATTTTTTGACGTCATTCTTGCTTTGTAGTTTCTCATCCGTTCTGTATCTCCTCATAAAATATATAAATTATCTTTCATTTTCATTATATAGTGTTCTTTTTATACTCTGATCAATCTTGTTACTGGCAAATAAGCCATGCAATTCTGCTTGGATTTCAGGAGGAAATGTACTAATATCTATCCCTATTTGACTTAGAGATGATAAAGGCATCCCTTTTCGGGCACACATTTTTGCAACTTTAATTTGTTCATTCCTATTTAGATTTTCCATTTTAAGGTCTCCTCTCATTAATAATTAATTTTCCATTAAAATTATACTATTAAATGGCATAAAAATCAATATACTCTATCATGTGGAGAATTTCTATATATAACATTTATGCACTTAAAATATATTTATTATGTAATTTATAATAAGATATGTCTTTCTAACTTCAGATATCTTTCTAAATTACAATGTAAGATAAGTTTTAATTTTATTTCTTTTATACTTTGTATCTTTATATTATATAGAATTTTCCTTCTTTTTATCTCTTTAATATATCTTTTTCTTTCGTTTTCTTCAAGATTATTTAAAGAGAATATTATACAATTAGAATAGAACATTTTTATCTCTCTCTTGATTTTTCGAGATAATGTTAAACTAGGCAAATAATCAATCATATTATCGTAATGTAATAACAGATCATTACATAATCTGACTTTAGATATTCCACCTCTAGTAATACTTTGTGATGTTTGAACATAGTTATAATATCCAACATTAACAGAAGCTACTCTTGTAGCTTGAGTTAAAACTAGAGGAATTAAACCAAAGTCCTCATGATATAAACCTTCTTTAAATTCAAAATGTTTATCTATAAAAAAATCTCTTCTATAAACATAGCCAACGGACATCTCTAGCACTTCATGTATACTTAATAATGCTTCAAATGCCTCTGGTCCCGTTTTATCTTCAAAATATATATTATTATATTTTTTTACTATGTTTTCTTCTTCATCTACACATCGAATTTTAAACTTTACGATATCATAATTCTTTTCCATATATGGCAATAAATTTTGATATAAATTTGGTTCTATATAATCATCTGAATCAACAAATGCTATATAATTTCCTGTAGCATGTCTAATTCCTAGATTTCTCGCTGCAGATAATCCTTTGTTTTCTTGTTCATAATATTCGACTTTATTATTCCTTAAGGCATAATCTTTGGCTATATTTCCTGAACTATCTATTGAACCATCGTTTATAAGTAGTATTTCTAAATCAAAATTACATATTTGGTTTAATAAAGAATCTATGCATCTGCGTAAATATTTTTCTTCATTATATATAGGAACAATAATACTTATTTTTGGCATGCTTTCCTCCAATTTTAAATAATAATATAGAATGAAAGACTCTTTGTATTTATTCGATAATATTTATAATGTGAATTGTATTTCCATGCTCTTTTATAATATCTATTAAGTCTGCAGTTTTCAACCAAACTGTAGCAGTATTATCGTTCGGATGAACTCCGATAATCTCTGGTGAATTCATAAATTCTTTATCTATAAAGAATTGAACTTTATGTTCGCTATCATTTAAAATTCCCAAAGGAGTAACAGCTCCAGGTATTAATCCCATAATACTCATCAGATCATTGTCTGAAGCAAAGCTCAAATGTCGTGTGTTATTTGTTTTGCTGAATTCTTTTAAGTTAACTCTCTTATTTCCTTTAACAGTTATTAGATAATAATTATTTTTTTTATCATCTCGTACAAAAAGGTTTTTTGCATCAGATCCTGGATATGGAAGATCTATTTCAGAAAGTTCATCCATGTTATATACAGGTTTGTGTTCTGTAACTTCATACCAAATATTTTTATTTTTTAAATAGTCGTAAATTTCATTTTTATTCATAACTTTTCCTCCTTCTTGTATTTATGGTCTGATATTTCTAGAATTATATTTTTTAAGCCTACAGGTTTTCTGTAGACTTATTATACAATTATCTTTTATTATTGCATCTATTGTAGCAAAAGTCATTGATGAGTCATCTGACCAACTCCCTTTTGGAACATCATGACTTCCATATCCAAGCATTTCGGTTGTTGGATTTTGCATTAACTTTTCTCTCATACAAAATTCCAATGGTACTCCCATTGCATCTCCAATTGCTAATCCAATAATTCCTGGCTTTGAATCAATCATTATAAGTCCCCTCTTTTATTTATTTTTAATATTGACATTATATCACATCAACCGATCTCCTTTGCCTACTAATCGGCTTTATCAAACCCCGAGACAATCTCGGGGTTTTAGTATACTGACATTATTTTAAAGTACTCTTAAGCATTTCTTCCGCAACAGTTCTTATACTTTTTCCCACTTCCACATGAACTTTGTACTCCCATATTATCTGTATTATTTGTATTTATAATATTACCTGTATTTCAGGCTTTTCCAGACTAGGTAACATCTATATTATTTGTATTATCCGTATTATTTATATTATAAATATTTCTCTACTGTGGACAAATTGTGGACACCGTCCACATCCGTTCACTGCCATCATTATACCATATTTCAAAGTTCAATAAATTGTGCGAATTGGAAAATCATACATTTGTGTTTTTTCTGTTCATAATTATATACTATATATTAAGATTAGTCAAACTACTGAGATTCAATTTTATATTATTGATTTTTTCTATTTTTTTCACAGATAATTTAACTCATATTTTCACATTGTTCTTACTTTCATTTTCTTTCTTTTTTACATAGTTATCTAAATTTAGTTCTTTCTTAAATTCTTCTTCTGTTGGTAAATATAACTTATACTTTGAAGCAAAAATTTGATTGTTATCTTCTGGTAAAGTATATTTTACAACTTGGTCACTTTTATCTGCACAAAGTACGATTCCAATAGGCGGATTATCTCCTTCATTCATCATTTCTCTTGTATAATAATTAACATACATTTGCATTTGTCCTAAATCTTGATGTGTTAAATCCCCCAATTTTAAATCTATTATTACAAAACATTTTAATATATAGTTGTAAAATACTAAATCAATAAAGAAATGTCTTCCATCAAAAGTTATTTTCTGCTGTCTTGCTACAAAAGAAAATCCTCTTCCTAATTCTAATAAAAATTTTTGTAAATGGTTGATTATTGCTTGTTCCAAGTCTTTTTCATAAAAACTTGTCTTTCCTTCTAATCCTAAAAATTCTAATACATATGGATCTCTTATAATATTTTTGGGTTCAACTTTTTCTGGTAACCCCATTTCATTTGTTACTGAATCTTTGTCTTGACTTGCTAATAATCTTTCATAGTAAAATGCTCCTATTTGTCTTTTTAATTGTCTTACACTCCAATTTCCTTTTACACTTTCATTAGCATAAAACTCTCTTGCCTTATTATCTTCAATTCTCATTAATAAATTATAATGTGACCAACTCAATTCGCTAGACAGTGTCTGGCGAATTGGAAAAGTACGATAAAACTGCCTCATATTTTTCAAATTTGCAACAGTAAAACCTTTTCCAAATTCTTTTGTTAAATGTTCAGATAAATATTCCAATAATTTCTTACCATATTCAGCTCTATCATTTTCGCCACATACCTTATGTATTTCTTGTCCAATCTCCCAATATGCTTGTACCATTGCTGAATTAACAGCAGTATATACTTTTGATTGTGCTGTTAACACACTATTTCTAATTATTTTATATGATTCTTCTGGTTGTTTTGTTATTTGATTATCACTCATAAATTTTCTCCTTTTCTTCAACTAAGAAGTCTCTTAAATTGGTATCATCATTTCTTAAATATTTACAATAAAAACCGCTCTTACTTCCAATTTGCATAATTCCTATATATGGCTGTCCATTGTTATATAAACTTTTACATGCATCCATCATTATCACATTTGGCTTTGTTCTAATTTCATATGTCAAATCTGCTTCAACAATTTGTATTAAAGCAATTCCATGTTCTTTAGCGAATTTAATTGCTCCAGATTGAAAATTTGATGTTGAAATTAAAATTCCTTTATGTGCTCCAACAGCTCTTATTTTATCATATAATACTTGAACTTTTTCTCTAGTTATAGCATTTTTGTAATGTTTACATTCAACTAAAGTAACATATCTAATCCCCATTACATCAAATTGTATTTTTCCATCTATTTGATAATTTCCATCACTCTTTTGTATTATAACATTATGTTGTATTTCTAAATTCTCTAATCCTTGAGTTTGTTTTTTAAGAAGTTTCAATGAATATTTTTCAAATTCTTCTGGCGTTATATTACAAAAATGCTCTTTAGTTGGTATAAACATTATTCTTCTCCTTACTAATGATTATATTCTTACTTATGCCATTCTTTTTCTAATTTTTTAAAGTCTATATCCTTCCATTTTTCTTTCCATAAATCAAAATAAGGAATATCAACTGATGAGGGTTTATTTATGCATTCTTCAATTTTAACAAGTGATGGCACCACAATTGAATCTCCAATTATCAGTGCTTCCCCTGCTTGTAAACTTTGTATTTTATCAATCATTCCTCCCATTACATCTGGTAATAATTTTTTTACATAATTTTGGTCATTTGGATTTGTTAATCTCATTGCTATAAAGTTATTACATTGTGAAAAAATTGTTTCCGATATTTCAGAAGGTCTTTGACTTGACAATAATAATGTTACTCCATATTTTCTTCCTTCTTTTGCAATTCTTTCAATGGAATTTCTTGAAGCTCTAAATTTAGAAAGATCACTTTTAGGAACATATCTGTGTGCTTCTTCATAAACCAATAATACTGGAACATCATTACTTACAGTATCACTACTATTTTCTATTTCTTTTAGTCTCTTATAATAATATCCATATTCAAAAATAATTCTAGAGATTAATGACACTGTTATACTTAAAACCTCAAAAGGTATGCCACTTAAATCAAAAATGATTACATTGCTTTCATTTTCTTCTTTATATCCCAATAAGTTCTTTAGAGTTTCCTCAAAGCTTATACTCTTTGATTTTTCACCTAAAAGGAAATTATATCTTTTATCATTTATTTTATTTTCTAATCTATTTAGAAAATTAATAAACCTTCCATTTTGTGTATTAGTAGTAGTTCCATTACATGCTTGTACATTTTTTTTAAATAAAATATCTTCTTCTTTTTCCTCAAGATGTATCTTTGTTCCATCGTCAATCCATTCAACTTTATTTAATTCTTTATTATTTTTTTCATTATTCCTATTTTCAATATATGTAACCACTTCATTTATATCAAAAAATACTGGCATATCATAATGAATTTTATCTTTTTCTTCAACACTATAGAACTTTTTATTTTTTACTATAGCTTCTTTTAAAATATTTCTTTGATTATAATCATTTGCCTCTGTGTCTATAAATAGTTCTTCCAATTCTTCACTATTTAATAACCAATATGGAAGATTTAAAGAGTTAATATCTATATAAGTTGCATTAGGAAATGCTTTCTTATATTCAGAATGTATATCAAATATTATAACATGCGAATTATTTAAATTATAATCGCCATTTTTCTCTTCCACAGCCTTTTGAATAATTTTAGCAATTGTATTTGATTTTCCCGAACCAGTTGAACCTACTATTGCAATATGCTTATTAAAAAATTTATTTCCATCCACCGGCACTAATATGTTATTTAAATTCGCTAATCTCGAAAAAACAAATTTATTTTTTTCTTCTATGTTGCTCATATATATTTTTTTAATGCTTTCTTCAGTTGCGATTTCTGCTGTTTTAGGTGGAATTGCAATAGAATCTCCTCCTCTTATAAAATTATCTCCTTTAAGAATTCCTAATGGTCTAGACTGTAATTTATAAAGTTTATCTCCTTTTTCATTTACAATTATTGAAAAATTTTCTATTACTGCTATTATTATAGAATTCTCATTGTCATATATTTGCAAATATGATCCTACTTTTAAACTATTGTCAGCATATTTATAATCTTCTATTTTATCTATCAAGACTTCTATCTTATCTGGATATACAGATATAACTTCTGCTTGTAATTTATTTTCGTCATCCATTATATTATCTCCTTTATCTCGTTTATATTTTTTATTTGGATCTTTATATGTTTAATTTTTTCATTTTCATAACTAAAAAATGGTTTATTATAATAAAATTGATATATTTCTTTCGTTTTCTTATTTTCTTTTATTATATCATCTAAAAATTCTATTTTATTGATAAATTTAATCTTAATACCATTATTATAATCTGCTTTTTTACAAATTTCTTCAACATTAAATTCTGCACCATCAAAAGTAAATCCATCAATAAATTTTATTCCATCACTATATAAATCCTTTTTCAGTTCAATCAATTTATTTTTATCATAATTATTTATAAAAATGTATGGACAATAAGAATTGCTTTCTCTTTTTAATATCTTAGTCCATTTTTTTATAATACAATTGATAATTTCTTTCAATTCAAATTCTTTTTCATTTCCAAAATCTATCAAAAAAATTCTTTCATTTGGTGAAATATTCGTATATGTAAAATAATCATTTCTCAATTTTTTCAATAAATTTTTTCTTCCTATAAATTCATTAATCCAATTATTAAATAAAACTTCTTTTTTGTTTATTCTTGTTATAAAATCTTTTTTATTTATTTTTCTTTGAGTTATCTCTGATTTGGTCGCTAATTTTATAATTTCATTTATAGCATTTCCATAATAAAAATTTTCTGCATCAGTCTCTGTACAATTGAATTGTTGCATTAATAATTTTATCACATTATTTTTTTGTTCTTGATAATCTGTATCTATTAGTTCAATATTTAAAACTTTAATGAATTTTTCTAAATTTGTATTATCAACATTTAATTCTTCATACACTTTATGTTCTTTGCCATTCTCTTTATACTCTAGAAAATTACTTTTTAAATAATCTAGATTTAATGGCAATTTTAGTTTTTCATTTCCTGATTTAAAATATGCGTATAGCGTATATTTATAATTTGCTTGTGGATTATTAACATAATTTCTTAATAAAAGAATAATTGCTTTTTTTATTGAGGAATTATTATATTCTAATGCTTCATGATACTTACATTGTATTGTTTCTACTTCATTTGCTTTTTCTACATCTATATCTTCTATCCCTTCAACAGTTATTATATTATTGTCATCAGTTTGTTTAAGTATCTCTATAATTGTTTTATCAAACTGATAAAAATATCCTAATATTGTTTCGTTTGCATTTCTAGATTTCATTATTCCTCCATAGTTACTTTTTTTCGTATTTTATCACAAAAGTTGAAAAAAAGGAAGTGTTTTTCCAAACACTTCCAATTAATATCACGAACATTTGCGTCGCAATATACATATACAAAAGATTCATTCTTTTTATAGAAATTCCTCAAAATTTATAATCTTATTTATAACATCTGATTGAATTGTTTTTTCTAAAAATTCATTTGCTTTTTTTCTCGTTTCTTCTGTACTTGATATATAATAATTTTCAGTAGTTTCTATCTTACTATGACCAAGCAAATCTGCAACATCTCTTATTTCTGCTCCACCATGTAATATTTTAGTTGCATAAGTTCCTCTTAAATCATAAAATCTACAATTATTTAATCCAAATTCATTGTGAATAATTTTAAATGGGTATCTAATACTATCTGTTCCAGAATATTTTCCTTTTTTATTAACGAATACTAAATTTATTTTATTAGATAATCTGACTTTGCCTCTTACTTCAATTATTCTATATTCAGTTATTTTACCATATTTATTCTTTACTTCTTCTAAATAGTGGCTATAATAATCAGTACCACATCTTTTCTTGTTTATAGTTTGTCTTTGCTTATATCCTTCTAGTATTTTTAGTAATGTATTACAAATATAAATCTGTCTTTCTCCTGTTTCTGTTTTGGTATCTCCTATATACCATTTGCCTTTGTTATCTTTGTTTTTAGCATAAACATTATGTTTTACTTTTATAATTTTGTTTTCAAAATCTATGTCATCCCAAGTTAATGCAAATACTTCACCTGTTCTCAACCCTGTATAGCAAGCTGTTAAGAAAGCATATATAAATACATCATTTTTCTTGAATCTTATTAGAATTTTGTCTATTTCTTCTTGGTTATATAAATGATGCTTATTTATTCGATTTTTTTTACATATTTGGTTGGCACTTTTATAGTTAATGTTGGATTGTAATTAATAAAACCATATAAATCTGTTGCATCTCTAAAAGAAACTTTTAATACTTTCAATATATTCCTTATATAATCTCTTGAATAATCATATTTATTGCATAATCCAATGATAAAGTTGTTCAATTGATAACTTGTTATTCCAGATAATCTATATTGCCCTAAATTAGGTTTTAAATATTTTTCTATTATACTTTTATATGTTCGTACGGTATTATACTTCATATTTTGCTTGTAATCTTCAATCCATAAATCTAAATAATCACTATATGATATTTTCTCATCTCTTGTGTTGCAACCATTATTAAAATAGTTATTGTACTCTATAATTCCAGCTTCCATAGCTTCTTTTTTTGTTTTGAATCCAGATTTACTCTTTCTTTTTCTCTTTCCATCAACCTTTGATATTTCAAATGAATATTGGTACACTTGTCCTCTCTTTCTTATACTTATCATACAAAACCTCCTTTTTTTATATTACATTTATAATATTATAATTAAAAGAGTTAGCACAATATCATATGTATACTAACTCTTTTAATTTATTATATAGTTTTTAAGGTTGACAATTCGTTGACAAAATATAAAATATAATTATCTGCTAACCTCTGTAATTACCTATTTTACTTGCTTCTACCGCAACAATTTTTATATTTTTTGTTCGACCCACATGGACAAGGATCATTTCTTCCAACTTTTGGACCTTCATTTACAATAGTTTTGTTCATTCCGCCTTCTTTTTCTGATATATTTCCATCAACTAAATTAATGGCTGTATCTTCAAGTCCTGCTCCTGTAACTTTTGTTGTTTCAGTCCTTTGTATTGGTCCTTCTTTCTTACGGATGTTTAATAAGATTTTTATAACATCGATTCTTATGTCTTCTATCATATCATCAAACATTTCTGTTCCTTCTAATCTGTATTGAACTACAGGATCTTTTTGCCCATATCCGCGAAGTCCGATACCTTTCTTTAATTCATCCATGTTGTCTATATGATCCATCCATTTTTGGTCAACAATTTTAAGCATTACGACTCTTTCAAGTTCTCTTAAGTTTTCAGCTCCAAATTCAACTTCTTTCGCTTCATATATCTCATGAGCCTTTTGTACTAATTCTTTTACAAGTTCATCTCTATCAATTAATTCTTTCTTTAATGCTTCTATGTTGTCCATTCCAAAAGTTGTTTGAATATCTTGAGCAATAGCTTCTTTGTTCAAATCTTCTCCAGGTACGATATGTGAATCTACTACTAATTCTATTACAGAGTCCATCATCTTTAGAATATTCTCTTTTAAGTCTTTACCATCAAGAACTTCTCTTCTTTGCTCATATATTACACTTCTTTGAACATTCATTACATCATCATATTGTAATACATTTTTTCTGATACTAAAGTTTCTTCCTTCAACTTTCTTTTGAGCATTTTCAACTGCTTTAGAAATCGCTCTTGATTCTATTGGCATATCTTCTGCAGCACCTAATGAATTATATACTTTTGTGATTATATCTCCACCAAATATCTTCATTAGATCATCATCTAATCCAATATAGAATCTAGACTCTCCTGGATCTCCTTGACGACCACTACGTCCACGAAGCTGATTGTCGATTCTTCTTGATTCATGTCTTTGAGTACCAATTATTTTTAATCCACCAGCATCTATAACTTTTTGTTTTTCCTCTTGTATTTGATTAGTGTATTTTTTCTCTAATTCATTAAATTTCTCTCTTGCAGCTAGAATAGCTTTATCTTCTGTATTATTATGAGCAGAAGCTTCTTCTATTTCTTCATCTGAATATTTTAGCTTTCTCATCTCTTGTTTTGCTAGATATTCACTATTTCCACCTAGCATAATATCGGTACCACGTCCAGCCATATTTGTTGCAATTGTAACAGCTCCATATTTTCCAGCTTGAGCTATAATTTGAGCCTCTTTTTCATGATACTTAGCATTTAATACTTCATGTGGTATTCCTGCTTTATCTAACATTTTACTTAACTTCTCTGATTTATCAATAGAAACTGTACCAATTAATACTGGTTGTCCTTTTGCATGTGAAGCTTTAACGTCTTCAATGACAGCCTTAAATTTAACATCTTCATTTTTGTAAATTATATCTGGATAATCTTTTCTTATCATAGGCTTATTTGTTGGTATTTCTACAACATCTAATTTATATATTTCTTGAAATTCTGATTCTTCTGTCATAGCAGTACCTGTCATACCAGATAATTTTTCATACATTCTAAAGTAATTTTGGAATGTTATAGTAGCTAAAGTTTTTGACTCATCATTTATTTTTACATGCTCTTTTGCTTCTATTGCTTGATGTAATCCGTTATTGTATCTTCTTCCATACATAATTCTTCCTGTAAATTCATCTACAATTAGAACCTGTCCATCTTTTACTATGTAATCTTTATCTTTTTTCATTATTCCGTTTGCATGTAAAGCTTGATTTACATCATGTACTAATTCTGAATTTTCTAAATCATTAAAATTTTCTAATCCAAATTCTTTTTCAGCTTTTTTTATACCTTTTTGTGTAAGTGTTGCAGATTTTGCTTTTAGGTCTACAATGTAATCGTATTTTTCATTATCTTCTTCTTGCTCAAAGTCTTTATCATTTTCTTCTATAATTACTTTTGCTTCTAATTTTTTTACAAAATGATCAGCTTTTTGATATAAATTAGATGATTGTGTCCCTCTTCCAGATATTATAAGTGGAGTACGAGCCTCATCAACTAAAATACTATCAATCTCATCAACTATAGCATATTTTAATTTTCTTTGAACTAATTGATTCTTATATATAACCATGTTATCTCTTAAGTAATCGAATCCAAATTCATTATTAGTTCCGTATGTAACATCACAAGCATATGCTGCTTGCTTTTCTGCTGGTTTCATACCTGCTATAACAAGACCTACGGATAGGCCTAAAAATCTATAAAGATTTCCCATCCATTCACTATCTCTTTTTGCTAGGTAGTCATTAACTGTTATAACATGAACTCCCTCACCTGTTAGCGCATTTAAATATACAGGAAGTGTAGCAACAAGTGTCTTTCCTTCACCTGTTTTCATTTCGGCAATTCTTCCTTGATGAAGTATAATTCCACCAATTAATTGCACATCAAAGTGACGCATTCCTAATACTCTTTTAGCAGCTTCTCTTACAACAGCAAAAGCTTCCGGTAATATATCATCAAGAGTTTTTCCGTTTTTCAATTGCTCCTTAAAATATGGAGTTTTAGCCATTAGCTCTTCATCAGTCAATTCTTGGATTGAAGGTTCTAAACTGTTTATTTTTTGTACTATAGGCATTACTCTTTTTACTTCTTTTTCACTATATGTTTTAAATAGTCCCATTTAAAATTCATCCTTTCACACATGTTTGTATTACGTTGTTATTATATTACTAAATAACGTATTTAGCAAGCAAAATTACAATAAAATACAAATATTGTTGCTGTTTTATATTTTGTAATAATTCTATAAATTTGCTGATGTAGGTATATAGTTTTCATCAGGAGGATAAACATATTCATCAGATGGTGTTTTCACTTCTTTTATGTATTCAATTTCGATAACAGGAATTTCTCCATGATATTCTCCTTTAGTAATAGTACCTTCTATCTCTATCCAGCAGCCGTCTTTATATTTGTCAGCTCCATTTAGATGACATAAGAAACCTACAACTACAGCTTGCATGTCTGAAGAAATTATCATTTGTCTCCCTAGAACAAACTGATCATCTGCAAAGTCATATAATCTATATACAAAGCCTGTAAGTTTTATTTTTGTTCCTAAATATGAATTTAGATCATTATGTACTTCTTTTAATACATTTGTATAATTATTAGCTGATATGACATTAACCTTTTTGTTAGATATATCGTCATTATCAGATATTACATGTTCCCTATCCTTAAAAATATTATATACTCCAATAGAAAACATTACAAAAATTAATATAAATAATATAATAAAAACAAATTTAAAAATCATCTTTCCATTCACTTTAAAATTACGAATATACATATTTGCCTCCCAAAATTCCCTCATAGTTATTTAATACTATGAAAGAATTTTGATTTTTATGAATAATCCCTTGAAAATATAGATTTTACAACACCTTTGTCAAGCATGTTTCCAAATAAATTTTTTAAAATAATAAGAACTATTGGACCTATAAATAATCCAATCACTCCTGAAAATCTAAAACCTGTATACATAGCAATTAATGTGAATATTGGATGAATTCCTATATGATTACCAACAATTCTTGGTTCTATAAACTGTCTAACTATCGACATAAAAATCCATAAAGATAAAACACATATTGCGAGTGTTATATCTCCATTGCAAGCAGAGATAATTGCCCATGGAATCATAACACTCCCTGACCCAAAAATAGGAAGTGCATCAACAAAGGCAATACCTAAAGCATATAATAATGGATATGCAATTTTTAATCCAGCAAATTTGAAAATGTATAATCCAATTAAGGATATAATAAATGATACTAATACAAGTACCGCTTCTGCTTTTATATAATTCCCTAATATAGCAATAATTTCTTTTAGATGCTTATAAAGTTTTTTTACCCAGATTTCTGGTAAATGATGTTCTAACTGATCTATCATATATACTTTATCTGTGCAAATAAAATATAAAGATAAAAATGTTACTACTAAATAAACACCTATTGTAGGAATAGATGTTAACCATTCTAAAGCACCCTTCAAAAAAGAATTAAGCCATGAAATTACAGTGTTTAGTAATTCTGTAGCAGATTTTTCTATTGTCGATATAACAGCATCCGGTATATTTAACCTATTTAGATTTTCGCTACCAAAAAAACTTTGAATAAAATTGCTAGCATTTGAAAAATATGTTCCCAGATTATCCAATAGATTAGAACCCTCCGATATAAGAGTAGAGATTAACCAAACTAATAGTCCTAAAATAATACCTATTACTATCAACATTACAATAATTGCACTAGTTTTTCGTTTTAATTTACATTTTTTCATAAGAAATCTTATTCCAGGTTCTAGTAATAAAGATATTACAAAAGCTAATAAAAAGGGCATATAAAAAACAGCTAACTTTAAACATAAATAAATTGCTACAAGACTAAGTACTAGAATTAATAATTTTCTAAATACCTTTGTCCAATAATTCATATCTATAACCATTATTTCTCCTAATAAAATTCTTCTAATATTATTTTATAGAAAATAGTACCAATTATACATAAAATATAAAATACAAATATATTATTTTATAAAATATAACAATCTAAACTGTTCTTTAGGAATAGATTTTTAATTTTATAAAATAAAATATTTGTATTATAATAGCTTGTAATATACTAGTAAAATTTATTATTCTGCATTTTTATTATTAGTTCCACAAATGCATTCGATAGTATCACATAATTGATCTTCATCGATAGCCTCATTTGCTGCTAAATCTCCTAATGTTAATATTCCTATTACTTTATTATTCTCTAAAACAGGAATTCTTCTTACTTGATTTTTTGCCATTATCTTCTCTGCCTCAGTTATATCACTATTGCAATCACACGCATAAGGTTTGGTTGTCATTATCTCACCGACTGGTGTTTTACAAGTATCTTTGTCACATGCAACAGCTCTTAAGAGAATGTCTCTATCTGTAACAATGCCGACTAAATTATTACTGTCATCACATACAGGTGTACAACCAATATGACATTCACACATCATTTTTGCACAGTCTCTAATAGTAGTTTCAGGCTTTACAAAATTAACATGATTACACATACAATCTTTTACTTTCATTTATATAATCCACCTTTCAAAAAAATTTACATTATTATTATGCTCATTTACAGATGGAATATACAAATCTGAAATTTCTATATTGGAAAAATTTTCATTTTTATAGTATTTGATTTAATACTAATATTTGGATTAAATCTTTTAAAAAATCATCATTGCTTCTTGTCTGTTGAGAATTAATTTGAGAATAAACTTCATCTACTATTTTTTTAACAATATTCTTGTTCGCTTTTTCTTTAACCTTCCTACATTTATTAATTACAATTGGGTTTATATTTATAAATGATTCTGGATATAAATTTATGTTTTTTAAATTTGGCTCTGCTAGATTAATCGCTTTCGGACTATTGTATGTATTTATAAACGTATTTTGTAACGTTTGATACTGTTTATTGAATATTGGACTTATTTCAATATCTCCCACTATGGCTCTCATATATTCGTCATTATTTATATACATATAAAAACCTCCTCATATATTGTATTATATGAGGAGATTTTAAAAATGCTATTTATTTCTAAAATCTTTATTTAGTTCTCTTTCTTCTGCCCTATTCTTCTTTTCTTCATCTACATACTCTAAAAAAATTTTATTTTTGAAAGCTCCTTTTTCAGCTCTCTTATATTTCATAACTTCTTCTATTTTTTGTACAGAATATCCTTTAATATCCATAATAGTCTTTAGTACTTCAAATAAATCCCCCAGTTCTTCAGCACTATTATCTTCAACAAATTCATTCGCTTCTTCTATTACTTTTTTATTTAATTCTTCTAAATATTCTTTGTCATTTAATATTCTATATTTGCTTTTTCTTCCTTCTTTTTTATCAATATTTTCTGGAATTTTATCTCTTACTAGTTTATTATATGTATATCTCATAGTTTTCTCCTTTATTTAGAGTATAATTTTATAATTCATTTACAAGCTGTTTGAACTTTTTACCACGCTCTTCAAAATTTTTAAATGCATCAAAACTTGCACTGGCAGGAGATAATAATACAATATCTCCTGAATTTGATTTTTGCTTTGCAATTTTGACAGCTTCTTCTAAATTAGTGCAATGCACAATATCTAAACTCTTGTTTGGTGAATCAATTAATGCTATTTTGGTTGCATTTTCAATTTTTTCAGAAGTAGGTCCTGTTAATATTAATGTGCCAACTTTCTTTGCTATTGTTTCACCTATTTCTTTATAATCTAATCCTTTATCTGATCCTCCTGCAAGTAAAATTATATTTTCATCAAAAGCATTTAATCCTGCTATAGTGCTCGCTGGACTTGTTCCTATTGAATCATTATAATATTTAACTCCATCTAGCTCTCTAACAAATTCTAATCTATGCTCTACCCCATTAAAGTTTTTTATTGCTTCTATTTGTGTATTCTCTGTCGTCAATGTTTCTGTTGCTGCAAGAGCAGCACAAATGTTTTCGTAATTATGAATTCCTCTTAATTTAATATCATCTTTATATAATAAATCTTTACATTTCCCATCAACACAATGTTTAATCATGTGATCTTCTCTGTCATATACATATCCATCTTTCAATTGTTTTGTACTACTAAAGAAAACAACTTTACCTTGAGCTAATTTTGAGAAACTTCTTGTAATATCATTATCTTTGTTTAAGATAACTATTCCGTCATTGTTTTGATGCAAAAATATGTTTTCTTTTGCTTGTTGATACTCCTCATAAGACTTATGCACATTTAAATGGTCTGGAAATACATTTGTTACAACAGAAATATCTGGGCTTATTTCCATACCCATTAATTGAAAACTACTTAATTCTAATATAACAAGATCTTCTGGCTTCATATCTTTTATCTTCGTAAATATAGGTTTGCCTATATTTCCACCTAAGAAACAATTATATCCAGCATATTTAGCTATTTCATAAATAAGCGATGTAGTGGTAGTTTTTCCCTCTGTTCCTGTAACACCTATTATTTTACATGGTGCCAACTTTAAAACCATTTCGATTTCAGATGTTAATATTGCTCCTCTCTCCACTTCGGCCACAAATTCAGGAGTTGTTGGCAATGCACTAGGAGATCTAAATATGATGTCGAAACCATGTAATTTTAATAAATTATCTGTTCCTATTTCTACTTCATATCTATATTTATTTACTTTTTCCATTATTTCATCTGATAAACTATTTTTATCGAAAATTGTCACTTTGGCATTTTTATCATAAAAATAATCTAGAAGCGGCATGTTGCTCACGCCCATACCAATAATTGCAACCTTTTTACCATCTAAAAATTGATTAAATTCTTCTAACTTTTCATTTACGTATTCCATAGTATCCTCCTATCTATAATACTATATGCTCAAAAACTTTTTTTGCAGACTCTTCTGCACTTTTACAATCTGTTACATCAATATCTATTGTTTTATCGTATCTTTTATAGAATCCGGATTCTTCTTGAAGTTTATCCCTTTCTTGTATATGTTCCAATAATTCTTTCTCTGTAATTTGACTATTAGAATATTGTTTCATTTTTCTTCTTACTCTTTCCTCTAAATCTGCTGTAATAAAGAAATGGTAATCTAATTGTGGATATATCTTCATTAAGTCTCTTCCTGATATTATTAAGTTGTATTTTTGTTTGTACATATCTATTAATTTTTTTCCAAAAGTATAAAATTCTGAGTTATCTGCATCTTTAGCAATCTTTGAAACAGCCATTGATGTAGTATCTGATTGAAGACTCTCTTCATTTATTTCTATGCCGTTTACATATACTACACTTTCTCTATTTTCTATCTTTAATTCTACTTTTAGCATGTCCATCATCTGTTTTATATCTATATGACTAATCTCAGAGGAATTATTTTGCATTTCACTCATGTCGATTCCAGAATTCATTAGAGCAAACACTATTCCCCTATATAAATTTCCTCCATGTAAAATAATACTATTAGGAATCATATCTAACAAAGCTCTACAAAGAGAAGTTTTTCCTGATCCAACTAATCCTTCTACTCCAATTGTTATATTATTTTTCATACTGTTCTACCTTTCTTTTATTGTCTCTCACATTATACTATTATATTATTTATAAGTCAATTATGAAAGATTCACTATAATATTCAACGCTAAAAAGACTAGTCTATAACTAGTCTTTTCTATGATTTATCTCTGATTATTCCATTGGTCATGTTCTTGATTAATAGATACACTACGGCTTTTATCTATTTCTGCAAATTTTTCCTGTATCTTTCGACTAT
>CAMEWM010000017.1 GCA_945946655.1 uncultured Clostridium sp. | reverse complement strand
TGAAAAAACTGATTTGTTATGGTAGTATAAAGGTACAGTAAAACGAAGGAGTAAATATGAAAAACATAAGACCTGAAAGCCTTGAGGCTGTAACACACACACACACACACAAGACATTTTATAGAAAAACGATAGTAAGCAACACTTATTACAGTGAGGCTATTTTATCATTTGCTCCAATATCAAATAATAAATGTAAATTAGAGATAGAAATGTTATAGTAATAACACTTCTGTCTTTTTTGCGTTTAAATATAAAAAGAAAGGAAGAAAAGAATGAAAAAGAATAAAAAGATATCAAAAAATGAAGGTATTACATTAATTGCCTTGGTAGTAACAATAGTAGTATTACTAATTTTGGCAGGAGTAAGCTTAAATTTGGTATTAGGTAATAATGGAATAATAACAAAAGCAGGAGAAGCAAAGTTAGAAACAAGGGGAGCACAAGTAGAAGACTTAGTAGAACTATATAAAAGTGACAATGAATTAAGCGAATATTCTAGTAATGTTGCTCAAACTGAGGAGGAATTACTAGAATATTTAAAAAATAAAAAACTAGTAGAGGATAATGAATTAAATACGGAAAATAAAACAATAACAATAGGAACACGAGTAATAAGTTATGCCTTGCCGGAAAAGACAGTAGACAGAACAGCATTAAAATTCTTAGTAAACTCAGGAGAAGATGGAATCGTAGTATTACCAGTAGCTGAAGAATACTATGGAGAAGGTGGATATGAAGTAGAATGGGGGGATGGCACAACAGGGCAAGATGAAACAGATGCGGATACTAAAGAAACAAAGATAGCAAGCTTAGATAGGATAAAAGTAGCTGTAGCTGCTTATCCAGGAATTGCACATACTTATGTAGAAAAAAACAAAGAGTATGTAGTAACAATAACAGGGATATGTCATTATATAGATTCATATTATAGTAATACAACAAGAGATAAAATAATAGAAGTATTACAATGGGGAGAAACAGGATTAAAGAAGATAAGTTTAAAAGATTGTGAAAATTTAAGGAAAATAGGAAGTCCAACAGCAAACAGTTTTATAAATGTAACAAGCTTTTACTATGGTTTTGCATACTGCACAAGCTTAGAAAGTATACCAGTTGACTTATTTGAAAATTGTCCCAATGTAACAGATTTTATCCACACATTCAGCGAATGTACAAGCTTAACTGGAAATGCACCAGCATTATGGCAAAGAGTACCGAATGGTTCAGAAAATGGATATAAAGGAACTCCAAAAGGTAGAAATTGCTTCAGTGATTGTACACAACTTGAAAATTATGCCGAGATACCTGTGTACTGGAAAAATTCACCAGAATAATATGAAGATGCACATGCTTATTATAGGCATGTGTATTTTCACGCCATTTTACAATTGACCATACTTAATAAAAATGCTATAATTTATCTGTAAAATAATGAAAGAAAGCGAAAATATAATGTCTATAGTAAGATTAGAAAATATAAAAATCAGAGACGATATTTTGCAAAGCCAAGTGCTATTAAAAGCATGTGGCATTTTTGGCATATCTCAAAAATATGTAGTAGACTATAAAATTATAAAAAAATCAATAGATGCAAGAGACAAAAACGATATTTTTTATAATTACTCTATAATAGTAAAACTACAAGATGATTACAATATTAGTAAATTGGTTAAGAATAAAAATGTTGAATTATTAGATAAAGTTGATGAGCAAACAGAGAAGATTAATGTTTTAAGAAAAAGCGTCAAAAGGCCTGTAATTATAGGAACAGGTCCTGCCGGCTTATTTTGTGCTTTAACTTTAGTAGAAAATGGAATAAATCCAATTATTGTAGAACAAGGAAAAAGGGTTGAAGAAAGAAAAAAAGATGTTGATGTTTTCTTAGAGAAAGGGAAGTTAAATACATTGTCCAATGTCCAATTTGGAGAAGGCGGAGCAGGAACTTTTTCTGATGGAAAACTTACGACGAACTTGCATAGTCCTTTATGTAAAACTGTAATAGAGACGTTTGTTAAATTTGGAGCACCAGAACAAATATCGTATATAAATAAGCCACATATTGGAACAGATAATCTAATTGAAATTATTGCAAATATAAGAAATTACATAATAGAAAAAGGTGGAGAATTTTTATTTAATACAAAAGCTGAAGATTTTGAAATTGATAACAATAAAATAAAAGCAGTAATTTGCAGTTCTAGTGAGTCTAATGAAAAAATTAAAATAGAAACAGATGCTGTGGTATTAGCTATAGGACACAGCTCAAGAGATATGTTCGAGACATTATATCATAAGAAAGTTGATATGGAGAAAAAGAACTTCTCTATTGGAGTTCGTATTGAACATAAACAAGGAATGATAAATAAATCTCAATATGGAGAGAGCCCAAAGCTAAAATTACCACCAGCAGAATATAAACTAGCATATCATGGAGAAGATCGTTCTTGTTATACTTTTTGCATGTGTCCAGGAGGGGTTGTAATAGCTTCATCGAGTGAAGAAGGAACAATAGTTACAAATGGAATGAGCACATTTGCAAGAGATGGAGAAAATGCTAATAGTGCAATATTAGTAAATATAAAACCAGAAGATTTTAAAGGAGATTCTCCTTTAGAAGGAATGTATTTTCAAAAAGAGTTAGAAGAAAAGTCATTTAGACTAGGTGGAAGTAACTACCATGCTCCAATTCAACGAGTGGAAGACTTTATAAAAAATAGAAAATCAACATTTATAGGAGATGTGAAACCAACATATAGACCTGGAGTAACATTAGCAAATTTACAAGATATATTACCAGATTTTGTTACAAAAACCTTGAAAGAAGGAATTATATATTTTGATAAAAAAATAGTAGGCTTTGCGAATCCAGATAGTATACTAACAGGAGTAGAAACAAGAAGTTCGTCACCGATAACAATAAAAAGAAATGAACAAAAGATGGCAAGCATAGAAGGAATGTATCCTTGCGGAGAAGGAGCTGGATATGCAGGAGGAATAATGTCTGCTGCAATAGATGGAATAAAAGTAGCAACTGCAATTTTAAGTACCATTTAGGGAAAGGTTAGAATATTAGTAATTGACCTAATGGGACAAAGGAGAGAATATGAATAAAAGAGTTTTATTAGGCATGAGTGGAGGAGTAGATAGCAGTGTATCTGCTATTCTTTTGAAAGAACAAGGTTATGAGGTAATTGGAATGACTTTAGAATTATATGGAGGGACTTGCTGTAATACAGATGCAGTAATGGGAGCAAAAGCAATATGCAATTCTATTGGAATACCACATATTACGTATAACCTGAAAGATGAGTTTAAATGTAGAGTAATAGATAATTTTATAGAAGAGTATTCTAACCAAAGAACTCCAAATCCATGTATAGAATGTAATAAATATATGAAGTTTGGAGCAATGTATGAAAAAGCGCAGGAAATGGAATGCGATTATATCGCGACAGGACATTATGCAAAGATGGAATATTCAGAGAAATATGAACAATATGTATTAAGAAAAGCTAAAAATCTTTTGAAGGATCAAAGCTATGTTTTGTATAGTATGCCAAAAAAGCTATTAGGAAAAGTATTATTTCCTTTAGGAGAATTCAATTCAAAAGAGGATGTAAGAGGTGTTGCAAAACAATATAACTTAGAAGTAGCTAATAAACCAGACAGTGAAGACATTTGTTTTATTCCAGATGGAAATTATAAAAAATTTCTAGAAGATAATTCAGATATAAATCCGATAGAAGGAAATATTGTAAATAAAAGAGGAGAAATACTTGGCAAACACAATGGATTATATAATTACACTATTGGACAAAGAAAAGGACTGGGAATATCTTATAAGGTACCTTTATTCGTATTAGGTTTTAATAAAGTGAAAAATGAATTGATTGTTGGTGAAGAACAAGAATTATACAGAAAAGAGATGAAGGTAGGCGATGTTAATTTACTACTAATGGATAGCATTGATAAGCCTATGGACGTAACTGTTAAGATAAGATACTCAAGTAAGCCGGCAGAGGCAATAATAAACCAGACAGAAGCGGGATACATACAAGTTATATTTAAAAACCCACAACGAGGCATAACTCCAGGACAGTCAGCAGTATTTTATATTGATGATGTAGTTGTTGGCGGAGGAAAAATAATAGAGTGACTCTTTTACTAATTATGCATATAGAGATTACAACAAAGACACAATCCTACTATATAATCATCATATTAACTATTAGGAGGGATGATTTATAAATATAGCAGAATATGAAGCTTTAACAACTAAGATAGATGTTGATAACGAGAAATTTAAGGATATAATGTACATTTATGGACGAGCTTTAAAAGAAGTAGAGAAAAAGATAAATATAATTAGATATGATTATGAATATTTTAATAAATATGATTCTATAGATCATATTATGACGAGGATTAAATCTCCAGAGAGTATTTTAAATAAATTAAAGAAAGATAATTTAGAACCAACGTATAAAAATCTTATAAATAATATTAATGACATAGCAGGAATTCGTGTTATATGTCCTTTAAAAAGTGACATATTTACAATAAGAAAATATATAAGAGAATTTAATGATTTGAATGTTATTAAAGAAAAGGATTATGTAACTCACCCAAAAGAAAGTGGTTATACGAGTTATCATATGATAGTTGAAGTTCCAATATTATTGGAGGAATATATTAATTCTGTAAAGGTAGAAATACAAATTAGAAGTCTAGCAATGGATTTTTGGGCTAGTTTGGAGCATAAGATAAAATATAAACCAAATGGAGAGATTAACGAGGATGTTTCTAAAGAACTAGTAAAATGTGCTAGGGATATAAATAAATTGGATAATAAAATGGTTAAACTATTTAAAAAGTAAAGGAGTAAAAAATGGCAACATTTCCGATTTATCAAATATATGTACAATTAGAAAATTATTCTCCTAAAATGTGGAGAAGATTTCAAGTAATGGGCGATGTAACAATTGCAAGACTTGGTTATATAGTCATGGGACTATATGAAGTAAGAAAATATTATTCATATGAATTCAGAATAGATGAACTAGAAAACTATAAAAAGAAGCATCCAGAGTACATAGATAAACCTTCACTTCTAGAAGGATTAAATAAAAAATTCAGAAAGCTAAGATATGGAATTACTAGCAAAAATAATCAGTATACATATAAGTTGACAGATGGATATGGAGAACTTCTAGATGCAACTACAGAAAAATTAATGAATATAATAAAATATCAAAATGAAGAGTTGATTTTTAGATATGATCCAGAAATCAACTGGACCTTTAAGCTTATTGTCGAAAAAGTATTTACAGATAAAAACCTATATACAAAAGAACTACCAAAAGTATTAGGTGGAAGTGGATATGGCATAATAGAGGAATTGAATCGGAGTTAAGGGACTAAAGCAAGCCAGAGATAAATTAAAAAAAAGAGGATGGATTAACTATTTAAATTATGATCATTATAAAACATATGATCAAATAAGAAGTTATCAGAACTTAAATAATAAAATAAACAAAGAGGCAAGATTTTATTTTGATAATTTTGATGTAGAAGATATGAATTTTAGAATGCGCAAGTTGCCACGTATATATAAAGAAAGATATGAGCAAGAACTACGTCCAACGATGAAACAGATAAAGATAATGAAACGAAGATATGTAGTATTTAGAAAATCAAAGAAAAAATAATACAAGTATTGACAAAACTAGAAAAAACTAGTATAATTTTAAAGTACGAAATAAGTAAATATATAAAAAATATATATACATAAGCAAAATGTGTGAGGAGGGAATAGAAAATGGCACAACCAAAAAGAAGATGGTCAAAAGCAAGAACAGGCTTAAGAAGATCAACATGGAAATTAGAAAATAAAAACTTAGTAGAATGCCCACATTGCCACGAAAAAATGATGCAACATAGAGTTTGCCCAAGTTGTGGTTACTATGATGGAAAAAAAGTGGTATCAACAGAATCAGCTGAAAACTAATTATTAAAAACTGTAACAATACATAATGTATTGTTATTTTTTTATATCAAAATACTTTATTCTTAATAAGGAAAATGATATAATTGGACCATATAAATTAACAAAGGAATATAATATATGAAGAGCTTTTTTGAAAATATAAAAAATAACAGATGCGTACATTATTTCTTAATATTTTTAGCAGCAACAATAGCTGCTATTCCTTTAATTAAATTGCGTATATATGGAACCGACGATGGGTTTATTCACATATTAAGAATTATGGGAGTAGAAGACATATTGAAATCAGGAACATTTCAGCCATTTATTAACCAAGTGTATTGTAATGGATTTGGCTATGCTATAAATGTTTTTTATCCACCAATAGTTACATATGGTCCATTATTATTTAGATTGATTTTTTCGAGTTACAGTAATTGCTTAAAGATGTATACTTATATAACCATAATAATATCTGGATTTACAATGTACCAATTCGTAAAAGAATTGTCAGATAGAAGAGAAGTAGCATTACTTTCTGCAATTATATATATTTTTATTCCATATAGATTAGAAACTATATACAATAGATTTGCAATTGGTGAATTCTCAGCATATATGTTTATCCCACTAGTGTTTTTAGGCTTGCATAATTTACTATATGGAGACAAGAGAAAACATTACTATATTACAATTGGAGCGGTTGGCTTAATATTAACTCATACATTAACGACAGAATATACCGCCATATTTGCTATTGTTTATTTATTGCTAAATGCTTATAAACTAAAAAATAAAGAAGTTATAAAAAAGATAATAATCAATACTTTATTTATCTTATTAATTAGTGCTTTCTTCTTGGTACCACTTTTAGAATATAAATTGCATACTGAATATACTATTTTTTCTGCAGAGGCTATGCAGTACAGAGGAGAAGACGTAGCACAAACAACAATTAGTTTGAAACAGTTAATCAAAGATACTGAACCTGAAGGAGTTTCCTTTGCACTGGGAATACCATTTATAGTATTGATCTTATTAGGAATTATTACTTTTAGAAAGATGACAAATCAAGATAAATCTAATTGCATAGCATTTCTAGTTATTGCAATGATATCTTTATTTATGACTACTAGATTTTTTCCTTGGTATATAATGCCAAATTGTATTTCAACAATGCAATTTGCATGGAGAATGCTTACTTTTTTTGAATTTGCCATGGCTGTATTTTGTGGATATAATATATTCACTTTAATTGAAATGATTACAAATAGCAAGAAAAATTGGTCAAGAGGCTTATTATTAATACTATCGATTACGGTAGTTGTTATTACAATGTCTAAAATAGATTATAATTATAAATATGAAGAGTCAAAACAATTATCAGATATTGAATATGAGGCATGGGTTCAATCTAAAGATAGTTTATCTCCATATTCGATAAACAGAGAATACTTACCTTATAGTACAAGGGAAAATCTGCAAACTTATGCACTTCAAAGAGAAAATAGAGCATATGTAATAAGTGGAGATGTTGATATACTAGAACAAAGTAAAAATAATCTTACATTTAGTTTAACAGCTAAAAAGGCATCAAATGGAGCTATTGTAGAATTACCGTTCTTTAATTATCCAGGATATACGGTGTTAATAGAAAATAATGACACTAAGCAAAAAATAGATTACCATGAATCGGAATGTGGATTTATAGAAATAACGATTCCGGAACAAATGACAAATGTTAAGATTGATGTAAAATATACAGGAACTTTAATAGAAAAACTATCATATTTTATTTCAATTACTTCAATCATTATATTTGTAGTGTATTTACTTTATATAAAAAGGAAAGATCAATTAAATGATACAAAAGCTTAAAGAAAAAATAAAAAATATATTAGATAAAACTTACATTAATTATATATTAATCATAATCGCATCTTTAGCTATATGTGCTCCACTTGCTAATAGAGAGTTAAACATTTACAGAGATGACGGAGTACAGCATATATGCAGACTAATAGGAACATGTCAAACATTACTTTCTGGTGAGTGCTTGCCAATGATAATGTCAAACTTGTGTAATAATTTTGGATATTCTTGGAACATTTTTTATAGTCCTATTACTGCATATGTTCCTTTAATATTTAAAATATTTAACTTGTCATTTGTAAACTGCTTGAAATTATTTATGCTTATGATAACAATTTTATCAGGAATTGCAATGTATAAATTTGTTATTAAAGTTACAAAAAATAAAAATATTGCAACTTTATCTGCCATTTTATATGTGCTAGCTCCATATAGGATAACTGATATGTATATAAGAGTTGCAATTGCAGAGCTGACCTCATTTGTATTTATACCAATTATATTTAACGGCTTGTATACAATTTTAAACGAAGAAAAAAAAGATTTTCTACTAGCGTGGGGGACGATAGGATTAATATTAACACATACGGTAGTTACCTTATATACGGCAATATTATGCTTTATATATTTACTAATATTTATTAAAAAATTGAAAAATAAAACTGTAATAAATAGTTTGATACTAAATTTATTAATGATAATATTAGCTACTAGCTTCTTCTGGGTAGGACTTATTCAACATTATTTTACAACAAGTTATGAAGTGTTTGTTCCTGGTAGAATGGAGGTCTCTAATAAGTTAGAAATTTATAAAACTAAATTTTATCAATTGTTCTATACAAGTAAAGGACAACAAATGATATATGCAATAGGTTTAGTAACAGTAATAGGATTAATTTTAACTCCTATAGCTTGGAGAAAAATACAAAAGGAATATAAAAAAACGTATATGTTATTTCTATTATTTGGAATAATACTTACAATTATGACATTAACAATTTTTCCGTTTGAAAAATTACCGGGAATGCTTAGAATGATACAATTTACATTCAGGCTATTTGAATTTACATCCTTCTTTTTTTCTTTTGTAGTAGCAATAAACTATGGAATGTTAATAAAAAATTTCAATTTTGGAGATGTTGCTGTTTTAATGATTATTTTAGTTTTATTATTAGTACCATATAAAGATAAATTAGATTACAATATTGAGAACGATGAAGAAACATTAATAAATGGAGTAAATGTCACAGAGCATACAGGTAGAGTTCATGCAGGGATGGCAAGTATGGAGTACCTACCAAGCAAAGCATTTAAAGTATTAAATTCATATATTGCAAATAGAGAAGATATACCAATTATTTTAAATGATAGTTCAGCTAATATAAAAAGATATCAAAAGTCTGGAACAAATATGTATTTTGAAGCTTGTGGAATAGAAAAAGATACATATATAGAACTTCCATATATCTACTATTTAGGATATAGAATAAGCATAAATGGAGAGAGTGTAACATATAGAGAGTCTGAAAATGGATTTGTATTAATCGAAATAAAAGCAGATACATGTAAAGATAAAAATGCAGAAATAATAGTTAGGTATACAGGAACAAATGAAATGATTATATGTACCGCTATTTCTGCAATAAGTATGGTTATTCTTATAATATTAGAATATCAGACTAGGAAGAGCAAACAAAGTAAAGTTGATTAGTAATGTATCAAAAACTAAATTATAAAATATCTTGTTATTTTTTGCATTTTATAGTAAAATATGGAATGTAGGGAAGGTGAAGAAATGGCAAAACCAATGGTTGCAATTGTTGGACGACCTAATGTAGGAAAGTCAACATTTTTTAATTACATAGTGGGTAAAAGAATTTCAATAGTTGAGGATACTCCAGGTGTTACGCGTGATAGAGTATATGGAGAGGCTAACTGGAGAGGTAGAGATTTTACTTTAATAGATACTGGAGGTATTGAGTTTGATGAGTCAAATGATATATCAGTTCAAATGAAAGAACAAGCAGATATTGCAATAGCAATGGCAGATGTAATTGTATTCATAACAGATGCAAAACAAGGTGTAACAACTGCTGATACTGAAATTGCATTGATGCTTAGGAAAGCAAACAAACCAGTTATTTTAGTTTGCAATAAAGCTGACAATTATGGAGCGCAAGCTCCAGAAATTTACGAATTTTATAATTTAGGATTAGGTGATCCATACAGAGCATCATCTGTCAATGCAATAGGAATTGGTGATATATTAGATGCAATATATAATGAGCTCCCACCAAAATCTGAGGATGAAGATGAAGAATTACAAATAAAAGTTGCTGTAATAGGCAAGCCAAATGTAGGCAAATCTTCATTAATTAATAAGATTCTTGGTGAAAATAGATTAATAGTAAGTAATGTAGCAGGCACTACTAGAGACGCCATAGACTCAGAATTTGAAAATGAGCATGGCAAATACATATTTATTGATACAGCAGGATTAAGAAGACATAGCAAGGTTGATGAAAAGATTGAAAAATATAGTGTTGCGAGAACATTGCTTGCTATAGAAAGAGCGGATGTCTGCATATTGATGATTGATGCTAACCAAGGAGTCACAGATCAAGATACTAAAATTGCAGGTGAAGCTCATGAAGCAGGTAAAGGTATTATAATTGCAGTAAATAAATGGGACGAATACGAAAAACAAAATGGAACACTTGAAAAATATACAAAAGAAGTGTACTCAAAATTACCATATCTATCGTATGCTCCAGTGATTTTTATATCAGCAAAAACAGGCCAAAGAGTAGATAAACTATTTGATATGATAAACAATGTAGCAAATCAAAATGCGTTAAGAGTATCAACATCTGTTTTGAATCAAGTATTAGCCGAGGCAATATCAGTAGTTCAACCGCCAACAGACAAAGGAAGAAGACTAAAATTGTATTACATGACACAAGCATCAACAAAACCGCCAACATTTGTTGTATTTGTAAATGATAAAAAATTATTCCATTTTTCATATGAAAGATATTTAGTAAATCAACTTAGAAAAGAGTTTGGATTAGTAGGCACTCCAATAAGAATGATTGCTAGAGAAAAAATAGAGAAGAATGAGAGAAGTAATACAAAATAAAAAAGGAGAGTGATTTTTATGGCAACATATATTATTGTTTCTATCATTGCATATTTATTAGGAAGCATAAGTTTTTCAGTTATATTTAGCAAGAAATTTGCTGGATTTGATGTAAGAGAAAAGGGAAGTGGAAATGCTGGAACAACCAATGTTTTAAGATCGGTTGGTAAAAAAGCTGCAGTATTAACACTTGTATGTGATTGCTTGAAAGGAATTGTGGCAATTCTTATAGCTTTTATAGCAGGTAAGATTATGAAAGAATTAGATGGTAGTCTACTTATACAGTTAGCGGGAATATTTGTTGTATTAGGACATACTTTTCCAATATTTTTCAAATTTAAAGGAGGAAAAGGGGTTGCTACATCATTAGGAGTACTTCTAATGGTAAATTGGCAAATAGGCTTAATTTGCCTAGTGTTTGCACTAGTATTAATGGCTCTTACAAGATTTGTTTCTCTTGGTTCAATAGCAGCTGCAATATTATTTCCTGTACTAACAGTATTCATACATACAAATTATTTAGTTAATGGAAACTATATAATTTTTGCTATAATACTTGCGGTATTAGTCGTATTTAACCACAGGTCCAATGTTAAAAGATTATTAGAAGGAAAAGAGAATAAGCTAAGCTTTAAAGGAACAAAATAATGAATAATTTTATTATTAATAGTAGTTGGAATTAATTAGTTCCAGCTATTTAGATTACTTGAATCTAATGACAACGAAAAGGAGTTAAAGTATGAAAAATATAGCGATAATAGGAAGTGGAACATGGGGAGTAGCTCTTGCGATACATTTAGCAAAAGCAGGAAAGAATATAAAGTTGTGGTCTTTTACTGAAGAAGAGGCAAAGGCTATAAATAATGACAAAAGATGCAAATTTTTGCCGGATGCAGTAATAGGAGATAATATTACCTGCTATACAGATATAAAAAAAGTAATTGAAGGTAGTGAAATGATATTACATGTTACACCTTCAAAATTCGTAAGAGAAACAATAAAGAAATATAAGGATTATGTTACAAATCAACCAATAATTATGTGTGCAAAAGGTTTCGAAGCTGATACACTTTGTACCTTAAGCCAAATAATAGAGCAAGAAATGCCAAAAGTTAAATATGGAATTTTTTCAGGACCTAGCCATGCGGAAGAGGTTTCTATAGGAATACCAACTGCTATAGTTATAGCGTCAAAAGATAAAGATGTTCAAAATATGGTGCAAGAGACTTTCATGAATGAAAAAATGAGGGTATATACGTCTGATGATGTTATTGGTGTCGAATTGGGAGGAGCTTTAAAGAACATAATTGCTTTTTGCGCCGGAATTGCAACAGAAATAAATTTAGGAGACAATAGCTTTGCCGCATTAATAACTAGAGGATTAGTTGAGATTACTAGGCTAGGAATGGCTATGGGAGGACAACATGATACATTTTATGGCCTTTCTGGACTTGGAGACTTAATTGTAACTTGCATGAGTGAACACAGTAGAAACAGAAGAGCTGGAAGAATGATTGGAAAAGGATATACAGTTGATCAAGCAAGACAAGAAATAGGTATGGTTATAGAAAGTATTGACAACATAGAAGTTGCATATGCTCTAGCAAAAAAATATAATATTGAGATGCCTATAGTAAATGCAGTATATGATGTATTATACAATCATTTAAATCCAAAAGATGCAGTAACTATGCTTATGACAAGAGAAAAAAAGAGTGAATAATTAATAAGGATATCTTTCATATAAATACCTAATAATGCTATCAGCATTGTTAGGTGTTATTTTTATATAATATCCTTTGTCTAAGCTAACCCACATAACAATATCAAAATCTTCCATATTATCAGCAAAAACTCCAAGTACAGTAGCCACTTCAATAGGATTTTTATATTCTTTTTGCCATTCTAAAGAATGCAAATATACATCTAAATCTTGAATGTTTTTATAGGAATTCTCTATATTTCTATTATATTTCGATAAAAAATTAAAAATTTCACCATCTTTATTACTATAAAATTTGACAATCGGATACATTCTTTTCTCCTCATTTTAATTTTATGTTATTATTTGAATAATTAAAATTAATATACTTAGAATAAAATGTAAGAATCTTGGAAAAATTAAATATATAAATATCAATCTAACGGAGAAAAATATGAAAAGTAAGAACTGGTTAATTTATATTATTATTGTGACAATAATGGTAGCAATCATTGCGTCTATTATTATGATTGTTCGTAGTAATTTAAATGGTAATATACAAAAATTATCAAGTAAAATTGATGATGAGCTGGAGTATCTTGATAAAACAACATTGGCAATGATAAATCAACTGAACAATCTAAAAACTACTGATGAAATTCAAATAAAAAGAACTTCTGTAGGAGAAAATTCGCAAAATATTATGGGGAATTCTAATCAAGAAGATTTATCGAGTGAGTCTGGAAAACAAGAAGAATCTACTTCAAGTTCATCGAAATCAACCGGAGATTCTAACAGTAATAATAAAAATCAAAATATAGAGAAATATTATATAGAAGATAACTCAGTGCTATTAAGAGATACTAATACAATAGATTGGAATGATTTAGAAAATCAAGCTGAAAATTTATATGATTCATGGGCTACTATAACTTTAGATCTTAACGCTATGAATGTATCAAGTGATGATATATTGTCATATAATACAAATCTAGATAATTTACTGTTATCAATCAAAGATCAAAATAAAGTTAATTCAGCAATTTGTCTAGCAAACCTGTATAGTTTAGTTCCAAAGTACATGAGCGAAACATTGGAAGATGAAAAAAAAATACAGATAGAGAATGTTAAATCTAGTATAGTATCTGCTTATTCCATAGTTGATACTGGAAAATGGGATGATATAATAAATTTACTTGGGAATGCAGAAAATGAGCTAAAAGCATTTATAAATTCGAGTAATGATTTATCTAGCATTAAACAAGCAAAAGTTAATAAATCATATGTTCTTCTAAAAGAATTAATAAAAACTAGTAATGAGAAAAATACAGATTTATTCTATTTAAAGTACATCAATTTAATTCAAGAACTTGAGAACATATAATTTGACTTTTTATTAAATTTAAGGTACAATATAAAAAGAGTAAATTAAATGGTCGCGTATAGCAATACCGAAAGGTTGCGTACGAGGAAAGTCCGGGCTCCACAGAGCAATGATGCTGGATAACGTCCAGTGAGGGAGACCTTAAGGAAAGTGCAACAGAAAATAACCGCCAGAAATGGCAAGGATGAAAAGGCGAGGTAAGAGCTCACCGCTAGTATGGTGACATACTAGGCTGTGTAAACCCCATTTGGAGCAACACCGAGATTAGAAGGATAAGACTGCTCGTCATCTTCTTAATTTGGTGGCTTGAGACATATAGTAATATATGTACTAGATAAATGACCATTCTAGACAGAACCCGGCTTATAGATTTACTTAATATTATATGAATGTAGAAGATTAGTATATTGAAGAAACTCAAGACTAATCTTTTTTTTTATTCAAGAGAGTGATTATTAAGAGTATTAAAGTATTGATAATTGATATATATTATGATATAAATAACAAAGAAAAATAAATAATAATACGCGAGGAGATGTTATATAAAATGCAAGAACATGTTGAATTAGAAGTATCTTTAGAAATTATAATGGCTAGAATAGCACAATCAATATTTAAACTAAATGATAGTAAGAATAGTGAAGAACTACATGAATTAATTGAGATTCAAGAAGAAGCATATAAAGGGAATAGACAAGCTGTTGAAAATATATTAAATAATAAGTAATAGATGTGGAAGGAATAAACTATATGGAAAGAAGAAATGTATCAAAAGAAGTATATAATAAAGTTATAAAGTCAATACCAGAAGAAATAATTAATATGTTACCAGAAGAACCAGAAAATTTATTGCCATATGCAACTAGAGTGAGAGAAATGCAAGTATCTGCTGGGATTAATGATGATGTAAAACAATTAATGCAAGAGCATCTTTTAAGTGATGAAGAATATCTAAAAACATTCTATTATGTTATGGCAATTACATTTATTAATAAACATCCCGTAGAGAATCCGGAAATTGCTATCGTGGCGGCTCAAACAGGTAGTGGAAAAAGCAATTTAACTGCTAGATTACTAAGAGAAAATGAAAATTATATATTCATAGACTCAGACAAATATAAACATTTTAGATATGATGCACAAGATATAGCTAAGAATTATCCTGTAATATATCCTCATCTTACTGGACCGGATGGATATGATCATGCTACAGATATATATAATTATGCAACTGACAAGAAATATAATATTATAAAAGAAACAGCTCCTTCTGCAAAAAAAGGTTTGATTGAGCTTAACGAAGAGGAATTAAAAGCTAAAAATTATAATATTTCTGTGCATATATTAGCTGTTGGAGAATTAAATAGCTTGTTATCTGTACATGAAAGGTATGAGCTCCAAATAATACATGGATTAAAAACAGCTAAGCTTACAGGAATACCTAGACATGATGAATCTTATAATGCTCTAATAAAAAATGTTATGGACCTAGAGAATGATGCTAATATATCATCCATTAATATTTATATGAGAGGAATAAAAGAGGAAAATTATAATCCTAGAAGAATATATCCTTCAAATGAATATTCTTCTCCAGAAGATGCAATAACTGGGGCAAGAAAAATAGATAATGATAAGACAGTAAAAGAATTTAAAGGAAGATATGATCTTGTATTATCTCAGATGAAAAAAAGAAATGCTCCACAAGCACAATACGAACAATTGGAACAAATAAAGAAAAGATGGGAAATAATTAGTAAAGGAAATTAAAAATATGGATGAAGAAAAAATTAATATGGCTTTAGATATTGTTAATCAAAGGATAGTTGAACTAATGAAAGAATATTCACTATATAATGGTGAAAATGTAGAGCTACAAGAAAAAATAAGAGTCCTTGAAGAAATTAAAGATAAAATATATTCTGGAAACGTAGCTTTTGCAGACAAGATATTACAAAAAAATAAGGAAGGAAATATGTAAAATGGATGACAGCAAAAAGAGAACAATAAGTAGAGAAACATTGGAAGCAGTAAAGAGTAAAATGAATCCAGTTCTTCTTAATGCTTTACCAGCTAGTCCGGAAGAAATCCTAGCTTTTGCACAAAGAAGAACTGATCCAGTAATTTCAAAAAACATTGATAGAAATCTAGCAGAAAAAATGAGAGCATTTAGACTATCTGATGAAGATTATTTGATGACTCTTTTTATGGCAATGGGTGATGTGTTCTATAATAGGGAACAAAGTGAAAATCCAACAGCCTCAATATTATTGGCACAAACAGGAGCCGGAAAAACAAATTTAAGAACATCCTTATTGCAGAAAAACCCAGATACAATTATCATTAATTCAGATCAATACAAAAAATTTAGACCAGATGCTGAAGCTATATTAGCTACGGATCCAACACATTTTGGTGCTCTAACAGGAATCGATTCATATGACCATGCAAGTAATATTACGGATTTTGCAATGGCACATTCATATGATCTTTTAATTGAATGTGCTCCTTCATTACAACAAGGATTGATAGGAGTGGATTTAGAAGCACTAAAGCAAGCTGGATACGATACTAAATTTCATGTTATGGCTGTTGGAGATTTAATTAGTGCGTTAGCAATACATTTAAGATATGAGCATGAATTAGCCTTAGGTAGGCCTAATGGCGAGACAAAACTTACAGATTTAAAAAGACACAATGAATCTTATTTAGCACTTGAAAAAATTATAAAAGAATTAGATGCTGAAGCAGTATCGATTTATAGAAGAGGAACTGAAGGAGAAGGTAGACGCCCTATAAAAATTTGCGACGCAAAGGAACCTTCTGAAATATTAGCTGACGCAAGAGCAAAGTCTAACGAAGAATATATAAAAACAGGAGGATTTCGTAGGGACCATAAACTAATACTTGAGGCTATGAAACATAGAAGAGCACCTCAATTACAGCAAGATCAACTAGCAGAAGTTTATAAGAAGTTTATAAATTATATTGAGCAAAATCAAGAACTATAGAAAAGAAAAGACAAGACTAGAAAAATTAGTCTTGCTTTTTTATAATATCTGACATGTCTTTGGGAATATTGGAAGTTATGACAATCTTCTGTCTCGAAATCGGATGAATAAATTCAACCCTATAAGCATGAAGAGCTTGTCGATTAATAAGAATAGATTCACTTCCATATAAACTATCACCAATGATAGGATGTCCCAGGTAAGCCATGTGAACTCGTATTTGATGAGTTCTGCCAGTTTCCAAACTTATAAGTAACTCTGAAAAAATTTTTCCGTCAATCTCGAATTCTTTTAACACTTTATAATGAGTGATTGCAGGAGCTCCAGTAGGATTAACACATCTTTCAATAATACTATTTTCTTTACGAGCAATAGGTGCGTCTATAATTCCTGTTTTCTCCTCAAATAATCCATTACAAATAGTAATATACTCTTTTAGAAAGATATCATTTTGCATTTGCTTAGACAAGGCGTCATGTACATATTCATTTTTTGCAAAAATTACAATTCCGGAAGTGTTTCTATCCAATCTATTTACTGGCCTAATTTTTTTATTAAGCTTAATATTATCGAAATAATATTTTATTCCATTAGAGAGACTATTATCATAATGTAAAATAGATGGATGAACAGGAATTCCTGCAGGCTTATCAATAATAAGAAGTGCTTCATCTTCATACAGAATACTCAAGTCCATCTTAGCTGGTACTATATTAGAGTTGTCTTCCTCAAAATCTATGATAATAGATATTTCATCGCCGTCTTTAATGTTTTTATCTATATACGTATTAATACCATTTAGAAATATTTTTTTATTTTTCTTTAATTTGACCAGCAAATTATACGAAATATTAAATTCACTATTAATTACTTGTCTAATAGTTAAATAATTATCAGAATTACTCTTAATATATCTTAAAATCATGACATTCTCTCATTTCTTTAAAATTTAAATTATATTATATCACATTTTTTATGTTATTTAAATATTGTACTTTTTGTTTTTTCAATATATAATAATAGTGTTATTATTGTGTGAACTCTAATAATACAGAAAATCCAGAAGGAGGAATATGTAATGTCTTTTATAGAAAACATGAAAGAAGAAGCAAAAAAAGAAATTAAAACAATTGTACTACCAGAAAGTGAAGATTTACGTACACTTGAAGCAACTCAAATTGTATTAGAAGAAGGATTTGCTAATATAGTGTTAATTGGAAATCCTGATGACATTAACAAACTAGCAAAAGAGAATAATGTAGATATAACTGGTGCACAAATAGTAAATCCAGCTACTTCAAACGATTTTAGTAAATATGCAAATGATTTATATGAATTAAGAAAAAACAAAGGTATGACTTTAGATCAAGCAAAAGAATTATTAATGTCTAATAGTAGATATTTTGCAACAATGATGGTAAAAGAAGGCGATGCCGATGGATTTGTATCTGGCGCATCACATCCAACATCTGATACTTTAAGGCCAGCTCTTCAAATATTAAAGGCTGCTCCAGGAACCAAAATTGTATCAGCATTTTTTGTGATGGTATTGCCAGACAATCAATATGGAGAAGAAGGAGTATTTATATTTGCGGATTCAGGACTTAACGAATATCCAGATGCAGATGCTTTATCAGAAATTGCTATATCTTCTAGCAAAAGCTTTAAAGAATTAATTGGCAAAGAACCAAAAGTAGCAATGCTTTCATATTCTACACATGGTAGTGCACATTCTCCTTTAACAGACAAAGTTGTAGAAGCCACTAAATTATTAAAGGAAAAAGCTCCAGACCTAATATGTGATGGAGAAATTCAATTAGACGCTGCAATAATACCAGAAGTTGCAGAGAGAAAGGCTCCTGGAAGTCCTTTAAAAGGAAATGCTAATATACTAATATTCCCTGACTTAGACGCAGGTAATATTGGTTATAAATTAACACAAAGATTTGGCCATGCAGAAGCTTATGGGCCATTATGCCAAGGAGTATCTAAGGCAGTAAATGATTTATCTAGAGGGTGCTCAAGTAAAGATATTGCTGGAGTTGTAGCAATTACAGCCGTCCAAGCACAACATATTAAATAAATAAATTAATTAATATAAAGGGAACTACTCCTTTAAAATAAAATATTTTGTAATAGTATCATTCAAGATCTTCTATTCCTAATGGATGAACTTTACAAAAGGAAAGAGGGAAATATGAAAATATTAGTATTAAATTGTGGAAGTTCTTCTTTAAAATATCAATTGATGGATATGGACAATGAAGAAGTAATGGCGAAAGGTTATTTTGAAAGAATAGGTCACTTTAACTCTTTTGTAACTCATAAAGTAAATGGAGAAAAGTACAAATATGAAGTAATAGCAAGAGATCATGGAGAAGCAATAAAATTTGTTTTAAAACAATTTACAGATCCAAAATATCCTGTAATAGAAAGTTTAGATGAAATTAGTGCTATAGGACATAGAGTAGTCCATGGAGGTGAAAAATTTAAACAGTCTATAATAGTAACAGAAGAAGTAAAGAAAGGGATTGAAGATGCAATAACTTTTGCGCCACTACATAATCCAGCACATTTACAAGGAATTAAAGCTTGCGAAGAACTTTTACCAGGTAAACCAAATGTAGCAGTATTTGATACAGCTTTTCATCAAACGATTTCAAAAGAACGTTTTTTGTATCCTATACCATATGAATATTATGAAAAATATGGAGTAAGAAAATATGGATTTCATGGAACATCTCATAAATATGTTTCACATAGAATTGCAGAAATTCTTGGAAAACCTATTGAAGACTTAAAAATAATAAATTGCCATATAGGTCAAGGTGCAAGTTTATGTGCTATACAAGGAGGAAAAAGTGTAGACACAACAATGGGATTAACGCCTCTTGGAGGAGTAGCAATGGGAAGTCGTTCTGGAGACTTAGATCCATCTGTAGTTACATATTTAATGGAAAAAGAAGACATGAATACAGCTCAGATTGAACATATTTTAAATAAAAAATCCGGACTTTTAGGACTATCTGGAATATCAGCTGATAACAGAGACGTTGAAAGAGCTATAGAGCAAGATGATGAAAGAGCATCTGTAGCATTAAAAGAATATGATTATATAATTGCTCAATACATAGCTAAAATGGCAGTTGCCATGAATGGAGTCGACGTCATAACATTTACAGCAGGTGTAGGGGAAAAAGGTCCTATTTCAAGAGAAGATATTTGTAGCCATTTAACATTTATGGGAGTTGAAATAGATCCTGTAAAAAATGAAACTAAAGGTGAGGAAATTGAAATATCGAAAGAAGATTCAAAAGTAAAAGTTTGGGTTGTTCCAACAGATGAAGAATTAATGATTGCAAGAGAAACACTTGAACTTGTTAAATAAAGAAAGGAATTAAGAAAGAAAAATGAAAATATTAGTATTAAACTGTGGTAGTTCGTCTTTAAAATATCAATTGATAGACATGGACACCGATGAAGTAATGGCAAAGGGAACTTATGAAAGAATAGGAGAACAATCATTTGTTACACATAAAGTTAATGGAGAAAAAATAAAATTTGATCACCCTGTTAAAAATCATAAAGAAGCCATAGATTTTATGACACAATTGCTATTAGATAAGAAATACAACACAATACAAAGCTTAGATGAAATTGATGGAATTGGACATAGAGTTGCACAAGGAGAAGATAAATTTAACTCGTCTGTTCTTATAGATGAAGATGTTATTGCAAAAATAGAAGAATGTGCAGAGCTAGCGCCTGTACATAATAAAGCAGCAGTAACTGGAATAAGGGCTGCTATGGAAGCAATGCCAGGCAAACCAAATGTAGCAGTATTTGATACAGTATTTCATCAAACTATTCCAGAAGAAAGATACATGTATCCTATTCCTTATAAGTATTATGAAAAATATGGAATTAGAAAATATGGATTTCATGGAACTTCTCATAAATATGTATCTCAAAGAGTTGCAGAACTTTTAGGAAAACCTATAGAAGATTTAAAAACAATAGTATGCCATTTAGGACAAGGAGCGAGTTTATGCGCAGTTAAAGGAGGAAAAAGCGTAGACACAACAATGGGATTAACGCCTCTTGGAGGAATTCCTATGTGTGCTAGATCTGGCGATTTAGATCCATCAGTTGTTACATATATTATGAAGAATGAAAACATTACGCCTGATGATATGGAACTATTATTAAATAAAGAGTCTGGTATTTTAGGTTTATCTGGAGTATCGGCAGATTTTAGAGATATTGAAGCAGAAGCTGCTAAAGGAAATAAAAGAGCAGAACTTTCAATAGATGCTTATGCTTATAAAGTAGCCCAATATATTGCTAGTTATATCGTTTCTCTTGGAGGACTTGATGTAATAGCTTTTACAGCTGGGATTGGTGAAAATCAATATAATGCTAGAAGAAAAATTTGCGAAAACTTAAAATGTTTTGGAGTTGAGATAGATGAATCTAAAAACCATGAATTTAGGGAAGAAGGAAGAATATCTACCAAAAACTCTAAAGTAGAAGTCTGGGTAGTTCCTACAAATGAAGAACTAATGATAGCAAAAGACACACAAGATTTAATAAAATAATGTAAAAATAAGCCATTTGGACAATATCCAATAAGGCTTATTTTTCTGAATAAAAAATTTAAAGAATCTACTTGACAAAAACATTTGTTCAATATATTTTTACATTTCATTTCACATTTTATTATAAATCTGCTAGAGGGTTGTCTTCTACAGCATTTCGTATTTGTTCATTGTCAACATGGGTATAAATCTCTGTTGTAGATATACTCTCGTGTCCTAATAATTCCTGTAAAGCTCTAATATCAACGTTACCATATTTATACATTAATGTTGCGGCAGTATGTCTTAATTTATGTACAGAGTATTTATTAGTATCAAGACCGGCTTTTAACAACTCTTGCTTCACTATATGTTGGACAGTTCTATTACTTATTCGTTCTAAACGTTCGCTTAAAAACAATGCATCTTCAGAGCCTTTTTTTATGCCAGTTTTAGGTCTAACAGACAAATAAGAGTTTATCGCATTTATACAAGCTTTATTCAAATAAATAGTTCGTTCTTTGTTTCCTTTTCCAATTACATTTAACTTATTTTCAGAAAAATCAATATCCTTAATATTTATTCCAACTAGTTCTGATAAACGAATACCGCAGTTTAAAAATAATGTAAGAATAGCATAATCTCTTTCTTTATTTCTATCATCTTCACTATCAGCAACTGCCAATAATTTTTTGCTGTCATCTAAAGATAAATACTTGGGCATTCTCTTTCCAAGTTTAGGAGTCTCCAAATTCATAGCAGGGTTTTGGCTAATTAATCCCTTTTGAGTTAAATATTTAAAAAATACTCTAATACTTGCTGCTTTCCTTGCTCTTGTAGCCGGTTTACTTTGAAAAGTATTCGTTAAGTAAAATAGATATGAATGAATGTCATCTAGGGTTATTTTATTCATTTCATCAAGAGTAAGATCATGAATGTCAATTTGATCAATATTCTTTTCCTTTGTAATTCCAAGATGGAACATAATATACCTTAAAAATCTATTAAGGTCATAATTATATTCCTTAACTGTATTAGGTGACTTATTCAATATTGTAGCTGTATAATCTAAAAAAGAATTAAGAAATTCTGGATTTCTTTCTGTATTAATCATTTAAATTATCCCTTATAAATATAAAATTTAGGCTTTTGATTCAATAGAATATGGTTATACCTATAAACCATAATTATAATAATTATTATAATGCATTTTGCATAAAAACAAAATAGAAAACATAAAAAATAAGTAAAAACTTCATACTATTATTGCTTTTGTAAAAAAATGGAATTTTTTTTTATAAAATATTGCAAACAATGAAAAAGGAGTATAGAATAGTAAATAATAAGAATAAATAATTATTAAATTCATTTGGAGGGAAGATATGAAAAACTTTGAAACAAATAATCTAAGAATTAGAAAATTTAGTATGGAAGATGTAAGAGACGTTCATGAAAATTTAGCTACTGAAAGTACACTAGCAGAATGCCTAGGATATCATATACATAAATCTATTCATGAAACAGAAGTAATGGTTGATTCATTTATAAAAGAATCTGAAATGAATGAGTTTATTTGGGCAATTGAAGAGAAGTCTAACTCTGAAGTCATTGGATTTATCAATGCTTCTGAAAGATCTGACCAAAATAGAGTATGTAAATTTAAATTTGGAATTGCTTTAGATAAAGTCAATTCAGGATATATGGAAGAAGCATTAAGAGTTATAGTTGATTATTTACTTAATGAAAGAAACTTTAATGTAATTATTTCAGAATTTTACGATGGATGTCAACAGTTAACAGAAATAAAATGCAAGATGTTAGAGAATGTAGGTATGTCTAAAGAAGCCATTTTGCATAAAAGAAAAATAAATAGCAAAACCGGATTACCAGAGAATAAAATTATATATTCAATAATTAAATAATATTATATATAGCGCTAGTACGGAGAAATAAAAAACTGTACTAGTGTTTAATATCATAGATTGATAATGAGAAAAATAGAAGAAGAGGCACAATATATGATTGAATTATTACGATTTCTAATAACTATTTTAATAGCTTATGTAGTGGGAAAACTTATATCTAAAATTAAATTACCATCTATTTTAGGATGGCTTATAACAGGAATGGTATTAGGACCACATGCATTTTCTTTAATGGACCAAAGCATGCTAGATTCAAAGTGGTATAGAGTACTTATTCCAATTCTAGAGTGTACAGTAGGACTAATGATAGGAACAGAGCTAGTATGGAACAAAGTAAAAAAATCTGGAAAGTCGATTATTATTACAACATTTACACAATCACTTGGTACATTTATTATTGTCTCATTTGTTTTTGCTATTGTATTAAAAATAATGGGACTACCAATTTACTTGGCATTTATATTTGGAGGAATAGCTCTTGCGACAGCTCCTGCTCCAGCGCTTTCAATTGTTCACGAATTTAAAACAAAGGGACCAGTGACCAATACATTAATTCCAATGGCAGCGCTAGATGACATTGTTGGTTGCATTGTCTTTTTTTCAACAATTGCAATAGTAGCAGGAAATATTTCCACAAATAATTTGTCACCTTTTATGATAATATTTGTTGTTTTATTACCAATATTTATAGGAATTGTAACAGGATTTCTAACAGGATTAATTTTAAAAAAGCAGAAAAACAATAAAATGAGCATTTTTATATTAATAATTTCTATTTTAATTACCTCTACAATTGGATTTTTATTTAATTATAAGGTACTTCCATCACCAGTTCTAAATTTCATGTTAATTGGGATGGCTTTTTCAGCTACATTTGCTAATATAATAAATGAAGAACAATTGGAAACGCTTATGAGAGAATTTAATCCTATCTTAGGACTTGCAATTATAATTGTAATATTAAATTTAGGTGCTCCACTAGATTATCATTTAATACTTGGTGCAGGATTATTTACATTTATTTATATAGTATCTCGTGCTTTAGGAAAATATTTAGGAGCCTATTTAGGCGCAAAAATTACACAATCTCCAGATACTGTAAAAAAATATTTAGGACTTACGCTGCTTCCTCATTCAGGGGTCTCATTAGTATTTACAGGTATTGCTGTTTCAGTTTTACTGGGATCAGATCCAGATAGTGCCCATCTAATACAAGGAACTATTGCTGCAGCAGCAATTATTAATGAAATTATTGCGGTAATAGTAGCGAAAAAAGGTTTCGAATGGGCCGGAGAAATAGAAAGTACGAAGGAAAGGTAAAAGTTATGAAAAAGGTATTGAAAATAATAGTGTTACTAATAATTTTACTATTAATTCTGCTACCAATATACATTTTATTTATGAATAATATTATTGCATATAATACGAAAAGAAAATTAGAAAAAACTGAATTGCCCGAAAATACAGCAATTATAGACTCAATATCTATTGCAGGAAAAGTTACTGGCAATGGAAATGGAATGCAATATTTTGGTGCTATATTAATAAAAACAGATTTATCCGAGAATGAATTGAACCAATATTATAAACGACACCGAGAAAATGATTGGAGTTTTATAATTCATAAGCAAAATTCGTCAAAGATAGATGTAATCGATTGTCTTCACTATGAATTTAAAAAGTACAACGATAATGAAAAGGATAAATATTATATTATCTATTCTTTTGGCTCTGCCAAAAATGTTTTTCTGGGAGATATACTAGAGGAATTTGATATTAGAGGACATTAGAATTCTGATTAAAAATGAAACCTATATTTGCAACTTTTATGATATGATAATTACAGGAAATAGCAATTTGAAAGGATGTTTTATAATGAATAATAAATATGAATTTTTTATAGCAGGAAGAGCTAGGAATAAAGAAAACATTTTAAAGATATGTGACATATTTGATAAATATCAGATATCATACTATTGTTTTCTAAAAAATGAAGATGATTGGGGTTATGGAAATAGAAATCAAACACCTGAAGAAAGACAAAAAGAATTTGAATCTCTAGGGTTAAAAAGCGATATTGTATTAAACTTATTTCATAACGATTTGGAAGGAGAAAAGAATTCAAGCAATTTATTACTTGTTTTACCAGCTGGTAAAGCAGCACATATAGAGTCAGGAATTGCATATGGACTAGGAAAGAAATGCTATGCAATTGGCGAATATGAAGCAACAGATACGTTATATAATATTTTTGAAGAAATATTTTCAAATGAGAAAGAATTGGAAGAATTTCTAAAAAAATATAACAAATAAATCAGAATCAAAAGAAAATGACCATAAATGTCAAGTAACTTTTTTGTTTTCGTAACAATCATGATTTTTGGCAAGGTGAAGGAGTACCACAAGAACAACTTAATAACAGAACATTCCGTTGGACAACTGGGCGACTACTTGGAGGAGCATCTTCAGTTAATCGTCAACTATGGGTACGTCCTACAGAAGCTGTAATTACAAGATGGGAAGAACTTTTGGGACCAATTTGGTCTCCACAGGCAGTTATTGATAGATTTAAAAAAATAGAAGATTATAATGGAGAAACAGATAATCCTGAGGCAAGAGGATTTAATGGGCGTGTTGATGTACGTCAAGCCCCAGTTCCGCCAACAGATATGGCGAAAAAACTTGCATTAGCAATTGAACAAGCGACTGGATTTGAACAAATATTAGACTATAATAATCCTGATATGCCTATAGGACCATTTACTCAAAATCAATATACTCAAGATCCTAACGGGACGAGAGAAAGCGCATCAACAGCCTATCTTTCTCCCGATATAGTAGATAGTGAAGGCTTTGGAGTAAATGGAAGAAAATTAAGAGTTTTAACAAAAGCTACGGTTCTTAAAATTAATTTTTGCAGAAAAACTGCTCGTGGCGTAAGCTATTTAAAAGATGGAGAAGTTCATGAAGCATGTGCTAGTAAAAAAGTAATTTTATCAGCAGGTATAAAAAGTCCAAGTATTATAATGCACTCTGGAATTGGACCTGCAAAAGAACTTGAAGATGTGGGAATTGATGTTATAAAAGATAATGCAAACGTCGGAATGCATATGGCTAACCATTCGATAATTGCAGTTACTTTCTCCACTAATCCAAATGATTTGCCACAACAACAAAATGATGCAAATGCTCACTTAATTGCGGGAACTTTCCTACCAAATCCAAATCCTAAAGTAGATCAAACATTGCGTGCAATACAAATAGAGCCATTTCTTCCAGGCAATACCCTAATTGTAGGAGTATCTCCAATTCAACCTAAAAGCCGTGGAACATTACAAATCCAATCAGATGATCCTTTAAAAATTGAACTTGGCGATGAAGAATTTGAAGTGAACCCAAAATGTTAGACAAAAAGTTTAACAAGGAGGGTTCATTTTT
>CAMEWM010000016.1 GCA_945946655.1 uncultured Clostridium sp. | reverse complement strand
TTCTTATTAATTTATTATTTTATATATTATTTTACAAATAATTCTTGCTAATATGAAATACATATTTATTTCTTTTTCTTATATCTTATGTAACCCTTTTTTCTATATCATACATATGTCAACATTTCTTATCCTTATCTTATTTCCCATGCTGTCGCTCAATTCATTCTTTATATTTTTATATACTTTTATCTCTTATTTTTATCATCTATCAAATATTACTGGACTTTTTTTAATAAATTTATTTTCAATTATTTTTTCTCTATTGTTATTTTTTATAATTTTATTGATTATTTATTATCCAAAAATATTTAATTATTTTTTTATTAAATAATATTTCTTTTTTTATATTTTTAATAAATTTTATTATTAATTTATTTTTATTTAAATATTTTATTTTGATAATTATTTTCAATTTTTTCAAAAATAAATTGGGGTAATTCTATAAGCATATATAATTATTTTATTAAAATATTATTTTTTTATTTATTTAATATTAATTATCTATTATTTTATATTTCTTTGAATATAATTTTACATTTTCTATATATTGTTTTATGTAATCCTTTTGAGTACAATTTCTATAACTTATGATTTCGTTTCTTTATCTCATTTCCCATATGTTTTATGATATCGTTATTCTCATTTTAGTATATATTTATTTCTTATTTATATTTTCTTTTAGGTTACATGTAATTTTTTTTAAGAACTTTTATCTTATTATTTAATAATTATTTTTAAATTATTAAATAAATAATTTATTTATAATAATATTATTATTTATTTTTTTGTTTTTTAATTAATTTTATTATTGATTTATTTTTTATATTTAGTATTTAAAATTCAATAATTATTTTTAATTTCTTTTAGAAACAAATTAAAATACTTTTTTTATTATTGTATATTTATACTATTTAAATATTATTTTAAATTTAATATAAATTATTTTCATATATTTTTTCCAATTAGCATTTTCTTTTGATCTATTTTTTATGAAATATTTTTATTTTAATTTATTAATATTTTTTTCTCTCATTGACATATATTATATACATTTCTTCATCATATTTTATGTAATCCTTTTTGGTGTATTTTTCACAAATTTCAATTTCTTCTCTTTGTCCCATTTCCCATATGTTTTATGATATCATTATTCTCATTTTATTGTATATTTATTTCTTATTTGTACTCTACTTTAAATTACATGCAAATTTCTTTAAGCAATTGTTACCTTATTATTTTTTATCATTTTATTAATTATTTATTTTTTATTTATAAAATATTATTTCTTATTCTAAAAAATTTTATTATTAATTTATTTTTATACATAATTTTTATTCTCTATTTTATTTATTCGATTGAATAATATTATTTTATCTCCGTTTATCGTTAACAAAAAAACTCCTATAAATATATTATAGAAGTTAAAACATTTTATGGTGCACCACCGGGGAGTCGAACCCCGGACCTTCTGATTAAGAGTCAGCTGCTCTACCAACTGAGCTAGTGGTGCATGAACATATAATATTATAATACTTGTATTTTATTTTGTCAATAAAAAAATAAAATCAATTAAAGTATTTAACTAATTTAGTTAAATACTTTATACGCTTACATTATATTCTCCCTAATTAAATTACCATTTAATTCGTTCTCTATTATATTTATTTCATCATCATCTTCTGGCTCTATTATTTGAGGTTGCTTAATCCCCTTTTTTATTATTTTTTCTAAAGCGTGATAATAATCTGTTGAAATTTCCTCTGTTGAAACAATAGCTCCGTTTAGTTTTAATATTTTATAAGTTTTACTTGTGCACCCATTATGACCTTCTTGTTCAACTTGTTCTACTGATGAATCCAAAGAGGAATCTTCTTCATACTTTACAGATTTCTGTATAATCGAAGTAATTTCTGATTGTATAACCACCTCATATTCTGTATCTTCTTTAATACCTTTTATTGATATTTTAGTAACTCCATTCTTTGATACAGCTTCTACTTTTATAGGATATTGCCTATTATTTTTGAATTTGAAATCCACTGTTCCCCAAGAAACTGTAGCATCTCTTCCGGCATCCACATATGACGTCTGAAAATAATGGTTACTTCTATCAACAATTTCCAAATTAGCATACAACACTGCATTATATAAAGTTGAGGAAACTTGACAAATTCCACCACCAACTTCTTGTATAACCTTCCCTCCTGCATATGCACCGGCCTCTTTATAGCCTGCGTCAATTGTCCTTTTACCTACAGTTTGATTATATGAGAAAGTCTCACCTGGCAATACTACTGTTCCATTGATTTTGTCAGACGCTAGAGATATATTATTACTTCTATTTTTATTACTTGCATCATATCTAGTTGTAAATGTTCCTAATACATTAGGAAAAGCTTCTTCTCCCAAGTCACTAATAGTTCTATCAGCAACGGTTATTTTCAGTGGGATAACATATTCTTCTTTATCCTCTTTCAATATTTCTTTAGCTTCATCCAAAGAAATAGCAAAATCAACGCCATTTACATTAGGATGTACAGTTAATGGATCTTGTGTAATATATGCATCTTGTGCTTCTTTATATATTTCTGACCTTATTTTTTCTAGATCAACTGCATCTGGTTCTTTATTAACCACAGGAATTTCAATAATTGCTGTATTGCTTTCTAGTTTTTGTATCTTATCATTTATTAGCTCTTTTAACCTTTCTTTATCTATAATAATTCCACCTTTTCCTTTAGTAATGATTAAATTTTCATCTTCTATATAATAACTATACTCTTGGACAGCTCCTGGTAGCGCTGATAAGATTGAAGAAATTTTATTGTCCAATACTTCTTCATTATAGTAAATTTTAATCATAATATTATTTTTGGCAATCATCGTTTTTATTATATCAAAGTTGTTTTTTAATATATTACTTCCTCTTCCTATTTTGCAGGCCTCTTCTATTGCTTCATTAATGTGATATTCTACTCCCAATTCTTCAAAACTAATATTATTTTCTAAATCTCCATATTTTAAAACTATTTCTTTATTAGATAATCCACTTATTATCTCTTTAAATTTTCTCTCTGTTTCTTCTTTTGTAAGCCCCCTAACACTTATCCCTTGTATAGAGATTCCTCGGATTATTTTATTATTCATCGAATTAAAAACAGCAAATACAGTCGAAAAAAATATCAATATGCATATTATAATCGACATGACTATTAATATAATCTTTTTTTTGTTACTCTTTTTATCACTTTTCTCAACAGTTATACGTTCTTCCATTTTTATGTATTTTTCCTTTTATTTATTATTATTTTATCTTTATATTACCATATCATCTTTTTTTTTACAATATAATTTATATTTATTATTCTCTAGACTTTTAATCTATTTTTCTGTATAATTATTAAATAATAATTATTTGGAGGTCATTATAATGCTTGGCAAATTAATTGCAAAAATACGCAAAGACAAGAAAATATCAAAAGCACTGCTAGCTAGAGAAGCGCATATTGATACAGGACATATCTCTCATATTGAAAAAGGAGATAGAACTCCTAGCCATAAATCATTAAAAAAAATATGTGATTGTCTAGAAATTCCTTATCAGCCACTTATGTATACCTATGATAAAGAATTTACTCAAGAACAACTTGATTATAATATCGAAAATAAAATTTGTTATGATAAGATTTTAGCCGTAAATAGGATAGATACTCTTATACAATGTCCAAAAGAAATGAGTTCCGCGTCATTTGCAATTCGTGTTCCTGATGATTCGATGGAACCAGTATTAACAGCAGGCTCATATGCTTTTGTAGAACTGAATACCCCACTAAATAATCGAGATATAGGATTGTTTAGTTATAAAAATGAATATATATTGAGACGTTTAATTATAAGAAAAGATAATTTAATTTTAAGAGCATCAAAAGATGGCATTAAAGACATAAAAATTAGTGTTGATGAGCCTTTACTTATATTAGGAAAAGTCTTAGGAACCAACGATATATAATAATATTTTGCATTTTTTTACAATTTTTTTATAAAATACTTGATTATATATTTTTTTAATATTATAATGTATGTGACAAAAGATAAATAGGAGATAAATAAAATGGAATTAGTTAAGAATATATTTTTTAATACAGATAAATTAGTTGAAAATACAAAGATAAAAATTTCTTATACAGGTAAATTATTTGAGGAAAACAATAACAATGTTTATCTTCATTATGGTTATGGATTGCAATGGGACAATGTTTCAGAAGTAGAAATGGTAAGAACAGAACTTGGTTACCAAGCTGAAATTGAATTGATGAGTAGCGATTCTTTAAATCTATGTTTTAGAAACTCAAATAATGAATGGGATAACAATAATGGTCAAAATTATTCTTTCCCAATAGAGAAAGTTGAAGTAGCTTTGGTTCCTCAGGATATTACTTCTGAATTAGATGCTCCTAGAAGATTAAAAAAATCATATATCTGGAGTAAAAAAATAAGACTTGCAATATATAAAATAATGCATTATTTTCCAAAATTAATGTCTGGAAATTATAAGCGCAAAGTATCAAATGATTAATATTAAAGCTCATAATTTTATTTATGAGCTTTTTTTTATATAAACCATCCACCATTTACATTTATAATTTGTCCTGTCGTATATTTATCTTCTATCAACCATTTAGCACATTTAGCAATATCTTCACTTTGTCCTATTCTATTTAAAGGAATTTCTTCTTTTATTCGTTCTATATCTTCTTTACTTAGGTTTTTATTCATATCTGTATCTATTATTCCCGGTGCAATGCAGTTTACTCTTATATTAGAAGGTCCCATTTCTTTTGCTAGTGCTTTTGTAAATCCATTAATTGCAGCCTTAGTCGTAGAATAAGCAACTTCGCAAGATCCTCCTGTAACTCCCCAGATTGATGATATATTAATAATGCACCCTGTTTTATTTGCTAACATATATGGTAATACCATCTTAGTACAATAATAGACAGAATCTAGATTCACTTCCATTATGTTCTTCCAATCTTCATCAGATAAATCTAGGAATAACTTTTCCTGAGAAATCCCAGCATTATTGATTAATACATCTATTCTACCATATTTTTCTATAATCTTATTTATCATATAACTTATGTCAGCTTTATTGGTAACATCTGCTTTGATTATATCTATATTTATATTCTCTTTTTTTAATTGTTCTTTTATGTCTTTTGCACAATTTTCTGACTTATTATAATTTAAAATTACTTTATATCCATTTAATGCTAAAAGTCTAACTATACCAGCACCTATTCCTCTAGATCCTCCAGTTACTAAGATAACTTTATTACAGTATTCCATGATTAAATTCTCCTTTTATTATTAATACATTAAAATAGCAAAGAACTAGGCAAGCTATTTGCAAACCTAGTTCTAAGTATTGGAGCCACTTATCTGATTCGAACAGATGACCTACTGATTACAAGTCAGTTGCTCTACCAGCTGAGCTAAAGTGGCATATTAAATTTGGTGACCCCGACGGGAATTGAACCCATGTCTCCGCCGTGAAAGGGCGATGTCTTAACCTCTTGACCACGGGGCCATATTGTTGACCTCTAGGATTTAAGTTTATTAAATCCTAGAGTTTGGTGAGCCATCGCGGACTCGAACCGCGGACAACTTGATTAAAAGTCAAGTGCTCTACCACCTGAGCTAATGACCCAAATATCTTTGGTCAACGCATGTTTTATTGTACACTATTTTCTTCAGTTTGTCAACGGTTTTATTTATTTTTTTTTATTTTTTTACTAGATTTTTATTTTCAATCTTTTCTTCTTAAGCATTTAACTTTTCTAGTACTTCTTCAACATCAATTCCATGAACAGCACAAGCCTCTTCCAAAGTCTCTGCCTGAGATGCTGGACATCCTAAACAATGCATTCCTACATCTAATAATATTTCTGCCTTTTCTGGATACTTCTCAACAATCTCTCCTATTTTTGTATTTTTATCTATTTTCATATTTTCCCTCCTACTATTTTTACTATTTTAATATTTTAACATATTTTTATTCAAAAGTATAGACAAATTTTAAAATTTATAGTATTATGGAAGAAATTGGAAGGAGTGGTTTCTTTAAAAATTTATTTATTCTTTATTTTATTGCTATTTAATGCATTTATAGTCTTATATTTTATTTATTCTTATTTTTCATTATATATATTCAATTCTAAACAAGGTTCCATATTACAAATAAAAAATAAGCAGAAACGAGGTGATTAATTTTATATACCTTTTTAACTTTCTACTATGTATATCCATATCTATTATCTTTTCATATGGTGAAGTACTTTTATTTTTAGATATTTTTAATAGTAATTGTATTCTTATAAATTTAGGCTTCAAAAACATCAATCTTCCAGTAGATACTCCGTTATTATGGCATAATATAAAATTTCTATTTGTTTTATTTTCTTTTCTTTCAAAATTTATTTTTATAAATTTGTTTTTAGACAAATTCTCTAATATAACTCATCAAAGAAGTCAAAAAATACATTGCAATTGTGATCAAACATTATATCTAAAATTGGGAAAAGACTTCAATTCAAACGAATACGTAATATTACCTGAAAAAGGTTTATATCAAAATATTCTAATAACTGGTGCTATAGGATCTGGAAAAACCAGTAGTGCTATGTACCCAATTACTAGACAACTAATATCTTATAAAGCTGATTCTCCAAAAGAAAAACTAGGGATGCTCATTCTTGACGTAAAAGGTAATTATCATTACCAAGTATCAGAGTATGCAAAATTATATGGTAGAGAAAATGATATTATCACTATCGAAATATCAGGCAAATATAAATATAATCCTATAGATAATAAATCATTAAAACCATCAGTGCTAGCTAATAGACTAAAAACAATACTTCTTCTTTTTTCTCCTAATAATACAGAGTCATATTGGTTAGATAAATCGGAAACCGTTATCTCTGAAGCAATAAAGCTATGCCGCTTATATAATAATAATTATGTCACTTTTCAAGAGCTTCATCATCTTATTACTGATTTTAATTACTATTCTTCAAAGGTCTCATTATTGCGCCAAATGTTTATAAAAAATACTTTTAATAAAACTCAAATATGTGATTTGCTCTCTACTATCAATTTCTTTGAAAAAGAATTCTTTTCATTAGATTCAAGAACTTTAAATATTTTAAAGTCTGAAATAACAAGAATAACTAATTGTTTTGTTTCTGATTATAATATTATTTCCACATTTTGTCCTACTGAATCTAATAACAATTTTTTAGGATTTAATAATGTCATTAATTCTGGAAAAATTGTTGTTTTAAATATGAATATCAATGAATATAGAAACCTTTCAAAGATAATCGCCACATATTTAAAGTTAGACTTTCAAACAGAAGTACTCCGTCAACTGTCAAATAAGAATATTAATCCTCACCCCGTTGCCTTTATTTCGGATGAATATAGTGAATATGCTTCTGCAACAGATGCAAACTTTTTTTCTCAGAGTAGAGAATCAAAATGTATAAATATTGTTTCCACTCAAAGTTATACATCATTATTAAACGCATTAAATAACAAATATACAGTTGAAGTAATAGTGCAAAACTTAGTTAATAAATTATGGTTTCGTTCAGACGACACATTTACTATTGAAGATGCTCAAAAACAATTACGGCAAAATCGACGTAGAAAGAACTTCAAAAACTATCTCAGAAAATGCGAAAGAGACTTCTTATAATTGTTTTACAGATTCTTTAGAATCTAAAAATGCTAACATTTCTGAAAGTATCAATACATATCTACAACATGATTACGCTGTTGACACAAACTTTTTTTCTCAAGAATTGAAAACTTTTGAATGCTTATCTTTTTTATCAGATGGCAAACAAATTTTAAGTCCTCAAAAATTAAAAATGATACCTTATTTTAAATAACGGAGGTTATATGAAAAAAAAATTATTAACTTTATTTCTTATTTCTATTTTATTATTTTATATTTTTCCTACTGCATCTTTTGCTTCTGATCCTAAACTAATATCTAAACTTGAATCCGCCTTTTCAAAAATTGAAGATTGGCTAATAAAACTTGCTACTCCTGCGGCAGCTGTAGCTGTTGGTACTGGAGTATTTATGAAGAAATTTAGTTTTGGTGATGAAGAAAAGATTAGAACTGGAAAAAAGATAATAAGAAGTTCCTTATTCTCGTATGCTTTTATTCTAGCTATAGATTTGATACTATCAGCTATAAAAAGCTTAATTAGTTAGAAAGGAGATGTAATTTGCAAGTTGACTATTCTCAAATAATAATTGAAACTATTAATAAGATTTTTGCAGAATTATTTTCATCTATGGATAAATCACTATATCGTTTATTAGACAAAACTGTATTTGTTAGTGACTCCATTTTAGCTGATTCTTTTTTTACAAACATTTTTAATAGCAAATATGGTATACCTGCTATCGCTAATTCAATGCTTTTAGGTATATTCATTTACTATTGTTTTAAGTTATATATGGCACCTTTTTCTGGAAGTTATATAGAGAAGCCTTACCAGTTTCTTACGAAAATTTTAATTATTACTATATGTATAAATTGTTCTTCATTTATTTGTAAAGAAATATTAGGTATAAATTCAATAATTACTGATATTTTACGTTCTCTCGGTTCCTCTATATCTGGTCATGAAATATCTTTTAATGAGTTAATCTCTAGTTCAATATATATTGATGAATCCTCAGAAATATATAATTTCTTCTCTTTTAATGGCTTACTAAAAAGTTTCTTCTCTTTCGGTTTAATAAGCCTGTTATTCTCTTATACTGTTAGATATATACTAATTAAAGTCTTCATTTTGTTATTTCCTTTCTCTCTACTATCATTATCTATTAATTCTACTTCATGGCTTTTTAAGTCATGGGCTCGTTCATTTCTTTCCTTATTATTGGTGCAAAATTTTATAGTATTTATTTTAACTTTACTATTCTCTCTAAATGTCCAATCTCACGACGTGTTTTCTCAAATATCTTATATTAGTACAATTTTTATTTTAAGCAAATGTAATTATTACATAAAAGAAATTATTGGAGGTATTTCAACAGACATAGGTACTAATTTATTAAATTTTAAGAATCTCTTTAAATAAAGGAGCTAATATGTTATTTATTTTTCCCAAAAATTATAATCTGCATAGCAAATTCTTAGGAATTATAGATTATTTTTCTCTTTTTTTTAATACTTTATGGCAAATATTCATTTTTTGTCTTTTAAATTTAATCTTTCATAATATTACTTTAAAAATATCTTTATTTGTAATATTTTGTTTTCCTCTACTTATTTTAAGTATAGTAAGAATAAATAATGAAAATATTTTCTTGACACTATTTTATTTATTAAAATTTATTTTTAGCCATAAACTCTATTTATTCAACAAGACATAAAAATATAGTTTTTCTTATTATTGTAAAACTATAAAAAAGATGTTATAATTTGTTTAATTATGAGGTGAAATTATGAAATTAGAACAAGCAGATAATTCATTATTATTTTCTACTACGAGCATTCCTGATGCATTCTTTACAGAATACTTTCCTCAGGCTAGTGGTGATTCTATAAAGGTATTCTTATATCTTTATTTTCTTTCTAAATATGGGAAGGATATCAAAATTAATGATCTATCAAAAAAATTAAATTTGCCTTTAAAAACGATACAGGATTCAATTAAATATTGGGAAGGGCTGGGTCTTTTAATACGAAAAAACTCAGGATATGAATTTGCAAATATGCAAGAAATAGAACTTCATAAATTGTATAATCCAAGAGTCACTCAATCAGCAGAGCAAATAAAAAATACAGAAAAAAATCAGTATCGTGCTAAAGCAATAGAAACCATAAATAATGAATTTTTTCAAGGCGTTATGTCCCCTTCTTGGTACGGAGATATCGATCTTTGGTTTAGTAAATATTCTTTTGATGAAGAAGTTATGGTTTCACTTTTCAGGTATTGTTTTAACCGTTCAGCTTTACATAGAAATTATATTCAGGCTGTTGCAGAGGCCTGGTCTCAAAATAATATAAAGACATATGAGGATTTAGATAAATATTATGCACAACAAGAAGCATTATCAAAAATGTCTAAAGCTATATCGAAGAAGTTAGGATTGAACAGGCAATTATCACAATATGAGGAAGCTTATATAGAAAAGTGGGTAAATGACTATGGATTCAATATGAATATTATAGAGTTAGCATTGAAAAAAACTACGTCAAAGTCTAATCCTAATTTTGATTATATTAATAAAGTACTTTCAGATTGGCATGATAGAGGTTTAAAAACACCAGAAGCTATTGAAAAGTTTTTAGCTGATATGAAGCAAAAGAATAAAGATATCAAAAATATTGAGAAAAAAACAGGATATAATAATTATTCTCAAAGATCTTATACAAATCTATCAGATTTATATGCAAACACCCCTGATTCAACCAATTAAAAGGATGTGATAAAAAATATGAATAATTCAAACTTAAAACAACTCTTAGCAGAATATTCTTCAAAACGAAATAGAGAAATTGCGGAAGCGAATAATAGAAAAATTGAAATATATGCTAAATTTCCCCGTTTACAAGAAATTGATGATGAATTAAGTTCATATGCAATACATACAGCAAAAACAATTCTGCAAACAAATAATAAAAATCTACTCAATGATTTAGATTTAAAGAAAAAATCTTTACTAATGGAAAAAAATGAAATTTATAAAAATGAAAATATAGATCCTTCATATTTTTATCCACAATTTGAGTGTAAATTGTGTAAAGATACAGGATATATTACTGAAAATTATTCTACTAAAATGTGCAATTGCTTAAAGCAACGAATTTTTGATATAGAATATAATAAAATTAATAGCTTTGATATTACTAAGTACAGTTTCCAGGATTTCTCTTCAGACTTGTATTCTACAGAAATAGATAAAGAAAAATATAGTTCTTCTATTTCTCCAAAAGCAAATATAGAGATTATCAAAAAAATTTGTGATTGTTTTGTCAATAATTTTGATAATCCTAAGGAAAAAAATCTATTATTTACAGGAAACACAGGGCTCGGCAAAACCTTTCTTTCTAATTGCATTGCAAATGAATTATTAAAGAAAAATAAAACAGTCCTTTATCAGACAGCCCCTATAATGTTAGATTCGATTATAGAATATAGGTTGCGGAAAATCAACAGACTTTAATGTTCTAAAGAATCTTCTCACCGTTGATCTACTAGTCATTGATGATTTAGGCACTGAAAGTATGAATAGCATGAAATTTGCAGAGTTATTCACTCTTATTAATACTAGATTACTAAATCAGAATAATAAAATAACAAAGACAATCATATCAACAAATTTAAGCATAAATGATTTAGCCGAAACATATGGTGAGCGTATTGTTTCTCGATTTGTAGGAAATTATAATATATGCTACTTTTTTGGTGACGATATTAGATTAAAAAAAAGATAAATGCTAGATATTTCTAGCATTTATTTTTATAAAAAAATATCAGGAGTACTATCCTGATATTCTGGCGGAACAGAGAGGATTTGAACCTCCGCGGCCCTTACGAACCCTAGCAGTTTAGCAAACTGCCCCCTTCAACCACTTGGGTACTGCTCCTTATATTTTTATAAAAAAATGGCGGAGAGGGTGGGATTCGAACCCACGGTAGGCTACAAACCTACGCCAATTTTCAAGACTGGTGCCATAAACCAACTCGACCACCTCTCCATATCATCTCGTGACAAGTTATATAATACCATAAAAGCATCTCACTTGTCAATAATATTACTACATTTTATTTCTATTTTTATAATTAATAATAAAAAATAAATAGCTTAATTATATTAAGCTATTTACTTCATCGCTCTTTCTATCGCTTCTTTTTCTTCCTTTGATAAAGCATACTCAGACTTTCCTTCTGTCACTGGTTTAGCATATATATTTGATGTATCTCTACCATATATTCCATTCAATACTATACCCGTATTATTGTCATTCAATATTGCTAATGCAAAACTAAGGTCACTCCCTGTATCTTTATATGCATTATATCTAATCATTCCTATTTTCTTTAAATTTTTCTTTGAGTCTTCATCCAATCTTTTGCAATATAGCTCTATTTCACCATTCTCCTTCTTTATGTCTTCTACGCTTTTCACATAGTCTTGTAGCATATCATTTATATTATTGCCTTTCCCTAGTTTTGTCATAAAATCAGAATAATTTTTTCTAAGCTTTGTTAATTTTATAGAATTTAATATATATATAATTACTAGTAATATATTAATTAATAATATTATGGCATAAAATACATTAAACTCAAAATTCATATTCATATATATAATTCCTTTCTACTTTATTAAGCTCAAAATCCTTTCTAAGTCATCATTTGAATTATATTCTATTACTATCTTTCCTTTTCTCTTTCCGGCCTCTAATTTTACTTTTGTGCCAAAGAACCCTTGAAAAGAATTTTCTATATCTCTATATATTGCTTGATATTTTTGAGCTTTTTCTAGATCTTTTTTTGGTAATTGTTTATCATTATTTATCTTCCTTGCTAGTTCATCATATTTGTCTCCATTTTCTACAATGCCTAAAGCTAATTTATATTGCTTATCTGGATCTTGAACTTTCATCAATTCTCTACATTGTCTTTCACTAAAATTATGCTCTAATACAAGATCTATTACTCTCGGATCTAAATTCAAGATTCTTACATTATTGGTTAGTCCACTTCTACTCATTCCAAGCTTATCTGCTAATTCTTGTTGCGTCAATCCATAATCATCCAATAGTCTTCTTAATCCTCTAGCCTTTTCTATAGGATTTAAGTTTTCTCTTTGTATATTTTCTATAAGGGCAATTTCTCTATTTTCTTGTTCAGTTTTTGTCCTTACCAAGCATGGCATTTCTGTTAATCCAGCTTTCTTAGCTGCTCTCCATCTTCTTTCTCCAGCAATAATCTGGTAATACTCATCTTTTGGCGTCACAATAATTGGTTGTATTACACCATATTGCTTTATTGATGTAGCTAGCTCATTTAATTTTTCTTCATCAAATTTTTTTCTAGGTTGTTCTATATTAGGCTCTATCTCTGTTATTTTTATTTGTTGTACAACCTCTCCGCTGTTTTCTTCTTCATCTCTTATATTATCACTAAATAAAGCATCCAATCCTTTACCTAATCCCGTCTTCTTAGCCATTACTTATTTTTCCTCCTTTTTCATATGTCTTGCAGCTTTCTGTTCTTCTTCATTTATTTTTAAAAATTCTTTAACAAATTTTTCATAACTCTTTGCTCCTTTTGATCTTGGATCATACATCGTTATAGGCATTCCATAACTTGGTGCTTCACTAAGTTTTACATTTCTTGGAATAACATTTTTATACACTTTATCTTCAAAATACCTTTTTACTTCTTTTACCACTTGGTTTGATAAATTTGTTCTTGCATCATACATAGTAAGTAACGCACCTTCTATTCTAATGTTTTTATTCATATGTTTTTTTACTAATTCTATCGTATTCAATAGTTGTCCAAGTCCTTCTAATGCATAATATTCACATTGGACTGGAATTAAAACGCTATCTGAAGCTGTAAAAGCATTCAGTGTGACTAATCCTAACGAAGGAGGACAATCTATAATTATATAATCATATTTATCTCTTATACTATCCAATTTAGTTTTTAGCCTATACTCTCTGTTCTCCATAGAAACTAATTGTACTTCAGCACCAGCTAAATTTATATTTGATGGGCATAAATCCAAATTTTTAACCTGAGTTTTTTGTAAGGTATTTTCTACTTCTATATCTTCAATTAATACATCATAAACAGAGAACTTTTGTTCTTTATTTATTCCCAAACCGCTGGTACCGTTACCTTGTGGGTCTGCATCTATAAGTAAAACTTTCTTTCCTTTTTTGGCCAAAATAGTACTTAAATTGATTGCAGTTGTTGTTTTACCAACTCCACCTTTTTGGTTTGCTATTGATATTACTTTTCCCAATTTTATCCCTCCTATGTGTAAAAATAACATATTAATAATATATGAATATTACTAATATGTCAATAAAAAATATTAATTTCTCTTATAATTTTTTTGATACACGCTTAATAAATTATAGTGGCTGTTTTGCAGGAATACCAGGCTTTCTAGGGTATTTTTCAGTTGTATGATTTAACTTTTTTATAATGACTAGATTTCTATCAATATTTCCATTATCCAATTTAATATTAACTTGTTTAATCTCTTTCCCACCTAATAATTTTACAGCATTATCAGCTCTAGAAATCTCTTCTAATGCATTTGGTCCCTTCATGCATATGCATATTCCACCAGGTTTAACAAATGGCAATAAATATTCTACTAATATATTCATTGGTGCCACTGCTCTGGATACGGCAACATCATATACTTCTCTATTTTCCTTTCTTCTTGCAATTTCTTCCGCCCTTCCATGAATATTATGTACATTAGTTAAATTTAATTTATTTTTCACTTCATTTAGAAAATTAATTCTTTTATTCAATGAATCCAATAAAGTAATTTGTGCTTTAGAATTAATGGCTAATGGAATACCAGGGAAACCAGCTCCCGTCCCCACATCAATGACCTTGTCACCATCTTTAATATATCTTAATACTGTTAACGAGTCAATAAAATGTTTTTCAATTATTTCATGTTCATCTGTAATTGCAGTAAGATTTATATTTTGATTCCATTCTAACAAGATTCTTGTATACTCGTATAGTTTTTTTATGTTTTCATCAGATACAACTATCTCAATTTCTTTTTCTTTATTTTCAAAAATTGATTTAAATTCATTATATTCCATTCTTATCTCCTTTTTAATTGTTCTAAATATATTAATAGAACAGATATATCTGCAGGTGAAACCCCTGATACTCTTGAAGCTTGACCGATAGATTCAGGCTTTATTTTATTTAATTTTTGTCTTGCTTCAAGTCTAAGTCCAGTTAATTTTGAATAATCAATATCAGATGGTATTTTTTTATTTTCAAGTTTTTTAAATTTTTCAACTTGAGCTTCTTCTAATTTAATATATCCCTCATATTTTATCTGTATTTCAACTTCATTTGCTTCTTCTTCACTTAATTCGGGCATATTATCATCTATTTCTTTTAAATATTCATATTTCATCTCTGTTCTCTTTAATAGATCAGACATTTTAATTCCAGCGTTTATGTTAGAAGAGCCGTACTTTGTTAAAATTTCATTAACTTTTACTGTCGGCTTTATAGTAGTTTTCTTTAACCTTTCGATTTCTTCATAAACATGAGATTTTTTTATCAAGAATCTATTATATCTTTCTTCAGAAATCAATCCATTGTCATGTCCAATTTCTAATAATCTCAAATCTGCATTGTCTTGCCTTAATAGAAGCCTGTATTCTGCTCTAGAAGTCATCATTCTATATGGTTCATTTGTTCCTTTTGTGACTATATCATCTATTAAAACACCAATGTACGCCTGTGACCTATCAAGTATTAAAGGTTCTTTTTTCTGTAATTTTCTTGCGGCATTAATTCCAGCAATAATTCCTTGTGCTGCAGCCTCTTCATATCCAGACGTTCCATTAATTTGGCCTGCAAAGAACATTCCTTCTATGTTTTTATATTCTAATGATAGTTTCAGCATCGATGGATCTATACAATCATATTCTATAGCATATGCTGGTCTAGTAAACTCAACATGTTCAAGTCCTGGTAATGTTCTATACATAGCTATTTGTACATCTTCTGGAAGTGAAGAGCTCATACCTTGCACATACATTTCATCAGTGTCTCGTCCTAGTGGCTCTATAAATACTTGATGCCTTTCTTTATCAGCAAATCTTACCACTTTGTCTTCTATAGATGGACAATATCTAGGACCAGTACCTTTTATCGCACCAGCATACAAAGGAGATCTACTTAAATTATTTCTTATTATTTCATGAGTTTTCTCGTTAGTATATGTCAAATAACAAGGTAGTTGTTCTTTATTACTATCAATTTTATCATCGAAAGAAAATGCTTCTATATTTTCATCGCCATTTTGTATCTCCATCTTTGAGAAATCAATTGTATTCTTATTAACTCTTGCTGGTGTTCCGGTTTTAAACCTTATTAGTTTTATATTTAACTTTTCTAATACATTAGATAGTCTATTTGAAGGAAATACCCCATCAGGGCCTCCCTCAAACGAAGTTTCTCCTATAAATATTTTTCCTCTTAAATAAGTACCAGTACATAGTATAACTTCCTTTACTTTATATACAGCTCCCACATTTGTTTCCACACTTGTTATTCTTCCATTTTCGACACCAATATCAACTATTTCCGCTTGTTTTAAATATAGATTCTCTTGTTTTTCTAGCGTATGCTTCATTTCTACTTGATATTTTTTTCTATCTGCTTGAGCTCTTAGCGAATATACTGCTGGACCTTTAGAAGTATTTAGCATTCTCATTTGCACAAATGTTTTATCTATATTCTTACCCATTTCACCACCTAGGCAATCAATTTCTCTAACTAGATGTCCCTTAGAGCTACCTCCAATATGAGGATTACATGGCATATTGGCCACAACTTCTAGACTCATTGAGAACAATAACGTTTTCATTCCCATTCGTGCTGTAGCTAGAGCAGCCTCACACCCTGCATGTCCAGCTCCAATTACAGCTATATCATATTCTCCTGCATCATATTTCATTTTATTACTCCTTTTTACTAATAATTTTACTATCGTTAACCATATCTAGTTTTAAAAAATCATTCGCTTTCGCGAAAACTACTTTTTAAGAAAAAGTTTGGCTTTTTGTCATCGCGTTTAATTTTACATCTTATATATGTAAGCAATTATTTTTATTATTGTCTTTATGACAATCTCTTATTAATTTTCCTACGTAGTGAAGGTTTCGACATTTTTCGACTTTCTTTATTTGCCTAAACAGAATTTTTTAAATATTTCATTTATTATATCTTCTGATGCATTTTCTCCTGTTATCTCAGACAATTCTTCAAGTATATTTTTTAAACAGATAGCTGTAATATCTATTGGCATGTTATTCTCTATACTATTTTTAGCTTTATTTATGCTATCTATTGCTAAAAGAATATGCTGTTTTTGCCTGTTATTAGTAATAACTTCACTATTGTCGCAATATATTTCATTTAATTGAAACATATTTTCTATTTTTTTATATAACTCATCTAATCCTTTTTCATTTACAGTAGAAAATTCTATTATATCTTTTTTCATTTTTCTTATTTCACTATTATTTTTCACTAAATTTTTATTTAAATCAACTTTATTTATTAATACAATTGTATTTTTATTTTTTATTAGATCAAGTACCTCTTCATCTTGTTTGTCAAACGCACGAGAATCGTCAAATATAGCAATTATTAATTCAGCATTATTTATATTGTCTATACTCTTTTTAACTCCTATTTGTTCAACCTCGTCCTCAGTTTTTCTTATTCCTGCAGTATCTATTATTTTTAATGGTATTCCTCTTATGTTTATATATTCTTCTATAGTATCTCTTGTCGTTCCTTCTACATTACTAACAATTGCTCTGTTTTCTCCAAGTATTAAGTTTAATAATGATGACTTCCCTACATTTGGCTTTCCTACTATAGCTGTTTTAATGCCCTCTTTTAAAATTTTACCATTTTCAAAACTATCTCTCAATTTATTCAATTTTTCTTCTACACTTTTTAACATTCGATTTATTTTGAAGTTAGTAGTTTCCTCTATATCATATTCTGGATAGTCAATTGAGGCCTCTATATCTGCCATAATATCTAGAATCTCTTGTTGTATTTCTTTAATTTTTTTAGACAAACTTCCTTCTAAATGTCTTTGTGCAACAAACATCTCCTTTTCGGTTTTAGAATTAATAATATCTATTACAGCTTCTGCTTGCGATAAATCTATTCTACCATTAAGAAAAGCTCTTTTGGTAAACTCACCAGCCTCTGCAAGTATCGCTCCATTTTTGATGCACTCTTGCAGAATCTGATTTTCTACTACAATCCCCCCATGAGAATTTATTTCGCACATATTTTCTCTTGTATAGCTTTTCGGTGCCACAAAATAAGAAACTAAGACCTCATCTATAATCTCTTTGGTATCGCTCTTAACTATATTTCCATACTTTATACTATATCCCTTAATATCACCTTTATTTTTGGGAACAAATATCTTATCTAAAATATTAAAGCATTCTTCTCCACTTAATCGTATTATTCCAATTCCAGCATTTCCCGGTGCAGTCGAGATTGCAACAATCGTACTCATTTTCTACCTCCTAAAAAAGTCAAAGTTAGAATATAGTAAAACACTAAAATCTGAACTTTGACTTCCGATTTATATTTAATTATTTTTTTGCTATTACAACTCTTCTCTTATCATCTTCCCCAATACTATATGTCTTTACAAATTCACTATCTTGTAATTTCGTATGTATAATTTTTCTTTCATATGCAGTCATTGGTTCCAATGTTATAGATTTTCCCGTCTTCATGACATTTCTTCCAACTTTTTCTGCTAATTCTTCTAAAGTCTTTTTTCTTGTTTCTTTATAATTGCCTATATCCAATATGACTTTGATATTGCTTTCTTTTCCCTTGTTTGCTATCGTTGATAATATTACTTGAAGAGAATTCAAAGACTCTCCTCTATACCCAATTAATTTTGTTGAATTTTCTCCATCTATAGTTACATGTATTATGTTTTCATTAATTTCAACATTATATGTTATTTGATCTGATATTTCCATTAAAAATTTATTCAAAAAGTCTTCAATTGCTATTTTTGAACTATTAATATCTTCTTCTCTCACTTCTCTTTTTTCTGTATGTTTTTCTTTATGAGTAGTTTCTGTAGCATCTTCTTTAAGTGTTATTTCAACTTTTACTACATGTGGCTCTAGAATATTAAAAAAACTTTTTTTCTTTTCTTCTATTATTCTTATTTCTACTTGATTTTTTGAAACATTTAATTCTTTCAGACCTTTTTCAATAGCCTCTATTGAAGTTTTTCCTTCGGAAATAATAGATTTAGGCATTTTCTTTTTCCTCCTTAATCATATATATTTTATCTATTATTAGTCTTTCAATAATAATTAGAATATTGCTTATTAACCAATATAGAGCTAATCCCAATGGAGCAATAAATGCTATTGATATAGACATTATTGGAATCATGTATGTCATACTATTACTCATTTCTTGCATTGCTTCTAAACTTTCATCTTCAGCACTTTGCTTTGTATTAGCTTCTTTATCCGAAGTTGTTTTTTCTTCTAGTTGCAGTACCTTTTCTTTCTTCTTTTTACCATTGGTAATTTTTATAGAAATAAAAGATGTTATTACATATAATACAGGTATTATATATACTGTATAATCACTCATATTCTGATTTGGAACTTTACTTAAATCTAACCCAAAGAAATTCATATTGATATTTACTCTCTCGTCTTCACTAGCTTTTCTCTGTATTACTTGAATTTCTGGATAAGCAGATGATTTTCCATCTTCATTTTTTATTTGTTCTATATATCCATTTATTATGTCCGGATCCACCTTTTTCATATATGTTAAAGGTTTACTTACTAGCCAAAAGACCGAAAGAATAATTATTATTTGTAATATTGAGCTTAAACATCCACTAAAAGGATTCATTTTTTCTCTTTTATATAAATCCATCGTTTCTTGATTTAATTTTTCTGGATTATTTTTGTATTTTTGTTGAATTTCTCTCATTTTCTCTTGCATTTGTTCCGACTTTTTCATCGTTTTTTGCTGAGATATTGTTACCGGTATCAATATTATTCTTAAAATTACTGAAAAGACAATAATCGCAATTCCATAATTATTAAATATATTATAAAGAAAGTTTAATAGATAGCCAAATAAATTTGCTATTGCTCCCATATTTTACCTCCCATCATATTAAAGGGTCATAACCACCTTTAGAAAAAGGATTACATTTTAAAATTCTTTTTATTCCTTTAGCAGCACCTAGTACACATCCATATTTAATAATTGCTTGCTTTGTATATTCAGAACAACTAGGATAATACTTGCAATGTACTCCTCTATTAGATAATATAGGAGATATGTATTTTTGATAAAATTCTATTATTTTAATAAATATTCTCCTAAAAAACAAATTAATTTTCTTTAAATAGCCCTGCATCTTTAAAAATTTCCCTCATTTCTTCATTAATAGTCTGGAAATCAAAATTTTCAGCAGGTTCCTTTTTATTCCAAAGAAAAACTATATTATAACCTTCTTTCAAAAATTTTTCTTCTTTATAAAAGGATTCCCTTATAAGCCTTTTTATTCTATTTCTTTTTACGGCATTGCATAATTTAGTATTTATAGCAATTCCTATAATGTTTTTATTTTTATTATTTTTAGTCAAATATATGATTATATGTTTTCTTACAAAAAACTGTCCTTTTTTTATAACATTTTTAAATTCGTAATTTTTCTTTAATGTATTAATTTTTCTCATATTTTCCACTCGTTTTTATATTAAAAATATAGACATCCATATTATTAATAATTTTATTACAAAAAAGCCACTAAAGTATTTTCTAGTGACTTTTTGCTTAATTACGCACTTAATTTTTCTCTTCCTTTTGCACGTCTAGCTTTTATTACTTTTCTTCCAGCTCTTGTACTCATTCTTTTCATAAAACCATGTTCTTTTTTATTTTGTTTCTTTTTTGGTTGATATGTTCTTTTCAATTTTTTTGCACCTCCAATGTTTATATTATTTGATAATTTCCTTCATAAGTATTTTTTATTATATACCAGATTTTGATGTTATGTCAATACTTTCCAACAAATTTAAATATTTTTATTTTTATTCTCTTTTTATATTGACTATTTAACTTCTTTTTTGATATTATATACAAAAATAAGAGGTAATAAAGACTTTTATGTTTTTTTGCTTATAATTTTACTAAAAAACATAGCGGAATAGCTACTTACCGAGTTATCCACAGTTTGTGGATAACTATGTGGATAACTATGTGAATAATTTTAATTCCTATCTTTATTCTAGGATTTTGGAAGGATGAACATTAATGCAAAATGAACTAAATGATTTATTAACAAAAGCAAAAGAACTTTTAAAAGAAGAGACTACTAAAATTTCATATGAAACTTGGATAAAAGTATTAGAGATTCAAAGTGAGGATAATGGACATATTGTATTATTAACATCTACAGATTTTCAAAAAAATGTTGTTTCATCAAAATATCTGGATTTGTTAACTAATACATTTAATTATTTAACAAATAAGGATTGTACTGTTTCAATCGTATCTAGAGAAGAACTTGAAGCAGCTTCAAACAATTCTAATTTGAGTAATAAGCCTAACATTGAAGCTCCTATTAATTATGCAACAACAAATTTAAATCCTAAGTATACATTTTCTACTTTCGTTGTTGGTAACAATAATAGATTTGCACATGCTGCTGCGTTGGCCGTTGCAGAAGCTCCTGCAGCATCATACAATCCATTATTTCTTTATGGGGGTGTTGGTCTAGGTAAAACTCATTTAATGCATGCAATTGGTAATGAAATATTAAGGAATAATAAAAATTCAAAAATCCTATATGTAACATCTGAAACATTTACCAATCAATTGATAAACGCTATAAAAGATAACACTAACGATCAGTTTAGAAATAAATATAGAAGCATTGATGTTCTATTAATAGATGATATTCAATTCATTGCGGGAAAAGAAAGAATTCAAGAAGAATTCTTCCATACATTTAATACTTTATATGAAAGTGGAAAACAGGTAATTTTATCAAGTGATAAACCACCCAAAGATATTCCTTTACTAGAGGATAGATTAAAATCAAGATTTGAGTGGGGTATAATTGCCGATATCTCTAATCCAGACTATGAAACACGTCTTGCAATTCTTAGAAAAAAGGCTCAATTAGATAATATATTAATAGATGATGAAATATTATCAATAATTGCGACACGTATAGACTCTAATATTAGAGAGCTAGAAGGGACTTTAAATAAGCTAATAGCTACAGCATCTTTAACCAATAATCAAATTACAATGGAGATGGCTGAAAAAGCAATAAATGATATTGTATCACAAAAGGAAAAAGTAATTTCTTCAGAATTCATTCAAGAAACGGTTGGAAAATATTTTAACGTAAATCCAAAAGATTTAAAAGGATCTAAAAGATCAAATGACATTACTTTTCCAAGACAAATAGCAATGTACCTATGTAGAAACGTTGCAAATATGTCTCTTCCTCAAATAGGCAGAGATTTTGGAAAAAGAGATCATACCACTGTAATGCATGCTTGTAATAAGATAGAAAAAGAAATAAAAGAAAATTCAAATACAAAATTAATTGTGGAAAGTGTGAAAAACATTTTGCTAGATGAAAAATAATTGAAAGATAAATACTTTTGTAAAATATTTAAAATTTATGTTTGTGAAATTTATGTTTGATTTTAAATCTTAAAAATCTTCTTACGGAAAGACTAGCTTAGTTATTCACACCCACCTGTTAATAACCTGTTGAAAACATGTTGATAACTAAAGAATCCACATAATTAAAATTTACCTGTTGATAACTTTCCATTTTATCCACTAAGTTATCAACATCTAAATTATTAGGGAACTAAACAATTAACATACTTTTCCACATAATCCACAGCACCTATTACTACTACTACTATATATATTTATATTTTATTATAATAAAGGAGACGAAAACAAAATGAAACTAATTTGTGAGAAGGATAAAATCCTTAAAGCACTTAATTCCGTAACAAAAGCGGTTGCTGTAAGAACGACAATGCCTATATTGGAAGGAATTTTAATTCAAACAAATGATAATGAAATAAAATTAACAACTTATGATTTAGAAATAGGGATAGAATATATTATTAATGATTGTAAAATTGAAGAACAGGGAGCAACAGTTGTAAATGCAATCATGTTTACTGAAATTATTAGAAGATTGCCTGATACAGATATAAAAATAGAAGTAAATGATAAAAACTTACTTGTAATAGAATGTGAAGGATCTTTATATAAACTAGCAACAATGAATCCAGATGAATTTCCTGAATTACCTAAAATAAGTATAGAGAATTCAATCGAGGTAGAACAAAATGTATTAAAAGATATGATTAGAAAAACAATATTTGCTGTTAGTTCTGAAGAAAATAGACCAATATTTACAGGTTGTCTATTTGAAATAGCTAATAATAAATTAAATGTAGTTGCTGTAGATGGATTTAGATTAGCTTGGAAAAGCAAGTTTCTACAAAATAAAGTAAATAACTTTTCTGCTGTTATTCCTGGAAGAACATTAAATGAAATTAATAAAATATTATTAGATTCTTTCGATATGATAAAAATTGGAGTAGCAAAAAATCAAGTTTTATTTGAAATGGAAAATTGTAAAATTGTTACAAGATTGCTAGATGGAGAATTTTTAAATTATTCAAGTGTTATTCCTGAAAACTGGGAAACTAGAATAAGAGTAAATAAATCAATATTACAAGATTGCTTTGAAAGAGTTAGTTTGATATCTGCATCAAGTATAGAGAAAGAAAAAAAATATCCTGTTAAAGTAACTATTGATATAGGAAAAGTAACAATTTCTTGTACCAATCAAACAGGAGATGCAAAAGAAGAAATCTATGTTTCTACAGAAGGAAAGAACTTAGAAGCAGGATTTAATCCAAAATATTTTTTAGATGCTTTAAGAAATATTGATGATGAAGAAATTTTTGTTGATTTTGGTACAAGCATATCTCCATGTATAATTAGGCCGGTAGATGAAGATGGCGATTATACATATATGATATTACCAATAAAATTAAAGGATTAAAAATGGAAAAAATAAAGAAGTTTTCCACAATAGAGGCACAACATGTTGATAACTGAACTAGAATTGCAAAATTTTAGGAATTATGAGAAGCAGAAAATAAAATTCTGTAATAATATTAATATTTTTTATGGTGATAATGCACAAGGAAAGACGAATATTATAGAAGCAATATTTATATCTGCTTTTGGGAAATCTTTTAGAACTAGTAAAGAAAAGGAACTAATAAGATATAATGAAAATTTCCTAAATATAAATTTAAAATATCAAAATAAAGATCGAGATGGAAATATAAAGATACAGATAGAAGATAAGAAGAATATTTCTATTAATGGGCTAAAAATAAAAAAATTAAGTGAATTATTAGGAAATATAAATGTAGTTTTATTTACACCAGATGATATAAATATATTGAAAAATGGACCTTCACAAAGAAGAAGATTTTTAGATATGATGATTGGCCAAATTAGACCTAACTATGTTTATAATTTAAATATGTATTTAAAAGTTTTAGAGCAAAGAAACAACTACCTTAAGCAAATAAGAAATGATAATATAAATGATGAATTATTAGATATCTGGGATGAAAAATTAGCTCAATATGCATACAAGATTTATTTGTATAGATTAGAATTTATTAATAAAATAAAAGAAAAAATTAATGAGATTCACAAGAATATTACTGAAAATAAAGAAGAAATAAAAATAGAATATTTAACTGATTGTGATAATAAAGATTCACTTATTGATATGATACGAGAAAGAAGAAAGCTTGACATAATTAAAGGATATACTACCAAAGGAATTCATAGAGATGATTTTAACATCTATATAAATGGAAATTTAGTAAACGTCTATGGATCACAAGGTCAACATAGAACGGCTGTATTATCATTAAAGATGTGTGAATTAGAAATAATAAAGGAAGAGGTTGGTGAGAGTCCTATTTTATTATTGGATGATTTTATGTCAGAGTTAGACTCAAAAAGAAGAAAAAACTTTCTAAATAATATTGGCAATACGCAAGTTATTATTACTTGCACAGAAGAAATAAAAGAAGATTTTAAGAATCAGTCTATTTTCTATGTTAACAATGGAAAAATTGATCTAAAAAGATAAATGGGTATATATTGATTTCTTAAATAAAAACAAGTAAAATATAAAAATAAAGCTAAAGATAATTTATTAAAGAAGTAAAAATAAAATAATAAACGAAAGGATGTTAAGTAATGGAAAAATATAAACATGAGTATAATGCAGAGCAAATTCAAGTTTTAGAGGGTTTAGAAGCTGTTAGAAAAAGACCAGGAATGTACATTGGTAGTGTCTCTATTAGAGGATTACACCATTTAGTATATGAAATTGTAGATAACTGTGTTGATGAAGCTTTGGCTGGATATTGTACTCATATACATATTATAATAGAGAAAGGGAATATTATCTCTGTTGAAGATGATGGTAGAGGAATTCCAGTAGATATACATCCTAAAACTCACATTTCAGCAGCAGAAACAGTATATACTGTGTTACATGCTGGCGGAAAATTTGGTGGAGATAGTGGATATAAAGTTTCTGGTGGACTTCATGGAGTAGGAGCTTCTGTTGTTAATGCTTTATCAGAATGGACTGAAGTTACTATTCAAAGAGACGGCGGAATTTTTGAAATGAAGTTCAATAAGGGCAAGACTGTGGAAAAATTAACAAAAATAGGAGAATCAAAGAAAACAGGTACAAGAGTAAGATTTTTAGCAGATGATACTATTTTCGAGACTTTACAATATGATTTTGATACATTAGAGGAAAGATTTAGAGAAATAGCTTTTTTGAATAAAGGATTACATATTACTATAGAAGATCAACGTGATGATGAAAATTTAAAAAAATCAGAATTTTGTTTTGAAGGAGGATTAGTTTCTTTCGTAGAGTATTTAAATCAAAATAAAGAAAAGATTCATCAAACACCAATATATATTGAAAAAGATGGAGATGTTCCAGTAGAAATATCATTACAATATACAACTGCTTATACAGAAAATATATATACTTTTGTCAATAATATTAATACTATAGAAGGAGGAACTCATCTTGAAGGATTTAAGAGAGGAATAACTAAAGTATTCAATGATTATGCAAGAGCTCATAATATATTAAAAGAAAAGGATTCTAATCTTTTAGGAGAAGATATTAGGGAAGGTATGACAGCTGTAATATCTGTAAAAGTAAAAGATCCACAATTTGAGGGGCAAACAAAAACAAAACTAGGAAATAGTGTTGTAACAGGAATAGTACAGTCGATGGTTGTGGAAGTATTAGCTCCATTTTTAGAAGAAAATCCATCAGTTGCAAAAGCTATTTTGGATAAATGTATTAGTGCTTCTCGAGCAAGAGAAGCTGCAAGAAAAGCAAGAGAGCTAGTAAGAAGAAAAAACTCTTTAGAATCGACAACACTACCTGGAAAACTTGCTGATTGTAGTGAAAAAGATGCTTCTCAATGTGAAGTATATATTGTCGAGGGAGATTCTGCAGGCGGAAGTGCAAAACAAGGAAGAGATAGAAGATTTCAAGCAATTTTACCTCTTTGGGGAAAAATGTTAAATGTTGAAAAGGCAAGAGCTGATAAGATATATAATAATGAAAAATTACAACCAGTTATATTAGCTGTAGGAGCCGGTATTGGTGCAGACTTTGATATCAATAAAATAAGATATGGCAAAGTAATAATTATGGCCGATGCCGATGTCGATGGAGCACACATTAGAACATTATTATTAACGTTCTTCTTTAGATATATGAGACCTTTAATAGAAAATGGAAATGTATATTTAGCCCAACCACCATTGTATAAGCTATCAAAAAAAGGTTTTAAAGATGTTTATTGTTATACAGACGAAGATATGGCTCAACATCTACAAGAGATGGGAAGAGACAATGTTAATATTCAGAGATACAAAGGTTTAGGTGAAATGAATCCAGAACAATTATGGGAAACAACTATGAATCCAAAAACAAGAATAATGGTAAAAGTTACAATGGAAGATGCTATGAAAGCTGATGCAATATTTAATGTATTAATGGGGGAAGATATAGCTCCAAGAAAAGAATTTATAGAGAAAAATGCAAAATCTGTAAAGAATCTTGATGTTTAAAATTATAATAGCCTATAAGATATTTCTTATAGGCTATTATCTTAAAGCCAATATTAATCGTAGTTAAAACTAATATACCTAACTAATAACCTAATATATATTACTATATAAATAAGCTATTTTATCAAATATATTAATCAGTCACTTGAATATAAATCCACTGATAATAGCTATATTCATCCATTATAAGGACTAATAATAACCACTAAAAAATAGAAATATATTCGCAACGTAGAATATATCAACTATAATTTAACCATACACAAAATAAAGAAAAAAGTATAGCTTGCATACAACTGATATACTCGTATCGCCGACATATATACATCTAAAATATTAAACATATATACATCTTTGCTCAAAATATATAAGATTCTTTATAGAATTTTATATATTTTTTAGTTTAACTAATATTAACCTTACAATAGTATTATGTACAAAATAAAAAAATATATACATTTAAAATAAATTTTATTTTTTTTAATAAATAAAATTTATTTTAAATATGCTAAAAAACAATAAGAAATATTTAAATAAAAATAAATTAATAATAAAATTAACTAAATAAATTAAGATAAGAAATATTATTTTA
>CAMEWM010000015.1 GCA_945946655.1 uncultured Clostridium sp. | reverse complement strand
TAATGAAGAACGACAGGGTACGCGAATTTGAATGGTTAGATACGAGGAGTTGAGAAGAAGACAGATACTTGAAGAAGAAAGAATCAAAGCTGATAATGCCAGAAGGATGTGAGATTCCAGAGAGACAAAGATTAGAAATTAAAAGAATAGAAAACAAAGAAAATTACATGGATTTATTATTGGAAGCAGACCCATCAGAAAAAGCTGTACGTAAATATTTAGAGCAGTCAGATGTTTATGGACTAAAAATGGGAGATGTGATTATTTCTTTGGCAGTAATTTTAAAAATTGATAGTAAAACTTTAGAACTAAAAAATTTGGTTACTAAAAAAGAATATAGAAATAAGGGATATGCAAAAAAACTCTTAAAATCACTTTGCGGAAATTATAAGCAAAAATTTGATAAGATGCTAGTTGGAACAACAGAAAATAACATACCATTCTATGTAAAGCAAGGTTTTGATAAATATGAAAAAACAATAAAGAATTTCTTTATTGATAATTATAATGAAGAAATATGGGATGGAAATTTACATTGCACGGATTTAATATATTATGCAAAAGATTTAAAGAGAAAACACTAAACATTAATAATTATAAACATAAAATTTTATGAAAGGGATAAAAGATGGAAGAGAGAAAATATGAGTATACAGATGATGAGATTGAAGCATTGGAATATTATTCTTCAAGAAAAAAACAAGAATTAGCGGAATCATTTAAAGTTGGCTATGATTATGATACAGTAAATCGTTTTTTGAGATATGTATTGGGAAATGGAATGAGAGATAATACGATTTCTGGTGCAATACCAATACATATAGGAGATGTCGAAAGTTTTAAAAAACTTCTAAAAAATATAGAAAATTTATATTCACTAGCTTGTAAATATGGAGCAACCCATACTATTCCAAGGACGCTTTATCGTGGAGATAATAATGCACCAAGAATAATGACTGAAAGTTATGAGTCTATGATTAGTCATGATAAAATGTGGACCTCAGATAGCTTTTTATCATGTTCAAGATCTAAAGCTGAAACGCAACCTTTTGTAAGTGATGGCGGTGGAATTATACAAATTGAGACTGATGATAAAGCAATAGAACAGCAAAATATACCATTCATTGATGTAAACGACTTATTAGGACCAAATCAGTTTTATGGCGATGAAAAAGAAATTTTGCTAACGCCATTTTTAGATACTAAAGTTGGATATTCTACATATGGTAAGCCATTTGATACTAGTACATATAAAGAATACAATATTGAACTTTCATCTGGCATTCATTTGCCGGACACATATGAAGAAATGCAAGTTGAATGTACTGATAAAGATCTTGCAGAGTTTTTAGAATTATCTCATCAGTTTAATATGTTGGGAGAAGGAAAATGGAAAAGTGGCATACCAGAACAATTAAATAAACTTAGAATGAAATTAAAAAGTCACTTACAACATAGAATGTTTAGCATTCATAATGAAATAATGCCACCACAAGAAGTTGAAGAAATATTTTCGTTGGATGATGATCTTGGATTATTCTTTAAAGATTGTCTTGCAGATATTGGAATGCATGACTTGGAAGATCTATATAAACAAGAAAAAATTGAAAAAAGCTCACATGATGATAATGATTCGCTAGATGAAAAATAAAGAAAAGAGGACAGAAAATGGTTAATTTACTTAATTTGCCAAAAGCATATGTAGAAGTATTAGAAGTATTACAATTCTTCCCTCAAAAGGCATATATAAAAATTCCTACAGAAAAAATAAAATTTTTTGAGAGAAACAAGGATAAAACATATGATATAAAACTTAAATCAAAAGAAGACTTAAGAAAAAAGAAACTACTAAAAGAAACAAAAATAATTGTAATACAAATTATAAGAGAATATATTGCTACATCAAGTCAAAGGAAAAAGATAGATGATATTTTAAAATTAAATGATAAAAAAGGAAAAAATTAAAATACATGAAGAAAAAGAAAAAGAGATATTATTTATTAAAGTAATATCTTTTTTATAATTTGAAAAGGGTAGATAAAAAATAAAAAGTATGTTATAGTATGAACTATAAATAATATAAATTGTTTAGAAGGGAATAAGAATGTTATTAGCATTTTCAGGAATTACAGGAGTTGGAAAATCGTATTTTTCAGAAGAAGTTGAAAAAAAATTAAACTTTAAAAAGGTACACACAATTAGAACTAGAGATATGAGACCAGGTGAACAGAATGGAAAGACAGGTATTTTTATGTCTAAACAAGAACTAGAACAAATGAAAAGAGAAGGTAAAATAGTATATGATTTTGACGTTTTTGGAGGCACTTATGCCTATTTAAAAGACGAAATTTTGTCAGATGAAAATTACGTTTTTGAAATGCACTATACAACGATAGAAGACTGGAAGAAAATTAGACCAGATATAGTTGTAATTTATTTAATACCAAGAAATATAAATATAGCACTACAGAAGTTAAAAGAAAGAAATTTAACAAAAGAAAAAGAAGAAGAAAGAATTAGAGAAATAGAAGAACAATACAATGAATTTATGAATAATAAGAATTTACAGAGTATGTTTGATTATATTATATATAATGATTATGATAAAAAATCAGAAAATGAAATTATAGAATTAATAAGAAAATTAATGAATGAAAAATAGAGATGAGGATAGTATGGAAGATACCTTTTTTAAAATTGAAGATAATTTTGAAAAAATTATCAAAAACGCATTAAAAAATAGAACAATAAAAACTTTAAATCAAATTACAACAGGTTGGACAAACATAGTATATGAAGTAGAAACTGATGATGGAAATTATTTTTTTAGATTTCCTAGAGATGAATTTTGGTCAAGAACGATAGTAAAAGATTGTGAATTTGCAAACTATATTTATAAAAAGACGGAATTCAATACAAGTAATCTACAATTACACTATGATAATGGAAGACCATTTAGTGTACATAAAAAGATAGCAGGTACTCCTTTAGCAAAAAAAATGGACAGCCTAACAGATAATGAAATTGAGAATGTTGGAAATGACATAGCTAAATTTATGTTTGAATTGCATAATATCAATTATAATGAACACGAAGTATTTGATATAAACAATATAGGCTTAAAATTGCCTGACTTTTTGAATGAATTATTAACTATACATGTAAGTGAAAAAGATAGAAAATTCTGGCAAATTGAAAAAATGAATACTAAATGTGAAAATTTGGTTCATGGAGATCTAAATCCCAGCAATGTTTTGCTTGATGAAAACAATAAAGTAACAGCAATAATAGATTTTGGATTTGGCGGGTTTGGTGACAAATATGACGACATTTCTAGAATAATAGGTAGATGCCCAGTAAAGTTTAAAAATCAAATTGTAAAAAGTTATGAAGAATATTCAAATAAAGAAGTGAATATGAAAATTTTGGATGACAAAATAGAACAATGGGACAATATAGATAAAGGATATATAAATTATATGAGAACCATAGGAATCTATGAATAATATGGAGGTATAAATTGAATAGTAATAGATTATTAATAATAGATGGTAATAGCATAATGAATAGAGCTTTTTATGGCATAATGAGTTCAAAGACTCTTATGTCAGCCGATGGAACATATACGAATGCTATATATGGATTTTTATCAATATTATTTAAAGAATTGGCAGACTTAGATCCTGATTATATAGCAGTTGCATTTGACTTAAAAGCTCCAACTCATAGGCATAAGATGTATGAGGATTACAAAGGAACAAGACATGCTATGCCAGAAGAATTGGCACAACAAATGCCTATCATTAAAGAAATACTAAAATACATGAATATTACTATTATAGAAAAAGAAGGATATGAAGCAGATGATATATTAGGAACTATATCCCAAAAAGCTGAAAAAGAAGGCCATTTAGTAACTATACTTTCAGGAGACAGAGATACCTTTCAGCTTGCAAGTGATGTAATAACAATCAGAATTCCTAGAACAAAAATGGGGAAAACTGAAACTGAAGATTACGATGCATCTAAAATAAAAGAAGAATATGGAGTTAAGCCAATCCAACTGATTCAGGTTAAAGGCCTTATGGGAGACACTTCTGACAATATTCCTGGAGTGCCAGGAGTAGGTGAAAAAACAGCTTTAAAATTAATAAAAGAATATGAAGATATAGACACTTTATATAATAAGCTAGAGAATGGAACGGCAGATGATATAAAAGGAGCATTAAAAGATAAGTTAGAAAAAAACAAAGAATTAGCAATCATCTCAAGAACTTTAGGAACAATATTGAGAGATGCCCCATTAGAAATTTCAATTAATGATTTAAGTATAAAAGAATGGGATAAAGAAGCTGTAACCAATAAATTTAAAGAATTAAAATTTAATAGGTTTATTGAAAGATTTGACTTAAATGGAATGGGAACTCCTAAAGTAGAAAAAAAAGTAGATAAACTATTAAAAATAGAAGAAATAGATGATGAAAGATTAGATATAGAACTAAAAAATGTAAAACTAAATAAAGAGTTTATTTACTATATTGAAAAAGAAGAAATTGAAGATAAAAATGCAATTATAAAAGAAAAATTTAAATCATTAAGCTTTTTTATAGATGATAAAGTTTTTTATGTTAAAAATTTTAAGTTAACTCAATCATTAGCTGACATATTTCAAGATACAGAAATAGAGAAAATTAGTTATAAAGTGAAATCTGATTATATTATTTTTAAGTCAAATGAAATAGAATATAATAATATTAAATATGATGCGGAAATAGCTGGATATAATTTAAATCCAACAGATAAAAATACATTAGAAGAAATGGCAAAAAAGTATATAGACATAGATATAGATGAATATATGAGCAATGAATTTGACGATCAGAAAGAAAAATCGAGTAACCAAATTAATTTGTTTGACAATATAAACAAAGAAAATGCTGATATAGAGAAAAAAGAGAAATACTATAATGCTCTAGTATGCTATTGTATAGCTAAACTAGAGAAAGTAACGATTAAGAAACTAGAAGAAGTAGGCTCATTAGCTTTATTTAATAACATAGAAATGCCATTAGTTCCAATACTTGCACAAATGCAATTTAATGGTATGCTTGTTGATGAACAAGAACTGAAAGATTTTGGAAAAACATTAAAAGAACAACTTGATACTCTAACAAAAGAAATATATTCTTTATGTGGAGAAGAGTTTAACATAAATTCACATCAACAACTAGGAAGAATATTGTTTGAGAAGTTGAAGTTACCTGTATATAAAAAGACTAAGAATGGATACACAACCGATGTGGAAGTTCTAGAAAAGTTAAAAGGAGAACATCCAGTAATAGAGAAAATATTAGAATACAGGACTTTAACAAAATTAAATTCTACTTATGTAGAAGGCTTAATACCATATGTAAATCCAAAAACAAATAAAATACATTCTAGTTTTCATCAGACAATCACCGCAACAGGTAGAATCAGTAGTACAGATCCGAATTTGCAGAATATTCCAACGAGAGCAGAACTAGGAAAGCAAATAAGAAAAGCTTTCAAACCAGCTGAAGGCAATATTTATATAGATGCAGATTATTCTCAAATAGAATTAAGGGTACTTGCACATATTTCTCAGGATGAAAATATGATATATGCATTTAAACATGGAGAAGATATTCATAAACAAGCTGCTTCAAAAGTTTTTAATATTCCTATTGAAGAAGTAACGAAAGAACAAAGATCTTCAGCAAAAGCTGTAAATTTTGGAATAGTATATGGAATAAGCGATTTTGGATTAGCAAATCAAATAGGTGTAAGTAATAAAAAAGCAAAAGAATATATAAACCAATACCTTGAAAAATATAGTGGCATAAAGCATTTTATGGATGATATAGTTGAAAGCGCTAAAGAAAAAGGATATGTCGAGACTCTTTTTGGAAGAAGAAGATATATACCAGAGATAAGGTCAACTAATTATATGGTGAGACAATTTGGCAGTAGAGTAGCAATGAATACTCCAATTCAAGGGACAGCAGCAGATATCATGAAAATTGCAATGATAAATGTAGATAAAACATTGAAAGAACAAAAAATTAATGGTAAAATAGTTTTGCAAATACATGATGAATTGCTATTAGAAGTTAGCAAAGAACATAAAGAGCAAGCAAAAAAAATCTTAAAAGAATGTATGGAAAAAGCTATGGAACTTTCTGTTCCATTAGAAGTTGAAATATCAGAAGGATATAGTTGGTATGAAGTAAAATAGTATTTTATACAAAGGAGAATGAAGTTTGAAAAAAACATATAAAGTTATTATAGGGATAATTATAGCCATAATATTAACAATAGTTTTAGCCAAAATATTTAATATAAAACAAGTTGTGTTACACAACATATACCCTAAAAAATACTCAGAATATGTGGAAAAATATGCTAAAGAATTTGACGTAGATCCTTTATTAATTTTTTCAATAATTAAAGCAGAAAGTGACTTTGATGAAGAGGCAAAATCATCTAGTGGAGCGACCGGACTTATGCAACTAATGGAAGCTACTGCAACAGAAATTGCAAACAAGATTGATGAACCATTAATAGAAGCAGAAATTCTGTTAAATCCAGAAAAAAACATAATGATAGGAACAAAATACTATGCTGAATTATTGAAAATGTATGATGGAAATATGCTATTAGCACTAACTGCTTATAATGCAGGAATTGGAAATGTGAATGATTGGATTAAAAATGGAACTATAAAAAAAGATGGCAGTGATATTGAGAATATACCGTATAAGGAAACAAATATGTATGTAAGAAAAATAATAAACAACTATAAAATGTACCAGAGTATTTATGAATAACAAAAGAATAAATTGAAAGGAAAATATGCTATGAAAAGAAAAAGAATTAGTATTAGTGTATTTCAGATATTTATAACTATATTAATAATTATTGCTATAGTAATAATTGTCATGTTTATCAAGAAAAATGTAAACTTCAGTAACATTGTAATTAGTAAAGAATTAGAGGATTTTACAGGTAGTGGAACTATAGATGATCCTTATAAAGTAGAGAAGATAGAAGATTTAATAAAACTTTCCGAAAATGTAAAAAGTGGAAAAACATATAATAATCAATATTTCGAATTAACGAATAAACTGGACTTTCAAGAAGATTCATCTTATAATAGTCCTAATAGTAAATATGGAGATATTAATGATGACGGAAAGGTAGAATCAATTAAAACTGAATTGACAACAGGTAATGGTTTTCCTACTATTGGTAATTCAGAAGAGCATCCATTTGAAGGAATTTTTAAAGGGAATGACAAGACAATAAAAAATCTATCAATAAATGTTTCAAATGAAGATGACGAATATATACTAGCCGGATTATTTGGAAACAATAAAGGAAAGATATATAATATAAAAGTAATTGGTAATATTACAGTGAATGATAATCTAGAGAATAAAAAAATATATATAGGAATGATTACTGCTAAAAATGAAGGATTGGTACAAGCTTGCGGTGCAGAAGGAGAAATAAACGCAATTCATAATGCTACAAATAATATTATAGAAGTTGCAGGAATAACTGCAGAAAATGCGGGAAAAGTTGTAGACTCTGTAAGTAATGTGGCTGTAACAGCTAGTCAATTAAAAGCTGGAATTGTAGCAAAAAATACAGTTTCAGAAGCAATAGAAGATAGTGGAGAAATCATAAATTGTACAAATGGAGGAAGTATAAAAGAAGCGACTGGATCTGATTATTATACAGCAGGAGTAGTTGCTGAAAATCAACAAGGCAATATTACGAGCTGCAATAACAATGGAACAGTGGATGGCAGAAAAGTTGGTGGAATCGCAGGTTTGTCTACTGGTTATATCGTTGCATGCCAGAACACAGGCAGTATAAGTAATATAAAAGAAGATTCTAATGACAATGAAGTTGCAGGAGGAATAGTAGGTATATTAGATACAGCTATAATTGAAAACTGCAAAAACACAGGAAATGTATATGGGACAACTAGCGCCGGTGGTATAGCAGGTGAAAACAAAGGCACTATTTCACAAAGCAAAAATGAAGGAAATATTTCAAAGGTTGCTGGAGTTATAGGTAAAACGGTGAACTTAGGAGGATTAGTAGGAAAAAATAGTCCAACAGCTAAATTAATAAATTCTAAAAACTATGGAGGGGTAAATTCTGAAACAGATACTGTAGTAAATTTAGGTGGAATTTCTGGTATTATATACAACAATTCAATAGTTGAACTTTGTGAAAATAATGGAGGACTAAATGGATCTGCAAAGGTAATAACTCCAAATGAAGATATTAGCATACATTGTAATTCATGCACAAGTAACAATGGAGGAAATGCGGAGACGGCAGATTTTGGAGAATTAAATATTGGAATAATATATGGAAAATTTGAAGAAAAATAAATAAAAAGGAGTTGATTAATATGTCAATATTAGTAACAGGAGGAGCTGGATTCATTGGAAGCCATACAGTAGTAGAATTATTAAATGCAGGAAAAGAGGTTGTAATAGTTGATGACTTTTCAAATAGTAAACCTAAAACATTAGATGCAATCAGGACTATTACAGGAAAAGATTTTAAATTTTACGAAATGAATTATCTAAACAGAGAAGAATTAGAAAAAGTTTTTGAAGAAAACAGTATAGATGCAGTAATCAATTTTGCTGGATTTAAGGCCGTTGGTGAATCTGTACAAAAACCATTGGAGTATTATCACAATAACGTATCTGGTTGTTTAGTATTATTGGAAACTATGCGAAAATATAATGTAAAAAAATTTGTATTTAGTTCATCAGCTACAGTATATGGAACACCAGAAAGAATACCACTTACAGAGGATTGCAAAACAGGTGGAACAACTAATCCATATGGAACTTCAAAATTATTTATAGAACAAATTTTAAAAGATTTATATAATTCAGATAATAGTTGGGATATCTGTATATTAAGATATTTTAATCCTGTAGGAGCACATGAAAGTGGATTAATTGGAGAAGAACCTCAGGGTATTCCAAACAATTTAATGCCATATGTTGTAAGAGTCGCATCAGGAGAACTTAAGGAGTTATCTGTATTTGGAAATGATTATGATACTCCAGACGGAACGGGAGTTAGAGATTATATTCACGTAGTTGACTTGGCTAAAGGACATTTAAGCGCTCTAGACAAGTTAGATAAAGAAGGGAAAGGATTATATATATATAATTTAGGAACTGGAAAAGGATATAGTGTATTAGATATGGTACATTCTTTTGAAGAAATAACTGGACACAAGGTTCCATACAAGATAGCACCAAGAAGACCAGGGGACATTGCAACATGTTATTCAGATCCGACAAAGGCAAAAGATGAGTTAGATTGGGAAGCACATAAAGGTATAAAAGAAATGTGCGAAGATTCATGGAATTTTATACAAAAAAATAAATAAATTCAAATTCTGGCATTTAAATTTAATGCCAGAATTATTTTTGTCGAAATATTGACAAAGATGTCGAAAAATAGTAAATTTAAAATGCAATTGGTATAAAGAGCCATTCATAATCTAATTAGATGGAAAGGGTGATAAAATGAATGCAATTACTAGTATTTGGGCAGGCAGGACAGCTTACCAAATAATACCAGATCGGTTTTTTAGAAAAGGAGGAAAACCAGAGCACATTAATGGACGAAAGTTAAAGGAATGGAATGACCGAATGCCTGACTGGCAACCAGATAATGACGGCATATATAGGAACCTATACTTTTATGGGGGAAATCTTAAAGGAATCGAAGCCAAACTTATGTATTTAAAGAACTTGGGCTTCAATATGATTTATATTACACCCATTGGGCAAAGCCGCTCATATCATCATTATGATGTAGGAAATCACTTGGTAATTGATCCGTGGATTGGCAATTGGCAAGACTTCAGATCTTTATGTACTAAGGCAAGAGAACTGGGGATACTAATAGTGGTAGATCTAGTCTTTAACCACACAGGAATAGATAGTATTTATTATAAAAATCCCCAATATCAGAATTGGTATAAAAAGACTGAAAGTGGTGAACAGGTATTCTGGTATGGTTTTACAGATATGCCAGAATGTAATACTTTGCTAAAAGAGTACCAAGAAGCAATGACGCGGGTTGTAGAAAAGTATCTGGAAAATGGAGCTTCAGGAATTCGATTTGACTTAGGAGAAAATCTTCCTAAACCATTTTTGATGGCGGTAGCAAGGGTTAAAGAAAAATATCCTAATGCTATTTTCATTGGAGAAATGTGGAAACCAGCAGGTGATAAAGAAGATTCTAAAATCTTTGATGGTCAGTTTGACTCTATTATGAACTACCCTATGGCAGACGCAATTCTACGTTGGGTAAGATATGGATATGATCGCCATTTTGAGTACAACTTTAAACGAGTTTATGGGGAATATCCAAAATCTGTCCAGAATGTTCTTTTGAACAACCTAGGAACCCATGATACTCCAACGACGCTTACAATGTTAGCTGGAGATATGATGAATACTGATGTTTTCAACAAATTTATCTGGGATATAGAGGGACCCTGGTTACAAGAAGGAATATTCAATACGTATAAATTCCGTGAATATGAAGCTAAACATGACCAATTAACTGAAGAAGCATATACTCAAGGGAAAAAATTGTTGAAGATTGCTTTGACAATAATGTATAACATTCCAGGAATACCATGTGTGTATCAGGGAACAGAAGTGGCAGACTCAGGGTATAAGGACCCTTTTAATAGGAAACCATATCCTTGGGATAAAGACGAAAAAGAGATTAGAAACTTTGTAAAAGCTTTAGGAGAATACCGAAAACAAAATATAGATATTCTTGCGACTGGAGATGCAAAGGTTCTAAAAATTACTGATTCAATTTTAATCATGGAAAGGTCTTCTACTGCTGGAAAAATTATAACATGCCTCAACCGCTCGGAACATTCTCAAGAAGTAAATTTATCCGCATATCTAACCGAACCAAAAGAGATATTCAAAACCAACAATAGCACTGCTAAAAGCGTAAATCCGTTTGGCATTATTATCGTTAGAGGAAATTAATATTGTATTCAATCCCCTCCATGCAGCATCATGCGTGAAGGGGAAAAATATATATTTATTTGCCTATTTAACAGCCAGATACTTGACATTAACATAAAAAAACAATATTATATATGTATAAATATAAAAGGAGTAAATGTATATGCAGAGTCAGATGCTTACATCTAAATTGGGCGGAGAATTAATAAGCTACAAACTAGATGGAATAGAAAAGATTCACCAAGGACAAGATTGTACAGATGCAAATGGAAGAGTATATTGGAAAAGGCATTTTCCTGTTCTATTTCCAATAGTAGGCAAACTGAAACAAAATAAAACTATTATAAATGGTAGAACATATGAAATGGGACAACACGGTTTTGCGAGAGATTTGGAATTTGAGCCAATAACAAAGCTAAATAACTTTCATTCATATGTTTTGAAAAGTAATCCAAGTACAATAGTAAAATACCCATTCGATTTTTCGTTATTTGTAACATACAGAACAGATGAAAATAAATTAACAACAATATATAAAGTAATAAACGAAGGCGAAAATAATATGCCTTTTGGAATAGGGGGACATCCTGCTTTTAAGATAGACCAAAAAGATTTATTTAACGAAGAATATTATTTGGAATTTGAAGAGGATGAATATAAAATTCATTTCTTATATCTAGTAGATGGATTGGTTGGAACAGAATATGCTAGAAATGTAATGATTGATCCAAGAAGAATACCTATAACAAAAGACTCTTTTAACAATGACGCAATTATAATGAAAGGAATAACATCTCACAGAATAAGTCTTAAGAAGAGAACTGGAAATAAAACCCTATTGACTATGGATTTTGATGGATTTCCTTATTTAGCAGTATGGTCGAAACCAGGAGCGCCATTCATATGCATAGAGCCATGGTATACTACTGCAGATACTGTAAAATCTACAGGAGTGTTTGCACAAAAAACAGATATGATAACACTTGCGCCTAAGAGAGAGTTTGAGTGCAAATATACTATAGAGTTCTTTAACGAATAGACTAATTCAAATAACAGCCTATTCTCATTAAAAGAATTAATAAATAAAAGGATGTAAAAATGGGAAAAATAATTTTAATATTGTTAAGCACAATAATAATTGCTATTTCTGTAACAACGATATATGAAGCAAGAACAATAGCTCAAAAAATGTTTAGTTCCAACGAAACAAATGAAACAACTAAAGTACTAAAAATTGTTGGATTCATAATCATGTTAATTGGATTAGGAATAATATATGTAATAATTCAAAGATTCTAGGATAATTATCCCAAAGTGTTCTTCGCAATCTAATGATTATTGTTGAAATAACTTGCAAATTTTTTAAAAATGTAGTATTATAGAAACATAATATTAAAAGCTAAGAAAAAGAGGAGTAAGTTTAAACCATCTAGAAAGAGAAAAGAAGTAACCGGCTGAAAACTTCTTATAGAAAGGAAAACTGAAGGTAGCTTTGGAGCTGATATATTGAAAAATAGTAAATATATTCGGGTAGTTTACGTTATAAAACAAAGAGATGTATAAACTTTATCGTATAATTTAATGATAAAATTTATATAAATAAGGTGGTACCGTGTAAAATATAATTCGCCCTTACAATTTATGTAAGTGGCGATTTTTGTTTTATATATTGATATTTACACTTTTAGAGATGTACTCAAATATCACTAAAAGATAAAAAGGAGGTAAAAATGAGTAAACATGAATTAGAAGGAAAGTTCAACCCTAAGGACTTTGAAGATGAGATTTATGCAAATTGGGAAAAACAAGGTTATTTTAAACCAAGTAATGATAAGAGTAAGAAGCCATATACTATAGTTATTCCACCACCAAATATTACTGGAAAGCTGCATATGGGACATGCTTTAGATGAAACGTTACAAGATATTTTGATTAGATATAAGAGAATGTCAGGTTATAATACTCTTTGGGTACCAGGTACTGACCATGCATCTATTGCAACAGAGGCTAAAATTGTTGCTAAGCTAAAAGAGGAAGGAACTACAAAGGAAGAACTTGGAAGAGATAAGTTTTTAGAAAGAGCGTGGGAATGGAAAACGGAATATGGTGGAACTATTACTAAGCAAATAAAGAAATTAGGAAGTTCTTGCGACTGGTCGAGGGAAAGATTTACTCTTGATGATGGCTTATCAAAAGCTGTTCAGACAGTTTTTATTAATCTTTATAATAAGGGATTAATTTATAAAGGCGAGAAGATGATAAACTGGTGTCCGACATGCCATACTACAATATCGGATTCTGAAGTTGAATACGAACAAGAACCTACACATTTATGGTATATAAAATATCCAATCAAAGGTGAAGACGGAAAGTATTTAACTGTTGCAACAACAAGACCAGAGACAATGCTTGGAGATACAGGCGTTGCAGTTAATCCAAATGATGAAAGATACAAAGAATATATTGGTAAAACAGTAATTCTTCCAATAGTAAATAGAGAAATTCCAGTAATCGCAGATGAATTTGTAGAAACAGAGTTCGGAACAGGTGCTGTAAAACTTACTCCGGCACATGATGTAAATGATTATCAAGCAGGAATAAATCATAACCTAGATATGATAAAAGTATTTGACGAGAATGGAATTATGAATAATATAGTTCCTGAATTTGCAGGATTAGATATTTATGAAGCAAGAAAACGTATTGTAGAAAAACTACAAGAAATAGGTGCTTTATTAAAAATAGAAGACTATACACATGATGTTGGTAAATGCTATAGATGCCATAAAACAATAGAACCAATGATTTCTAATCAGTGGTTTGTAAAGATGGAACCATTAGCTAAGCCTGCAATAGAGGCTGTAAAAAATGGAGAAACTAAATTTATTCCTGAAAGATTTGATAAAATTTATTTTAATTGGCTAGAAAATATTAAGGATTGGTGCATTTCGAGACAATTATGGTGGGGACATAGAATTCCTGCATATTATTGTGATGAATGTGGAGAAGTAATGGTTCAAGCAGAACAACCTACAAAATGTACTAAGTGTGGAGGTACACATATCACCCAAGATCCAGATACACTAGACACATGGTTTAGCTCAGCTTTATGGCCATTTTCAACACTAGGTTGGCCAGAAGAAACTGAAGATTTCAAATATTTTTATCCAACTGATACCTTAGTTACAGGATATGATATTATATTTTTCTGGGTAGTTAGAATGATGTTCTCTGGAATTGAACATACAGGCAAAGTTCCATTCAAAAATGTATTGATACATGGAATAGTACGTGATAGCCAAGGTCGAAAGATGTCTAAGAGCTTAGGCAATGGCATTGATCCACTAGAAATTATAGACAAGTATGGAACAGATGCGTTAAGATTATCATTAGTAATGGGGATTACTCCAGGTAATGACATAAGATATATGCCAGAAAAATTAGAGTCAGCATCAAACTTTGCAAACAAATTATGGAATGCTGCTAAATTTGTATTGATGAACATAGATTCTAGTAATATGGACAATGCAGAAATTGATATATCAAAACTTGAATATGAAGACAAATGGATATTATCAAAGTTAAATACTTTGATTAAAGAAATAACAGCAAACATAGATAATTTTGATATTGGGGTATATGCACAGAAAATTTATGATTTCACATGGAATGAATTCTGCGATTGGTATATAGAGATTGTAAAAACACGTCTATATGACAAAAATGAGTCAAATACAGAATCAAAAATTACAGCTCAAAAGGTGTTAAATAAAGTACTATGTGACATATTAAAATTGCTACATCCAATAATGCCTTTCATAACAGAAAAAATATATTGCCAATTATACAATAGTGATGAAAGCATAATGATAGCTGATTGGCCAAAGTTTGATGAGAAGTATGACTTTAAATTAGAAGAAGCCCATATAGAAGAAATGAAAAATTTGATTAGTCAGATAAGAAATATAAGAACAAACATGAATGTACATCCATCAAAAAAATCAGATTTAATATTCATAGCAGAGGATAAGGAATATGAAATATTATTAAATAGCTCAGAGTCTTGGATAGAAAAATTAGGATTTGCAAGTAACATATTAATAGATAAAGACGAAACTAATATACCAAAACATGCAGTATCTGCTTTAGCGAATGGAATCAAAGTATTTATACCGTTTGAAGAATTAATAGATATTGAAGAAGAAAGAACTAAGTTACAAGCTGAAAAAGAAAGATTGGAAGCAGAAGTAGATAGAAGTACAAAAATGCTTTCAAATCCAGGCTTTGTAAATAAAGCACCAGAAGCAAAGGTACAAGAAGAAAGAGATAAGATGAAAAAATACCAGGATATGTTAGCAGATACTATTTCTAGACTAGAACAATTATAATTGCAAAATGGAACCTGTAGGAGATACAGGTTCCATTTCTTTGAGCCAATTAATTGTTTGGCTTTGGAGTTTAAACGTTTACTTGCGTCAGTATGTCTTTAATCTCGTCCGAAAAGTAATCGAGAGTAGGGTAAACATAAGAGTCAAGATACTCGGTGACCTGATTTGGACATCTGCCGATAAGCTTATGAGGATCAAGGAGTGCATTGATTTGCTCCACACTCATCCCAAAAGCAGGATCTTCTGCAATTCTTCCAACAAGGTCATTTTCTTTACCAAGCAGTTTGACTTGCTTACTGGCTTCCATAGAATGAACGCGAATTCTCTCATGAAGAGCCTGTCGATTACCTCCAGCCTTAACTGCTTCCATGAGGATGACTTCGGTAGCCATAAAAGGCAATTCGCTATTCAAATGTTTTTTTATTACCTCTTCATAAACGACAAGACCATCAGCAACATTTGCGCAGAGAATCAGTGCACCATCCAAAGCAAGAAAACTTTCAGGAATACTCATCCTACGGTTAGCCGAGTCGTCAAGAGTACGTTCCAACCATTGAACGCTTGCAGTATCAGCTGCGTTTTGAGCTTGATTCTTCACATAACGTGCAAGAGAACAAATACGTTCACATCGCATAGGGTTACGTTTGTAAGCCATAGCAGATGAACCTATTTGGTTCTTTTCAAATGGCTCTTCAAGTTCTTTATCGTGCTGTAATAGGCGGATATCCTCTGCCATTTTATACGCACTAGTTGCAATTTCAGAAAGGGTATTTAGAACTCTTTCATCTAGATTGCGAGGATAGGTTTGACCTGACACAGGATAAACTTCTGCAAAACCAAATATTCCAGCGATAATATTGTCAAGCTCTTTGACTTTTTCTTCATCACCGTTGAAAAGCTCCATAAAAGTTTCTGAAGAACCTGTTGCACCACGACAACCCAATAGTTTAAGATTGTCGGAAATATATTCTACATCGGACAGATTCTCCATAAAATTTTGAATCCATAGAGTAGCTCTTTTGCCAACAGTTACAGGTGATGCAGGCTGTCCATGAGTAAATCCAAGGGTAGGAGTATCTTTGTACTTATCAGCAAAGTCTGATAAGAGCTTGATAACGCCCAAAAGACGTCTGTGGATGATATTCAGTCCTTCTGAAATGTTAATAATGTCAGTATTATCCGTCACGAAACAGGATGTAGCTCCGAGATGAATAATAGGTGCAGCTTTTGGACATTGCTGACCATAAGCATACACATGTGACATAACGTCATGCCGTACCTCCTTTTCACGTGCACGTGCTACATCATAATTGATGTCCTGAAGATGTGCTGCGAGTTCGTCAATCTGCTCTTGGCTGATATCCAAGCCTAATTGCCGTTCTGCTTCTGCCAAAGCTAACCACAGTGAACGCCAAGTAGAAAACTTTACATCATCAGAAAATAGATGCTTCATTTCCCAACTGGCATACCGTCCATTAAGTGGTGATTGATAGATGTCTGTTCTCTCATTTGTCATAAACGAGACCTCCATTATAAAAAATATTTTCTGAGAAAACCCAGAATATAAATATTATATCATGATTTTATGTAAAACACAACACGGCTAATAACTAGAAGAACTATCAATAAAACAAAAGATATGAGAAAACCTCATATCTTTAATCTAACTAATTAAATTATAGTTACAAGCCCTAAGCAATCTATTCATTATAGCAAGCCCGAGACCGTCTGTTGAAACACCCTGAATTATGATTAAGTCTACATTATACGAATCAGCTTTTCGCAAGTCTGTAAATATTCTTTGAGACATTTCGTCTAATGAATTTCCCATGTTAAATATTTCTAACCTATCTTGATACATATCTTTAAAATATTCGTAATTATTAGACAAGCACATCAATAAAGTTTTTTTACCTTCCTCAAAGTAGTTACCAATTATATCTTTAATTTTATCTTGTAAAATAGAATTATCTTCATTGTATACTAATACACACTTTGTATTTGGGGCATAATGTTTATATTTCATGCCTGGAGACATAACTTTTGTACCGGGTTCTATTTTACCTAGAATATGATGATCGATAATTACATTTCCTGCAATTTCTTTTATTTCATTAGCTGTAATTTTACCAGGTCTTAATATATGAGGAATTCCATCTATTACTCTTACAACAGTTGATTCCAAACCAATATTGCAACTTCCTCCATCAATAATATAATCAACTTTATCACCAAGCTCTTGATATATGTCTTCAACATTTGTACCACTTGGCCTTCCAGAAATATTAGCACTAGGTGCAGCTATTGGAACGTCGGAGAACTTTATCAAATTTCTGGCAATTTCGTTACTAGGCATACGTACTCCTACAGTATCTAGTCCGCCTGCTACAACCGAAGGAACTAAATTCGTTTTATTTAAAATTATTGTAAAAGGTCCTGGCCAAAAAGCATTCATTAATTTAAATTCGATATCAGAAATATCTTTTGCAATCTTACCAAGCATTTCAATATCAGATATATGTAAAATTAATGGGTTATCAGAGCTACGTCCTTTAGTAGCATAAATCTTTTTTACTGCTTCTGGATCTAGTCCATTAGCACCTAAACCATAAACAGTTTCAGTAGGGAATAGTACTAAACCACCATCTCTAATAATTTGACCAGCAGTCTCTAATTTTGAATATTCTGAAATGTTTTTTATATTCTTTAAGTCTAAGTATTTTGATTTATCTTTTATTAAATCGTTATCCATTTTAAAAATAATCTCCTTTTAAATGCCTATATATTATAATACAAATTTACATAATTTGCAACATATACAAAAAATAAACCATAATTGATTTTATGGCTTATTTTAAACATTTTCTTTTAATATACTTCTAATGATTGAATATAGGTAAGGCTTATATTCATCTAAAGGTAGAGGAGCAGAATATAAAATTGAATTAAAACCCGTAGAACTTACAAGTTCAATAATAGTAAACAAAGTAACTTTGGGATTTTTTAAATTTACTTTTTGTTCGTTTACCATATTAACAAATTTTTCATATAAAGTTTCTTTATCATCATCAATATTAGATAGGTTAGATATATTAGCGATTGTGTCATTGAATAGACCAAAAGATAAATTTTTAGAAATCAATTTTAATAATACCTTATTCTTATTTAACTGATCTAATATATAGTTTATTATAAAAATAACTCTATCTTCAAAATTTTGAATGTAGCTTTTATTTAAAGCATCAAGAGCATCTGCAAATAATTTGCTAGAACAGTTAGCTATTACTTTATCTCTAATATCATATTTATCTTTAAAATATAAATAAAATGTTCCTTTACCAACGCCCGCTTCATCTGCAATATCTTGTATTGATGTGTTATTTACTCCTTTTCTGGTAAACAAATCAAAAGCAGTTTTTAATAATTTATCTTCTTTTTCCTTTTTATTCATAATAATTTACCTTCATTTTTCATAATATAGTTATATTATAGCATATAGAATGACTTGTAGTCAATTGCTGAAATATTTTCTATCGATATAATTGCCTATATCTTAAAAAGTGCTGTGAAGGGCGTAAAATCTGATACAGCTTTAACTCTTTTAGTTCCTTTGTGAATTTTTCGTGAAAAGTCATTAAATATATTGACTAGTGGTCAGAAAAGATGTAAGATGAAAAATGACTATTAGTCATAAAATGAAAGGAGAGTCTATATGGCAAAGTTTAACAAATTTGGAAACTTTATATGCAAGTATAGAGTTGCAATTATTGTAATTGCTATCTTGTTGATAATACCTTCAATAATAGGGATAAATGCAACAAGAATAAATTATGATATATTAACATACTTGCCCAATAATGTAGAAACAATAAAAGGTCAGAACATTTTATCAGAAGAGTTTGATATGGGGTCATATTCAATATTATTAGTGGGTAAAGAAATGACGCCTAAAGATGTACTAAAGATGGAAGACAAAATAAAAGAAATAGATTGTGTAGATAAAGTAGTAGGAGTGTATGATATACTTGGAACATCAATTCCTATAGAGATGCTACCAGAAGATATACAAGAAAAAATAAGTGCAGATGGAGAAACTCCTATTATAGTAACATTTAAATCTGGAATAGGAGACGATGACACATTACAAGCTATTGAAGATATAAGAAGCATTGCTAGAGAACAATGTATGGTATCAGGAATGTCTGCAACTTCTCAGGACATAAAAGAGCTATTAAATTCCGAGATGTCCTTATATGTTGTAATTGCGGTAGTTCTTTGTATATTAGTTCTAACTATAGCATTAGATTCATACTCAATACCTTTTTTCTTATTAGGAAGTATAGGAATTGCTATTCTTTATAATATGGGAACAAATGTAATATTAGGAGAAATCTCATATATTACCAAAGCAATAGCAACTGTGCTACAATTAGGTGTTACAATGGACTTTTCTATATTCTTATATCATAGTTATCAATCAGAGAAGAAAAAATCAAATAATATATATGAAGCAATGTCAAATGCGATCAGTAATACATTGTCATCTGTTGTTGGAAGTTCACTTACAACAATAGCTGGTTTCTTAGCATTATGCACAATGCAACTCACCATAGGAAAAGACATAGGTCTAGTAATGGCAAAAGGAGTGTTAATAGGATTAGTATGTGTGGTAACCGTTCTTCCTGCTGCATTACTTGTATTCGATAAATTCATAGAAAAAACTTCTCACAAAGAAATTCTACCATCATTTATACATTTAAAAGATTTTGTTATAAAACATTATAAAGCAGCAATAGTTATATTTTTGCTACTATTAATACCAGCGATGTATGGAAATAACAATGTAAATGTATATTATAACTTAAATAAATCCTTGCCAGATAAATTAGCAAGTGTTCCAGCTAATAGAGAATTATCAGAAAAATTTAATATTGTATCAATGCAAATTGCATTAGTAGATAAAAATTTAAGTGATAATACAGTAAATAATATGCTTGATGAAATTGAAAGTTTAGATGGAGTTGAATGGTCTATCTCAAAATCTAAAGTAATAGATACTGGCTTACCAAATGAAATGATATCTGATGATATAAAATCCATATTTGAGAGCGATAAATATCAGATGATTATGATAAACTCAACATATGAAACAGCTACAGATGAAGAAAATGCTTTAGTAGATAAAATAGATAATATAATAAAAAAATATGATAGTAATGCAATTTTATCAGGTGAAGCACCTCTTATGAAGGACCTAGTTGAAATTGCAGATACAGATTTCAATAGTGTAAATCTTACATCAATAGCTATAATATTTATACTAATGATTTTCGTGTTTAAGTCGCCAACTATACCAGTAATATTAGTAGCTATAATAGAATTTGCAATATTCTTAAATATGTCATGTACATGTTATACAAATACAACTATTCCATTTGTAGCATCAATAGTAATAGGAACAATACAATTGGGAGCAACAGTGGATTATGCAATACTAATGACGAATAAATACTTAGAAGGAAGAATTCTTGGGAAGGACAAAAAAGAAGCTGCAGGATATGCTTTAGACAATTCAATGAAATCAATAATAGTAAGTGCTTCATGTTTCTTCGCAGCAACATGTGGTGTTTCTATAATATCCAAAATAGACATGGTTGGCTCAATATGCACATTAATATCAAGAGGGGCTTTAATAAGTATGATTGTCGTAATTACAATACTACCAGCATTCTTGATGGTGTTTGACAAGCTAATCTGCAGAACCACAAAGAGTACAAGAAAAGCAGATATAAAATATTAGGAGGGAAATTTATGAAAAATAATAAAATAATCTCAAAAGTTATTGCATCATCATTAATTTTTGCTATGGGAGCAATTAGCTCTGCTCCAGTATTAGCATATACTAAAGATGAAACTGTCTATACAAAAGCAGATTCAAAAGGAAGTTCATATCAAACGATAGTAAGTGAACACTTAAAGAATACAGATAATCTAGAATTGTTAAATGATATATCAGAATTATTAAATATTATCAATGTAAATGGAGAGGAAGATCCTGTCAAAAATGGAACAAGTATTCAATGGAAAGGATCAGGCAATGACATTTACTATCAAGGAAATACAGAAAAGGAACTACCTATAGATTGTATAATTAAATATGAGGTAGACGGTGAAGAAATTTCAGCAAACGATTTAGCAGGGAAAAGCGGAAGAGTAAAAATAACAATAGAGTACACTAATAAAGAATCACGTATTGTAAATATAGATGGAACTACCGAGAAAATATATGTACCATTTGTAGTTATGACAGGAACTATATTAGATAATAACAAAATGAAAAATATTGAAGTTACGAATGGGAGAGTCATAGATAATGGTCAAAATTCATTAGTATTAGCTTTAGCATGTCCTGGATTAGTTGAAAGTTTAGGATTAGAAAATGAAGAAGATATTCCAAATTTAAATAAGGTAGAGATAACATTTGATGCAGAAGAATTTAAAATTGGAAATATAATGTCATATGCAACTCCTAAAATATTTGAAGAATCTGATATATCAAATATGGATAAATTAAATGAAATATATGATCAAATAAATGAACTAAAATCTGCTTCTAGACAACTTGTAGAAGGATCTAATGCCTTAAAAGAGGGAACAACGACATATGTAGAAAAAACTTCAGAATTTTCTACTGCAATGAATAGCTTTACAGATGGGATTAGTACAGCATCCAAAAGTTACTCTCAAATAGATGATGGCATCGATTCAGTTAATTCTAATATAGGAGCTTTAAAGAAAGGATCTAGTCAAGTAAATTCTGGTGTGGAGCAAGTTAGCTCTGGATTAAATACATTAAAAGACGGTGTAAATGCTGGAAAAAAACAAGCTTCATCTGCACTAAGTCAAAGCGCCGTGGAGTTATCAAATGGAATTGACCAGATTATAACAGGAAAAGATACAGAGACTGAAATTATAAAAGAAAAAGTTATAGATGGAGCAAATAATCAATTAGCAGATGGATTAAAAACGGGAGTAACGCCAGCAGTGACAACAGAAATAGAATCAACTATATCTGCTAAATTACAAGGACTTGTAAAAGCAGGAACAATTACTCCAGAACAAGCACAAGTTTTAGAAGCAAATTTAGCGCTAACGCAAGAGGAACAAGCGCAACTTGGAAGTACGATAAATTCTGTAATAGATAGTGCAGTAGCGCAAACAGCTGAAGCTCAAAAAGCTGGTTTGGACAAAATAAATAATTCGGACACAGGGGTAAAGAACGGACTTAATCAACTAAAATCACAAGCAAGTCAAGAAATTTTAGATGGGATAAGTCAAATTGAAAACGGATTCGACACAATCTCAAATGGAACGGATGAATTAATAGCAGGAACAAATACATTAAAAACAGGTACATCTAAATTAGAATCAGGAACAAATGTATTAGAATCGGGTGTTAATATATTAGCTAAAGGATCAAAACAGCTAAAACAAGGAATTAGTACACTAAATTCATCAAGTATCATGCTAAATAATGCAAATAAACAACTATTAGCAGGTGCAAACTCAATTTCAGAAGGAACGACAACTCTAGCAGAGGGAATGACAAAATTTGATGATGATGGAATTAATAAAATAGTTTCGTATATAAATGGCGATTTGAAAAATATACAAATAAGGTTAGAAAAATTATCGGAATTAGCAAATGAATATAAAAATTTTGCTGGACTAGAAGATGGAGTAGAAGGTAATACAAAATTCATATTTGTTATAGATGGAACAAAAGAAAATGGAGAAGAACAAGAAAGTAACCTTCCAATCGATAATTCAGAGAATACAAGAAAAAGCCAAGATAATAATGAAGAAACAAATTCTGGGAAATAATTGACTTTTAATAAGAGTAAATATAAAATGAGTATGAGAAGATAAAATTTAATCTTCTCATATTTATTTTATATACATGAATATTATGACGGAGGAAATTTTAATGTCGATAAAAAGGATTATATTTGATTTAGATAATACGTTAATAGATTGGAAAGAAGAATATTGGAATACTGTTAAAGAAACATTTATGGAACTACATTTACAGTGCAATGATGAAACTGTAAATAGAGTTAAATGTGCAGTTGATATGTATGAAGATGGTATACGAATGACTTATAATAAGCAATTAATGCAGGAAGCAATAGAAAAAGAATTAGGATATATGTTACCTCAAGAATTTATTAATATTTGGCTAAAATATCTAGGAGAATGCGTACCAGAAAAAGTAGATGAATCTCTAATTAAAACATTAGAATATTTAAAAAACAAATATGAGTTAGTAGTATTATCTAATTGGTTTAAATCTTCTCAAGATGCTAGACTAAAAAAGGCTAGTTTATATAAATTTTTTACAGCAACATACATGACTGAAAGTTTTCCTATGAAACCAAATAAGGAAGCTTTTGAAATAGCAAAAGGTAAATATAAAGAGAATGAATGTGTAATGGTTGGTGATAACTTTGAAGTTGACATTAAAGGAGCTATTGCGGTAGGGATGAATGCAATTTATCTTAATAAGAATGACAAATCTATAGAACAAAATAGTCATGTAATGGCAACAATACATAATATACAAGAGCTAAAGCAAGTTATATAATATATTAAAATATTTAAATTTAGTGTTGATAAATGATAAAAAAAGTAGTAAGATATAAACAGCAAAATAAGTTGTTATACTTATAAAGGGTTATAGGACTATCCCAGAAACCTAAATATTATCAATAGCAAGGATGTACGAAATGAAATATACAGATCAAGATAATGAAGATAACTTAGTAAGAATTAAGGTAATAGGCGTTGGTGGAGCTGGAAATAATGCTGTAAATAGAATGATTGAAGAAGGAATACGTAATGTACAATTCATAGCAATGAATACAGAAGAGCAGGCACTAGCACAGAGCAAGGCAACTACTATCATGCATATAGGAAAAGATACAACAAAGGGACTAGGAGCTGGTTCTAATCCAATTTTAGGAGAAATGGCTGCTAGGGAAGATGAAGAAAACATAAAGAAAGCATTAAACGGAACTGATATGGTATTTGTAACATGTGGAATGGGGGGAGGCACAGGTACAGGTGCTGCTCCAGTAGTATGTGAAATTGCAAAATCAATGGGAATACTAACAGTTGGAATTGTTACAAAACCATTCTTATTTGAAGGAAGAAAAAGAAAAGAAAATGCTGAAGATGGTATTGTAAGAATGAGAAAGAATGTGGATGCTTTAATAGTTGTAGAGAATAACAACTTATTAAAAGCAGTTCCAAAGGGAACTACAATGGTACAAGCATTCCAAGAAGCTGATGCTGTATTAAAGAAGGGTGTTCAGGGTATCACTGATTTAATAACAATTCCAGGATTTATAAATATAGACTTCGCTGATATAAAGACAATAATGAAAGATAGTGGAATCGCTCATATGGGAATTGGTGTTGCAGAAGGAGAACAAAGAGCATTAGATGCTGCAATAGCTGCTATGGACAGTCCGCTTTTAGAAACATCTGTAAAAGGAGCAAAGGGATTAATTGTAAATGTAACAGGTGGAATGGACTTAGGACTAAGTGAAGTAAGTTCCGCAGTTGGATACATAAAAGAATTCTTAGATCCAGAAGCAAATATTATTTTCGGAACAATAGTAGACGAAAGAATACATGATGCTATCATGGTAACAGTTATAGCTACTGGAATAGAAGAAAATTCAGAGCCTAAAATGATAAAATATAATATATAACTATAAAAAAGAAACCAAATGTACTATACTACAAAAGTAGAGTTCAAAAGGTTTCTTTTTCAGTTTACAATCAAATATATGAGATAAAGTAAATATTGTGCACATAATTTACTCGTACATATGTTTGTACAAAAATTGAAAAAATGCTCAAAATGTGGTAAAATATATATAATTAAGGCATTACCTTATTTATATCTTAATTCCTTTTTATCTCACACAGTTGTGAGCAAACATAGTAAGTCTATCAACAATAAGAGGAAGGATTCCTCAGCGGAGAAAGGAAGAAAATATGTTTTTTAAAAAGCGAGCTCAAAAAATGTACACTAAGAACACCGTTCGGTTGAATCATTGTTTACTACTTAGAAGATACTTGCGGGCACTCATTGAAGAAAAGAATTGTTACATATACGGAAATCCTATTTGGGTAAATGCAAATCTACTGGTTTATGTTTGGAATGAAAGAATTGATGCAATTTGCAGAGAAGTACCGGAATTTAAAAAGAAACTTCAAAAGATTAAAGGCTATAATGCATTTGATCTATTGGATGAAAGCAAGATTCCAGTCGACCAGATAGGGAGAGACGGTGATGGTAATTTATATTCTTATGTGAACGGCAATCAAAAAATTACAGTACGTGAGTTACGAGAAAACCAAGATCAAGCTGACTGGAGCTTTTATGCTAAGGGATATGAAGCTTGGAGAGATTGTTCAGATTGGCAGTGTACATATGCAAACAGGAATTGGCCTTGGATTACTTATCTTGTATCTCAATATCAATGCACAATACCTAAGATGGAGGAAAGCATTGAAGAACTCATTAAAGAAATGGATAAAGAGATAGGAAGTCTGAAGAAAAAGCTGGCGAGTAATTAAAAAACAAAGATCCCCTCGATAACACGAGGGGTCTTTAATTTTTTGGTAAGTAATTTAATAACACAATTTTATGTTAAGTGAATATCATATAACAGAGACAATTCAAATATTTAATAAAAATTGGAAAAGTCCGTATACTAATGTATTAAGGAGGAAATTAGAGTGGATACCAGCTTTAGCACAGGACAATTAGCCATAGGAATATTAATTCCCTTTATAGGAACAACAATGCGGTTCTGCATTAGTATTCCTATTAAAAAAAGAGATAAAACCAATTGTACAGAAGATATTATTAGGTTTTGCAGCAGGAGTTATGATTGCGGCATCTGTATGGTCTTTATTAATTCCATCAATTGAAATGGCAGAAAGTCAAGGCAAAATTGCATGGATTCCCGCTTCTGCTGGATTTATGATAGGAGTAGGAATATTAATTTTAGTAAACAAATTAGCTGAGAAGATAGAGATAAATAATAACAATAATGACAAGTTAACTATAAAGGAAAAAGTAAAAAGTACGACAATGCTTATGCTAGCAGTGACATTACATAATATACCAGAAGGAATGGCTGTAGGAGTGGCATTTGCTGGACTGTTTTCGCAAAGTGCTGGAATTACGTTTACAGAAGCTTTTGCATTAGCTCTTGGAATTGCCATACAAAACATTCCAGAAGGAGCTATCATATCAATGCCTCTTCATAGCTCTGGCAAGAGTAAATTAAAAGCTTTTTCTGGGGGGACTTTATCTGGCATAGTAGAACCAATAGGAGCATTAATAACTATAATGTTAACTAAAATAGTGGTACCAATCTTGCCATATCTTTTAGCATTTGCTGCTGGAGCAATGATATATGTGGTAGCATCAGAGCTTATACCAGAGGCACAGTCAGACAAAAAGTCAAATCTGGTAACCATAGGAGTTGCAATTGGTTTTGTAATTATGATGCTTTTAGATGTAGCACTGGGATAAGTTTTGCAAAGTAATAGACAATTGGTTTATTACTTTTATTTTTTTATAAAATGTTTGACTGAATAAATCCTAAATAGTATAATCATGTCATATAAAAGAATATAGGAGATGTTCTTATGAAACTAAAAGTTAATAGTAAAAACAAAGGAAGAGATATTACTGTATATGTAGTATTAAGATTTTTCGTTATAATAACGATGGTCACTCAATTACTTAGAGGAAACTATGAAAATATGTTTCTATGCATTCTTACTCTAGTACTATTTATGATTCCGTCAATAATTGATAAAAGATTAAATATAACATTGCCAAATGCACTAGAGACTATAATATTATTATTTATATTTTCAGCAGAAATTTTGGGCGAAGTACAAAATTTTTATGGAATATTTAAGCATTGGGACACAATGTTACACACAATAAACGGATTCTTGTGTGCGGCTATTGGTTTTTCATTAATTGATATATTAAACAGATCTGAAAAATTTCATACTAAAATGACACCAATATCAGTAGCTCTAGTAGCATTTTGCTTTTCAATGACTGTTGGAGTATTATGGGAATTCTTTGAATATGGCATGGACACCTTTTTTAACACAGACATGCAAAAAGATAGAATAATCCAAACAGTGTCTTCTGTTACATTGAACCCAGAAGGAAAAAATAAACCCGTTACAATAAGAAATATAGATAAAACTACTATTCATTATCTAGAAAATGGTGCAGAAAAAGAAATAACTATAGTAGATGGATATTTAGACATTGGAATAAAAGATACAATGAAAGATTTGTTTGTTAATTTTATAGGAGCAGTCATGTTTTCTATTATAGGATGGCTATATATAAAGGATAGAGATGAATATAAATTTGCAGAAAAATTCATGCCAAAAATTAGAAAAAAAGAAACTAATTTATAAATTTTACACAATAGTAAATATTACACTTATATTACAATAAATAAAATTCGTTGAAAAAACTGATTTGTTATGGTAGTATAAAGGTACAGTAAAACGAAGGAGTAAA
>CAMEWM010000014.1 GCA_945946655.1 uncultured Clostridium sp. | reverse complement strand
TTATATCCATTCTCCATATTTTTTTACATATATTTTCTTGGCTATTAAAGCAACAAAGCAGTACAATATTGGTACTCCAATTATTACTATTAAATATCTTATTGAAATTGATGTAAGACCTATTAAGTGTCCAATTGGTGTATATGGGAATATTATAGCAACAATGCTTAATAATATTGATGATATATAAACTATTTTGCTTGCATTGCTGTGTACAAACGGTATTTTTACAGTCCTTATAATATGCATTCCTACTAGGTTTGAAACTACACCATAAGAAAACCATACTGTTTGGAATATTACTGCTTCTCTTATTCCAAATATAAACCAAAGAGATGCAAACACGATCATATCAAAAGACGAACTGAGTGGGCCCATAAATAATGTAAAGTTTTTTATGTCTTTTATATTCCATCTTTTTGGAGTGTTTAGATATTCTTTATCTACATTATCCAATGGCAATGTTAATTGTCCAAAATCATATAACAGACTTTGTACTAGCAATTGTATTGGTGTTATTGGTAAAAATGGTAACATTATACTTGCTATAATAACAGACGATACTTCTCCAAAATTAAAACTTACTGCCATTTTTATATATTTCATTAAGTTTGCAAAAGTTCTTCTGCCTTCTTTTGCTCCATCTAACAGCACATTCAAGTCTTTTTCTAGCAAAATTATATCAGCCGATTCTTTTGCAATATCGACTGCAGTATCTACAGATATTCCAACATCAGAATTGGTAAGTGATGGAGAATCATTTATTCCATCTCCCATATATCCAACAATGTTATTATCTTCTTTTAATAATCTCACTATTCTTGCTTTTTGTATTGGTGATAGTTTTGCAAATATGTTTGTCTTTTTTAATATTCTTGTAAGAGCTGCATCAGATAATTTATCTATTTTACTTCCTAGTACAATATTTTTTGAATTAATTCCAACTTTATTGCAAATACATCTTGTTACTTCTGCATTATCCCCTGTTAGCACGACTACTCTTATTCCTGCATTGTTTAATTTTTCTATTGCTACCTTTGCTGATTCTTTTGGTGGATCTAAGAACCCTATAAATCCTATCAATGTCATATTTTTTTCATCTGATACTGCATAGTCCTCTTTATTTTCCAGATTATTTTTCTGGCAAATTGCTACAACTCTAAATCCCTCTTCATTTAAATTTTTACTAATTCTTTTTACATTTTCTTTAATGTCTTTTGTTAATGCTTCTATTTTTCCACCATATTCTGCTGAAGTACAAATTTCTAGAATTTCCTCAACTGCTCCTTTTGTTATTAGCTGTATTTTATTCCCATCACTTATTGCTACTGATAATCTTCTTCTAGAAAAATCAAATGGTATCTCATCTATTATTTTATACATATCAACAATCTGTCCTAGTTCGTGTTTTAATCCCCTTGCAATAACAGCTTCATCTATGTTGTTTTTTAGACCTGTTTGAAAATATGAATTTAAAAAAGCTTGTTTTAATACTCCAATATCTTCCTCTCCATGTATGTTCAAATACTTTTCTAGCACAATTTTATCTTCTGTTAAAGTGCCTGTTTTATCTGTACAAAGGATATTCATTGCTCCAAAGCTTTGAATTGCATCTAATTTTTTTACAATAGTTTTTTTCTTTGCCATTTTTATTGCACCTTTAGATAAACTTGATGAGAGAATAACCGGAAGTAATAATGGAGTAATTCCTATTGCTATTGCAACTGCAAATGTAAAAGCAGTTAATACATCATGTTTCGTAACATTAAATATAAATACTAACGGAATCATGATTAGCATGAATTTTATCAACATTTTGCTGACACTTTCAATACCTCTTTGAAAAGCTGTTTTAGGTTTTCCAGTTATTAATGTGTTTGCAATCTTTCCAAAGTATGTGTCATCTCCTGTTTTTATAATAACTCCTTTTGCGCTACCACTAATTACATTTGTTCCCATAAAGCATATAGTATCTATATCAGATATGTTTTCTATTTTTTCATTTATTTTACTATAGGATTCTTTTCTTACTGCATCAGATTCTCCTGTTAAAGACGATTGCCCTACGTATAAATCTTTAGACTCAATAATTCTTAAATCCGCTGGTATCATGCTTCCTGCTGATAAACTTACTATATCTCCAACTGTAACATCTTTTATTGGAATTTCCTTCTCTTTTCCATCCCTTAGCACATTTACAGTTGTTGCAACAAGCTCTTTTAGCTTTTCTGCAGCCTTATTCGACCTAAACTCTTCAAAAAATTCTAATAATGTACTCGTGATTATTAATACAGCAATTACAATAATATTAGCCCAGCTGGATTCTGTAGATAGATACACATCAGTATATAAAAGTACCAAAATTATACCCATAAGAATACTGTTAAAAGGACTAAATAGACTCTCTAAAAAATAGTTGTACCACTTCTTCGTTTTACTTCCTTTAATCTCGTTCGTTCCATATTTTTCTATATTTACTTTTACTTGTTCGTCTCTCAAACCATTCTTCAAATCAACATTATTATCTTTTATAAAATCATCAGCTGATGCCAATGCATCTTTTCCATAAGCCTTATCTATATTAATATCTTCTTTCACTTGTCGCATACAAACACTTCTTTCCTTCAGAATATAATTTATTGTTTGTAATTTGACATTAATTTATTATATTTTTATAAATTTTTTATTGTTCTCAAAATTCGAGAGATTTTGAATTTTATTTGTTTTACAACCATTCTCCATATTTTTTTATATATTTTTTCTTTATAATTTCTACTAGTATTGAATAAATTGCTAGTAATACTATTACAAATCCATAGTAGCTAAGTGGTAATATTTCAAAATGGAAGCTTGGTATGTTGTGCAATATTATAGGTGTAAGAATTGTTCCTAATATTGTTGCAATTGTGCCTAGTGTCAGCCATTTGTTGGCTCTTGACTCTAGGAAAGGTTTCTTAGCTGTACGTACATAATGTATTATCATAGTTTCCGAAATTAAACATTCTACAAACCAAGCTGTTTGGAAAAATGTTTCTTTTCCTGCGTTATATCCAAATAAAAACCAAAACCCAATAAAAGCTATTACATCTATAATTGAACTGGTAATACCCATAACATTCATAAATTTGCTAATTCCTTTTGTACTCCACTTTTTAGGCTTTTCTAAAAATTCTTTATCTACATCATCATAAGGAATTGCTATTTGTGATATATCATATAAAAAATCTTGTAATAACATTTGTATAGGAAGTAATGGTAAGAATGGCAAGAATATACTTGCTATTACTATACTAAATACATCTCCAAAGTCAGCACTAAGAGCCATCTTCATGTATTTAATAATATTTCCATATACTTTTCTTCCCTCTATTACTCCATTATAAATTACCTTTAAATTCTTTTCTAGTAAAATTATATCAGCCGCTTCTTTCGCTATATCCGTGGCTGTATTTACACATATTCCAACATCAGATACATGTAATGATGGTGAATCATTTACTCCATCGCCCATATATCCTACCACATGTCCATTTTTCTTTAATTGAGTGACTACTCTCTCTTTTTGTAATGGATTCATTCTGGCAAACACAGAAATCTCTTCCACCTTATGTGCAAGTTCTTCGTCATTCATCTCATCAATATCTGTTCCTAATAAAATTTTACTATTATCTATACCTACTAGCTTACAAATGTTTCCTGTAGCATATGGATTGTCACCTGTTAGAATCTTAGTAGTTATACCTATCTTCTTTAACTTCCTTAAAGTTTCTTTTACATCTTTTTTAGCAGGATCTAAGAATGCTACAAATCCTATAAAAGTCATATCTTTTTCATCTGAAACATTAAATACATTTATACCTCTATATTCTCTTTTTGATGCCAAGGCTATAACTTGCATTCCTTGAACAGCATATTCTTTGGCTTTTTGTTCCACTTCTTCAATTAATGCTGGAGTTAATATTTTTATTTGTCCATTGTATTTTACCTTATCACATACTTTTAAAATTTCTTCGAGTGCTCCCTTTGTTAGCATTCTATATCCATTGTTTTTGCTATTACATACAACAACACTCATTCTTTTTCTAGTATAATCAAATGGAATTTCATCTATTTTTTTATATTCATTAACTATACATTGCATATTTTTGTCATTTCCATAATTGATAATCGCTCTATCAACCAAGTTCTTCATACCCGTTCCAAAATAACTGTTCAGATACGCATATTCCAAAATTGATATATCTTCATTTCCATTAACATCTATATATTTCTGAAGGACTATTTTATCTTCTGTTAAAGTTCCAGTTTTATCTGTACATAATATATCTATTGCACCTAAATTTTGAATTGAATTTATATTCTTTACCAAAGTTTTCTTCTTTGCTAATACTTCAGTTCCTCTTGTTAAGTTTACATTCACAATCATAGGTAACATACTCGGAGTAATACCTACTGCTACTGATAGAGCAAATAAAATTGCTTCAATCCAGTCTTTTCTAATAAATCCATAGATTACAAAAACTGCTATTGATACAATAACCATATATTTTATAAGCATCTTTGTGATATTATTCATTCCCTGTTCAAAATTCGTAGTTTCTTTTTTATTTTCTACTTCCTTGCTCATTCTTCCTAAATATGTATTAAATCCAGTGTTTATCACTACCCCGGTAGCACTTCCACTTATTACACTTGATCCCATCAAACAGATATTTGAAATAGAAAAAATTTCTTTTGCTCCATTTCCATTCTGCGCAATTTTCTCTACTGGTACGCTTTCTCCAGTAAATACAGATTGATTTACAAATAAGTCTTTACTATCTATCAATATTAAGTCAGCTGGTATCATTGCTCCAGCACTTAACTTTACAATATCACCTAGTACAACTTTTTCCACTCTAATCTCTTCTTCTTTGCCATTTCTCAATATATGTGTAGTTGTATACATTTTTGATTTTAATTCTTGATTAAATTTATATACACTATAATCTTGAAAATATCTAATAAGTGCACTGATAACTGCTATACCTAATATTATATAAGTACTAATAGCATCACTTAAGAAATAATTTACAATAGCTAGTACTATTAGTATTAAGATGAATTTATCTTTAAAACTATTAAATAGGAAATATAATCTACTTTTCTTTTCATTTTTTACTACTACATTTGGTCCATTTTCAGTGAATATTTTTTCCGCTTCTTCATCTGATATTCCACTTTCAGAAGTATTATATTCTCTTAATATTTCCTCTCTTGTGTTGATAGATATTTCAGAATATTTCTCAATTAATTCTTTGTCTTCTCTTTTTAATTTTTTTATTTTTCTCTTTACTTCAAATAATTGAATCATTTGTTATCCTCCATATGTCTTCCTATCGTTATTTTAATATTACTACTATTAAATTTCAAGTTTTTGAAAATAACTATTTTATTTAATTTAACCACAAAATAGAAGTATTATATACTTCTATTTTGATTACATATAATTATTCTATTATCTTTTGTTTTCTTTTTGATTTTATCTTCTCTATATGAGCAAATTCTATATTCATTTTTACCATCAAATCTTATCGTTACTGCTTTTGTATAATCATTTACTGATGGTGTAGACTTTTCATTTATTATTAGACTAGCTTTAGTTTCCTTCATAGTTTCAAATGTAGTCATAAATCCAATTCCACTACCACCTGTATCTCTATGTGTAGTAGTTGGCTCTATTCCTAATTTTAGTAATGTATCGATTGTAAATTCAACACCACTATCATAGATACATAACTCATAACAATCGTCTTTAATTCCTAAAATAGTTAATATGCTCCTAAATTTATTATTACCCGCATTAATGGCTATTATCGCATCTCTAATATGATCTCCAATTAGTGTTTCTAATTTATTCTTTTGTATAATTTTATTGATCATATGATTGATATTCCCATTTATCTGTAATTTAAAATCAATGTCATTTTTCTTACATTCAGCTTGCATATATTTAAACATGTCATCTATCTCTTCTACATTAGTTGAAGGTAGTTTATCTAATCCCTTAATACCTTCTAGCCCTTTTGAATATTCTTTAGATAAATCATCAATTTGTTTAACAATAGCTAATTCGTTTCCTGCTTCTATATTAATATCGCTAATAGCTTCTTGTACCTTCAATTCTAGAGCTTTTTGTCTATTATAGAATTGATGGTTTAATTTACTAATTTCATACTTTTCTTCCGACAGCTTTTTTATCTGTTCATCTTTATCTGCTAACTCATTCTTATAATCTTCAATTGTCTTTGATAATAATTTTTGCTTATAATATAAGGTTAATGTTTTTTGGATCATGATTATCATAATTATTCCTACTATAATAAAACAAACAAATAAATTTCTAGTTGAGGGATCATAATAATTTCCAACTAGGCAATATATTAATATTGCTATAGCACTCATGTTTATCATGATAATATTGATAAAATCATAATTTGTTGTATTTTGCAAAAACAACAATCCATGTTTAAATCTCCTTATTTTAAAGCATACGAATATGATACATATTTCTATTATTAATATACAAACAAGGTTTATTACTCTATTCCTTACTCCCATCTTCATAATTATTGGTGATTCTAATAGTACTGATATGCCAAATAATATATACACAATTGCATTAGATATTAGGTTCGTTATGAATAAAGACTCTTTATTCTTTTCTATTAAAAATTGTAGAAATATTAATTGAACAAAGTAAGTCATGATGATCATAAATATATTATCCAAATAATTCACCATAACAGTATATATAATGGTAATTATAGAGCTTACTAATACTATTTTTATAATCTCTCTTGCTTTAATGTCTTTATTCAAAATCTTAAAATTTATTATTAATATATATACATTAATAAATAATATTTTTATTATCGTAATAATTAAATTTTCACTCATCATTAGCCTTTTTTATTTTATTATATATTAAAGCAAAGATGCAATCAAGCTTTTAAGCGTTAATTACATCTTTGCTAATCATCTAAATATGTTCTTATTTGTTTAGTTCATTTCAATAGGAAGTTATATTCCCATAATGTATCTTACCCACTCCCAGAATTCGTCCCAAGTCATCTTTCGTTCACCACCCATCTTTTTATTTTTTACAATAAAAAGATATCACTCATACCGCTTGGTATAAGTGATTTTGAGTAGTGAACCTTTGTCACATTTTTTGATATTTTGTCGTTTTTTGTAGTTTTGTATTACTAATCTATAGCATCTTCTTTATTTTATCTACATAGTAATATATAAATTCTACAGGTGTAGGGACTCCTGTTTCATAATTGATTTTAGCTTTGTAATAAGTTTCTAAATCTTCTATGGATGATATTCTCCATGCATGTAATATAGCATTTTGCATGGCTCTACTTATTGTACTACTTGATTTCTTATATTTGGCAATTAAATATTGATTTATAGAAATTCTGCTATCATCACTGTCTTTTGATAAAAGATACATAATCGCATCATACAAATACTTTCTTCCTTGTAGATGCGTGCTTATTCCTATTAAGTCTAATTCATTATTCACCTTATCTGATATTATTTTTATTAAGTCTTCGTGACTATTAGTATTCTCGTCTAATATATTATTATTTGATGTTTCTTTATATTCTTTTAATAGCATTAATGTATTAATAACATTTTCTACAGAATATGTTTCCTGTTTTTTATAAAATATAAAATCAACTTTATTATCATGTAAATAATCATATACTGAATCTGAATAGACATTGGTGGTTACAACTATCTTAGGATATATATCAAACTGTAATTTCTTTATATTTTGTAAAAATTCAAAGCCACTTCCTTTTCCTGCATTTAGTTCTAAATCCAATATTATAGCGTCAATTCTATTATTTTTTAATATTTTTAATCCTTCTTCAGAAGAATTTGTTATTCCAACAAATTCTATATCATCTCTTTTATCTACAATATTTTTAAATTTTTCGCATTCTCTTTTGTCATCTTCTATCAATAATAGTTTCATAGATTTTCTCACCTTTTTATATTATTAATCATTTTCTTGTCATATAATATCATATATTGTCATATTTTGCTATAAATTTGTAGTTCTTTTTATTTCTTTCAAATTTATCTAAAATTTTAGAATTATATTAAATATATATAGAAAGGTTTGATAATTATGTTAAAGAAAGAAATTGGTATAAGAATAAAAAATATACGTCTAAATATGAATCTTTCTAAGCAGGAACTTGCAAGTATGCTTGGTATTTCTGGTCAATATCTTGGTATGATTGAAAAAGGAGAAGGCAGTTTATCTTTTGAAAAATTACAAATTCTTTGCAATGTAACCGGTCTAACTTCTGATTACATCTTATTTGGAAAAGATCCTGCTCTTCCATTAGAAGTAAGGAAAGCTTTATCTAACTACTCTGATGCTCAAATATCCTCAGGTTGTAAAACTCTTGAGAAATTCGCTTTATTTCTAAAAAATATTAGTTAATTTTATATAGTACAAAACTAGCCACTTCACCATGTGGCTAGTTTTTATTCTGATATTAAAATTTTATAATAATAATATTGCTTTTGTCCGCTTGCAGAGGTAAATTCTATTTTATAAAGTACATATGATCCAATATTTATATTTGCATTTGCTTTTAGTTTAACTTCGCATGTTAGGGTAACTGTTTCTCCACTTGCAACAGTCTTACTAGATAGTGTTTGTGTAGTCGGATTCATATATCCCTGTGAATCTTCTTTGGTATATGTTACATTTCCATCCGTGTATGTTGAGTCTGAATTGTTTTGTATTTCTAATGTAAACGTAGCAGTAGTTGTTGAAGAAAGCCATGTTTTTGTTCCATTGGCTATCTTAGTAGTAATTACATTTCCTTCAACGGTATCTTCAACCACTTTAAATGTTTCTATTCCAAAAAATCCTGTTGCAAATGATGTATTCGTTGTAAATCTATCTGAATCTGTACTTGGCTTAACCGGTTCAACTGGTAACTCTGGTTCTTTTGCTATAGCAGTCCCCTCAATTGTAAGTGTTGTAGTCCATTTTGCATAAGATATTGTTATTAGTGTAATTATAAGTACTAGTGAAAATAATATTAAAGATATATTGGCCACTCTGCCCTTTTTTCTTTTAATTTTAAATTTTTCTCTTTTTATCATATATCTAGTCTTTCTTTATAATATGTCTATAAATTGTATTATTGCTCATTACAATAAACCAAGATTCAGATTTATCTCTATCTTCCCAGAATAGTATAGGCTTAAATAGCTCCTCTGACAATTTTACTAACTCTCCAAAGTCTTTTACCTCAATTAGCTTATCTTTATCAATATCAGGTTGGCTCTTTACTTGGACTATCTTATCTTGGCAAAGTCTTATAATTCTATTAATTTCTTGTCTATATTCATTTCTAATAATAACTGTAGATTCTGTCTTTCTTAACAAGTATCTTAAAGCTATTAGTGCAATAGCTATAACTATTCCATATATTACAAAATATGATTTATTTGGAGTCTTGTTTTCTGCAACTTTTGTTGATATGTACTTTGTATCTTCTTGATTATTCTCTCCAGATATTTTAGTTGTTTTCTTTCCTACATCTATTATTACCTTTGGACTAATTTTATTATTTACATCTTCTCCTTCAACTTTAGTATCTGTTTCAATATTCAAAATTACTGTATATGTAGCATCTACAGACATATTCATGTTTTGTTCAAAATCTTTTATAAGTTTGTTTTGTTCTTGTAAGTTTAATTCTAAATTTTCTGCTATATCTATTTCTTTTCCATTAGAAGTTTTATTTTGTTCTTCCAATAAATTATAGTTTTTCTCTAATATCTTTTGCTCATCACCATCTCTAGTGTATACAGCTACTAATTTCCCAGTTATGCTATATTTGTAATTTATACTAGAGTCTGTCGAGGCAATATATGAATAGTTTAAATTTAATGCTAGATTATCTATTAAATCTGTTATATAGACTTGTTGTTCCATTCCTAATGATGATTCATCTATATATTTATTTTTTATTAAATTTACTGTATAGTCATAAGCAAATTTATTTGTATAATTGTATACTTCTTTTTTCTTGTAACTTGTTTCATCTTCTTTTAGGAGTAAAATGCACTGGCTAATAGAAAAAATTAGGACAATTACAAGTATTAAAATATATGCAATTCTTGTTGATTTTCTTATTCTTCTTTTCTTTGCTCTACTCATTTTACCCTCACTTTCTTTAGTTTTCTCCTGTATCTACCTGCACAGCTTCCTCTTCTTGAATCAAATGTAGCCAAATTGCTGGATATCCTAAATATCTTATTTTAAAAATGCATTTTCCTATAACTTGATCTTCATTAACAGGATTTAGATCTTGAGATTTGTTATTATCTCCTTTTGTTATAAATATATATTCTCCATTTTTTTGTTTTTTCTCTATTACTCTATGTATTACAGTATATCCTTCCATTTGATACTGAATAATGTCTCCTACAATTATATCATTTGCGTTGCATTTCTTGATTAGCGCAATATCTCCAACATGTATTTCTGGAAACATACTTCCCGAGGCTATTGATACTGGCTTGATTGGAAATACTCCAACTGCAAACCACATAGCTAATACTATAACTATTACTATTGGTATTGCGTTTCGTGGATCAGACCTAAGTAGGTCTTCTTTTGACTTATATATGCTATTTTTAGTTTTTATATATTGTAAGTACATAAGTAGTACAATTGGCACAGATATTTCTAATATACTATCCATCATCCAATTTAAATTAGGAAGAATTGGACTTAACCATAAATATGCATCTATAATCAATTGGTATATTATCGATGCTCTAAAATCTGCATAAATTGCTATATAAGAGAACAATATATTTTTAACAATTAACGGTATTATATTGACAAATATCTGTTTTATAACAAATATTGCTGTTAGATTTTCTGTAACAAATCTATTTATGTTCATATCAACTATTACATAAACAATTGATATTAAAACTGCTATTTTTATTTTGTCTTTTTCATAGACATTATTTATTAATTTGTATCTAATGTATTCTTTGGATATAACAACACTTCCAAATATCCATATATTAGTTAATACCCCTAATAAGGTTTTTGAATAAGGATTTTTTCCAAAAGTAACAATGAGTCCTAAAAGTAAGCTAATTATTATATAGGCTAAAGCCCCTATTACTGCATACTCTTTGGACTTTTTAGTTATTTTACTATTATTTATTTGTTTGCCTATCAATATTCTTAATATTATTGCAATTACAATATAGAATACAGGATTTATTATATACAAATATACAAAATTTAACTTAGTAGTTAACACTAAGCTTGCAATAATTCCATATACTAATATTAAGCATATTGTAACCAGTGTAAAACTTTTTGATTTTTGCATTTTAGATTTCCTATTTAAAAGTAAGTTTATGCGATTATAGAATGGAATTTTTTATAATCCCATTCTATATCATATTTTAATTATTTTGTGTGAGCTCCATGAGCAGGGTTTACTGTAGCAGCATTAGGTTGTGCATATGTAAAGCTAATCTTAAACTTTGCAGTTGCTTGTGTAGCTGTAGATGAATCTTTCCATTGTACAGCAAATGTATAAGGACATGTTTCACCTGCATTGATTATTTCATTTCCAGTAGTCTCAAGTCCATCTCCATCTTCTGGGCAAATAACGGCAATATCATTATTTGCAAAAGTTTGATCATTTGCGTCTAATACTTCATATCCAGTTAATATAGCTGGAATAGTTCCGTTATTCTTGATATTAGCTGTTATTGTGCATCCGTCTCCTGGGTAAGCTAGATTTACTTCAACAGTTAATGTTTGTCCATCAGTAGAAATAGTTGGATTATTTCCGTGTCCAGCCTCATTTATTGTTGCGCTTACAAATTTAACATCCCATGTTCCACTTGCATTTGCAGTACCATTGATTGTTAAATTTGCTGAAAATGCTGCATATCCTACTGCAATGCATAGTAATATAACAACTAATGCGATTAATACATAATTTTTCTTACTTTTTTTCATGTTAAAATCCTCCTTCTTATTTTTTAATTATACCTTCACTCTATTGATATTTCAATTACAGATATTTTTCTTTTTTATTACATTTTTATTTCACTTTTTTTAAAATGAAACATAATTGTAAATTTTTCTTCTTTATTTTTATGTTATACTGTTATTAATGGAGGTTTGTATGTTAAAAGATGATTTATTAGAAAATACAAGTTTTTTAAATAGTTATTTAACTGAACGAGATTTTTCTTTTATAACAAGTTTAGATAAAAGTATTCAAGAATTTGACCGTCAGCTAGAGCAACTTCAAAATGTAAGAGATGCTATTGTCTTATTTATCAATAGTTTATCTGAGTATAAAATTGACCATTCAATGGATAAGTTTACAAAATTAGTAAATGATACCGAAACTGCTTTTAATTACACTAATGATAATATTAAAACTTTATTATCGATTGAAAGTGAAACAAAAGAATTAAATTCAAATATAATTAACTTACTTATAGATATTAGTGCGAAAAAATTATCTGATGAAGAATCTGTTAATAAAATAAATAAGATAAAAAATCAAATTTCAGATTATTCTCAATTTGTTAATAGCACTAACGAAGAAATTGCTATGAGAAATAACTTTTTAAATTCTTACTTTGCTGATGATTTTACAAAGCAATATTTATCAAAATTTCATATAGAGATTAAGCAGTTTGATTTGCCTGAAAAAGAGCAATTAGTGCAGGTTTCTAATCAATCTATAAATTCGGATATATATGAGGATAATAATGTTTTATTAATCTCAGAAAAAGAAAAAAAGGTTTTTTTACCATACAAGAAATCTGAAATTGAAGATTATTTAGAACAATATCCTAACAAATACAAGACATATAAAGATGTAATCAATAGTGAATTTATTGTTCCTTTAAGTTACTATCAACATTTTCCTGTAGTAGCAAGATTTCGAGAGGCTTATTCTTTAATTCGAGATAAAGAGGGCAAATCTATAATAGAAGCATTAAAGTTTGCAATGGATCTCATGTTGAAGTCAGAATTAAATCCTGCTATTATAGCAGCTTGCAAATATCAAGATCAATTAGATAATTACTTAAAATGTTTAGAAGATAATACTTTAGATAAATTTACAGACTTTGAAATAAAATTTGATATAAGCTTAAAATGAAGCCATTAGGATACCCCTTAAGGCTTCATTATTTGTATAAACAATATTAAATATGCTATTGATAAGCACGTTCCGGCTATTACATCACTTGCATAGTGAACCCCCACATATATTCTACTCATATCAATTATGAATATTAGAATAGCTAGTAATATACAAGCTATATTTCTAATTTTTTTATTCTTTACTTCTCGAAATACTATGTATAGTAATAATCCATAAACTGCCGTACTAGCCATTGCATGTCCTGACGGAAAACTATAACCTGTTTCTTCTATTAATCTAAGCTCATTTGGTCTTTGTCTTACAAAAACGTTTTTCAATATTATATTTAGACTAGCTATTACAATTAAGTTAACCGGTAACATTATTTTATATTTTTTGTTCTTTATACATATTATACAAAGAATAGTTAATGGTATTAGAAATTCTGCACTTCCAAAATTAGTCATTATTTTAAAGAAATTGTTCAATATATTATTTCTATGATTTAATAAAAAATTATATATTATGCCATCAAATGCAAAAATCTCTTTTTCAAAAACATCTTCTGCAATGGCTATAAATATTATTGAAACCATTGCAAATATTATCCATTTATATTTATTCTTTATTAATTCTTTTATATTGTCCACTTTTATGCCTCTTTATATATTATTGTTTATTTTCTCTAAGAATATTGCTACTCCATCTTCTTCATTTGATTTTGTAATTTCATTCGCATACTCTTTTACACCAACTGTCGCATTGTCCATAGCAACAGCATAACCAACCGTTTTTAGCATTGATATGTCATTATTATCATCGCCTATAGCTATGGCATCTTTTGTATCAATTTTTAACAAATCGCATAAATGCTTTACAGCATTACCTTTTGATGATGTTATATTTGCAATGTCTATAGTCGTTGATTCTGTTATTGATTCATTTTCATCTATCAATTTTTTAGCTTGATATTTAATTTCAATATTATCCATTAAAACAACTTTTTCTTTTATCTTTTTTACTTTATAAAAATCTTGATCTGATATTACACATTGAGTAATATCATTATTATTAACAAATGTTTCTATATCTTGCTTTAATTCTATTTCCGAACCATCATAATGTTTCAACTTTGTTACCACCCTACTTTTATCTGTATTCATTATGAATCTTACTCCAGCTTCTTCTGCAAGGTTATATAGCTTTAAAACATCCTTTTTATCCATTACATTTGTATATAGATTTTTTCTATTATAATAATCATATACGTTTCCACCATTTGAAGATATTATATACTGACTCGCATTTATTTCTCTACTTATTTTTTCAGTATAATTATTTGGTCTACCTGATGTAAGTACTATTATCATTCCTTTATTAACTAAATTATTTATAACATTTTTACATCTCTGACTTATCTCTTTTTTATTATTTCTTAGAGTTCCGTCTATGTCTATAAATATTATTTTATACATACTACCATCCTCAATTATATTTATTTTAAATTTCCTTTTTATCGTTAGTTACATCTCCATTCCCACTTACTGGAATAGTTTCTCCCAAATATGTTGGTTTAGATTTTAATATACATTTAACAAAATCTTTGTCTCTCGCTGCTATTTCTCTTATTTCTCTCATAAATTGTCCTTCATATTTTCTTGGATCAGCTCCAACACCATAGCACTCAAGATCTAATTTTTTTCCAATATATATGCTTCTATATAAATGATATTTTTGTGTAACAATTACTATTTTTTTACATTGAAATATTTCTTTGGCTCTGTATACACTTTCATAAGTTGAAAATCCTGCATGGTCCATAAATATATCTTCTGACGGAACTCCCCTGTCTATTGCAAATTGTTTCATAACATTTACTTCATCATAATCTTCTCTGCCGTGATCCCCACTCATTATTATCTTCTGAGACACTCCATTTTTATACAATTCTATTCCTTGCAAAAGTCTATCTTCTAGCATTGGGCTTGGCTTGTCTCCCCAAATTCCAGCACCTAAAATTAAAATACAATCTACATTAGATAAATCTTTTGCCTCATTTTCATTTATTATTTTATTTTGTGAATTTAAAATTACATAACAATTTATTAACATTACAACACCTACTAGTACTATTATTAATATTAGTGCAGATATTATTACTTTTTTCATTTTTTTCTCTTTTCTTTTTATTCTCTAGCATAATAATAACAAAAAGATAGTAATTATTCAAGTTACTATCTTTTTATTATTTCAAATCTTTTATTTACTTTATTCCAATTCACAATATTCCAAAATGCATTTATATAATCTTGCCTGCTTGCTTTATATTGTAAAAAGTATGAATGTTCCCACATATCTAATACTAGCAAAGGTGTGCAGCCCCATAATGTTAAATTTTGATGTTTTTCACATTGCAGTATCTCTAACTTTTTAAAATCCGAAATCCATACTAATAAGCACCAGCCGTGATGCTTCTACAGCTTTTGCCGCTTCTGTAAATTGTTTTTTGAATACTTCATAATTAGTAAAATCTTTATTTATTTGTTCCAAAAGTTCAAAGCTCGGACTTGTTGGAATTGCAGGTCCCATATTTTCAAAAAATAATTGATGCAATATAGCTCCAGATCCATAAAAGCTTAAATCTTGTTCTAAGCATTTAATATTTTCATAACTATCTGTTTTTCTTGCCTGTTCTAGCTTTTCTTCTGTTTTATTTGTATTATTAACATATCCTGTATACAGTGTTTCATAGTGAATTTTTAAAGTTTCTCTATTGTAATATGGCTCTAATGCATTTAGCGGATATGGCAAATCTATTTTTTTAATCATACATATTCCTCCTAAAGAATTATATGTATGATTAATCTTTTTATGTATTTTATTCTTCCCTATCTTTTGAATATGCACATATTTCTATATCCTCATATGGTTTTATAGAAGAATCCACATAGTTAATTTCCGCATATAGAGCTAATTCCACATAAACCATATCTCCATTTTCTTCCGTGGTTATTCCATATATCTCACCAGGAATATTATCATTCTCTGTTATTATTCTATCTGATTCGGCTGCAAATTCATCTCTTGTGTTGTCTTTTCTAACAATATACGTAGTCTTATTCACAGGCTCTCCACTTAACAAATATGTTTCATCTTTTATTTTGTATTCTACATCAGTAATTATAGTATCGCCTTCAACTGTATATTGTACAATTCTAATTTTATCCTCAATTCTATTTTGCGAATTTATTCCCGTATTTTGTATAAAACGATCCAATATATCTTTATTATAAACTTTTTTATATGTTATTACTACACATCCATCTTGTACAGCCTGTTCTAAGCTATAATCTTGTGGCAAATCTTCTAGTCTATTTGTATCTTCATTTTTTATAGAATCATCTACAAGAATTTTTACGTTTTCTCCGTTAGACTTATCTATCATAAAAAATATTACTCCCAAAACAATTGTTATTGCTAATATCACTAATACTGCTATTCCTATAATTTTTCTTTTACTCATACTTATACCAATTTAACCTTTCATTTTATTCTATTGTTATAATCTACAGTATATATTTTTAAAGTATTGCTAAAAAAATTAATATTTTTATAAAATGAGCCGAAATATCGTGTCGTCACATGAGCTACGTGTGCTCGATATGAGCTTGCGAAATTTTATAAAAATATTAATTTTTTCGGCCTATTCACAACATATATTGTAGATTGTAGCATTCTATTATTTAGACGTTTTTTTCTTTTTATTTTGTTGGTATTTTATACAAATAATTGAAAAAATTATTGTTAATATTAAAAATAGTGTTGAGCTTCCTAATAATATTTTATTTTCTATATTATTTAATGAGGTATTTATCGTCTCTATTTCTATGGTCTCACTTGTCTGAGTATTCTCCTCTACTTTTTCAATGCTTTCATTTTCCAATTGTTCACTATTCTCAGTAGAATCTTGTGATGTTTTTTCTTCCTCTTTGGAATCTTCTTGTATTACGTTGCTCTCTTCTATAGCTTGACTCATCTCTACTTTATTCGTTAATTTATTCTTCAAATACAAAACAGTTGTTATAATAAACATCGATATATTTCCTATTAAAATTTTGATGCAATCTATTGCTTTATAATAGTGCCACTGTACTGTTCCTATTGGAATATCCATTAATTTAGATATTTCTTTAAATGATAGTTGTCCTAATATTTTTAGAGAGACTATCTCTTGTTCCTTTTCATCAAGCTTATTTATAATTCTATTATACTTATCATTATCTATTATATTCTCTATATCCTTGCAGTCTGTTGTCATATTATAAATAGAGTCAATGTCAATATCTTCTTTTAGTTTTCTTAGTTTTGTAATTGTCTCATTTTTTGTAACAGTATACAACCAACTGGCTTCTTTGTTTTCTGGCAATTTAATTTCGGGTAGCTCAAATATTTTGGTAAAAACATTTTGCATTATGTCTTCACTATTTTCTTTATTTTTTATGATTGAGAATGCAATTTTATAAACCAGTTGTTTATATCTCTTATATAATACCTCGAAAGCTGTTCTACTACCTTGCTTTATTCCTTGAAATAATTCATGTAATTCTTTTTTATTTATATCCATGCTCTTTTCCTCTTTTATTACATGCTAACATAAATTGGCTAAAAAATAAATATTCTATTTAATGTTATAAAGAAAAATCTCTAACTATCTCAATTTGTTAATTAAAAGTCTTATAAAATATTCATATGGATTTCTACTTACTTGTGATGTTGTTATCCCAACACCTTCCACATATTTTAAATTTTCTAATATTTCTTCCTCTTGTCTTGCATCCACTTGTATTACAAAAGCATCTCTAAATGGGTTATCTTCCTCCCATCCATCTACTAGATATTCTTTATTGGATAAATTACTTCTTGTCTCTTCTAAATACTCTTCTTTCGTTTTAAATCTTATTTCTCCATCATATTTTGACTCTATCTTTTTTCTAATGTTTTCTACTTCTTCTTGTGTTGCTTCTTTACTTATAAAAATTTCTAAATCAGCTTTTTGATTTTCATATGTTATTAGTACTAATAAATTAAATAATATTATCACTGTTATTAAGATTAGAGCTACTTTTATTATTATATTTTTCTTTGATATTTTTGTATTTATCTTTTTTAGATAGTCTATCTCTTTTTCTTTCTTTTCTTCTTTATGTGTATCCTCCTGAATTTCTTTTAATGCATCTTGACATTCTTCACAATTTGCCAAATGCTTTTCTACTAATTCTTTAGAAGATTTTCTCAAAGTTTCATCATTATATCCAAATAATAAGTCCTGCACTATTTCACATTCATTTTTCATTATTATTCTCCTCCTTCAATTTCTGCTTTCCACGAAAAAAAGTTACTCTCGCCCAATTTGCTGTTTTTCCTGTAATTTCTGCTATCTCTTCATAATTAAAGTCTCCTAAAATTCTTAAATACATTACATTTCTGGATTCTTCATCCAGTTTTTGCATCTTTTTAAATAATTCCATTTTTTCTTCTTGTCTACATATCTTTTCTTCTATTTCTTCGTTTGTAATTAATACTTCATTTAGTTCATCTATAGGAATTTCTTTATCTCTTTTATCTTTTTTTATTTTTCCATACCATATGTACTTTGCAATCTGACATAGCCATGTTGAAATTTTACATTCACCGCTTAAATTTATTTATGTCTTTTACTGCCACTAAAAAAGTTTCTTGGACAATTTCTTCTGATATGTCTTCATTTCCTGTTAAGCAGAATATATATTTATATACTATACCTGCATAATTTTGATATATTTCTTCAATATTCTGCATAACTCATCCTCCTTTCACTCTATTAGTGTATAACGTACTTACTTTATTACAACTTAATACAAAAAACTTGTATAATTTTATATTATACAAGTTTTTTATTTTCTACATTATACTTTTCCAAATCTGCTAAATGGTGTTATTCTTATTAGAACTTTTCCTTCAATCTTTGCTAATGGGATACATCCAAAACATCTACAGTCCATGCTTCCGGCTCTATTATCTCCCATTGCAAATACACATCCCTCTGGCACTACAAAATTTGTACATTCTCCTCTTCCGTTGTCAGTAATTACGCCTTCTTCTAAATATGAACTCTCATCCAATGGTTCTCCATTGATAAAAACTTTATTATCCTTTATTTCTACATGTTCCCCTGGAAGTGCAATTACTCTCTTTATAAAACTTGCCTTATTAATTTCTAATACGTTATGAGTAAATTTTTTTAATAAAGTATCAGGTTCTTTTTCATATCTTGCTACTACACTTTGTTCAAGTTCTTCTTTAGTTAAATAATCTTTACTTGGCTCTTCAAAAGTAATTATATCTCCTCTTTCAGGCATTTTGTGTAATGTTCTCGGAATTCTATTTAAAATTAATCTTTCATCCTGTTTAAGGGTAGGATACATTGATGTCTTTTTTACGATTGTGGGAGTTCCTATAAAGTATTTAATTGTAAGAGCTAAGATTACAGCTATTATTATACAAAATATCCACTCTAATATATCTTTTATTTTTTCTTTATTCATTTTCATTCTCCAACCCGGAGCCATTTGGCTCTCTCTTTTGGTTCCTTTTATTTTAGATATTTTATCTCAAAAGTTGTGCCTCTGTCAACTTCAGAGTCAACTTTTATATATCCATTCTCCTGTTCAATTATGGTTTTAGCAAGAGATAATCCTATTCCAATACTATTTTCAGAGGATTTTTTTGCTTTGTAAAATCTATCAAATATATGTTTTATATCTTTTTTATTAATTCCTTCTCCTTCATCTCTAATTTTTATTTTTACAAATACACTATTATTTTCAACATCAATATGTATTGTACCATTCTCATTGCTATGTTCAATTGCATTTTTTATTATGTTTGTAAGAGCCTCCAATTGCCAATTATAATCGGCTTTTATTATTGTATCATCATCAATTTTCTGTTCTATTTTAATATTTTTTATGTCTAATAAAATAGCCAAATTTGATAATACATGATTTATCAATTTTTTCACATTTACTTCTTGGTCATTCATTTTAATCGCTCCTGCATCAAATTTTGCAAGTTTTAATAATGATATAACCAAAGAAGAAATCCATTCTATCTGTTTACTAATGTCTTCTATAAATTCTTCTCTCGTTTTACTGTCCATATCTGGATTTTCTTCAATATTGTCAAGCATTATCCTTATTGATGTAAGAGGTGTTTTTATTTGATGTGAAATATCTGCTAAAGAATTACTTAAATTAATTTTTTCTTGCTCACTATTTTCTGCTGTTTCTCTTAATAATACGGTAGTTTTATATAGTTCATTTTTCAACTTTGAAAGTTCATCTTCACAATTTTCTTCTATTTTCAGCTCATAATTTCCATTGTTTATTTCATTGAGATATTTATTTATCTTTTTTATTTCTCTTTCTTTTTTTCTATTATATATAAGAACTATAGTCAATATCAATATTCCAAAAACACAAATTACAACAATGTTAAATTTCATATTGCTGTACATTTCATTTTCTAGTTTTTTTATATATGATAAATTATTTGTATATCCGTATTTTTTTAATATTTTCATCTTTTCTTTTTGCTCATTTGTATTTTCTATATCATTTAATATTTTGATAATATCATCTTCTGAAGTCTCTGGATATTTTTCCATTATCTCATCTATAAAATTAGAAATTGTTTCATTTACTATTTTTTCATATTTTTTATTTTGAATTGTAGTCACGATAAAAAAGCTTAATATTGCAATACATATTAAAACTATTCCAGGAATTATTATTTGCTTAATACTTGTTTTATTTATCATCTTTACTCCTATTTATCCACTCTATAACCAATGCCTTTAATCGTTTTTATTACATCATTTTCTCCAAGCTTAGCTCTTATCCTTTTTACATATACTGTAAGAGTATTATCATTTACGAAATTTCCTGCTACATCCCATATCTTGTCCAATATATTTTCTCTTGTCACTGTTCTTCCCATATTTGAGAACAATAATACTAATATCTTATATTCTAATGCCGTAAAAATTATCTCTTTATCATTAACATAGACTCTAGAAGCATCTAAATCTATGAGAATATTACCTGTTCTAAGTGTATTAGTACTTTCTTTTTCATATCTTTTTAATATATTATTTATCCTTGATATTAATTCTCTTATTCTAAATGGTTTTATAACATAGTCATCTGCACCTAACTCGAAGCCTTTTACAACATCTTGTTCTTCATCTTTTGCAGTTAAAAATATTACAGGTGTTTCTATTTTTTGCTTGATACACTTACATAGTTCAAAACCATTCCCATCAGGCAACATTACATCTAATATAATTAAATTATATTCATTAGAGCATAGCTTTTCTTTTGCAGTTTCGAAATCTTTTGCTATTTCGACTTCAAACATTTCTTGTTCTAATGAATATTTTAGACCTTTTAATATAGCTTCATTATCCTCAATTAACAATATTTTCTTCATTAACAAATTCCTCTTTATACAATATTTTATTTAAGTAGATTCTATATTGGAGCTTATAATATTTTTAATATTGTCCATTACGATTATACATTTGTAAATAATTTGTATATATTCCAGTTGTAGATATAGTTATGAATTTGATTGAATATATATCACAATATACTAAACTATCATTTTCAAATGATCTTAGTAAAATATAACTTGCACCAACATCTTCTAGAACTCCTATTCTATCAACTAGATTGTTGGTTCCAATTAAGAACTCTACTCTCATCAATTTTCCTATCTGCTCTCTTAAAAAAGCAGGAGTATAAATAGGATTTCTTAGAGTCTCAGGCCAGCTACTATTTTGGCTTGCATCTATTTGTCTATTTTCTATTAATTTACTTTCCAACTTTTCCCCCTTGTTAATTATGTTTTACTATATAGAGGTGTTGGTCTATAAAAACAATGTTCACCTAATCTTGTATGCAAAGTTCCAGATCCGTTTGCTGGGAATGTACTGCCACAAGATGGTCTATATGGATTTAAATACCATAAGCAATTATCTATTTCGTTCAATCTATTTCCAGCTAAAGCCCAGTCTGCAATATAATAGTGTAAATCTGTTGGCACCATATTGTATATATTTTGACTGTTGTAGTTTCCCCTAATTGTCTCTCTTGCGCAGTCAAATTGTCCTTCTTGAAATAATATGTTTCGTATATTTCCACCTTGAGATACTCTTGCATATTCTCCATCTGGCACATTTACTCTATTCATTATAACGCTAGCAACTGCCTTCATTCCATTATCTCCTTCACCGTCCTGCTTCGCACTGTATCATTCTAGCAATTAATTCTCTATCTGAATATGCCATTGGCCATCTCACCTCTTATATGTTTATTATATTAAGAGGTAAATTAGTTTGTTACATTTTCTATAACATTATCATCTTTTTTCTTTTCTTTTAATGTGTTTATCATAACTACAATTACACTAATTAGTATTAATAGATAGAAATTAATTCCTCTGCTTAGTAACATAGCACTGCTAATAGTAGCTTCTGGAAACGCCTTTTTAAATATTCCTAAAAATCCACCTTCACTTACTCCAACAGATCCTGGTGATGGTATTCCTGATACAGTAGCATATAAAACAGCCTGTAATGTTAATATTTGCCAAATATTGTAACTATTTAAACCAAATGCTAAATATATCCAATATGTCACACTGTAATAAGCTAATAGTTGTATTACTGTAGTAATTAATGTTTTTATCATTAATTTCTTATGTTCTTTTATATAAACAGCACTTGTCTGATAAGACTCTAATTCTTTTTCTAGTCTTGTCTGTTTATCTTCAATATTTCTTATTCTACATAACTTTAATACTTTTACAACAAATTTAATTAAACTCTCAGATAGCTTTTTTGAAAATATTGCTATTACCAACAATACTAAAGCACTGGAGTTTAGTACTATACCGAGGATAAACAAATAAATTAATCCTGTTTTTAAAACATCAAAGTGTATAATTGCACTTATTATTCCTAATGATATAGAAATAATTTGAAAACAACAAAGTTGCATTAAAAGTGTCAATGTAGAATGTGCTACAGATACCTTATCTTTGTGCATATAATATATTTCCATTGGTTGACCACCGCTCGCAGCAGGAGTTATTGCACTAAAGAAGAAGCCTATTAATGTATACTTTATTGCACATAAAAATGTTGTATTTTCTCCTAATTCATTTAAAATTCTTTTTATATTTATAGCTTCACAACTGATATAAATGCACATAACTCCTATTGCTATACATATGAATTCTTTTTTTACTCCTCTTACGATATTATACATTTGTGAAATATCTTGGTCTTTTAATACAAAGTAAAAAGTTAATATTATCAATAAAATAAAAATTATTAAATTAGTTATTAGTTTCTTTATCTTTTTAGTCTTTTCCATTATATCCTCGTTTATAAATTGCATTTGTTTTACTTTATCATCTAAAAGTGACTTTAAAATGACTTTATTTAACTACAAAATCTATTAATATGTCCCAAATATTTCTTTTACTTTTGGTAACAAATAATGGCTACCACCTTTACCTTTTACATTTTCTACCATACTTACAATAAGTAATGAATTTGTATCATTCTCTCCAACATTAAAAGCATTAAACCATCCTATTTCAGTACCATCATTGTCATCTTTAGATTGTTTTATTTCTGCCGTTCCTGTTTTTCCAGCAATAGTTTTACCTTCTATTTTTACAGAATGTGCCGTTCCATTTGGATTTTCAACAACTTCTATTAGATCACCCTTTATTGTATTAGCTGCTTCTTTTGAAAATACTGCTTCTTTATAATATTGCGCTGTAGCTGAACTTGGGTTTTCTTTATATTCTAAATATGGCATAATCATATTTCCCTCATTTACAAAACTTGAATATATCATTGCCATATGTATTGGGTTAACAAGTACTTCTCCTTGTCCATATCCAGAATTTGCAAGTTGTGTTTCAGTAACAAAATTCTCACTATTTGAAAATGAAGATTTATTCATTGTTTGCGCAAATTTTATTTCCTCTCCAAATCCTATACTTTTTAGAGATGTTTTTAATTTTTCACTTCCTATTTTCATTGCTGCCTTTGCAAAATAAATGTTATCTGAATATATTAATGCATTTCTTAGATTTGCAGCTCCACTGTATGTTGCAAGAGTTGTAATATAAAAATCTCCCCATGAACTATCATTTTGCCATTTAGTCCCACTTCTTCCAAAATCTTCTTCTGCAGAAAAAGATTTTGTCGTAAGCCCTATTGCTCCAACTACCGGTTTAAAAGATGAACCTGGAGCATATGTAGCTAAATATCTATTATATAATGGATTATTGCTATTTTCTGTTAATGCTTTATAATCAGCTGTAGTCATTCCTAGGCTAAAATCATTCGAATCAAAAGAAGGACAACTAACTAATGCTAAGACTTCTCCAGTCTTTGGATTTATTGCTACTGCAGCACTTTTATCTTCCTTAAACTGTTCATATACATTTTTTTGCAAATTACTATCTATAGTCAATTTTACATCATTACCATCTTTCTGTTCTTGTTTTGCAATAGATGTTTTTTTATTTCCATCTGAATCCTCAATATATATTTCTGATCCATTTACCGCTCTTAATATACTTTCATATACACGTTCTAATCCGTATTTTCCTATCTTACTTGTTGATGTATATCCTTCTCCTGCTTTTTCTTTTAGCTCTTCTGCATTTATTGGTTGTATATATCCCACTAATTGAGAAGCTGATTCACCTAATGGATACACTCTTTCATCTTCGTCAATTATTTTTATTCCTTTTATTTCTAATAGCTTATTTTTTAATTCAGTTGCATTTTTTTGAACAGTTTTTAGTGGTACAAAAGTATCTTCCTTGACATATGAAGCTGATAGCTCATCATTTATTCCATCCACAGTCATATTTAATAATTCAGCTATTTTTGCTATGTCTTCTTCCTTATTTTCCGACATTTTTCCTGGAACTAAACCAATTTGAGAAGCTACACCATTGGTAGCTAAATATTCTCCATTTCTGTCTAATATACTTCCTCTTTTGGCTTCTAGAGTTTTTACTCTCACTTTATCCTCTTCATTTAACTTTGGAAAAATTAAGTTTGAAGACCACTTTATTTCGTATTCTTTATTGCTATTCTTCTCTAAATTAGCTACATTATTAAATTCAATATGTCCAGACATGGTATCCATACTATTTTTATATGTAATTTTTATACTATTTTTTCCAGACTTTTCTATATTTTTTATTTCAATGTTAAAATTTTCAATTTCTATTCCCTCATATATATTTTTATTTCTTTTTATAAAATCTTCTTGGGAGATTTCATTTTTACTGTCTGTTGTAATCAAAGTATACATTTCTTCATATTTTTGTGTATTAATACAATTAGCATATTGCATTAATACATCTTCTGGATTATTCTTTGGTTTATTGCGTAAATATACCGAAAGTACTATTCCTGCACATGCTACAATAACCAAAATAATAATTATTACTATCATCTTCTTATTTTTCATAATCTCAAACTCCATTTTATAATCTTTATTTTTCTTTTCCCTTTGAGTCAAAAGTTTCATTCTCTTTAGTATTTGGGTGTCTTTCATCTTTACCTTGATTAGGTCGTAATGTTTCTCTAAATGCTTCCACTGCATTAGTTTTATTTTCCTCTGGTACAATATTTTCTTTATTCTCTTCTTTTGGTTTCTCTTTTAATGTTCCTATAATTTTATGTATTTTTCTTTTCATTTTAGTAATAAAATCATTTTTAGCTACTACAGGAATTGTACTATTATTTCTTACCTTATGACGTTTATTTATCATTGACTTTATAGGCTTACGAGTTATTAGTTCCGCTGGTTTTATTCCTGGATCTGCGCCTTCTACAATATCATAGAAATCATAATTTTTCCCATCCGTAAATATTATCATTCCGTTCGTTATTTGTATCTTTAATTTCGGATTTTGAGCAAGTTTTTGTTGCTTCAATTTTTCAAATTGTCTTATTATGATTGAATAGTCTGTTTCAAACTTTAAAGTCCAATCTAATTTATCTTCAAAATGCTCACCTTTATGCAAAGTTATATCATGGTCATAATTATATATTGATTTTCCTTTTATAATTACATCTCGTATCTTTCCATTTTCAAAAATAATTCCTTTATTGCTACTTGTCATTTGTATTGAAAGTTTATCAATAATATCCGTTGTTTTTGTATCTAACGCATACTTTATTAATAAAGCATTCTCTTCTGGATATTTGCTCTTTTTACTTAACCAATTTGCAAATTCTGTACTTCTATTTGTTTTCCTCCAATTCTTGTCTCCAATTAATGCACATATTTTATCAAATTCTATTTCAAGCATTTCTCCTGTTAAGTCGCCTCTTGCCATTAACTCTTCTATTTCTGAATATATATCCATAAAAGCTTTTTTGCTTCTTTTTTCAATATTTTGTCTTAACATAGTGAAAGCAGGCGAATTAGAACCATACGTATCTAGAGAAAATTTGATTTCTTTCATTAATCCCATTATATTTTCAAACTCTCTTATTGTACTTGGTGAATCTATTTTTCCTATTACTAAACTGTTAATTATTTTTTCTTCAATAATCCCCACCAATATGCTTAATGCTTTTGTTTGAGGTATTTTATATCTAGATTGTACATCTGATAACAAAGATTCATAAATCTTAGCTCTTTCCTCTGTTACATCTTCACCTTCTTTTTCTCTCAAGTATAAAGCTAAAAGTTTTTTGTCTATATCTTCAGTAAATATTTCTTGATACAACTTTGACGATGTAACTTTTTTTGCTTCATTTTCTCTTTCTTCGTCTTCTTCTGTTTTTTGATCTCCTTTTCTTAAATTTTCAATTTTAGTTTGCAAATAATATTCTATATCATTTATTAACCTTAAAGATTTTTCTGCATAATATACTTCATCTAATTGCCTTAAAAATTCTATTCCATATGTTTTTTCCATATTTAATGCTCTAAAAAATTGGTCTAATTTTCCTCTTGAAAATTTAATCATTTCTTCTTCGCCTATACACGCTTCTATTTGTCTATTTATACTTGTCAGTACTTGATATGTATTAGTTCTAATATTAGATTTTTCAACTATCCAATTCGTATATCCTTCATTTATTCCTCTTCCTATTTCAGCAAAGTTCGTAGGAACTTTTTTCCCTAATATACTTCCCAATACTTTTTTTGCTTTTGGTTCTCGATTTTTATCGATATGTAATAATCCAGTTCCTGACTTGTGTTTTAAAATAGCATGTACTGCTTCGTGTATCAGAACTTCTCGTTTACTAGGATTTTTAGTAAAGTATTCTATCTGAGGTGGCTTTTCTTTTTCTGGCGAACATAATACTATTTCAGGTTTATTAAGAACACACCAGCCACCACAGTCTTCTTTTTCTTCGTTGGTCCTTATTGCTTTAATATTCTTTTTTATTCTTCTCATTATTCCAGATTTAGAATATGTGCTAACAAGAAGTTTGTTACTACATAATCTTTTATATATTTCTTGCTGTGCATCTGCAAGTATATCATTATTTATCATATTTATATACGTTCCTCTTATTTTAATATATTACATCATCTGATTTATAACAAAATCGTTCTGCTAATGCATTTAGAATATCATTATCTTCTATTTCTACTGCCTTTCCATCTATAATTTCAAAAAAATAAACATTATTGTCATTAATATTTCCACATTTTATAAACTCTTTATCTTTATAAAATATAGGAGAAACAGTGTAAAATCCTTGTTCCTTTTGCTCTTTAGTTAGTTCACCCATTTTTTCAACCTCTTAACATTTATAATCTACACATATTATATCATACAGTTATATTATAGCAATATTTAGCAAAAAAATAAACAGTACCATATTTGGTACTGTTTATTTTTATTTTTTTATAAGCTCTATTTTATAGCTTTCATCATTTATATTTACATTCAAATATAATTTATTAGCCAGCTTCTTTTTTCCTAAGTCAAATTTCATAGTCATTACATTATTTTCTATTGTACTCATACTTAATGGAATATATTTTTCTCCGTCTCCATCAGAAACAAATATTGCGTTATTCTTTACATCGTTAAACTCTTGTGTTTCCATGTCTTTTCCAGACATTATTAAATCAGCTAATCCATCAATATCTGCATTAATAATTAATCCAGTTTCAGATATCTCTGCTTTGATTAATTTAATATTTGGTACTTCTTCCGATAATTTAAGTTCTGTTATATCTCTTTCATAAAACCTTGCCGGAACATTTATTTCTAAATCCCACTCGGCATCTGATACTTGAATATTCCCTATCACTTTATTATTTTCATTATCTTTCTCTATATAAGAATATCCCAAATCAAATATTCTTATATATATTTTTTTGCTTTTGGGAAATCCTTTGTATGACGACATACTTAATTGAGATATTATATTTTCTTTTGTTGCACTAATAGTTTTTGTTCCAGTTGTATCACTTAAGCAATTATCAAATACGTTAGATTTGTCATATTTCACTCCAATTTCTTTATAAAATTTTTTATAATATTGGCTAGACTTATTATTATCTCCCCAATGTACTCTTTCACTTACAGTATAAACATTTTTATCTTCATCATATATTGCATATCCATATGTAAACATTTCTGGATTTACTATAGTATTGTCATTAAGCTTTATGTTTATGTTCATTTGGTAGTAGTCATCTGTAATCATTAATGAGTCTATCTTAATTCCAATTCCATCCTTATAAATATAATCCATATTTATATTTTCTTCATATCCATCATCTATTGCCTCATTTACAGTCCCCCATCCACTTACCTTATCTCTGTTTTGATATTCTTTAAACTCCTTATTCCAAGTAATTTGAGCATATACAGTTGGCGTTACCACGCCTATTACAATAATTATTAATACAACTGCTGCTATATTCAATATTTTCTTTTTCATATTCTTTTTCTCCTTTACTTTAGAGATAATGGCTTTATAATTGGTATCTGGATTATTTTCATACTCTAGAAATTCTTTTAAGACTTTGTTATTTTGCATCTTCATCACACTCCTTATCAAAGATACTCCTTAACTCTCTTATTGTTCTATAAATGTAGTTTTTTGTTGCTGACTGTGTTATCTCTAGTGCTTCTGCTATATCTACAATTTTCATGTCAAGGCCATAATATAAATAAAAAACTTTAGCTATTTTTGCGTCTTTTTTATTTACATATTCCCATACCTTTTTTACATTTTCTTTTGTTATGAATTGCATTTCTAAGTCTTGTTCTGAATTTATTTCTATTTCTTCATTATCATTAAGTATAGATATATCATTCTTGTTTTTATATATTTTTCTATAATATTTCTTTATTATATGATTAGCAATTCCAATTATAAAACCTTGTTCATTTTCTAAAATTATTTGTTTTTTTCTTTTTATATTATTATATAATTCTACATATGTATCTTGAATTATATCATTTACATCCTCTAGATTAGCGCAATGTAAAACAATATATTTAAGTGTGGTTTTATACGTTTTATTATATATTTCTTCGAATTTTTCTAATGATATTTGAGTACTCATTTTTTATCACCTTTCACTCTATAAGTGCGTATTTTTCTTCCAAAAGTTTCAAATAACAAAGCAGAGTTTTATGAAATTATTCTTTTTTTATAATTTCTCTTAATTCTCTGCTTTATCTATCTTTTTCTACTTTTGGAACATGATCATTATAATTTATAGTCTTATCTTTTTTCTTATCTAATACTACTCTCACACTATTTATTAATTGTTTTCGTACGTCATTTTGAATATCTTCTTGAATTTTGCTACTTGATACTTTTTCTCTCCCTATTATTTTTGCAAATTGTGCTCTTATTCTAGCAAAAATAGAATTTTCACTATATACTGGAAGAGTTGTTACATTTTTTTCTTCTTCAAATATAGATCTTATTGGTTCTTGCGTTAAAAGTTCAGCTCTTTTTACTGTAGGATTTTCTCCATCTATTATGTCAAAAAATTCATAATGTTCATTATTTTCATATATGAAAATTTTCCCGATTTCATATAGATTTGAATACGTATTTTGCTTCATTTTATATTTATAAAATCGACTTTTTACCATTTCTAATTTACTAAAGTCAGTATTGTCTGAATATTCAACATCATCATCTTGAAATAGTCTTCCACTATGTCCCTTTTCATCTATTATTCCATCTATAACTCCATTACAAAAAATTATATAAGTTCCACTTTTGGTTTTTTGTACGGATAAGGCGGCAGCTTGATCATATAAATTATACTTAATGATATAATTTATCATTGCTCTATTTTCATCTATATTAGCAGTTGATTTAGCAATATGCCCTGCTAGAGAATTTCTTATCCTAAAACTATCTTCAAATCTATCTTTCCCTATTAAATCTATTATATTATTACACTGTTTTTCTAAATCATGGCCAGTTATCTTACCTTTTTGTAACATCTGTTCTATTTCATTATAAATTTTCTTCATAAATGGAGAAAGCTTTTCTGTTGCATCTTTTAACAAATCATCAAGTAGTTCGCTGTTTGAGTCATATATGCTTAATATATCTCGACCACTATCTAAAACTCGCAATAATCTATACATATCTTCAGGTGTTTCAGGATCATCCATTATTTTTATCACTAGTTTTTGTAATATTTTATCTTCTACTAATCCTGCTATAATTGATATTTTTTCATCTTCTCGTTCTATGTATTCTGTGTTTAATTTTTCTAATAATTTTTTATATATTTCCAATCTATCCGCGGAAGTATCTATCCCATCATACTCTTCACCATACAAATCATCCAGTTTTTCTTGTATTTCTTCTGAAAATAAACATTTATATATAGTATTCTTCCTTAAAGCTTGTTTTTGGCTTTCTAGTTCTTGTAACCATTCTTCTGTTATATTTTCATCATTTGTGAGATATGATATTACGTCTTCTAAATATTCCTGTAGCTCAAACATTTCCCTTTCAAGATCTTCTGCATAATATATCTCATCTAGCATTCTTAAGAATTGAGTTCCTTCTATCTTAGACATGTTTAATTGTCTAAATAATTCATTATGACTTCCTGATGAAAAGCTTATCATTCTATCTTGACCTATACATAACGCAATTTGCCTATTTATTTCTGTTAGCAAATCATACGAAGTAGCAGTTAGACCTGTTGTTTCTAATATCCAATTTGTATATCCTTCATTAAATCCAACACCAATTACTTCAAATCGTTGATTATCTAGAGCCCCTCCTGGAATTTCTTTACCTATCATTAACCTATCTAATCCAGTTCCCCTATAATTACGCAAAGTTGCATGAATTGCTTCATGTATTAAAGTTTCATACAATTCTTTTTTTATTGTGTTTATTGTTGGCTTTTTTTCTCCCTGATTGTAGAAGATTGTTAACAACCTGTCTTCACAGGAATAAGAGCCCGCACCTTTACCGTTTATTGCTCTTGCTTCTAAGTTTACATTCTTTATTCCTTTATGTAATAATGTCTTTAACCCAAATTTAGAATATTTTTTTACTAGAACATCACTTTTACATAATTGTTCATATGCGGTTTTTCTTATCTCTCGTAACGTTTTTTTATTTTCCATTTGTTATTTAGTCTTGTCCCCTTTTATATCATTTTCCATATTATATCACAGGTTTATATTTATATAAACAAAAAAATAGGAATACATCATTTTGGATGATATATTCCTTTATTAAATTATATATTATCTTGTCTTATTGTTTCTATTATATTCTGTTTATTAATTTTATTTAACGAATATTTCATTGTTAATCCAACAATTATAAATACAAACAATATTGAAATAATAATGGATGTCAATGGTATTAGATAACCAAAGTCTATTGAATTTGCAAAAGATTTATATATTGCAAAGGAGCCTAATAAGCCGATTGGAATACCTATTAATAATGACTTCATTCCATATAAAATGCTTTCTAGTCTAATCATTCTATTGAATTCTTTACCAGTCATTCCAACAGATTTTAAATTTGCAAATTCTTTTGATCTAAGTATCATATTGGTTGATATTGTGTTAAATATGTTTGTAACTCCTATTAAGGTTATAACTGTTATAAAACCGTATAAGAATATAGAAACTAATAATATTATTCTTCTTTCTGAATCGGCTACTTCTTGATAATTATAGATGCTTATGTTTGAATATCTTTCATCTTCTTTTTTTAAGTCTATTAATTCATTTTCTAGTTTCGTTGCATCTGATGAGTCTATTTTTAAAGTATCCATACCTCCTATGTTTCCATTTTTTTCTATGTCAAATTTTTCTGATACGAATAGCCAACCTCCACTAGTATATGTGTTTTCATACCCCATTGGTCTTTTATCTGTTTTTTTAGAGATTTTTATGTCTTTTTCCTTATCATTTATTGTAATAATTATGTCCTCTCCTTCTTTCACAGAATAATAATTGTCTATTTTTTTGCTTTCATCTTCATTATAACTTAACATGTCATCTCCTAAAATAGCAATTTTATCGCTGTCTTCCTCTTTAAGTCCTAACTCTTTTATATATTTTTTAAAAGCTTTTTCGTTTATCATTACTATTTGAATTGAGCTTTCATATTCGGTTACACTGCCCTCATCTTTATAATACTTTTTTTCTTCTTCATATTTTTTCTTTCCAAAATCTGTACCATATTTGTTTATGTCTATTTTTCCTGCTGTTAAATATGCATAGCTATAGTCTTTAACATTGTTCATTTTTACAATTTCTTCGTATAACTCTTTTGTTCCTCCATAAACGACTATATTATACCCAATATCTGTATAATACATATTAGTCATTTTCTTTCCATACTCTAAGAATGATGAAAGTGATATAAATATTGCAATGCTTACAACTAATGATATTACTGTTGTTCTATATTTTTTCTTATTTCTCTTTAAATTTTTACTAGCAATTACTCCACCTATACCAAATATTTTCTTTGTAAGTTTTGATGTTTTTAATTTTTTTGCTTTTATTTTTATGTCCGCATTTCCACGTATTGCTTCTATTGGTGGAATTTTTGATGCTCTTCTTGCAGGAATGATGCAAGATAAATATATTGTTATGCTAGATATAATAACTGATATTAATATTGGTAATGCAGGAACGCTATAGATAAATTTTGAGCCTTGTAGTATATCACCTAAAAGTAAGTTTACTATCCAAAGTAGTACTATTATTGCTATTATTCCACATACTATCCCCAAAGGTATGGCAATTACTCCTATATAAAAGCCTTCTAATAGAACTGTTTTCCTTATCTGTTTCTTGGTTGCACCTACAGACGATAGCATTCCATATTGTTTTGTTTTTTCTGATACTGAAATGCTAAAACTATTTCTTATTACAAATACACTGCTTACAACTATAATAACAATTACAACTCCTGCAATTCCATATAAAACTCTTAGTGTTGCTTCACTTAATCCTCCTTCGAATCTTATAACATCTGTATTATAAACTAACTTTGGATTTGTTCCTATGTCATTTTTTAGTACTTCAGCAATTTTCTTGGTAGCTTCTTCATATTTATTTACATTCTTATATGTTACAGAAATATTAGCATTCTCTATATTATCTGTATTTTCCATGTATGAAATTAAGGTATAGCCTGGTGCTGAATAGTACTCCAAATTATAACTAGGTCTTTCTATAATGCCGACTACTGTGTATATTTTTGTTTTTGTATCTACAATCTCTTCTTCAGACGAAGTGTCTTCTGTTAAATATGGATTGCTTTGAGTTAGCTTACTTCCATCAGTAAGTTGTCTAGTTCCAATGTCTAATGTTATTGTATCACCTACTTTTATGTTTATCCTGCCATTTTCTAGTAGATGTCTTGGAATTAATATTTCATTACTATTTTCTGGCATTCTTCCTTCTTCTAGTTTCAAAGCACTTTTTTCCAATGCAGATTTATCAAATTCCATAACATATGCGTATGGTTTGTCTGGATTATGGCTATCTTCAAGCTTAGCATATCCTAAATTTGTACTCAAAAAATACGATTCTACATCGACATTACTTTCAACATATTTTAATTGTTCTTTTGGAATTTCTTCAAAACAAACGTGAAAATCTCCATCACTTTCTTTCATAAGATTTACAAGCGTTTTTTGTGTACTAGAAACCATACCTGAAACTGCGCAAACCAATGCTGTTGAAAGCATAATGCCAATTATTGTTACAATAGTTCTTTTTTTATTAAGTTTCAGATTTTTCAATGTAAACTTCTTTAATATGTTCATTGTTTTTCCTCCTTAATTTCTTTCATCCTTAATAATTTTTCCATCTTCTATTGTTATTACTCTTTCTGCTTCTTTAGCAATCTCTAAATCATGAGTTATTATTATTACTGTTTGATTGTATTTTTTGTTAGAAAGTTTTAAAAGAGATATTATTTCGTCACTTGCTTTCGAATCCAAATTTCCTGTTGGCTCATCAGCAAGCATTAACGCAGGATTATTGATCATTGCTCTTCC
>CAMEWM010000013.1 GCA_945946655.1 uncultured Clostridium sp. | reverse complement strand
TGAGTTATTTCAGGCATTGTAGAAGATAAATATCACAGAGGGCATATCAAACACTATATTTATCAATAAAGTGTGACATATGTTTGACAAACCTACACAGATTTATTATACTTTTTATTGTTTATAAGTTGATTTTTCTTTATTTTAATATTATAATGTATATGTTAAGAACTTATAACATTCTTTTACAGTTTATAGGAATATCTAAAAAACCTAAATATTATAGATTAAGGAATTTGTATGAAAAAAAAACAACATAAGAAAAATACTAAATATTATATAATAAAAGTTGTAATGTTTATACTATTAGCTATTTTGCTTATAGTATTAATTAAAATAAATTATAATGATGCTCAAAGAAAAGTTGCATTAGAAAATACGATTGCAGATATGACTTCATTAAACGCAAAGCAAACTTTTACTATTGATAAGATTTATCTGTATAGTTCTGCAAATGCAACAAATAATGAAACAAAAAAGTCAATGTGGGATTTAAATATATATCAATATACTGATATAGCTATATATATTTCAGCTAATTCATCAAATAAAGAGCAAAATACTATAAAAGAACTATATATTGATAATATAAAATTTGATTCCTTAAATACTGGTACCCCTATTGTATATTATAAGAACTTATTTGAATTTGGTAAGTTTAATTTAATTAATGATAATATTATTACAGAACGTCTTAATTATCAAATATTACCTCCAGTAAAGACTGGTGCTAATAATGAAATAAGTAATGTAGTAAACAGCAATATTGAATCAAGTAGTTTAGAGCAAGAAGTAGAAAATACCGAAGCCAGTATAGTTGGAATTGAAAAAATTGATTATTCAAAACCACAAATTTATTCAGACTGTACTACTCCAATAACTCTAGAATATTCAAATTTGGTAAAAAGTAATTACTTAGTATCTAATATAGATAGTCCATTAATTTATGATGGTTCTCTATTAAAACGAGCTAGTATAGATTTATCTTCTATTACTTGTGATCTATCTTTTAAGATTCACATAAAGAATAGCTTAGATGAGTCACATGTTGCTACAGTCAAAATTTCAATACCTTTAAAAGACGACGTTGCTGGAACTAGTATATATGACGGAAGTTTTACAAAGGAAATAACTACAGTAACAAATTTTAGTTATGAAAAATAAAGAGATAAAATTAAATTTTATCTCTTTTTTCTTTTCTCTTATAACAATACTAAATCTCTTTTTAATTTCTTATCTTTTACTGTACCTAAGCCTATGAACTGATCATTTAAATAAATTCTATAAACATCATCATTACAATCTTGTTTTATTTGTACGCCATTTATATATTTATTAAAAAGTTTATTATTTAAATCAATTCTATCTTTTAACTCAAAGATTTGTTCTATAGATATTATATTTGATAAATCATTATTCTCTATTCTTTTTTTAAACTCTTCTATGGTTATTGCATTTTCAATTAAGAACATGCCAACCTTAGTTCTTTGTAGTTCTTTCATATATCCTACTGTGTCTAATTTTTCTGCTATGTCTTCGCATAAACTTCTTATATATGTACCTTTCGAGCAAGATACATTAAAATGTATTTGTTTTAATTCTTTATCTAATTTTAAGAGCTCTATACTATATATTTCTATCTTTCTTGGCTCTATTTCTACCTTCTGTCCATGTCTTGCATAGTCATATAATTTTTTTCCGTCCACTTTAATTGCTGAATATATTGGTGGAATTTGCTCTTGCTTACCAATAAATTTATTTAATATATTTTGGGCATAATTATTTTCAAATATTTTATCTGGAACAGCTCTTTTTTCTAGTATTTTGCCTTCTGGATCGGCCGTAGTTGTTTTTTCTCCTAATTGTAAGATAACCCTGTATTCCTTATCATGATTAATTAAGTATTTTGAGATTTTTGTAGCCTCTCCTAACAGTAGTGGTAAAACTCCAGTAGCATTTGGGTCCAGTGTGCCGGTATGCCCCACCTTTGATTTAGTTATTTTTTTTACTATACTTACAACATCATGTGAAGTAAAATTTTTTTCTTTATTAATTAATAAGATTCCATTCATATTTTTTTATTCCTAACATATTAATAAACGATCTAATTTTATTATTCAATTAGATCGTTTGTGATTTCTATTTTAAATAGCATTTAACTCTATTTATTATCTGGTTTTTAGCTTGGTCAATTGTTCCTTGTATGTTGCATCCAGCAGCACGAAGATGTCCTCCTCCACCAAACATCATAGCAACTTCAGAAGCATTTACGTAGTTTTTAGAGCGTAAAGATACCTTTATTCCTTTATCTGTCTCTCTTAAAAATACAGACACCTCAACACCTTCCACATCTCTTCCGTTTTCTACTATACCATCATAGTCGCCATTTTTTGCTTCAACTTGCTCTTCATCAGCTTTAGTTACATATGTAAAGGCTATTTTGCCATCTTCCAAAAATTCTAATCTATTTAAAGCAATTCTATGTAATTCAAATTTTGCTCTTGTTTTGCTAGCATATACTTGACTGTATACCTGCGTTACTTTTATGCCTTTTTCACAAAGTTCTGCTACAAATCTAAAGGTATCTGCTGTTACACCCTCATATCTAAATCCTCCAGTATCTGTAATTATCCCTGCTAATATACATGTTCCTATATCTTTAGTAACATTTATATTAAAGTAACTAAATACTACTAGCAAGAGTTGTGCACATGCAGGAGCATCCTGATCAACATAGTTATAATCTGCAAACATAGTATTACTACTATGATGATCAATTGCCACTTTTACCGTTGCATTATCAAAGTATTTTGTAAATCCATTTAATAATTTTATACTAGCACAATCTAATGCTATTGCTAAATCGTATTTTTCTATATTCGATTCTTTTTTTACTTCATTTATTCCAGGAAGGAATTCAAATGTTTTTGGAAACTCTGGTATTATTACATCAGCATTTTTCCCTAATTGATTTAACGCTAGTTTCATTGCAAGAGAGCTTCCAATAGCGTCTCCATCTGGATTTTCATGTGTTATTATAACTATTTTTTCTGCTTTATTTATTTCTTCTAAAATATTATCTAAAGTCATCTTTACCTCGCTTCCAAGTTTTAGTCTTTTTTTGAGTCTAGCTTTGTTTTTAGTTCTTTGTCTTGCTCGCTTATTTGTTTTAATATGTTATCAATCTTTTCTCCATGCTCTATTGAATCGTCATATTCAAATACTAATTCTGGAGTGACTCTTAGATTCACTATTTTTGCTACTTGAGATCTCATGAATCCTGCTGATTCTTTCAATCCTTGCATTGTTTTTTCAACACTCTTTGAGTTTAATAAACTCACATATACCTTTGCATATTTTAGGTCTGGCGTTACTTTTACTCTAGTAACACTAATCATTCCTGTAACATCTGGATTTTTTAGTTCATAAGTTATAATATGGCTTATTGCCTTCATCAATTCTTCATTAACTCTGCCAAGTCTGGCTTCATTTTTACTCATTTTATATCTCCTTATTTATTGTACGTTATTTTCATGTTCCTGAGAAATCTGTTGAACTTTAGATTTCTTATTTCTCTTAACTTCTTCCATTACAAATACTTCTATGTTGTCGCCTTCTTTAATATCATTATAATTTTCAATTTGAAGGCCACATTCGAATCCCTTTGCTACTTCTTTTACATCATCTTTAAATCTTTTTAATGATGCAAGTTTACCTTGATGTATTACTACATCTTCTCTTATTACTCTTACTCCTGCATTTCTTTCAACTTTTCCATCTTTTACATATCCGCCTGCTATGGTTCCGACGTTTGAAACTTTGAATGTTTGTCTTACTTCCACATTTCCAATTACTTTTTCTTCATATACTGGATCTAGAAGTCCATTCATAGCGGCCTCTACATCTTCCAATGCTTGATATATTACAGAATATAATTTGATTTCTACACCTTGTTTTTCTGCAACATCTTTGGCTATTGCATTTGGTCTAACATTAAATCCTATAATTATTGCTTTAGATGCTTTTGCTAAATTTACATCTGATTCATTAATTGCACCTGCATTTGAGTGAATTACTTTTACTGCAACTTCTTCATCAGATAATTTTTCAAGTGACTGTTTTAGTGCTTCTGCTGTTCCTTGAACATCTGCTTTTACTATAATATTTAATTGCTTTAAGTCTGCATGCTCCATTTGCTCAAACAAATTATTTAAAGTAACTTTGTTATATGCATTCATGGCAGCTTCGCGGTTCTGTCTTTCTCTTCTTTCAATCAAGTGTTTTGCCATCTTCTCGTCTTTAACTTCGTAGAATGTTTCACCTGCTTCAGGTAATTTAGTAAGTCCCATAAGTTCTACTGGTGTAGAAGGTCCTGCACTCTTTACACGTTTACCTTTATCATCTTTCATTGCTCTAATTCTACCTATTGATGTTCCCACAACAATCGTATCTCCAACATCAAGAGTACCTCTTTGTACTAATACTGATGCAATAGGGCCTTTTGATTTATCTAGTCTGGCTTCTATTACAGCACCTTTAGCTTGTTTATGTGGATTTACTTTTAAATCTTGCATATCAGATACTAAAAGAACCATCTCAAGTAATTGGTCTATATTAATATGTTGTTTTGCTGATATCTCTACAAATACTGTATCTCCACCCCATTCTTCTGGAACTAGATCATACTTCATTAATTCTTGTTTTACTTTTTCAGGGTTTGCACCAGGTACATCTATTTTATTTATTGCAACAATTATTGGTATTCCAGCTGATTTTGCATGGTTTATTGCTTCAACAGTTTGAGGCATAACACCATCGTCAGCAGCAACAATTAATATTGCAACATCTGTTATTTGAGCCCCTCTAGCACGCATACTTGTAAATGCCTCATGTCCAGGTGTATCTAAGAAGGTGATTTCTCTGCCATTTATTGATACTTTATAAGCACCTATATGTTGGGTAATTCCTCCAGCTTCTCCTTCTATTACGTTAGTTTTTCTAATTGCGTCTAAAAGAGATGTTTTTCCATGGTCAACGTGTCCCATTACGACAACTACTGGTGGTCTTTGCACTAAGTCTTCTGGTCTATCTTCTGATTCGTCAAATAGAATATCTTCTTCTTTAACTTGTTCTTTTTTAGTAGCAGTTACTCCAAATTCCTCTGCTACTAAGAATGCTGTGTCAAAGTCTAATTCTTGGTTAATTGTAGCCATTATTCCAAGTCCCATAAGTTTTGTTATTACTTCTCCACTTGTTTTCTTTAGCTCTGCAGCTAAATCTTTAACACTTATGCTTTCTGGAATTGTTATTTCTGTTAGTTTGAATATTTTTTGTTTATTTCTTTCTTCATTATTTTTTTGGTTTTTACGTTTTCCTTTTTTACCACGTTCTGTTGAAAGATCATAATAATCAAGCATTCCACCTTCTTGGTCTCCAAACATATTAGATAGTTTGTCGACTTGTTTCAAATTCTTTAACTTTCCTTCATCATATTCTTCTTCATCGTTAAATCTTCTTGATTTATTTTTGTTTTGTTTTGTTTCATCATATTTATTATTCTTAGCTTTGAAGCTTACTTTTGTAGAATAATCTCTTTGATTCTCTTTTTCTACTATTTCAGTTTCTAATATGTCATTTATTTTTTTATCAATTCTCTTATCGTCTAATGGACGCTTGTTATATCCACTATTGTTGTTTCTATTAAATCCATTTTTATTGTAACCGTTGTTATCACGATTATTGTTTTTATTGTTGAAGTTATTTGTTTTATTATTATAACCACTATTTCCATTATTATTAAATCTATTGTTTGGTCTATAACCTTCTTTAGATTGGTTATTATTATTTCTATTATAATTATTATTGTTTCTTGGTTGGAATTGCTGTTTATTTCTGAAATCTTTATTATTCTCCGTAAAATTATTTGTTTTTTCTACTTTGGCAGGCATTTCGGTTTTCATTACATCATGTTTTACCTCAGCATTAATAGGCGTAGCCTTTTCTGGTGTAGCTACTTTCTCTTCTTTCACTTGTTCTGTTTTTTGTACTACTGGTTGTTGTTTTTCCTCAACCTTTGGCTTTTCTTCTTTCTTTCCTAGTCCAAATAGCTCATTTACAGTAAGTGGCTTATTAGGTTTATTTCTATAAACTATATTGTAGTCATTATTATTTCTTCTTTTTACAAAGCCAACGTCTTTTCTATCTTCCATCTTTTTATTTTCTTTTTTTACTTCTTCTTCATCATTTAATATTACTTCTCTTCTAATGATTACTGGAGTATCTTTTTTTGCATCTTTTCTATTTCCCACTTTATTTTCCTTTTTACTATCATTATTTTTTCTGTATGCTTTTCTTATACTATTTGCTTGTTCATCTTCTATATTGCTTAGATGACTAGCGACTTCTATCCCAAGCTCTTTTGCTTTATCAAGTACTTCTTTGCTCGATAATCCTAGTTCTTTTGCAAGTTCATGAATCTTTATCTTACCCAATAATTCCACCTCCCATATTTATTTTAGTCTTTGTATCCTTTTTATTTTCTCTATTTATCAATAATTACACCTCTTAAGCTTTCATAAATTTCATTACTTATTTCTAATTCAAAACTTTTATCTAATCTTTTTGATTTAATGGCTTTTTCCAAGCAATCTACATTATTACATATATATGCTCCTCTACCATTTGCTTTTCCTGTTTTATCTATAAATATGTTTCCATCATTTTGCTTTACGATCCTTATTAATTCCTTCTTAGGTTTAGCTTCTCCACAGCCTAAGCAGGTTCTTTGTGGTATTTTTTTCAAAAGTCACACTTCCTTTTTTATTATTCTTGAACTTCTTCTGATTTTTTACTTTTTCTTGTCTTTTTTGGTTTTTCCGTTTTTTCTTCCTTGTTTACCTCTTGAGTTTCTTCTACAGAGACCTCTTGTTTTTGTTCTTCTTCAGTTGTTTCCTCTATATTTTCTTGTTGTAATTGTTTTATCATTTCTCTAAATTGTGATTCACTCTTTATATCTATTTTCCAATTTGTTAGTTTTGCTGCAAGTCGTGCATTTTGTCCTGATTTTCCTATTGCTAGTGATAATTGGTCATCTGGAACTATTACTTGTGCAAATTTTTCTTCTTCTTTTATATCAACAGCCATAACTTGTGCTGGAAGTAAAGCTTCTGCAATATATGTTGAAGGATCTTCATTCCATTCAATAACATCTATCTTTTCACCATTTAATTCATTAATTATGTTTTGAATACGTATTCCTTTTTGTCCAACACAAGAACCAACAGGGTCGATATTTTCATTTTGAGAATATACGGCAACTTTACATCTCTTTCCAGGATCTCTTGATATACTCTTTATCTCTATTAATCCTTCATATATTTCTGGAATTTCTAATTCAAATAATTTTCTTAAAAACTCGTTATTTGCTCTTGATACAACTATTTGAGTTGATCCTTTTTGTCCTTTTTCTACGTCTGCTACACAAGCTCTTAGCTTTTGATTTACATAGTAAGTTTCTGTTGGAATTTGTTCTTTTATTGGCATAATTCCTTCTATTTTTCCTAAATCTAATACAACTATATTTTTATCAACTTTTTGAACTATTCCTGAAACAATTTCACCTTTTTTCTCGCTAAATTCATTAAAAATTACATCTCTTGAAGCTTCTCTTATTCTTTGTACTATTACTTGTTTTGCTGTCTGCGCAGCTATTCTTCCAAAATTCTTTGGCATTAATTCTTTATCTACAATATCCCCAACATTATATTTTAAGTCAATATTCTTTGCATTCTCTAAAGATATTTGTGTTTTGTCGTCTTCTACATCTTCAACTACTGTTAATTCACTATATACATGTATTTCTCCAGTTTCTGGATTCATTGTTATTTTTACATTTTCTGTATTCACATCAAAATTTCTTTTGTATGCTGTTACTAGAGCTGTTTCAATTGATTCTAATATATATTCTTTTTTTATACCTTTTTCTTTTTCTAGCTCATCTAATGCTATTATTAATTCTGTGCTATCTATTCCCCTATTTTCTACTTTCTTTACTTTCTTCTTCATTTTTCCAACCATTCCTTTCAACTATATTATTCCCACTTAAAAGCTCTTTTCATTGAGCTAATGTTATTTCGTTCTATTATAATTTCTTGATTATCTATTAATAAAGTAATTTGTTCTTTATCAAACTTTTGTAAAGTTCCTGTTAGCTCTTTTTGTTTATCTATCGCCTTGAACAATTTTATGTTTATATCTTTTCCTATATGAGCCTCTAACTGTTGATCTTTTCTTATATGTCTTTCAACTCCTGGAGAAGATATTTCTAAAAAATATTGGTCCTTTATTATATCTGCTTCATCCAGCATATCTGTAATCGCATTATTAACCTTTTCGCAATCATCTAAGCTAATTCCAGAATTATTGTCTATGAATATTCTTAAATAGTTGTCTTTGCCTTCTTTTACATACATTACATCGTAAATTTCGTATCCAAGCTCATTAACAGTTTTTGTTATAAGCTCTTCTACTTTTTCTTCTATCTTTGACAAAATACTCCTCCTCTTTAGGAACATTTCTGTAAATGTTACTCTGTCCCTTGTTATATATTTAAAATTCGTTTTTCTTATAACATTGAGAAGAGTGGAACTTGTTTCCACTCTTCTGCCTCAAATCTTATGTCTTTATTATTATACCCTGTTTTTGGTAAAAATGCAATAGTTTTTTTAATTTTTATAGTTCAATTCTTTCCTCTCTTACTCTTTTTACTAAGTCTTTTAATTTTTTGTTTTCTTCTTTTTCAAGTTTAGGATCTTGCATCTCTATTTTCAAAGCTAATTCTTGCACTTGTTTTAATACTTTTACATCTTCAAAAATATTCGCTATTTTAAATTCCGGAAGTCCATGCTGTTTTGTTCCAAAAAATTCCCCCGCTCCTCTTAATTCTAAGTCTTTTTCTGCAATTTTGAATCCATCTTCTGTTGTCGTCATTGTTTTCATTCTCTCTCTTACTATTTCAGAATTACTATTATATTTTAATATGCAATACGATTTAAATTCTCCTCTTCCAACTCTTCCTCTTAGTTGATGTAATTGAGCTAAGCCAAATCTCTCTGCATTTTCTATTACCATTATATTAGCATTTGGTACATCCACCCCAACCTCTATTACTGTTGTTGAAACCAGTATGCTAATTTTATTTTCCTTAAAATCTTGCATTACTTGTTCTTTATCCTTTGGTTTCATTTTACCATGTAGAATTTCTACCTTATAATCTTTGAAAACTTCTTCTTTATAACTTTCTGCCAGTTTTTCTACTGATTTCACATCCATCATATCTTCGTTTTCGTCTACGAATGGACATACTATATAAGCTTGTCTTCCCTCATCTACATTCTTTTTTATAAATGCTATTATTCTATCAGTCATATTATCTTTTACAGCTAGTGTATCTATTCTCTTTCTATTTGGAGGTAGTTCATCTATTATTGATATATCCAAGTCTCCATATACTATTATTGCAAGAGTTCTTGGAATTGGAGTAGCAGTCATAACCAGCACATCTGGATTATTTCCTTTACCCGCTATGATACTTCTTTGTTTTACTCCAAATCTATGTTGCTCATCTGTAACAACTAATCCTAGATTTTTAAATTCAACATTATCCTGTAATAATGCATGAGTACCAATTATAATGTCTATCTCTCCATTTTTTAGTTTTTCTAATACTATTGCTTTTTGCTTTTTGGTAAGACTACTTACTAATAATTCACATTTAATTCCGAATTTCCCTAATATTTTATTAAAATTTTCTATATGCTGTGATGCTAAAATAGTAGTTGGTGCCATTATGGCTGCTTGATACCCACTTTTAACCGCCTTATAAGCAGCAATCATAGCTACAATAGTTTTACCTGATCCAACATCTCCTTGTAATAATCTATTCATAGGTTTTTCAGATTCCATATCATTATCAATTTCTTCTAGAACTCTTAACTGTGCCTTTGTTAGCTTAAATGGTAATGTGTTAATTACATCCGACATGTGTACATCTTTACTATATTTTATTCCTCTTTTTTCATTATTGTATTGTTCCTTTAGGCTCAATAAGGCTAACTGGAAGGTAAGTAATTCCTCAAATACTAATCTATTTCTAGCTTTTGCTAAATTATCCATTGAGTCTGGAAAATGTATATCTCTTGTCGCTTGATCTAAGTCTATAAGATTATATTCATTTTTTATATGATTCGGTAAAGTCTCTTCAAATTTTTCGTCTGCCATATGTAATGCATTCTCTACAGCCTGTCTTATTGCTGTTTCTGATAAACTTTTAGTCGTTGAATAAATCGGCACTATTTTTCCTGTATTTTTATTTTCTCCTTCTTCATCAAATACAGGTGATGCCATTTCTATTTGACCTGCCTTTTTAGTAACTTTACCATAAAATCTATATTTCTCTTTTGAGTGTATTTTAGTTTTTATATAATCTTGATTAAACCATGTTATTAAACATCTACCTGTATCGTCTTGTACTAATAGTTTAGATACTGTCATATTTCTTCTTAGTCTAAACATAGAAACGCCAGATACAGTAACAGCCTCTATTAAAGCTTCTTCCCCATCTTGTAATTCTTCTATTTTCTTCACTTGGGTTCTATCTTCATATTTTCTCGGATAATAGCTAATTAAATCTTCTATGGTATATATTCCTAACAAATTGAGCAATTTTGCTCTATTAGGCCCTACACCTTTTATATATTGCACACTTTGTTTTAAATCTATCATAAACATTCCTTCTTTTTAGTTATATATAATATATATCACAAACATATGTTTTTGTCTATAGCCTAGTATAAAAAAGAAGCATCCCCCGAAGGGGAAAATACTTCCCTACGGAGGTTAGAAAATGTACTTGTTTAATGAGCGAATCTCTTCTATCATAATTTCAGTTATTTATTTAATTAATGTTATATGATATAATAGATTATAATACTGTGGAAATAGAGGTTATTACATATAATGCAAACATTAATTTCAAAAACATATATTGACAAAAATTCTAATTATTCTAATATAGTGGAATTCTATAGCATTACAAAGGATTTATTAAAAAATCCAGTTGTAATGCAAATGAAAAATTATAGGCATCATTATAATTCAACTTGTTATGACCATTGCTTAGAAGTTGCCTATTTGTCATATTTATTTTGTAAAAAGCATCATTTGGATTATGTATCTGCTGCTAGAGCAGGCATGTTACACGATTTATTTCTATATGATTGGAGAAATTCTAAAAAGCTATTACATTTAAAGCATTTTCACGCTTTTATACATCCTCAAATAGCTTTAAAAAATGCAAGTGGCATTACAAATCTAAACGAAAAAGAAAAAGATATAATTTTAAAACACATGTGGCCAGTTACTTTCTTTAGTTTTCCAAAATTTAAAGAAAGTTTTGTCATAACCTTCACAGACAAGATAAGTGCTTTATTATCTTTTAAAAAATATTATATAAATCTTTTAACTAATAGAATGATTACTAATAAAAGTAAAATTTAGAATAAATTTATAAATTGCATAGATTCTTTTTCTTTTATATGATTCAAAATATATTTGCAATCCTCTAATTCGGGGATTGCCTCAGTATATTCTTCTAATTCGAAATAACTTCTAAATTTTGTCATCGATGCATTCACTTTTTCTAGTTCATCATGTTCTATATAAAATGCTGTCCTTTTATTAATCTTTCTCCAATCATCTTGCATATTGTCTATTTTTTCTTCTAGCACTTTCTTTTTTTCCTGAGATTCTAAACTGTTGTTTTCTAATTTTTCGATTTCTTCTAATTCTTTTCCAATTATTCTTATTTCATCTAATTGATTATTTATATCTGTAAAGCTATTTGCTGTATATTTTTGAGTTAGTACATCTGCTGAAATTATTATAATTACAATTACTATTACGATAATAATCTCTTTTTGCATGTTAGAAATCTCCTTCTTTTTTTGTTTTTATTTTCATCTCTTTTTCAGTTAACTTCTTTTGGCAAAACATACTGCCTTTACCATTGATTGTAACAATAAAAGCTTCTTCTGGCATCATATGAAACTTTTGAGTTTGTTTTTGTAACCAATCATAATTTTTGCCAATCTTTCTCAAATTGTCTGTCATTATTTTTCCATCGATAACAAGGTTGTATAAAATTCCCTCATAATCAGGCATTATATTAAAATCCTCAGGAGTAGTCGTTCTCTTATTAGGCTTCTGAATTACAGAAATATCCCCACTGGTCTCTAATATTGCAAATTCAACATCTCCTATATCCATAACATTATTACTTCTTAATTTCTCTTCTAACTCATTTAGTGTGAATCTTTCCTTTTTCATTTTTTGTTCGTCTATTCTTCCTTGATATATTAATATTGTTGGCTTACCACAAATAAATTCTCTAATTTTACTACTTTTGATATTTAGAACCGATATTATTAAATGCATCACTAATAAACCTAAAATTGGTATTATCCCATTAAAAATTGGTATACCAATATCTGACATAGGTATTGAAGCCAAATCTGCTATCATTATTGAAATTGCAAGTTCAAATGGTTGCATTTGGCCTATTTCTCTTTTTCCCATTAATCGCATTACAATTAAAACTATAATATATATAATGATGGATCTTGTAAAAGTAGCTAACATAAAAAATTCCTTCTTTTAATTTTATTTTTATTTATTGTTGTCTTTTATTTTTACAATTATTCATTTGTTTGAATAAATTAATTTATTTTGTCAATAATATGATTAAATACATTATAGGAGGTTTTTTATTATGGATAATAACAATATTGAAACCAGAAGCTCTTCTCGTCCTAATACATTTACTCAAGTAATTTTAAGATTTATAACTTCAGCAGTAATCCTTGCAATAACAGCATTCTTTACACCTGGATTTACAATAAATAATATTTGGGCATTAGCATTAGCTGCAGTTGTCTTAACAGTTATAGACTTCTTACTTGTAAAATTTACAGGGCTTCACGCAAGTGCTTTTGGTAAAGGATTTGTTGGCTTTATTCTAGCAGTCGCAGTTTTATATGTAACACAGTATTTTGTAGCTGGATACTCAATATCATGGATCGCAGCCATAATTGGTGCTTTAATCTATGGAGTCGTTGATTACTTTATCCCTGACCAGCAGTAATCTATAATGTAAATAAAAATAATGTCAATACCTTATAAAATTTAAGATATTGACATTATTTTTTATTGTTTCTCTACTATTTCATTTCTACATTTATATATACTATTTTCTGCTACAACGCCTCTTACAGATGATAGAGGATATATATTAGAGTTCTTTCCAATAATAGTACCTGGATTTAATACACTTCCACATCCCACTTCTACATTATCACCAAGCATTGCACCTACCTTTTTTAATCCTGTTTCTATCTTGTCTTCACCATCTTTAATGACAACTAATTTTTTATCTGATTTTACATTTGAAGTAATTGATCCTGCTCCCATATGAGATTTATATCCTAAAATCGAATCACCAACATAATTATAATGAGGTACTTGTACTTTATTAAATAATATTACATTTTTTAGCTCTGTTGAGTTTCCTACAACAGCACCTTCTCCAACTATGGCATTTCCACGTATAAATGCACAATGTCTTATTTCTGCATCTTTACATATTATTACTGGACCATGTATATATGCAGATTCAAACACTTTTGCTGTTTTATGTATCCATATATCATCACCAATCTGATTATATTCTTCCTTTGGTAGTTTCTTTCCAATCTCTAAAATATATCCACTTATATTAGGTAATACTTCCCAAGGATATGAATATTGTACTAATAAGTCCTTTGCAATCGTTTCCTCAAGGTTATATAAATTTACAATTTTACAATTTTCCATGTACGTTTTCCTCCTTACTTGTTTTGCCAATAGTTATTATATAATTCCTTTGCAGTATCTGGGCTATCATTTCCTGATTTATTTTTTACAGGAGCAAAATCTCTTTCCCTTTTTCCCCTTAATATAGATATATCATCAAAGAAATTAAATGCATCAAAAATAAATGCTTCAAATTTATATGCATTTGGCTCTTCAACTTCTATAAATTCACCATTTTCATTCATATAATTTGACTTCTTAAATGCTACATGATATGGCAAATGTATTTTAGACACTTTTTCTAAAGCTTCTATGCTAAATAAATTGCACATTATATGAGCTTCACCAAATAGTAGTTCACCATCTTCATATATCTGCTCTGCCATTTCTTCTGGAAGTTCACTATATTCTATAACAGATGGCACTCCATTTGCCTTGCAAAATACTCCGACTCTCTCTTTTGGGTTTGCCTTAGCAACAGACTTTGATGCTGCTTCATGTCCTTCTTCTATTGTTAAGCCAATTAAAATAGGATCAACCATATTTAAAAGAACATTATCAACAGATCCTATAAATATCCATTTAATGTTATTTTGTTTCATTTCATCTAGTACACCAGATTTTGCCATAGCTCTATATATGCATCCATTTCCATCTGCAGCTTCTTTGATAGTATAATCTTTATCTATTATTAAATCTCCATTTTTCAATAGCAATGGTAAATTTCCTTGCATGAAGAATTTAACACTCTCCTTTGGATATCCAAAGTATCCATGTTCTTCAAAAAAGTTTACTGTCTCTTTATTATTTTCTGTACTTGTCATTATATACCATGGTAAAGTTATATTGTATTTTTTATTTGCAATCTCTAGATTTTCCGCTAATATTTGAAATAAATACTTTGGTTCTGGCTTTACATCTATTTTAAAAGTACCCTTTGGTCCTTTATGCCCTAGTCTAGTACCTTGTCCTCCTGCCATCGTTACTACTGCATATTGATTGTTTTTTATTACTTCTTCTCCTAAAGTTGTATATCTATTCTTCTTTTCCTCTGTTAACTTATATTCATCAACATATCCAATATGTTCAATCTTTTTTTCTAATATCTCTGGTTCTGTTTTTGTTTCTTCATATAATTTTTTTAATTGTTCAAAATCTAAATCTAATATTTGCTTTATTAGTTTCTCTTTTTTATTATCTTCTATATTTTCTAAAAATTTTAATATATTTTCTTGTTTATTTTCTTTTAATATTGTTTTAGCTTGTGCTAATTCTTGTTCAGTATACATATCTTTATGTGTATTGATCAATTAATTTATCAATACTCTCCTTTCTTTGTTTTATTATATAATATATTTTTTGAATATAATTTGTGTATATAATATCACAATAAAACTTTTTGTGCAATATCTGGCAGAAGCATACAAATAATTAAACGACTAACTTTTATTGTTAGCCGTTAATTTATATCTTCTTTTTATTCGTTTAAGTTTATTCGTATTTTATTTCATATTAATATATTTTAAGCTGATATCTTCTCTTTTTTATCCATCCAATCTTTGCCATCAACTATTCTTGCTGCAAGCATAGATGCACTTGTATCACCAATTACATTTAATACTGTAGCTGGAGCATCTATTATTGTTGCAATTATTGTAAGTATTGGTAATGCCGCAACCGGATATCCCATCATTGTTAGTATTAACATTTCTGATATTGTTCCTCCACCTATTGGAACTGCTGTAATCAATAAGTTTGCTATTAGAGCCACTATTGCAATTTGCCCTATTCCGGCATTTGTTCCAAATAAGCATACTAAGAACATTATCTTAAATACTGAGCCTATTATTGAACCATCTTTGTGGAAACTAGTTCCTAATGGTATCATTGTTTCTGCTATATCAGGTGAAACTCCTATGTTCTTAGAAGCTTCTGCATTTACTGGTATTGATGCTGCAGACGAACAAGTTCCTAATGCTGTGACTGTTGCAGGAATAATATTTTTCCAGAATGCAACAACTCCTCTTTTTCCTCCTGCTATAAATGCATATAGTGTATAAACAATTATGTAAAATAATATTGCGACAACTAAATATATTGCGAATGTTCTTGCATATCCAACAGCTATTGAGCCTCCAAAGGTTCCAACTAAAGATGCAAAGTAGCATCCAAGTCCTATTGGTGCATAGTACATTATTATATTTATTAGTTTCATAATAATTTCATATGCAGAATTTAGAAAATCTTCTACTGGCTTTGCTTTTTCTCCTGCCATATTCATAGCTATTCCAAATAATATAGAGAATACTATTATAGCTATTATATTACTTTTTGATAGTAGTTTTGAGAAATCATTTACAGTAATAGCACTTACTGTTCTTTCTAGTATTGTCTGTTCTTCCTCTTCAGATTCAGAACTTTCATCTACACTTTCTTCCTCTAATGAAGCTCTAATCATTTCTCCGTCTTCTGCATTTACTAGTTTTACTGGATATGCCACTGCTAATCCAATTAAAACTGCTACTAAAGATGTAACAACAAACATTGCAACTATTGTTATCATAATTTTACCCAATCTCTTAGGTTGTTTCATTTTAGCTATTGATGTTGAGATACTTAAGAATATTAATGGTACGATTACAACGAACATTAAATTTAAGAAGATATCCCCAAATGGGCTTAAGACAGCTGCTTTTTCTTTGAATACTACTCCTACGATAGCGCCAATTATTATTGCAGCTAAAAGTATAATAACTGACTTGTAAGTTTTAAAAAATTTTTTCATAATACTTTCTCCCTTAATAAAAAGAGCGTTATTAAGGAAATATAGTTATATCTCCTAATTCGTTAATCATTATATACTTAATACATTAATATTGCAAGTTTTTTTATAATATTCACATGTTTTATTCTGTTTTTATCAATAAAATTATTGTTTATTCATATATTATATTATGATAAATTTTAAAGTTTTCAAATTAAATTATAAAATTACTTTAGTAGTAATATCTATTATTATTGTATCTGTTTGTTTTGCATATTCATTTTCATTTGCTAAAAGTGAAGATGGAATTAAATTGCCTATTATTATGTATCACAGTGTTCTCAAATCCAAAAGTGGTAACTATATAGTACACCCAGATACATTGGAGAATGACTTAAAATATATCCAAAGCAAAGGATATAGCACCATTACAATGACTGATTTAATAGGTTATGTTTATAATGACTATCCCCTTCCCGAAAAGCCAATTATAATTACATTTGATGATGGATACTACAATAATCTAAGCTATGCTGTTCCGCTTCTACACAAATATAATATGAAAGCTGTTATTTCTATTGTCGGTCAATATACAGATAATTTTTCAGAGGTTGACGAAGCCAATCTAAATTATGGTCACCTACGCTGGAAAGACATTAATGAGTTAATTACTGATGGCTGTATAGAATTTCAGAACCACACATATAATTTTCATTCTATTAAAAATGATAGAAAAGGTTGTAAGAAAATTTCTTCAGAGTCTTTAGATAGATATACTACACTTCTTACTAATGACATTACTAAGTTGCAAAATGAATTTAAAGAAAATTGCAACGGCTATATTCCTAATACTTTTACTTATCCTTTTGGTGCTATCTCTAAAGAATCCATTCTAATTATAAAAAGCTTAGGCTTTAAGGCAAGTCTTTCATGCACAAGTCGGAGTTAATTACATTACCAAAGATCCTGAATGCTTATATTCATTAAAAAGGAACAATAGAAAATATGGTATATCTACCGAAAATTTCTTTAATAAACTTTTAGAATAACTACAATCTTGCAATGAATAAAAAAAGTGTTTGTTTTTATCAAATTGATAAAAGCAAACATCTTCCAATTATATATTGGCAATAAGAAATTGCGATATTTAGAAATTTATTATTCCAAGATGCTCTAATAATATTTTAATTCCTAATAATATTAAAATTAATCCCCCTATGAATTCGGCCTTGTTTTCATATTTATCACCGAATTTGTTTCCAATTTTTACGCCTATTACTGATAAAATAAATGTTATAATTCCTATTGATATTACTGGTAATACAATATTTATCCTTAAGCAAGCAAATGTAATTCCAACTGCTAGAGCGTCAATACTTGTTGCTATTGCTAATATTACCATTGTTTTTACATCAACATTATCGTTACAATTTTCTGATTCTTGATCAAACGATTCTTTTATCATATTACCACCTATCGCTGATAGTAAAACAAAAGCTATCCAATGATCTATATTCGTTATAAATTGTTCAAATGTAGTACCTAGAAAATATCCTAAGACTGGCATTGATGCTTGGAATATGCCAAAATATAGTCCTATAATTATAGCTTTTTTCCAATTCATTTTCTTCATTGATAACCCCTTGCATACTGATACTGCAAAAGCATCCATTGCTAATCCTACACTTATTAGTAATATTTCTATTGTTCCCATATATTTCTCCTTTTGTTATTATAATTTATATTCAGATATAATGCATATATTACGAACCAGTAGATCTATATTTTTTTAATCCTATTTTCCAAACAATATAACACGGTATTACGAATAGTACTGACATTGTTGGTAAAAACATGTAAAATTTATTGTTAGTTTTTCCTATTACATATAAAAGAGGAAAATAATTTACTAATGCAATAGGTAAAATATAAGTAAAAAAGTTTTGTACCCATTTATGATATACGCTTAGCGGGTATTGTGCCAGTTCTCTTACTCCATCAGTAAATATATTCATTATTTCTAAGCTTTGAGTTGTAAAAAAAGTGATTCCAGCTTTTAATATAAATAATGCTGCATAAATAATAATCGTTCCTACCATCATTAATATAAGAGTAAATAGCCTGTCCAGTTTTAATAATTCTGGTTGTCTTACTAAGACAGTAATAAATATTATGAGTGCTACTATAGTTCTACCGATCCTATTAAATTCAATCTCACTTCCTAGCACTTGTAATACTAAATTTTTAGGTCTTACTAACATTCTATCAAACTCACCATTTCCAATCATTCTGTCAAAATGGTCAAAAGCCCTAAAAAAACATTCTGCTGTCGAGAAACCTAAATATGATACTGAAAAACATATTAACACATTTTCAAATGTATATCCATCTATATTACCAAATTTATCAAATAAAAATATTATTGATACAACAGAAAATAATGATGTTGCCATTTTAGATATTAATGATAATATAAATGCTTTCTTATATTCTAATGAAGCTTTTAAATGCATAGAAAGATATTTTAAGTATAAGCTCATTTCCATTATCCTCCTTGTACAACAACTTTAGAAAGTTGATTATTCATTATTTTCTTTCCAACAAAAGTAAATACTCCTAGCCACACCATCTGTACTATAATTATTTGTAATATTTCGGTAGGATTAGATATATACCCATTATATATATTAAATGTAACATTTTGCATATAATAAAAAGGTGTGAGCTTTAATATATTGACCACCACTTCTGGCATAAATGGAATTGGTATTAATCCACCTGAACAAAATTGCATAATTAAATCAAAAGTTGTTCGTAAACCTTGAGAAACCATTGTTTTCATTATGCATACATACATTATCATTACATATGCTAGTATTAAAGCTACAGTTAAAAATAATGTAATAATAGAAGCTATTAGTGCTCCAATGCTTACAGGTGCCATTAGTCTGTATTGAGCCATAAATGGCATACTGCAGAATACTAGTATTGGTATAGCTCTTAAGGACATCATTGCCACTTTTCTTCCTAATGTTTTTGCATGCCATATTGAATATAAATCTATTGGCCTAATTAGTTCCATTGAAATATTCCCTGTCCTACATTCCTCCAGAATGTCATTATCTAATGACCATACATTAAATAAGCAGTAAAATGCTTGTTGTAACCATATATAAGTGCACATTTGAGGTATTGTATAATCACTTGCATTGCTACCTTTTAAAAATGCTGTATATAGCATTATATACATGCCGCCCCAAGCGAATTGTGTTAGTACTCCAGCTATAGCAGCAATTTTATATTGAATTTCATTTAAAAACTTTATTTTAAAATAGGATAAATATATTTTGATTATTCTAATTATATTTTGAAATTTATTATTTTTATGTACTAGGACCAACTCTTTTGTATCAACTAAATTATTTTTCATAAAGAATATCTCCTTTCATATTAATTTTTTATAATTAAGATTTAAATTTGATATTCCCTATACAGATTCGCTACTACATCATCTATTGCAGTATTGTTCACTTCTAAATCTGATATTTTTATACTATTACTCAAAAATATTATAGCATCTACCAAATGAATTTTATTTTCATCAATTTCTATTTTTAATTCATTTTGATTTTCTTCCACTAAACTCATTCCCAAAGGTAAAACTTTTAGTTTTCCTTCATATTTTACATTTATTATTTTTTTACTATATCTTTTTGTTAAGCTGTTAAGACTTCCGTCTAACAAAAGTCTTCCTTTTCCTATTAAAATAATTCTTTTCGTTAATGCTTCTATATCACCCGTATCATGAGTTGTAAGAATTATTGTAGTATTTTTTTCTTTGTTAATTTTCTTTATGAAGTCTCTCACTGCTATTTTAGATGTGCTGTCAAGTCCAATTGTCGGTTCATCTAGAAACACTATCTTGGGATCATGTAGAAATGCAGCTGCAATTTCGCACCTCATTCTCTGTCCTAAGCTTAACTGCCTTGTTGGAGTCTTTATTATCTCTCGTATATTAAGCATATCCGTTAACATCTCTTTTTGCTTTTTATACTTTGCATCAGGAATATCATATATATCCTTTAATAATTCAAAAGAATCCTCCACCGGAACATCCCACCATAAGGCAGATCTGTTTCCAAAAACAACTCCAATATCTTTTACATATCTTTGCCTATCTTCATATGGCACAAATCCATTTATTTCGCACTTTCCCGAATCTGGCGTTAGTATTCCACACATAATCTTAATAGTAGTTGATTTTCCGTGCTCCATTTGGTCCAATATATCCAACCATTTCTCCTTCGTTTATTTTAAAAGATATGTCATCTAATGCTTTAACTTCTGTGTATTCTCTTTTAAAATAACTTTTAACTGCATTTTGTAGACCTGCATTCCTTTTCGTTACTTTGTACGTTTTAGTAATATGTTCTAATTCAATCATTAAATTACTCCTTTCTTTTTTAGAAATAAACTTTAAATTTCGAAATGATAATTATTACTATTTTTAGCCCTATCCTCCTTTCCCAAATTTTTGTCACGGAAAAAATACCAAACATAAAGTATACACTTATGTTTGGTATTATATGATTTTATTTCCCATCACTTGCAGTCTGTTACTTGTTTTATAGCTTATATAAATCATATAATCCTATAAAATAGAGTTTGACTTCTGGTTCGGAATGTTACAGGTTCTCTCTATAATCGACAAGCACCATTTTACATCGGGTTTATTATACTGTCAAGTATTTTTTATTAATTTAATTTTATATGTTAAATTCTTTTATATATCTAACGATATCATTGTTTACTTTCTGAATTCTTTCATCTTGTAATAGTTCATCATATGCAAACCATTTATATTGTCTATCTAAACTTTCGAATTCATTTTTACTGAACTTCTCTATTGGTTCCAATAAGTCTACTATATAAAAATAGTGAGTATATTCTTTTTCAATCTTATCTTTTTCCGAGAATTTTTTATGCGTTTTTTCTCCTACAAATGAGCACTTAATAGACTCATCACTTACAGCAAAACATTTTCTTACTTCATTTATAATAGATTTTACATCGTCTTTGTTTTCCATCTTACAATTTAAGAATAAATAACTATTCCATTTATCATCAAAATATTGTAAATATTCATTTTCTTTGTTTTTAATAACAATTATCGCATGCTTTCCCATATTCTTCTCCTTTTTTCTCAAGTTTTTTAATTTTGTGTTTTTATTTGTTCTTCTGTTATTAGAGGATAACATACAAGTTCATTTCCTTCTAAATTTTCTTTATGCATATCCACTGCTGTAATTTGATGATTATTATAAGTCGTATAATAGTAGATTCCTTTATCGGTATTACAGCAAGATGTATAAAGCGTTATTTCATATTTGCCATCATCCAGTTCACAACATCCTCTTTGTTGATCAACTGAATTAAGAATATGGAAGAATTGACTAACACTTTCCATCTCTCCATCTCCAGAAAATGAATTCATTTTTGTGAATGCAACTCTCACAAATCGAGATTGTGATGATAAATCTCCTGGAAGACCTATTGCTCCCATTCCACGACTATATGTTGTTAAATTTAAATCTTTTGAAAAATTGTTCTCTGGAGATTTTGCAGACAAATGCATATAATTATTTAAGTTAAACATTTGCTTATCAAAAGGTGGATTATTAGTTAAAATCCCTACTGGATTTTCATATATATTAATCCCTTCTTTTACTGATTCAATTGTTATAGACTCTTCTCTATCTGAAATAATCCAATGTAATTGAGCTACTGGTAGCTTTTCATTAAATGGTGTATTTAATAAATTTATTTTTTCAACAAATCTTCTTGCTTCTTTTACTGTGGCACATTGACTAAGAATCCAGGGGATAAATTCAAATTGTGCTACATTATCTTTTCCTTCCTCTTGTTCTCTATAAACCGCATTACCAACAAAATTTAGTCCTGCCATGCCCAGGCCCTTTTCATTTATAGCATCATAATACAATGGGCAATTATCAATTACATGTGCCATACCAATTATTGCATAATGAGTATTTAAATTTCCTTGTTTTCTAAAATGAAATGGGAAATTACGCGGAGTTATAGTAACCTCATCCCCATAAGAAAATTCGTAATCTAATGTACGTCCAAAGTAAAAGTCTTTTGTCTTATAAGTTGCTGCTGTACACATAAATATCCCTCCTTTAAGTTTTTCTATTAGTATCTTTTTACTGCCTAATTTCAAAACTAGAAATGTCTGGTTTTGCCATGTCTTCCTCTGTTAATTCATTAATTTTCCAATTGTTATAATATATCATAGCTGGATTGGCTTTGTTATTTTCACTTTTTATTATTCCGTCTTGCCTTTTTAACACTTCTCCTGTTTCTTTATTAACCCATGTCTTGTTGTTGCACCCCATCATAATTACATAACAATTTTTATCTGTATATATTATTGAAGATAATGTTGCGTATATTTTATATTCTCCTATTTCATTTATTGAATGTACAAGCAAAGGTATATTAAAACCCACTATTTCATCTGCTTTTACATTATACGCTACTTTTGAATTTGGCGAAATAATTATTCCTTCATTTGTATTAATATTTCTCCATTTAATAATTCTATTTTCATTTACTTTTGTGTCAAACATTTCTATTTCATCTTTTTTATAAAATTTCGACTCCATACCTGTATCACTAGTTGTTTCATAATATATATTATTTGATGATAATATTATAGACTCTTTTGCTAATATATCAGATAAAATAATAACATTTCTAATTATATTTATAATGTATAGAACTATAAATACAATCAAAATCCACAAGACTGCTTTTCCAATTTTTGAAAATACTTTTACTCCTTCTTTATTCTTTTCCATAATTAAAATCCCCTTTCTTTAGTTAATTTTTTGATTAATTAGATTGCAATATTATTCATTAAAAAGGATCACCCTTTTAAATTGATATATTCGATGTAATTTTTATTCCTTCTATATTTTCATAAGACTTTTCTTCAAAATTATCAGCATTATTATTTATAGAAGTTCCAGTTGTTTGTAATCTTTTTTGCACTATTTTTTTATTGAATATGAACATTTCTATCCAAGTTACCTGATTACCGTTTTTCATGAAAATTTACTCTATATCCTAAACAATAATATTCCCAATCATTACTGTCATCTGTTCGTGCAATGTCTGTATGCAGCTTTAATATTGCAAATATAGGCTTTTTTAAATTTTCACATCTAATAAAATCAATATTAAACATTATAATCCATAAAATGACTATTAAAATTAATGTTTTTATTAGAAACTTTATAATCTTCATCGTAGATGTGCCTCCTCAAATATTGATTATTATAATATCATAAAAATAATTTATTATCAATCAAAAAAAGCAGATTAATCAATCTGCCCTTTACCTTATTTTTCCTCATTATTTATTGATTTTTTCATTATTGTATCCAAGGCATCTTTTACTGTCTTTTTTATGATAAAATACTTATCTTTTTAATTATCTTTCCATCTTTTTAAAGTAGGAAATAGTTTTTCGCAATGTTCTTTCATTTCATCATTAGTCATTCCTGCCTGTGAACCATATTTAGAACACATTTCTATATATTCTTCCATTGTAACTTTATCTATAAATTCACCATTTTTATAACAATATTTACAATAATCCATATTAATACTACCATCTTTATTTATACCTAATTGTTCATTTGAAGTTATAGGCATTCCACAACTTTGACATATTTTATTTTCCATTTTTATTCCTCCTTAAAATCTATTTTTATTTCTCCTACTCCACCATCTATATCTAAATAGTTTTCACCAGTTCCATACACTCTATCCGTTTCAAGTTTTTGTCCATCCAGTATAGCATTACCTAGGCCTTTACTTACATTAATTGTATAATTTTTCTTATCATCCATTAATTTTATACGAATCGCTCCAACTCCAGAATCTATTTCACTTTTTCCTGTTAATTTACCACTAAAAACAAATTCTCCCATTCCAAGATTTGCTTTTAAATTATTTATTTCACAAGATTTTAGTTCTGTTTTACCAACTCCTCCATCAACCTTTGTTTCCACAGTTGCCACAACATTTTCTATATGTACATCTCCAGCACCTAATTCAAGATATAAACTTTGTGTATTTAATTTTTCTATGTTTATTTTTCCGGCTCCTGTTTCTATCTCTGTTTCATCTATGGCTATCATATCTTCTGGAATATAAATAATTAAATTACTTTCATTATTATCGTTTAACCAATTTAGATTTTCCTCTTTTATCTTTACATTACCATTATCATTTGTAAAGGTAATTTTTGAATTATTAGTTTCAACTTTAAAATCATTGCCTATTTTTATATATAAATTAGTAAAAGCTAAATCTATTTGTAATGTTGATACTTCTTTTATTTCACTTGATATTACTTTTAAATCTTCTGTTGCCATATTCTCTTTTTTATGAATTAAGCCAAATGTATTTAATAAAGCATAACCACCATTTAATATTGCTGATATTATTGTAATAATTAGATATACAGCAAAAACTGCTGCTATGTATTTAATAACTTTTTGTGCTGTTGTCATTTTATTTCAACACCTCCAAATACTGCTGTACTATTTATATAAATTGTATGGCTATTTTCATCTACTTTTGTATTTGCTTTATTTTCTACCCCACCAAATATAGGCATTGATTTAATTTTTATTTTTACATTTGATGGCACATATATTTCAATTCCTCCAAATGTACTACTTGCATTAATAACTACGTCGGAATCTATAATTGCATTTCTTAAATCACATTTAACTCCACCAAATACTGCTGTTAAATCTGCTCCTGTAAATTTTTCACCATCAAAATTTACATTTTGTCCTGCAAATGTTGCACAGTAACTATTCTCTCCGCTTCTTTTTTCATTTAATTTTTTAATTTCACTACTTACTTTTCCACCAAGAGCATCTTTAAAAATGATTGATAATCCAATTATGACTAAAATTGTTGGAAATGCTAATTTCCATATTAAATCAAAATCCAAAATATTTTGGCATCCTAAAAGTAATGCTACTCCAATTAATAGTCCTATTATATTTCCTGTTTTTTCATTCTCTTTAAATAGTCCTATAAAGCATGGTATGATAATGAACAATGTCCACCATCCATCAAAAAATATATTAATATTCGTTATTCCAAGTGCATTGCCTCCTATTATTAAACCAATAATAATTAAAACTATTCCCCATAATACATTTCCAAATTTTTTCATTATTTATCTTCCCCCTTTTTATTTAATACCCATTTATTGTTTGGATTTTCTTCTAATAACATTAATGCTTGAAATTCATAATATAGTAAATCTTGTATTTGGTTATCTGTTAATTTAATAGTGCCATTTGCTACTAATGTCGCAATTCCATGACAGAAGATCCACATTTTTGTATGAAAATCCTTTATATCTTCTTCTTTTAAATCTGCGCTTATCTTTATCAATTTTTCAATTTCCTTGTAATCGTCTCCATCTTTTGCAACAAACACATCAGGTGGTAAACCTGTATCAGTCATAAATAAAGTTTGAAATAATTTTTTCTCTTTTTGAGCAAATTTTATATAATTCATTCCAACTTGTTTATATTGTGGTATTCCTTCTATCATATTATCTAATAAAAATTTATAAAAATATTGTTCTATTTTTTTATATAATTCTTTCTGCATTTCTTCTACATTTTCAAATTGATAATATATTGGTCTAATTGAACATTTTAACTTGTTTGCTAATTCTCTATTGCTTAATTTTTCCATACCATCTTGTCTTACAATTTCAAACGCAGCATCTAATATCATGTCTTTTGAGATTTTAATTTTTGTTGGCATTGTTATCTCCTCTCTTTTTGTATCTGGCAGTATTGTATCACTCAATACATTATTTGTATATAGTTTTTTAATATTTTATAAAAAATATACATACAAAGCCGTAAAGAAAATAACAGTCTTGAATTTTTTTGCGATTTGGTGGTATAGTAAGTATAGTAAAGAGAAAGGGAAATACTTGTTTTTAATAGTATTTCCCTTGTTTTTATTTGTTCATAACTTTCTACTCCTACCAATTCTTTTTATCTTTTGTATGGGCTTGAACTGTGAATTCTTCATTATAGACTTTATCTTCTACACAATCATATACAAAATAATCTCTTTTTATTGCTTCAGCGATTGTAAGTTCTCGTGGTATATTTTCTAATCAGCTCCTTTTTATTTATAATATATAGCTAAAATTATAATTTCTTTATAATAGTTAGCAACTCAACAAATTGTAATTTGTTTTTTTATATATTATTTTTTAATAGTAAGTTTATAATCTTTTGGAAGTGCAGGAGTAAGAATATCTTTAATTACATATTCAGCCTCAGTTTCTGCAAATTCTAATATTCCTGTTTGTTCTGCTTCTTTTATTCCATCTTGTTCTGCTAAAGCACAGGCTTTATTTACATCTTCCTTCGAATCAACATTAAATAAAGCAAATTTTTCATCAAAATATTTAATGTCTTCTTGATTTACATGACAATCAAAAACTTTGGCTTTGGGCATAGTTATTATAATTTCTTTTGTAATATTATTGGGTTCGACCTTTACTTCCTTAAGTTCAACTCCTGCTCTAATTGTTGCAGTATATACCATTGTAAAGTCAGATCTATTAATTATCATTGTTCCAGCATCTTTATATTCTTCTATACCTGTAATTTTTAATTTTGCTGATGTTAATTCACTTGATTTTTCAAGCAACTGATTTAAGTATGTAAAATCAGCTGATTCTTTTTTATTGATAGTTTTAGCTCCAACTACTATTAATGCTATAATTATAATTAATACAACAATAAATATTAATTTTGATTTAGTTGTCCTTAAATAACTTATAAAACATATTAAACTTTTTTTGTTCTTAACTACTTTATCATCATTGTTAAAATTTTCTTCACTTTTTACATCTTTTTCTACTATTTTTTTATCTTCCATAAATAAATCCCCCTCATATTTTATAAAACTGTGATTATTATTGCTCTAACTATTATAAATGCTACAATTACTCCAAATACAATTAACAACACTTTCAAAAAACTTTTCATCGTTTCATTTTCAACCTCCTTACTTACTTTCTATTATAGGATATGTTTTTTTCGCGAATAAAACATATCCTTCTATCTTTTCTATACACTAATTAAATTTTATTATTTTCAAGTATTCAACCTTAAAACTTCAAATTACTATTTCTTTTTCTTATTATCTAGATACTCATGTGCTAGTATGTCTTTTAATACGAGCATTGCATCTTCATCAGAATAACTATAATCATTTTGAATAAAATTTAATAGTTTTCTAATCTCAGTTGAATACTTTTTTATATCTACTTCTTTTTGATATTGTTTCAATATTGGATATTTGGTACTCCAAGCTTTAGTCCAATTTACTTTTTCTTGATTAGATTCATTTGTTTCTTTAATTATTTTTTCAATATTATTCATAATTCAGCTCACTTTCAAATTATTATTTATTATTTAATTAGTCTTTTAAAATTTATATTTTTACATTGTTAAATATTCTACAATTTCACTTAAGTTTTCTTCTTTCACACAATTTCCGCCATTTAAAAATATATCTATTAATTCTTTATCTTCTGGCTTATTTTCTTTTATAACTGATTCAACTACCATCTTTAACATAAATTTTTTTATTCCTTTTAGTTTTGTATAATCTACTCCACCTTGCAAATATAAAAACTTTTCATTAATATTATTTATTTTGATAATTTCGTTATTATTTTGTTTGGCAGTTGGTGTCATTCCAACTGCAATTGTGCATTTTATATTTGCTTTATCTCTTACTTTTTTGTAACCTTGTATATTGTTTGCAAATATCCAACCAAGGAAAATAATAGGTTCACTATCTATTTTATATTGTTTTAAAGGAATGCTTTCCAAATTTAATTTTTCTGCTAACATATTTGCATATTTTTCAGTATGACCTGCATTACTTTCATAAATTATTTTCATTATTTGTTTTCCTTTTCTTTATTTTTATTATATTTTCATATTATGTATCGTAATATTGTAATTTCTCGAGTTGATTTTATATAACATCATTTAATGTCATTTCTTTTGTTCCAATATACACATCTCTATTTCCATCTAATCTATGACATTTAATAATTGTATAATTTTCATAATGATATTCTATACTCCCACCATCATCATAAGATACTGCATCAGGAAAGTCCTTGTTAGCTTTTGCTATAATTTCTTCCATTGTTATTTTATTTTCTAATAGAGCCTCTTTTAAAGAATATTCTTTACCATCAATTCTAATATTTACACTTCCATCATACGCATATATAGTGTAATCATATTTGTTTGTTTCTGATTTATCTAGTATAACATAAACTTTATTATAGCTGTCGATTGGTTGTCTATCTTTAAAAATTATTTCAAAGTTTTCAGTAGATTTTACTTCAATCTTTGTTACTTTAACTTGTGCTGGGTAACTTTCCATTATAGTACCATCATAAGTTATTTTTACATTTGTTCCTACTTCATAAATTGCATCATTGTATTCTCCTAAACTTATACTAATTTTATCTGATGACTTTCGTATATCTTCATCTTCATTTGGCTCTACTATAATATAACTAGCAGTAGATTCAATAACTTTACCGAAAAATGAATGCTCATTTTGTTCATGATTTACAGTATTAACGGGATTAGAACTAATATTTTCAACTTTAAAATTAAAATCTGCTCTGTTTGTAACACTATTTTCAATTAACTTATATACAACTACTACTCCAATAGCTACAATCAATACTGCAATCAAAATTCCAATAATTACTTTCTTATTCTTACTCATTTTTACCACCATTTTGACCTTTCACTTTATATTTTCATCATAGCGACAACTTACTATTTTATATTTAGTATAATATCATAAAGATAAAAAAAATCATAGACTTATACTGAAATCTATGATTCTTTTAATTTTTATTTGCTATTTCTTCTTATTTTGTACTTTTCTCTAAAATATTAAATAAAAGTAATTTATACAAGTTCTTTTTTTTCATAACGAACTATAGTCAAAATCATAAATATTGTTGTAATTCCTATTGCTAATACAATCATGAGTGGATTAATAGCTACATTTACAATTACATTTCGTATATCAGCAAGTGTAAAGATTGATATGTATTTTAAGAATTCTGTACTTTCTCCAATTTCTGATATAACATTTAGAAAATAGCTTGCAAATACTATTCCTAAACTTATTCCAAGTGTTTTCTTTGTTTTGTGTGTAAATGTTGATAAAAATAAACATACTGCAAATATAACTATTGATGAAAATATCGGTGTTATACTTAATAATATATATGATTTTCTATCAAAGTCTCCACTTAAACTTAATCCTATAAAATTAAATATTCCAATTATTGCTATCATTAAAATAATATATAAAAGTCCACAAAGTATTTTGTTTAATACTATATTTTTTCTTGTTACCGGCACACTATTTAGATATTCAATTGTTTTATCATTTTCTTCTTTTAATAAAATATTTGATCCTAGAATTCCACTATAAATTCCTGTTATTAAAAGTACAAATACAAATCCTTCTGTTTTAAGCCAGCCAAAAGCTGAATCTATGGTTGAAATGTCCATGTTAAATGCTTTTAGCATTTCTTCTGGGAACATTTTCATCATTTCATCAATCATCTCCATATTTTCACTATTTACGATAGATGGATAAACTAAAAATACTACTAGAAATAATCCTATTAAAATAAATGTCCATATAATAAAACTTTTTAAATTTATTTTCAATTCTCTTATAAACATACTTTATTCCCCCTATTTATAGTAATGTAAAAACATATCTTCAAGTGTTGCCTCTTCTATTAAAATTCTATCAATTTTATATTTTGAAAGTTTCTTTATTAGTTCATCATGTTGCAAATTGTTTCCAAATTTAATAGTATTTCCATCTTCTGATACAATATTTACTTTTAAATCTTTTACAATTTCTTGGACTTGTTCTGATGTTATTGTAACAAATGTTAAACTTTTATTAGATAGATTCTCTATTTTTTCGACTTTTATAAGCTCACCATTTCTAATAATGCCTACTCTATCACAAATTTTAGATACTTCACTTAAAATATGTGTTGAGTAAAATATAGTATTTCCCTTCGATTTTTCTTCCTTTAATAAATCATAAAATACATTTTGCATAATTGGATCAAGTCCGCTTGTCGGCTCATCCAAAATTAATATTTTAGGTTCATGCATAAATGCTAATATAATTCCTAATTTTTTTAAATTTCCTAATGATACATCTTCTATTTTCTTTTTTTCATCTAATTCAAGTCTTTTTACTAATTCTGTTCTTCTTTTATGAATGTCTTTTTTGTAAAAACTTTCGTGATAGTCTAGCATTTCTTTCACTGTTAAATCATCATATAAATAAATCTCACTTGGCAAATACCCTATTTTCTCTTTTATTTCTATAGAATCTTTATTAAATTCTTTATTTTCTACTAAAACTTTTCCACTAGTTTTATTTATTAAATTCATAATAGAACGAATTGTTGTAGATTTCCCTGCTCCGTTTGGTCCAATAAAACCAAATATTTCTCCTTCTTCTAGTTTTAGAGACAAGTTTTCTACACCTTTTATTTTGCCATAATATTTTGTTAAATTTTGAATTTCAAGAATATTTTTTTCCATAAAAAAGCCTTTCTTATCTATTTTCTACATTTATGTAATTATTACACTTTCATATTAATTTTTGTCGTTCAGATTTTCCCTTAATCCTTTTATCCAAATCTTCTAGCGGATTAGAAATAGCTTTTATTAAAAGAGGGCAACAATTACCCTCTCAATAAAACTTATTTTTTCTTTAAAACAATTGCAATAAAATTTAAGTATTTGCATGCTCCTGCTTCAATAGCTTTTTTATCATTTTTAGAATATTCATTATCACATTTTATCCAATCATTCCAACGTTCTTCATTACGTTCCATTTCATAAATCGAAACAATTTCACTTTTCTTTGAGTTTGAAATAATATTTCTCCAATATTCTATATCATGAATATAATCTAATTGTTCTGGAGTCCAAGATAACAATAATTCTTTTGGAATATTGTTATGGCAATCTTTTTTCATTCCTGGAACAACAATATAAATATATCCGCCTTTCTTTACAAAAGGTAAAAGTTTTTCATCTAAATAGTTTTCATCTCTTCCAAAATAATTATAAGAATCTGTGCTAACAACTGCATCAAAAAATTCTTTTTCATATTTTAAATCTGTTGCATCTGCTTTTACTGGAATAATTTGCTCTCCTGTTAATCCCATTTTGGCAAAGAATTTTTTATTTTCTTCTGCATCACTCCAAAGGTCAGTTGCATATACCTTAAATCCATACTCTTTTGCTAAAAAAATTGATGTAATACCTTGACCACTGCCTAAATCCATAACAACTGAGCCTGTTTTTATTTTATTGTCTTTCATAAGTTCTTCTTCCAATTTTAGTGGGTTTGGTCCCATAATTTTTTGATTGATTAAATCTGTATTGTATTTTAAAGTTTTTTCATATTTCATTTTATCTCCTCCTATCAATTTGTTATTACAAATTAAATACGAGCTCCAATACACCTATATTAATTTTCCTCAAAAAATACCTCCTTATATAATTTTTTCTTATTGTATCATAATGTTTATTTTTTTCATCTTTTTTATTTGAATAATCATTTTATTGCATTCATCTTTTGCATCTTCTAATGAAGTCAATAGTTTATCACATACAGAAACAATATCTTCATTCTCTTTTGGTGTATCAATTATATGTTTTATATCTACATTATTATCATGATCTAAATTACTTAAAAGTCTTAATATTGCTGATAAAGAAAAATTTGCACACCTAAGCGAAAGAATAATTTTTATTCTTTTTATATCATCTTCATTATATACTCTATAACCATTTTCTTTCCTTTTTATTCTTAAAAGACCATTTAATTCCCAATTTCTTAATGTATCTATTGTCAATTCTAAATAGTCGGCAAGTTGTTTTCTTGTATATGTTTTAGGATTTTCTAGAATTTCTTTTAAAAGATTATTTTCTACAATTTCTATTGCTTCCTCTGCATTCTTTTCTTCTTTACTTATACTTTCTAAATGTTTTCTAGCAAGCACTAATGCCTCATCATACTCTCCTCTGGCTGATGCTTTTATAATGTCAATCACTTGCTTTCATAATCCATTTTGTAATAGTTCACTTTTTAAGCCTATTCTTATTAATTTTAATTGTTCAAAAAAATTACTATTTATTGTGCTAATTATATCACAAGTTTTCAGTTAATTATCTTTTCTTCTTGTAGTTGGTAAATTTCGTTTAAATTATAGTTATTTTTTTGTTTTTTTAATACCTCTTAAAAGTGTTCCTGCAATGCCATTTTCTAAAACGCCTTTAATTGTATCTCTTGTATCAAATCCTAGAACATCATCAACAGTACTCATCATATCTCTAACTTTATCAGCCCCACGTTTTGACATAGTTGTCCCTGTAAGTGTGTCAATAATCTTATTTGTAAATTTCATCGCTTCTATTTTGCTATCAAACATGATAATAAAGTTATTTTCAGTAGTTTGTATATATACATCAGACCTTTTTGTCTGAACTTGTACACTTCCATTATAAATCTTGATGCTATCCAACATAATAGTATCAATAAGTTTTGTTTCAGTTTGAGGCTTAAAAAAACCTTTAGTTATAGTCTGCTCAAATATCATTTTCTTTGAGGTTAAAGTTAGATGTAGTCTTTCATTAAAATCATCACGTGATACATCGTCATCAAATAGAATTACTTCATCTGGTGCTAATTCATAATTATCCATAAATATCCTCCCCTACAATTTTCTCTATATAGTCATTGCAAACTTCGCGAGTTTGTATCATTTCAATTTACTATTTATTTAATTTTTATAATATCACAAATGATATAATTGTTCAATATTAATTATTGTATCTCAGCATTTGCTACAAAATAAAAAAAATGTAGGCAGATTTTTGCCTACATATATTTCACTCTACAATTTATATCTCTATTCATGCTCTGCATCTGCTTTGGTCAAATGCACGGTTCCTCTTGAATGCTTTGGTGGTGCATAAATAGAATATAATTTAATTGGTATATTTCCTATATTAATTAAGTTGTGCCATGTACCAGCGGGTACTATAAAAGCCCAATTATTAGATACTCTCCTTTGGAAACTTAGATTGTTTTTATCTTTTCCCATTTGTACTAATCCTTCTCCTTGTTCGAGTCTTAAAAATTGATCTATATCTGGATGAATTTCTAATCCGATACTTTCTCCTACTGGTATACTCATTAATGTAAGTTGTAAATGTTCTCCTGTCCATAGTGCTGTTCTAAATGTATTATTTAACTTGGTTATTTCATCTATGTTAACTACAAAAGGTTCTGGTCCATAATCTCTTATTAAATTTGCATTCGTACTATGGTAGCGATTATAATAATTATTCATATAATTATCGTATTTACCATTAAAATAATTATTATTCATAATGTTCTTCCTTTCATATATTTTATTATAATATATGAATTTTAAGGTTTAATTGTTATTATTTTTTATATACACATATACTGGGTAATTAAGTATTTGAGCAATAAAAATAATTATTTAGCTGATATCTTCTAAATAAGAAATCATCTTGCCATTTGCCTTGGCATATTCAATTTCAGATTTTGTACTTTCTCCAATATAACCACCACAATTAATTACATAAACTTCATTTGACATATCTATTTTTTGCCTATGCATTTCATCCAACATTTTTTTAGTTTCTTTATTTATTTCACCTTTCAAATTGTTAAAGAAGTTAGGTATAAAAACAATATTTCCATCTAATGTAAGCTCTTCTTGAACTTTCATGAATTCATTTTTGAATTTAATAGACCCGCACAAAGTTATTACATTATATTTATCTTTTACAGTACTCATTTTTATTTTCTCCTTTATATTTTCATTTTCTAATATACTTTTTTTGACACAGAATCCCAAACACATATATTTCGCTCATAAGTAATGCCTTCGTTTTTATATGAATTTATTATATTTCTTTTAGAATAACATATGAGAGATTATTTATCAATAGGAGTAATTCGTTTAAAACAAAAAAATAACAAGCAAGATTTCTCTAACTTGTTACTTTTGGCTCCTCGTGTCCGGCTTGAACGGACGACCTATCGGTTAACAGCCGAGCGCTCTACCAACTGAGCTAACGAGGAATATATAAAAATCTGGCGACAACCTATCTTCCAGGCAAGGTAACTCGCGAGTATTGTCGGCACTTGAGAGCTTGACTTCTGTGTTCGGAATGGGAACAGGTATTTCCTCTCAGTAATAATCACCAGAAAAGTGATGTCTACTTTGATATTGTTAATATATCATTTTATTTACTTTTTGTAAATAGTTTATTTTAATTTTAATTAAAATTTTTAGATATATTTATCTAAAGCACACTCAAAAATACATAGAAGAAATTTTAGTAAAACCTTTTTTAT
>CAMEWM010000012.1 GCA_945946655.1 uncultured Clostridium sp. | reverse complement strand
AACAAAGTACTAGATGTTATAAATGCAGTTACCTATTCAGGAGGAAACGTACAAATATTTACAAGAAATAATCAAGCACAATGCCAAAAAGTAAATGTTAAATATATTGGAAATGGATATTATACATTACAATTTTTACATTCAAAGATGTTTTTAGATGTAGCAAATGCAGGACAAAGCAATGGCACAAATGTATGGCAATGCAGAGAAAATGGAGCAGATGCACAAAAGTGGATAATAAAAGAAGCAGGAAATGGGTATTATTATCTAATATCAAAATGCAATGATAAATATTTAACAGTAGCGGGAGGCAAAACCTCTAATTGCACTAATATAGAAGTAAATGCTTTAAATAGCAGCAATGCGCAAAAGTTCAAATTTAATAAAATTGAGAGAAACACTATATCAAGTATCGATACAACCAAATATCCAGGCTACAAAGAAAAAATACAAGCCTTAATGGATGCTCACCCAAATTGGAATTTTGAATTATTATATACAGGTCTTTCACTAGATGAAGTGGTATCTGGTGAAGCTAAAGTACATAGTAGAAACCTAGTACCATCGGATAAGAGTGGAGAGTGGATATGCTCAGTATGTGGAACAAAACCTTATGATAGTGGATGGTATTGCGCATCAGAAAAAGCAACAGCATATTACATGGACCCTAGAAACTTTTTAGATGAAGTAAACATATTCCAATTCCAAGATGTAAATGAATATATATCAGGAGTATTTACGCTAGAAGGGATACAAAATCAAATAAATAATACATATTTACAAAATTATGCAAATGACATAGATACAGCTTGTAGAAATAAAAACGTTAATCCATACTATATTATATCTAGGCTAATACAGGAACAAGGAAGAAACGGAACAACTATTGGCAAAGGCATGGACGGTGGAGATGGTAAAACCTACTACAACCCATTTAATATTGGAGCAAGCGGAAATGGATGGGATGAAATTTATGCAAATGCGCTTGCTAGAGCAAAAAAAGAAGGCTGGGATACAATGGAAAAGGCTATAGAAGGAGGAATAACCTTCTGTAAAGCTAACTGGCTAGAAAACTATCAAAATACATTGTATCAGAATAAATTTGATATAGATACAAGAAACGGTACAGCTTTGTATGTACACCAATATATGCAAAACTTAATGGGCGCTTATAGCGAAGCACAGTTATTACAAGGAATGTATGCAAATACTGATAGACTAGAATCGAACTTTACATTTATAATTCCAGTATATGAAAACATGAGCTCAACAGTTTCACAATTACCAAGCAATAGTTCAGAGATATATCCAATGGATGTTGAAACAACAGGCACAAAAATAAATGTAAGAGCAGAAGCAAATACAAGTGCTAGAGTTTTAACAGTAATTGAGAACAAAGGGACAAAATTACTATCTGTAGAAAGAGGAATAAATACTAATTGGCAAAAAGTTATATTTACAGATGGAACAATAGGATATGTTTCAGGAACATACTTAAAACAAATTGATGACCAAATAAATTGCAACATAAGAGCAAAAGTAAAGACAAATGATGGATATGGCTGCAATACAAGGCTAGGGCCAAGTACATCTATACAAAAAGGGCCATATCTAGATGAAGCAACTGAGGTTACAATTATAAACAAAGGAACTTACAATAACATTGATGGATATGATTGGTATAGAATAAGACTATCAGATGGAAGACAAGCTTTTATACCAGGGAAATATTTACAGACACTTTAATAAATTTAATATAGAAACATATAATGTAAAGACTGGAGAATGATAAGATGAAAAGTAAGAAAATAAATGTAATAAAAATGCTAATAATATCTATGATTATGTTTTCCATAATCTCTGCAAGCACATATGTGCTTGCAGATCCAAATAGTAGCCATGGGTTTGCGGATTTTGATGAAAATACAGCAGCTGAACAAGCTAATAAAGAATTACAAGATCAAGAAACTACAGAACAAGAAGACCAAAACAAATCTTCTAATAATTATTTGTCAAATTTAAAAGTAAAAAATTTAACACTAAAACCAGAATTTGACAAACAAACAATTAATTATGACTTGGGTTCAACAGAACTAGACGAACTAGAAATAGAGGCTATTCCAGAAGATAGCAGAGCTACAGTAACTGGAGCAGGAAAAATTAAATTAGAGTCAGGCGAAAATGATATAAAAATAGAAGTAACAGCAGAAAATGGAAGTGTTAGAACATATCATATAAAAATAAACAAAAATGGTGAAACAGCGGAAAGTAGTAATGAAGTGCAAAATGAAGGGGGATTGAATCAAAATCAAGAAAATGTAATTACAAACGGAGATACTCAAACTAGCAATAAAAATACAATAGCATGCATTATTATTGCAGTGTTAACTATAGCTATCATAATATTTGTAGTAAAAAAAACTAAAAAGAGAAAATAATGAGATGTTATTAATTTTTAAGGTGAAAACTGTAATTTTATGTTTTTTAAATATCAATGCTCTGTGGTGAAAGTCCACTGAGGCGTAGTTACCGACGAACTCTTAAGCAACTTGCAAGTTTCATATCGTGAGGTGTGGGAGAGAAGAAGCAATAGCAAAATCGTAGCCTGACGGACAGAAACCTGATACTAAGGCGTATTAAGCGGATAAGTTGTCAAAATTCAATGAAGTCCAAAAGGTAACCGTAACCTTAATGCGTAAATCAGGCAGGTAGACGAGGAAAGAGTATTGGCTTATCCCGTGAGGTCTCATAGGCAGAGAAATCTGTAGTAACAACGAACTATGAGAAGTCAGCAGACGCCATAGTACTAAAGAGATTTAGGAAGGGCTGAACAATTCAAAGCGTCAAATTAAAATGTATGTTTCAAATAATAACCTGACAAGATGAGAAAGCAAAGCGTAATTGAGGGGAAACATCACAACATATGGTAATTTGTTTGAAAGCGGAAAGGAGAGGATAAGACCACCACAGAGGTTAAAGTCCAAAAGATATGCGTAATCTTATTAAGTAAATTATGCAAGTAAAAGAAGAAAATTAAACGAATTACCCCGTGAGGTCTTGTGGACATAGAGTAATGAAGGAAACGACGAGGAGTACACAAAAGTGAAATATGGTCGAAAAAGGTCTGTCACAAGAAGTCAGCAGATACCATAGTAGGGAATTTATTTTCCAAAGGGTTGAACAATTTATAGTGCTTCGAACACCAAAATTAGGGATAAATAAAGCCAGAATGTGTTAATAAGGAGAGTATGGGCGTATCCCAGAGGGTCACTTAAAATAGGCAATTTATTTATCATCGAGAAAGGAGAGGAAGGAAACAGAATATGGAACTTTTAGAGAAAATCTTAGAAAAAGAAAATCTTAACAAAGCATACAAACATGTAAAAGCAAACAAAGGAGCACCAGGTGTAGACGGAGTAACCGTTGATGAAGCATATGAAAGTATAACACAGAGCAAAGAAAAATGGTTACATCAAATACGAAAAAGAACATATAAGCCACAACCAGTAAGAAGAGTGCAAATACCAAAAGAAAATGGTAAAATGAGAAATTTAGGAATACCAACGGTATTTGATAGAATAATACAACAAGCAATAGTGCAGGTATTAAGTCCAATATTTGAAGAGCAATTTAGTGAAACAAGTTATGGATTTAGACCAGGTAAATGTTGTGAGAATGCAGTAATAAAAGCATTAGAATATCTTAATGACGGATACGAATGGATAGTGGATATAGATTTGGAAAGGTTCTTTGATACAGTTGACCAAGATAGACTTATAAACATAATTATGAGAACAATCAAAGATGGAGATGTAGTATCGCTAATAAGAAAGTATTTAAGTGCAGGAGTAATGGATAAAGGAGTCACAAAAGCAACAGAAAAAGGAACACCACAAGGAGGCAACTTAAGTCCATTATTAAGCAATATAATGCTTAATGAATTAGATAAAGAGCTTGAAGCAAGAGGATTAAGGTTTGTAAGATATGCAGATGATTGTATAATTTTAGTTAAGAGTGAAAAAGCAGCGAACCGAGTTTTAGAATCAATAACAAAATACATTGAGAAGAAATTAGGTTTAAAAGTGAATGCAGAGAAAAGTAAAGTAACAAGACCAACCAAAACGAAATACTTAGGATTTAGCTTTTGGAAAGACACAAAGGGAAAGTGGAAACCAAAACCACACTTAAAGTCTTATCAAAAGATTAAGAGAAAGCTAAAACAATTAACTTGTAGAAGAATAAGTATTAGTTTAGATGAAAGAATAAAACAAATAAATTATGCAGTAAGAGGTTGGGTAAATTATTTTAGAATTGCAAATATGAAAAATGCCATACAAGAAATTGATAAACATTTAAGGACACGAGTAAGAGTAATAATTTGGAAACAGTGGAAGAAAGCATCAAAGAGAGAAAAAGCACTATTACAATTAGGAGTGAAACCGGACATAGCACATAATTTAGCAAATACAAGTAAAGGTTATCAATTAGTGGCAAAAACAGACTGGTTAAAATTTGCAATAAATATTGAGAGACTAAGAAAAAGGGGTCTGATATTTTTATCAGACCAATATCAAAAAGTTCATATTGAAATATAAATTGAACTGCCGTATGCCGAACGGCACGTACGGTGGTGTGAGAGGGGAGAAATTCACTAAGAATTATCCTCTACTCGATCATTTTGTTGAAAAAAATTATATATATGATATAATTGTAGTAGTAATAAATAAAAAATCAAGGAAAGTGAAAATGGATAAGATAGCGGTATTAATACCATGTTATAATGAAGAACTAACAATAGAGAAGGTAATAAAAGATTTTAAGAAAGAATTACCTGATGCTGATATTTATGTATATAACAATAATTCTAAAGATAAGACAGAAGAAATAGCCAGAAAGAATGGTGCAATTGTTGTAAACGAATATAAACAAGGTAAAGGAAATGTAGTTAGAAGCCAGTTTAGAGACATAGATGCTGATATATATGTTATAGTAGATGGAGATGACACATATCCTGCAGAGTTTGTGCATAAATTAATAGAGCCTGTAAAAAATGGACAAGCAGATATGGTAACTGGAGATAGACTTTCTAATGGAACATATAAAATAGAAAACAAAAGACCTTTTCATGAATTTGGAAATAAAATGGTAAAGAAAGCTATTAATGTACTGTTTAACGCTGATTTAAAAGACATAATGACAGGATATAGAGCCTTTAATAAAAGGTTTATAAAAAATATGCCAGTTTTGAGTACTAAATTTGAAATAGAGACAGAAATGTCTTTGTATGCTTTAGATAAAAAATATATAATTAAAGAAATACCAATTGATTATAGAGATAGACAAGAAGGAAGTTCATCAAAACTAAGTACAGTTAGTGATGGCATTAAAGTAATAAAAACAATAATTAGGATGTTCAAAGATTATAAACCATTTAAATTTTTTGGTGCAATTTCATTAACTTTCTTTATCTTTGGACTACTAGTAGGGGTTCCAGTACTCGTTGAATTTTTTAAAACTGAATATATTACAAAAGTTCCATCTGCAATTCTTGCAACAGGATTTATGGGATTAGCAGCAGTTTCTCTACAATGCGGAATAATCTTAGACACAATTACAAGACAGCACAGAGAAGATTATGAATTAAATCTTTTGAGATATGAACAAATAGAAAAAAATAACAATAAAAAATAATATTAAATAGGTTCGCTTTTTCTGTGTTTTATGATATCATTATCATGAATATACTAAAATTCGACAATAATGGAATAAAACAAAAGGAAAAGGAGAGCAAATAAACTATGAAAAAAATAAAAATTAGTATTTTAATTATAGCAGTATTATTAATGGGAATATTATGTCCTTATAGTAATGCTGCTACAACTGTTTCTGGAACATATATAATAAGATCATCAATAGACAAAGACTATGTAATAGATGTAGCAAATGGGTCTACAGCGAATGGAGCAAATATACAATTATATAAATATGATAAATCGACAAAACAACAATTTAATGTATCATATTTAGGAAGTGGTCTATATAAAATATTAGCAGTACATTCAAATAAATCATTAGATGTAAAAGATGCATCAGCCAAAATAGGAGCAAATGTACAACAATGCGAGCAAAATAAAGAAGATGCGCAAAAATGGATTATAAAAGATAACCAAGATGGAACATATAGTATAATATCTAGATGCAATGGGTTATATGTAGATGTATATAATGCAGTAGCAGCCAATGGAACTAACATACAGATGTGTGATGGGAATGGATTAAATGCACAAAAATTTGTATTTGAAAAGGTAGAAACTACAATAAGCATAGATACAACAAAATATCCAGGATATAAAGAAAAAATAGAAGCATTAATGGAACTTCATCCGACTTGGAATTTTGAATTATTATATACAGGACTTTCTTTAGATGAAGTAGTATCAGGAGAAGCGCAAGTGCATAGTAGAAACTTAGTACCATCGGATAAGAGCGGAGAATGGATATGCTCGGTATGTGGAACAAAACCTTATGACAGTGGTTGGTATTGTGCATCTGAAAAAGCTACAGCATATTATATGGATCCTCGTAATTTCTTAGATGAAATAAATATATTCCAATTCCAAGATGTAAATGAATATATATCAGGTGTATTTACATTAGAAGGAATACAAAATCAGGTAAATAATACATATTTAAAAAATTATTCGAATGATATAGATACAGCTTGTAGAAATCAAAATGTTAATCCATATTATATTATATCAAGATTAATACAAGAACAAGGAAAAAATGGGACGCAAATAGGTAGAGGAATGGACGGAGGAGATGGAAATACATATTATAATCCGTTCAATATAGGAGCATCAGGAAATGGTTGGGATGAAATCTATGCAAATGCTCTAGCTACAGCTAAAAGTTATGGTTGGAATACAATGGAGAAAGCTTTAGAAGGAGGCATTACTTTCTGCAAAGCTAATTGGTTAGAAAACTACCAAAATACATTGTATCAGAATAAATTTGATATAGATACAAGAAACGGTACAGCTTTGTATGTACACCAATATATGCAAAACTTAATGGGCGCTTATAGCGAAGCACAGTTATTACAAGGAATGTATGCAAATACTGATAGACTAGAATCGAACTTTACATTTATAATCCCAGTATATGAAAACATGAGTTCAACAGTTTCGCAATTACCAAGTAATAGTTCGGAAATATATCCAATGGATGTTGAAACAACTGGCACGAATATAAATGTAAGAGCAGAAGCCAATACAAGTTCTAACGTATTAACAGTAATTGCAGATAAAGGAACAAAATTACTATCGATAGAAAGGGGAATAAACTCAAATTGGCAAAAAATAATATTAACAGATGGAACAATAGGATATGTATCAGGAACATATTTAAAACAAATTGATGATCAAGTGAATTGCAATGAAAAAGCAAAAGTAAAAACAAATGATGGATATGGATGCAATACTAGATTAGGTCCAAGTCTATCTATACAAAAAGGTCCATATTTAGATGAAGCAACAGAAGTTACAATAATAAATAAAGGAACGTATAATAATATTGATGGATTTGACTGGTATAGAATTAAACTATCTGATGGAAGACAAGCTTTTATACCAAGTAGATATCTACAAGTAATTCAATAAGTTATCGTGAGAATATACATATTCAATGTATATTCTCCCTGATTTATAAATATTGGAGGAATATATGAAAAATAAATCTTTAAAAGTTATATTAACATTTGTTTTATTAGTACTAACATTAAATTTAATAAGTTTGAAGGCCTATGCAGATCCTTCGGCCAGTAAAGGATTTGCTGGATATGACGATGTTACAGCAGAAATAAAAGCAAACGAAGAAATAAAGAATCAAGAAATATATGAAAGTGAAAAAGAAACAGAAACGGTGCAATCAAGTAATAACTTTTTGGAAACACTTGAGATTAATGGATATGAATTAACTCCGGAATTTGATAAACAAACGATTAATTATGAAATAGAACCAATCGACGTTGAACAAGTAGAAGTGACTGCAATTGCAGAGGATAGCAGAGCAAAGGTTTCTGGAACTGGTAAAATTGCATTAAATTCGGGAGAGAATGATGTCAAAGTAGAAGTAACTGCAGAAAATGGAGCTGTTAGAACATATCATATAAAAGTAAATAAAAAGGAAAATTCAGAAATTTCTAATAACAACCAAGAAAATGCAATAGTAAATGAAGAAAACAAAGATAACAGTAAAAACACAATTACATATATTATAATTGCAATATTAGCTATAGTAATCATAATAATTTTGGTAAAAAACCAAATAAAAAAGAAATAATTTAAAAAATTATATGTTCAAAAAATGATGTATTATATACATCATTTTTTTGTTGCTTTTTTAGTTTTTTGGTTGAAAAAAGGTTAATATATGATATAATCATAAAAGAAAAATATGGAAAAGTGAAAGGAAAAACTATTATGTGGGGAGATATAGCAATAGCATTTTTATTAGCTTTCATAACAGCTTTTGTAATAACACCATATACGATAAGATTTGCACACAAAGTTGGAGCAGTGGATATTCCAAATGATAGAAGAGTTAATAAAAAGCCAATGCCTAGATTAGGTGGATTGTCTGTAATATCAGGATTTTTAGTATCAGCAATTTATTTAATAGTGACTATGCATATAGAAAACAAAATAGACTTTGTAGCAGAAGGATTAAATAAGAAATTATTAGGTTTCTTATTAGGAATTCTAGTTTTAGGAATTACATGTTTTCTAGATGATGTAAAAGGAATAAAACCATTGGTTAAACTTGCGGGACAAACATTGGCTGCAATAATAGTAGTAAGTAGTGGCGTGTTAATAGATAATTTTACGATTCCATTTAAAGAAAATAATGTAATGCTAAATGAGGTATTTAGTTATATTTTAACAATAGGATGGATTGTTGGAATAACTAATGCAATTAATTTAATAGATGGACTCGATGGTCTATCATCTGGTATCACCCTTATTTCATGTATTTCATTACTTATAATCTTCTCTCTAAATGAATCACCTCTAATTGCAATTGTATTAATAACTGCACTAGCGGGAGCGATAGTTGGATTCATACCATATAATTTTAATCCAGCAAAAACTTTTATAGGTGATGTAGGTTCGAATTTTATGGGATTTGTAATAGCAGTAATATCTATTCTAGGAGTAGCAAAAACATATACTGCAATTGTAATTGTTGCACCAATAATTGTCTTAGCTTTACCAATATTTGATACGTTGTGGGCAATTGTGCGCAGGATAGTAAAGACAAAATCTATCAAAGGAGTGTTTAAAGCTGATAAAGGACATCTGCATCATAGATTAATGGCAAGAGGATACACTCAAAAACAAGCCGTATTAATTTTGTATGGAATAACAGCAACTTTTGGAATGACTGCGATAATACTTTTAGACAGTGGAGTGTGGAAGGCAATATCATTTGCTTTATTAGTAATAGCAATTGTTGCAATAGGATATAAGGATATATTGCACTTAAGAGATGGTGATAAAGATAATACAGAACAAGATGCTATAGTAAATAAAAATAGAGAGGAGAAATAGCTTTTAATCATGAAAAAAATAACGATATTAGTACCAGCATATAATGAAGAAGAATCATTGCCTTTTCTATATGAAAGAGTAAGCAACATAATGAATGGAATGAAAAATTATGAATTTGAGTTGCTTTTTGTAAATGATGGAAGTAAAGATAACACACTAAAAGAAATAAAAGATTTAAGAGCAAAAGATGAAAGAGTTAGTTATGTAGATTTCTCTAGAAACTTTGGCAAAGAGACTGCAATGATAGCAGGACTTGATTATGCAACAGGAGATTGTGTAATAATAATGGATGCTGATTTACAAGACCCACCAGAGTTAATTCCTAAAATGGTAGAATTGTGGGAACAAGGCTATGATGATGTATATGCAAAAAGAAAGTCGAGAGCAGGAGAGACTTGGCTTAAGAAGTTTACATCAAAAATGTATTATAAAGTATTGCAAAGTTTAACAAGAGTGGAAATCCAAAAAGATACTGGAGACTTTAGACTATTAGATAAAAGATGCGTTAATGCATTAAGAAAAATGAGAGAAACAGGCAGATGCTCAAAAAGCATGTTTAGCTGGATAGGTTACAACAAAAAAGAGATATTATATGATAGAGATCCTCGCATTGCAGGAAAAACAAAATGGAATTATAAGAAACTTATAGACTTAGCTATAGACGGTATAACTGCATTTACAACTTCGCCACTTAGAATATCGACATATCTAAGTATTCCAACATTTTTAGCATTAGTTATATATTTTATATATGTAATAATAAAATGTATAAGACTAAATGTTGCAATACAAGCTTTCCAAGCTATAATATTATTAATATTATTCTTCTCTGGAATACAAATAATTTTGATAGGAATAATGGGCGAATATTTGGGACGCATATTTAATGAATCAAAACATAGACCATTATATTTAGTTAATGAATATAACGGAGAGAAAGAAATGAATGATAAATAACAATCTAATCAGTTAGGAGGAAAAAACAAGTGAAGGACAATATGCTCATAAATCCTGAAATAGCAGATAACGTAGAAGAAAAGCTAGAAACGACATTAAGACCTCAAATGCTTAATGAATATATAGGACAGACAAAAGTAAAAGAAAGCATGAAGGTATATATAGAAGCTGCAAAGCAACGAAATGAAGCGTTAGATCACGTTCTTTTATATGGTCCTCCTGGACTCGGAAAAACGACACTTGCAAATATAATAGCTAATGAAATGGATTCGAAAATAAAAATAACATCTGGACCAGCCATAACAAAGCCAGGTGATTTGGCGGCTCTACTTACAAATTTATCAGAACATGATGTTCTATTTATTGACGAGATACATAGGTTAAATAAGAGCGTCGAGGAGATTTTATATCCAGCATTAGAAGACTTTGTTTTAGATATCATAATAGGAAAAGGACCAACTGCAAAATCAATTAGATTAAATCTGCCTAAATTTACTTTAATAGGTGCCACAACAAAAGCAGGTTCATTAACCACTCCTCTAAGGGATAGATTTGGAATTGTACATAGATTAGAATTATATAATGAAAAAGATTTAATGACTATAATAAATCGATCTGCAAAGATATTAGATATTAGTATAGATGAAGAGTCAAGTAAAGAGATTGCAAGAAGGTCAAGAGGTACTCCTAGAATTGCAAATAGATTACTAAAAAGAGTTAGAGATTATGCAATGGTTCTAGGAGATGGAAATATAGATATAAAGATAGCTAAAACAGCATTAGACAAGTTAGAAATAGACGAGCTTGGATTAGACGAAATAGATAGAAAAATACTAGAAACTATGATTATTAAATATCAAGGTAGACCAATTGGTATAGATGCATTAGCGACAACTGTGGGAGAAGATTTAGATACTATCGAGGATGTTTATGAACCATATTTAATACAAATTGGATTTATATCTAGAACTCAAAGGGGAAGAATACCACTTCCTGCAGCTTATAAGCACATTGGAGCAGAATATCAGCTTCAAATATAATTTTGTGGAGAAACTAATGAAAGAAAATAAGATAAAAGGTGCATTTATAATATTACTAAAATATCTTTTACTTCTTGTTATACTAGTAAGTAGCTACATATTGCTAATGATGCTAGTAAGTATAATACCATCGAAACTTTTAGCAGATAATGTGAAACAAAGTTCAGAAGTATTAGTTGAAGAAGGAGAAAAAAAGTTTATAGATTTAGGATATAAAAAAGAATATTTATTTACATTTACCGACGCTCTTATGATAAATACTGCGTATTCTATGACTCCAACAGATCCATTAGCAAGTGCAATGCTTGGTAGAAAAAATTATGTGCCAGGACAAACATTACAAGTACATATAGACAATCAATATAATCTAGGTGCATGCGACGAATATATCAATCACAAAAATGGAGACTTATATCAAACAAAAGAGTTATATGCATTAATGCATGGTAAAGATATTACAGACTCATTTGAGTATGCTCGTTATTGGCATGGATATTCAGTTATTTTAAGACCTTTATTAGCTATTACAAATTATTCGGGAATCAGAATAATTTTATCAGCATTAACTATTATTTTAACACTGCTATTTTTGTATAAATTGTATAAAAAGATTGATATATGGGCTGCAATAATATTTCTTATAGGGCTATTATCTGTTAGTATTTTTGTAATAACTCAAAGTGTTAATGAGATTCTAGTTTTCTTAATTGCAATAATTTTTTCATTAATTTTATTATATAAAAAGGATCTATCAAAACATGTAGTTGAAATATTTTTTATTGCTGGGTCGATAACAAACTTTATAGATCTTCTTACTGCGCCAATAGTAACTTTAGGATTACCTTTAATTATATATATATTGTTGTTGCAAAAAGAAAACAAAAAATTAAAAGAGGTATTAAGGAAAGGCTTAAAAGCATGTCTAGCCTGGGGTATGGCGTATGGGATTACATGGATATTAAAGTGGGTACTTACACAATTACTATATGATAGACCAATAATGACTCAAGCATTAGAACAGGCAAGGTATAGAATAGGATTACAAAATGAAGATTTAAAGTTTATAGATGTTCTTAAGAAAAATATTAAATATTTATCTAATAATACTATGTATGCTTTAGGATCATTAGCAATTATTTATATTGCAGGCAATTTAATATTAAAAGACAAATCAGAAATAAATTTTCACGAAAATATTAAAGATATAATACCATATATAATTACGGCTTTACTTCCAATAATATGGTTTGTACTATTAAAAGAACATTCATTTGTGCATTCGTTTTTTACATATCGAATTTTAATAATAACAATTATTAGCATATTTATAATAATACGTAAGCTGTTTGAAATAAAAGATGAAAAATGTCAAAATTAGTTGATGAGAAAATTAACAAATACCTTGAAATAAAAATTGTGTTATGATAATATAATAATAGAAATAAAAAAATATTCCCTGCGTGGTACGTGTAGAACGGAATTTTAGAACCAACAAATTTTAAAAGGGAGTCCGCCTTTGAATGTGGCGTGTATGCTTAGATATTATTTAAGAAACCCATGAGCATTCAACAAGACACCCACCTGTTTCGGCAGGTCCTTAAAATTTCATTCAGCTTACGGCTAAGGCGGGGTATTTTTATATAATTAAATCGTTACTTATAAAAGGTAACGATTTAATTGCATTTCAAGAGTGTTAATAGTATAATAATTACATCGTAAAATAAGAGGTATTGTAAGTGAAAATTAAAGAAACTATAGAAAAAGGTAAAAATATTTTAAACAAGCATCATTTTGATGATAGTCTAATTATTGTGAAAGAACTCCTTTGTCATATATTAAATGAAAATAAACAATATTTAGTAATTCATATGGAAGAAGAGATAAAAGAAGAGCTTTACCAGAAATTCATGAATGATATAGAAGAGATAATTCATGGAAAACCTTTGCAGTATATAACAAATAAGCAGGAATTCATGGGATTAGAATTTTATGTGGACGAAAGAGTGCTAATTCCTCAGCCAGATACAGAAGTATTGGTCGAAAATGTGTTGGACATATGTTCGAAAATAAAAAAAGAAATTAAAATTTTAGATTTATGTACAGGTAGTGGAGCAATCGCAATATCACTAAGTAAAGTTTTAAACGAAAATAATATTAAAAACCACATAGTTGCAAGTGATATAAGCGAGAAAGCGCTAAATGTTGCAAAGAAAAATAATAAAAGACATAATACTAATGTTGCGTTTGAACAATCAGATTTATTTGAAAATATAAAAGAAAAAGATTTTGATATAATAGTTTCAAATCCTCCATACATTAAAGAACATATCATTAAAACCTTGTCTAGACAAGTACAATGTGAGCCAAAGATAGCTTTATCAGGAGGAGAAGATGGATTATATTTTTATAAAAAAATTATAGATAAAGCATATGAACATATAGGTAGTGAAGGCTACTTATGTTTAGAAATAGGCTATGACCAGAGAAAAGAAGTGTTAGAATTATTTAAAGAATATAAACAATACAAAGATATAAAAGTAGATAAAGATTTATCAAACAATGATAGATGTATAATATCAAAAATTTTACTATAATGAGGTGTTAATATGTCGTTTTCATCAGATTTAAAAATTGAGCTAAGTAAAATTAACAATTTAAAAAATAAACAAGAGGTCTATGCAGAATTTCTTGGTTATTTAGTAACTGCAAATATTAATATAAAAGGAAAAAATATAAAATTTTCTACAGAGAATGAATACAACATAAATAGATTTGCAAAATTACTTAATAATATAAATATTAATGACTATAAAATTAATATTTCTGGTAAAACATATAATATAATTTTTAAAGATGATAAAATAGTAGAAAAATTAGATTGTAAAAATATTCAGGGATTTTTATCTGTAGACAACTTAAAGAAGGCATATGTAAGGGGAAATTTTCTTGGAGCAGGTTCAATAAATAATCCAAATAATAAATATCATTTAGAAATAATCTTTAAGAAAGAACAATATGCAAGCTTTACCTTAGAACTATTAAATGAATATGAAATTAATACAAAAATATTAGAAAAAACATTATATATAAAGGATGGAGAAGAAATATCTAACTTTCTAGCACTAGTTGGAGGAAATTCGGCAGTACTTAAGTTTGAGGAAATAAGAGTGCTAAGAGAAATGAAAAACAATGTTAACAGATTAGTTAACTGCGAAACAGCCAACTTGAATAAAACAATCAATGCATCTGTAAAGCAAATAGAAAACATAAAAAGATTAAAAGAATCTGGAAAATTTAATAGTTTACCAGAAGACTTAAAAGAAATAGCAAATTTGAGACTAGAAAATCCAGATGCAACACTAGAACAATTAGGAAACATGCTAAAGAAGCCTATAGGAAAATCAAGCGTAAGTAACAGATTTAAAAAGTTAGAGGACCAGTAGGTACTGACCTATCTGTCACTGAATTGGAGAAAGGAGAACAATATACTCATAAAATATGGAAGAGAAAGAAATAGGACTATATATACATATACCTTTTTGCAAGCAAAAATGCTATTATTGTGATTTTATATCATATGCAAATAAAGAAGAATTGGTAGAAAGATATATTAAATGTCTGAAAAAAGAAATATTGCAATATGCAAATGAAAATAAAATAATGTCAGAACATGGATTGGAAGAAAGATATGTAATAAAGACTATATACATAGGCGGAGGAACTCCATCGGCAATTGATGAAGTGTATATAATAAATGTTTTAGATACAATAAAAGATAACTTCAAAATGAGAGACAATGTAGAGATAACTATAGAAGTAAATCCAGGAACGGTAAATAAAGATAAACTAGAATCATATAGAGAATGTGGTATAAATAGGCTTAGCATAGGATTACAAGCTGTTCAAGATGATATATTAAAGTGTATTGGTAGAATTCATACATATAAAGATTTTGAAAACACTTATGAATATGCTAGAGAAGTTGGTTTTGATAATATCAATGTAGACCTCATGATAAATCTTCCAAATCAAACCTTGGATGATGTGAAAGAAAGTGTAAAAACAATCTTAAGTCTAAAACCTGAGCATATTTCGGTATATTCTCTAATACTAGAACCAAATACCAAAATGTATGAGCTAATTAATTCTAAAACTCTGACAATAGCTTCGGATGAAACAGAAAGGCAAATGTATTGGTATGTAAAAGATACATTAGAGAGACACAAGTATAATCAATATGAGATATCAAACTTTACAAAATCTGGATTTGAATCTAAACATAATATGGACTGTTGGAACCAAAAAGAATATATTGGAGTGGGTGCTTCAGCAAGTTCTTTTATGGAAAATAAGAGATATTCTAACATTTCAGAGTTAGAAAAGTATATAGAGAATATAGAAAAAGGTACTCCTAATAAAAACTTGGTTTTGGAGGAATTTCTAGATGAAGAAAGTAAAATGGATGAGTTCATGATGTTAGGATTGCGAAAAATTGATGGAGTTGATATAAAAGAGTTTGAAAGAATATTTCAAATTAACCCAATAGTGAAATATTGTAAGAAACTAGATAAATTAAATCGTGAAGGACTAATTGAAATAGATGAAAATAATATAAAATTAAGTAATAAAGGAATTGATTTGGCAAACTTGGTATGGGAAGAGTTTGTTTAAAAATACTTAACTAAGGAGGATATAAAAATGAAGGAAGAATTTATAACATTATTAAAGTCAACAAATAGAGAAGGAATAGAAAACTTATTAAACTTTTTAGAAAGATCAGACTTCTATACAGCACCAGCTAGCACAAGATTTCATGGGAATTATGAGGGTGGACTTCTAGAACATAGCATGAAAGTATATGAAATATTTAAAGAAAAGATAGCAAATAGCGGATTAACGACACCAGAGGAAACCGTTAAGATAGCAGCGTTATTACACGATATTTGCAAAACAAATTATTATAAGACCGATTATAGAAATGCGAAAAATGCTAGAGGAGAATGGGAGAAAGTACCTTATTATACTGTTGAAGATACAATTCCATATGGACATGGAGAAAAATCTGTAATGATGCTTACAGAATATATAAAATTAACCAACGAAGAGAAGTATGCTATACGTTGGCATATGGGATTCACAGAGCCAAAAGAACTATACACAACAATTGGAGAAGCATATAAAAAATATCCAATAGCATTACTTTTACATGAAGCCGATTTAGAAGCAACATATTTTTACAATATATAAAATCTAATGCTTATATAAAAAGATAACTGTTTATATTATGCAGTTATCTTTTTTTGTATAGAAATATGTAAAATGCTAAAAATAGTATCAGGTGAATAATATGAAAGTTTCTTGGATAAAATTAGACCATGATAAAAAGAGTTTTAGATTACCAGAAAATCTTGGGTTTAATGTTATTTCTTTACAAGATAATGATGACATAGATAAAAAAATAGATGAATTAATATTAGATAAATACAATACAATTATATTATCTAATGAAATAGCTGGGCTTTCAGAAAAAATTAATAAAGAATATCTTAAAAAGAAAAACGTAAATATAATCATTAGTAAAGATAATGATAAATAATATTGGAGGATATATTGGACAATATTTTATTCTTATGCATTGGAGATAGTAATATAATTGGAGATAGTTTAGGACCATTAATAGGATCTCTTATTCAAAAGAATAAGAAATCGATACGAAGAAATATAAACATAGAAGTGATAGGAACAATGGAACTTCCGATAGGCTATAAAAACATAAACAGTATAATAAATAATATCAAGAAAAATACGTTTATAGTTATTATAGATTCAGCCCTAGGAAGTGAAAACAATATTGGGAAAATAATAATTGATGACTCAAGCTTGTATGCTGGAAAGGGAGTCAACGAGGGAAAAATTTTAAACGGGGATATAACTATAAGAGGGATAGTTGGAAAAAACCACAATAATATAATATCTAATGCTGTAGAACTAAGAAATATATCTGTAAAGAGAATAGATGATATTGCATATAAAATAATGAATACTATAATTCTATTTCTGTTCACGGTATAAAAAATATTTTTATGGAAATAATTCCTATATAAAGAATATATAGGAGGTACATATGAATCAATCAAACATGAAGAATGTAATAATATTAAAAAATCTTCCATCAAACTTAATTGATGAAGCTATCATGGTTGTTAAAGATAAGAAAAAAGTTAAAGATATAAACTACAGTGATTTTATAAAATATAAAGAAGAAAATGGGATAATACAAGGAGATATGAGAATAGAAGACTTGAAAAAAATTGAAAATATAAAAAAAGAGGACAGAAAATATGTCATAAAAGAAGCGGAAGTAGTTGTAACAAATTATATCAAAAGAATAGAAGACAATTTATCTGATAGAAAATTAGATAAATTAAAAAAATCATATAAAAAATCAAAATTACTTAATATACTTTTAGCAATGACTACAATAATAAGTATATCATTAGCTATCCTTGTATAATATAAAATATGAATAAAACCTCAACCTTTGGAATATAAATTTATAAAAACAAAGGAAGAGGTGTTTTTTTATGGAAAGAGCAGTTAGCCAAGAAGAGAGAATTAGAAGAGCTGAAGAAATATATAGCAGAAGAAAATACGAAACTAAGAATGGTTATTATGCTGCAAATAATAGAAATAAAGTTTATAGCGACAAAACAATAATAAAAAGTAGAATGATTAGAAAAATGCTAGTGCAAATTCTTATATGCACAGTAATTTATTTTATGATTTATACAATGAAAAATGTAAATCAAATATTTTCTGCTGAAATGTTAAATAAAGCGAAAGAAATTTTATCATATGATATTAGTGTTCAAAGTTTATATGAAAAATCGAAAGAATATCTAAATGGCACAGAAGAAAAGATAAATCAAATATTAGATAGCAAAAAAGAAGAAGACCAAAATGTTACTACTATAGAAGAAAATGATGTGGTAGAAAATACTACTCAAGAAGCTGTAGGTGGGGCAGAAGAAATAGCACCAGTAGAAGAAAAATCTCAAGAAGAGATAGACATAGAATATGTTAAGCAAAATGCTGATATAATTTGGCCATTAAGAGGAACAATAACTTCGAAATTTGGTAGTAGAACACCTACTGAAATTGTTACAGCTAACCATTATGGAATAGATATAGCTGGAAATATCGGAGATGATATTATTTGTGCAATGGACGGAACTGTTACAATATCTTCAGGTGAAGGTGACTATGGTAAGCATATTAGAGTCGAAAATGGAGAAATAACAACTCTATATGCACATTGTAACCAATTACTAGTAAAGGAAGGCGATATAGTAAAACAAGGGGAAAAAATTGCAAAAGTTGGGCAGACTGGTAGAGCAACAGGTCCGCACCTTCATTTTGAAATAAAAAGAGAAGATAGATTCATAAACCCAGAAGAAATATTAGAAACAATGTGAGGAATTTATGCAAATAAAAATTAATTTAAAGATTTTTTTATTCTTGATAGTATTCTTGATAACAAAACAAATAAAGATATATGCAATATTAATGCTATTTGCCTTTATACATGAAATGGGTCATATAATAATGGGAATACTTTTAGGATTTAAGCCAGAATCGATTTCGATTATACCAACAGGATTCTCGGTAAAATTTAAAGCACAATATGAAAATTATAATATAAAGATAAAAAAAGCAAACTTATTATCAATAAAAAAGATAGCAATTGCAAGTGCAGGTCCATTAATAAATGCAGTAATTGTAATAATTACAATTATATATTATAGAACAACAAATAATTTTTATATAATGAACATACCATTAGATTTAATAATATATTCCAATATATTAATTTTTATTTTTAACCTTATACCAATCTATCCTCTAGATGGAGGAAGAATTTTAAAAGATATAATACATATATATAGTGGAATATATCAATCATACATTATTACTAATAAGGTCTCTAACATTGTAATAATATTATTAACTATGATATCAAGTGTAATTATCCTGATTTATAAAAATATAGCAATTTTACTTATTATCATATATTTGTGGATTCTAGTTATGAACGAAAACAAAAAATTTAATATAAAGATGAAAATATGGGATAAATATAATCAGATCAATAATTAAATACGAGAAAAATAAAAGTTATTTAAAGTATTGAAAAAAATATAATTTAATAGTAATATTATAAGTAGTAATAGGAGGAAAATCAAATGAAAAAAATGAGAGAGAATCAGGGTGTGACTTTGGTTGCTTTGGCAGTAACAATAGTAGTATTGTTAATATTAGCAGTGACCTTTACTGCAAGTATGACATCTACAATTGAACTAAAAAAATATAATAAAGTAAAAGAAGATATTATAGCGTTATCAGAAGAGGTAAAAGTATATTATGTAAAGAACGGCAATCTACCAGTATATTCTGATAACACAATTGACTTAGATACATACGGTGTTCCAACTAATGATAGAAATCCTAATGACTCTGGAACATGTTATCCAATAAATATAAGTATTTTATCAGATGATTTAACTCTTAATTGTGGACAAGGAAATAAGGATAAAAACTTCACAACTGATGACTTATATGTAATGGATTCAGAAAGCCTTACTGTATACTATCTACAAGGCGCGGTTTTAAATAATGTAAGACATTATACGATAATAGATGATTTCTCTGGAGGTTCACCGGCAAGTGATTACTATTCTAAAGTTGATTTACCTATCATTTCAGTAATAACGATGGAAAGTGATGGAAAAGATAAAAGCCTTGCTTCTACAGGCGATACAATAACTCTAAGAATATTATCAAATTATAACTTTACAACTTTACCAACGGTAAAAATAAATAATGAAGATGTAACAGTGAATTGGAATGGAAAAATAGGAACAGCCAATTACAAATTGCCATCTACAGATGACTCAACAGATTATGGTGAGGCAATACCATTTAGTATATCAGGATATGCAGCAGATGGAAGAGATGGAGAAGAAATTACAAAAGTGAATTTTGGAAAAACTGTATATAGATATGCAGAAACATTAGTCACTGCATTTAAAAATGGAGATTTGCAAGTAGGAGACTATGTAAATTATACAAATCCAACAAGTGGAGAATATGTGAGCATTGCAAATAAAACTGGTTATGACTCAGACCAAACATATACAACAAACAATAATGGAACAAAAGTTAACTGGAGAGTATTGGGACTAAGCGAAGATGGTAACCACTTATTATTAACATCTGGAAGTCCATTAAAAAGAGAAAATTCAAATGATCCATACTATTATTTAAAAGGTGCAACAGGAATGGTAAACTTTGAAAGTGAGCTAAATAATATATGCTCAATATATAAAAATGAATATGCCGAATCTTCAAAAAGTTTAACTATAGATGATATAAATAGATTATGTGGAGTAACAGTAGATATTGCAAATGGCAAGGTATATAAAACTAGTGATGAGGCACAGTCAAACATAGACAAAGAGGGGAATATAGGAACGACACAATCGTATACAGACCAATACGCAAGCCCACAAGATTACTTAAATGGAATAACAAGTAGCTTTGAAAAAACAAGTGATGCATATTACTATCTTGGGTCAGACGCAATTTTAAGTTCGTCAGCATTATATGATGTATTATTTGCAAACACGGATACTAATTGGTATTGGCTTACTTCAAGTGCTGTTCGTGTCTACCCAGACCATTGCAATTTTGGCCTTGGCAATGTTCACAGCCGGAGGGGCTGACTCGGGAGCGGCTTATCTATTCTATTCAGGTGGAGAGAAGAGCCATAACCTTGCCGGAATCCGCCCCGTAGTTTCTCTAAAATCTGATGTTTCATATGAAGAAATAGAAAAGATAGAACCTCAAACAGAAGAAACGTGGTAATTTTTAAGAAATTCCTTGCAATTAATGAATCTATATGTTAAAATAAAGTAGTGTAAAAATGCACTACTTTTTAATTTAAAATTGAAAAGTCCTTACTTACATATCATATGTAGGTTATAAATCCATAAGGAGGTGAAAATAATGAATAAATACGAGAGTATAATCATTATTAATCCATCTGTTGATGAAGAGAAAGTTAATGAATTAACAACAAAATTCACAGATATGATTAATGAAGATGGAAAAGTAGAAAAAGTTGACAATCTTGGAAAGAAGAAGTTAGCTTATCCTGTAAAGAAAAATGCAGAAGGATATTATGTAGTATTCTACTTTACAGCAAATCCAAGTATAATAGCAGAGTTAGAAAGAAATTACAGAATTACTGATGATGTTATTAAATTTATGACAATCAATGTAAATGAATAATTAAATAAAAATGGAGGTCATATATGAACAAAGTAATTTTAATGGGAAGATTAACAAGAGACCCAGAAGTTAGATATACTCAAACAAGCAATACATTAGTAGCATCTTTTTCACTTGCTGTAAATAGAAGATTTGCAAGACAGGGTGAAGAAAGACAAGCTGATTTTATAAACTGTGTCGCATGGAATAAAACAGGAGAGTTTGTAAGCAAGTATTTTAAAAAAGGTCAACAAGTTGGCGTAGTTGGAAGACTACAAACAAGAACTTGGGATGACGATAAAGGACAGAAACATTACATAACAGAAGTCGTAGTAGAAGAAACATATTTTGCGGATAGTAAAAGAGATGGAGCAGCTGGAGATTTTGATTCTAGTTTTGGAGGAGATCCAACAATGCCAACAGGTAATGATTCTGAATTTGAAGTTTCATCTGGTGATGACCTACCATTTTAAGTAAAATAAAAAATAGGGAGGGAAGATAATAATGGCAGATAAAAGACAAAATAGAAGAAACAATGCAAATAAAGATGAAGATTATAATCCAAAATTTAGAAAAATGAGAAAGAAAGTTTGCCCTTTATGCGCAAATAAAGATCTAGTTTTAGATTATAAAAATGCTGATCAACTAAAAAAATTCATCAATGACAAAGGTAAAATATTACCAAGAAGAGCAACAGGAGCTTGTGCAAAACATCAAAGAGATATAACAATAGCTGTAAAAAGAGCTAGACAAATTGCTATATTACCATATACACAAGAATAATTAGTAATGTAACAATAATGTAACAAAAAAGTAATATAAAATTATTGACTATATAAAAAAAGAATAGTAAAATTAAAAATGTAGATAATATTATTATATAGTATGAAAAGTAAAAGGAGAAAATATATGATGAAAAAAATTAATTCAAAATTAATTATTGAACTTATTATAATAGTAACATTGATGTTAGCTTTAACAACAGCTGTTTTTGCAGATCCAGTTATAGTAGGAGGAGGTTCTGCTAATACACAAAATGATATTAACACTCAAAATGCAGTTCCAAATGTTATTAACACAAACAGTAATTATAATACAAGTAACACATCATATAGAACAAATACTAATAATACATTACCAAAAACTGGTGTGACTGATGGATATGTTGTAGCCATATTAGTAACTGTATGTGCAATATCAGCTATATATGCATATAAGAAGATTAGAGATTATAATATAAAATAGTTAATTTAAAATAATATATAAGATATATACTTTAGTGTATATATCTTTTTTATTGCTCTAAAGCTTGAACAATTATTCGTGTTTGTTTTATGCTATTACAAGTCATTAGCGTTACGACCCTTTTTCCTGACGTTTCTTGAGATGTACAAGACATATCAGAACTTCCAACTTCTGTTTTATTAAATACATAATATTTTACCATTTTACCATCAATTCCATATATATCAATTTCATCATCATATTCTAAAGAACTTATTTTTGCAAAAAATGTATTATCTATATAATTGTGACCTGCAATACAGAGATTACCAATATCGTTTGGAAGTGGCCCTGCAAATCGACATGGTGCTATTTTTAAAAGGTCATCTGATACCTCAGATAATATTGGATAGTTAAGCTTAAGCTTATCTATTTTTATAATGCCAATTACAAAATTATCTGTAAAAGTTGACGATTGGTTGTTAGTAAAATAAGAAGGATTATTTGAATATAAATATGATATAGAAAAAGAATCAGCTAAATTTTTTGATGTTTTATTTATTTGTGTTATATCATAAATATATAATACAAATAATAAAGAAAAGATTATTACGCCCAATACTGAAAAAAATAAAGTTATTTTTAAAAACAATAATTTCCTCATTATCTAATTCCTCATAAGATATTTTTATAATATATATTCTGGTCAAAAAGATAAAAAAAAATTAATAAAATTAAAAAAAAAGATACAATTTATAAATAATATATGATAGAATAAGGTCAGTCTAAATTTGAATAAAGGAGATTAAATTATGTCTGAAGCAAAATACAAGAGAATTTTGTTAAAGTTAAGTGGAGAAGCATTAGCAGGAGATAAGAAGACAGGAATAGATGCTGATGTATTAGGTAGAATTTGCGACGAAATAAAGAAAGTAAAAGAATTAGGAGTAGAAATCGCAATAGTTGTTGGTGGAGGAAATTTCTGGAGAGGAAAATATGGAACAGAAATGGAAAGAACAACATCTGATTATATGGGAATGCTTGCAACAGTTATGAATGGATTGGCATTGCAAGATGCATTGGAAGCAAGAGGAATGTATACAAGAGTACAAACTGCAATCGAAATGAGACAAATTGCAGAACCATATATAAAAAGGAAAGCTCTAAAACACTTAGAAAGAGGAAGAATTGTAATATTCTCTTGTGGAACAGGAAACCCATATTTCACAACAGATACAACTGCAGCATTAAGAGCAGCAGAGATAGAGGCAGATGTTATTTTAGTTGCAAAAACTATAGACGCAGTATATTCTGCAGATCCAAAAGTTGATCCAAATGCAATAAGATATGAAAAGATAACATATCTAGATATATTAAATAAAAATCTAAAAGTTATGGATTCTACAGCAACATCTTTATGTAGAGACAATAATATTCCATTAATAGTATTTGGAATAGATAAGCCTGACAATATATTAAAGGCTGTTCAAGGAGAAAAAATAGGAACCTTAGTTGAAGGAGAATAGGAGAAAGATTATGGATTTTAATAGTATTGAAGAAAAAATGAAAAAAACTATTAGTGTATTTGAGGAAAATCTATCAGAGGTAAGAGCTGGACGTGCAAACCCAAATATACTAAATAAAGTAATGGTTGATTATTATGGAGTACCAACTCCAATAAACCAAATGGCAGGAGTATCAGTTCCAGAGCCAAGAATGATAGTTATACAACCATGGGATATGAGTATGCTTAAAGAAATTGAGAAAGCAATTAATTTAGCAGAACTTGGAATTAATCCAATGAATGATGGAAAAGTAATAAGATTAACATTTCCAGAGCTAACAGAAGAAAGAAGAAAAGATCTAGTGAAAGACATTAGAAAAACAGCAGAAGAGGCTAAGGTTGCTGTAAGAGCAATCAGAAGAGATGGAATAGACAGTGCGAGAACAGCTCAAAAAAATAGTGAGCTTACAGAGGATGAATTAGAAACTGCAGAAGCAAAAATTCAAAAAATGACGGATGCAAAAATAGCTGAAATTGACCAAATACTAGAAAAGAAAGAAAAAGAAATTATGACAGTATAAATATACTTACTAGAGCCATTGAGGAGGTTCTCAATGGCTCGTTAAGTGAAAGGATTGTATGATAATGGAAAAAGATATAGAACAATTAGTTAATTTAGAAAATTTGCCAGTACATGTTGCTATAATTATGGATGGAAATAGAAGATGGGCAAAAAAAAATAATTTGGAAACTGCACAAGGACATAAAGAAGGAGCCGAGAACTTAAAAAGAATAGCGAAATTTGCAAATAAAATAGGAATTAAATATATGACTGTGTATGCTTTCTCAACAGAAAATTGGAAAAGATCAGAAGAAGAAATAGGAGCAATAATGAAGCTTCTAAAATTATATATATCTGACTTCTTTAAATCGTATGATGATAATATAAAAGTAAATGTTCTTGGAAGAGTAAATGACTTACCAAAAGATTTGCAAAGTGAGATAAATAAAGCTATAGATAGAACAAAAAATAATACAGGACTCGTACTAAATATATGCTTTAATTATGGAGGAAGAGATGAGATTGTTACTGCTACGAAAAAAATAGCAGAAGATGTTTTGAGCGGTAAAATAAAAATTGAAGATATTGATGAAACAATGGTATCTAACAATTTGTATACAGCAGGGCAACCAGATCCGGATTTATTAATAAGAACAAGTGGGGAAGAAAGAATTAGCAATTTCTTGCCATGGCAAATTTCATATTCTGAATTTGTATTTACAGATAAATATTGGCCAGAATATGACGAAGAAGAATTTCTAAAATCAATACAAATATATCAAAAGAGAACAAGAAGATTTGGTGGAAAATAAAATATAATAAACGAAAGGATACAGTTATGAAAAGAGTTTTATCATCGGCAGTATTATTGCCACTAGTGCTTATAGTATTTATACTAGGAAACAAATATGTTGTAGATATTTTTATAGGAATAGTTGCATTAAGATGTGTATATGAGTTATTTCATGCATTCGAGCAGAAAGATCATCATCCTGTAAAATGGATTGGATATTTGGCTGCTATTGCAATTATGTTTATACATGTAATTCCAAAAAAATATGCACTGATCACAGTAGCAGCAATAATTCCTACATCAATTTTATTATTATTCATTCTAGTACTTACTAAAAAGACTAAAACAAATGTTATTGATATTGCGATAACTTTCTTTGGAGTATGCTATATAGTCTTATTCCTAATGTTTATGTCTATAATACGCGATATGGAGAATGGTAAATTCCTAATTTGGTACGTATTTATAGCTTCATGGCTAACAGATGTGTTTGCATACTTAACAGGCAAAGCAATAGGTAAGCATCATTTTACAGATATAAGCCCAAATAAAACTATAGAAGGCTGTGTAGGTGGTACATTAGGAGCAACAATATGCATAATAATATATACAGTTATATTAAATCATTTTGCGGGATTTAACTTAAATATTGCATTAATGACTGTAGTGGGAATATTATTAAGTTTAGTTGGACAGATAGGAGACTTATCGGCATCAGCAATAAAAAGATATGCAGGAATAAAAGATTATAGTGATCTAATACCAGGACATGGTGGTATGGTAGATAGAGTTGATAGTGTCATATTTATAGCACCTTTTACATACTTATTCTTTATATTGATATTTTAAATTATGGTTTTAAATGAAAGGATAAAAATTTGATTAATATTTTAGTTAGTGCAATAAAAATAATATTTTTATTAGGTTTCTTGATAGGAATTCATGAAACAGGTCATTTTTTAATGGCAAAACTGTGTAAGGTAAAAGTAAATGAGTTTGCAATAGGATTTGGCCCTGTAATATGGAAAAGACAGGGAAAAGAAACTAAATATGAATTGAGATTAATTCCACTTGGTGGATTCGTTAATATGGAGGGAGAAGAAGAACATTCTGAAAAAGAAGGTTCTTTTACTAAAGCAAGTATTCCTCGAAGAATAGCAATAGTTGCAGCAGGAGCGATAGTAAATATAGTTTTTGCTTTAATTATATACTTTGCTTTGTCAACTACTGCAATCAACAATACTTCAAATGTAGTTGCTGGACTAGAAGAAAATTATGCAGCACAGGATGCAGGAATTCAGATAGGTGATAAAATATTAAAAATAAACAATAAAAGAATTACAACTTCTACTGATATAAATGAAATATTAAATAAGAACAATGGAGAAGAAGTTTCGGTATTATTAGAAAGAAACGGAGAAAAGCAGACAATAAACATAAAACCGACAGCTATTAAATATCATAGTACAGGAATATACTTACAAGCATTAGAAAGCAAATCAACGGAGATAGTAGCGCTAGAATCTGGAAGTGTTGGAGAAAAACAGGGATTAAAAGTTGGAGATGTAATTATAAAGATAAATGATCAAGATGTTGAATCCAATCCAGAAAAAGTAATAGAAATATTACAGACAGATAATGAAAATGAAAGTATAAAATATAAATTTTTGATAGATAGATCTGGAAAAGAACAAGAAATTGAACTAGAACCAGATACATTATTTAAATATTATCTAGGAGTTCAACTTGAAATTCCAGAAGACAATTTGGTAAATAGATTATATTATGCTATGTATGATACAAATGAATTTGCTTATTCTATCATAGATAACATTAAACAATTGTTTAATGGGGATGTTTCTACAGCTCAATTAGTTGGGCCTGTAGGAATATCTGAAGTTGTAGCAAAAACTAATGGAATCAAGGAATTTGTTTATATATTGGCAGTGATATCAATATCTTTAGGCGTAACAAACTTATTGCCTTTCCCACCACTTGATGGAGGTAAAATATTATTCATTCTTATCGAAGCTATACGAAAAAAGCCTTTAAAACAGGAAACTGAAATAAAAATACAAATGCTTGGATTTGCAATTCTAATAGGGGTATCTATAATGGTTACCTATAATGATATTTTGAGGATATTTTAATAAATTGGGGGAATTTATTAATGGAAGAAGTTAAAACTTCAAAAACTGTTAAAGAAGTTTTTAAAGATTATAATTCAAATAGTTTTGAACTTAATGATGCAAAAGTTATAGGCATAAATTTATATAAAAGAAAAAATATTTTAGAATTGATTATAATGTCTAAAAAATTAATTAATATAAGCGATATACTTGAATTAGAGAAGTATATCGAAAAACGTTTTCAAATTCAAACAGCTAAAATAAATATTAAATATGAGTTAGATGAAGAAATAAACATTTCTAAAAAGATAATTGATGAATGGGAAGAAATTGTAAAATATATTTCATATAAGCACCCAATAGCTAAAGCTTTTTTAAAAAACAGTACAATACAAATCATAAATAATACTATTCAGGTTACATTATCTTTAAATGGAAAAGAATTTTTAGAAAGTAATAAATTTAACGAAATATTCTCAGGCTTAATAGAAAATATTTATGGAAAAAAATATATAATTGAGTATAGTGAACAAATACCTGAAAATGCGTCATTACAATATAAAGAAAATTTGGAAAGATTAGAAAAAGAAGCAATACTTCAGATGACAAAGGAACCTAGTGATGTATCACAAGGAGAGAAAATAACAGTACAATCAAAAACAAAGAAATATGGAAATAAACAGTACAGCAATAATCAAAATGATTCGTTTAAAAAGAAATATAAAAATAATAGTATTGAAGCACCAATACCACCAATTCCAGAGTTATCTCCTGAGCCACAAGAGGAGGAAGATACACCGTTAATTTATGGTAGAAGTCTTAATTTAAATGATCCAATCACAAAGATACAAGATATAGGAGTTGATAGTGGAAATGTTATTTTAGAGGGCAAAATACTAAATGTTGAGCTAGACCCAAAAGATGACGATATAAATTTAGGAATAAAAACTAGAGAATTAAAAAATGGTAAATTTTTAGTTGTGTTTAGCATATATGACGGAACAAATACGATAGATTGCAAAATTTTTGCAACTGCTGATAAAGTTGATAAAATTAAAAAGAGACTAAAAAATGCTGCAAAAGTTAGGGTATCAGGAACAGCACAATTTGACCCATATGCAAAACAACTAGGAGTTTTGGCAAATACTATTGTTGAAATGCCAGAAGAGAAAAAAGCTACAAGAACAGATAATGCAAAAGTTAAAAGAGTGGAATTACATATGCACACACAAATGAGTACAATGGACGGAATTACACCTGCAAAGGATCTAATTAAACGTGCGATGAAATGGGGAATGAAATCGATTGCCATAACAGATCATGGCAGTGTACAAGCCTTTCCAGATGCACATAAAATGTTAGGTGTAAATAATCCTGATATGAAAGTCCTTTATGGAGTAGAAGCATATTTGGTCCCAGATAAAGTACCGGCAGTATCAAATCCTAAAGGACAGAATTTGCATACAACCTATTGCGTATTAGATTTAGAGACAACTGGTTTATCATTTAGAACAGAAAAAATTACTGAAATTGGCATTATGAAGATGAATGAGCAAGGAGAAGTAATAGATGAATTTGAATGTTTTGTCAACCCTGAAAAGCCAATTCCGCAAAGAGTTGTAGAGGTTACTAATATCACAGACGAAATGGTAAAAGACGCTGAAACTATAGATAAGGTAATGCCAAAGGTATTAGAATTTGTTGGTGATAGTGTAATTGTTGCACATAATGCGGATTTTGATGTGGGCTTTTTAAAATATAATGCAAAACAATTAGGTCTATCATTGGATAATACGTATTTAGATACTCTAAGACTAGCAAAAGACTTATTCCCAGACTATAAAAAATACAAATTAGGAATAATTGCAGAAAATCTAGGTATTGAAGTAATAGTTGCTCATAGAGCTTTAGATGATGTGGATACAACAGTAAAAGTATTTAAAGTAATGCTTGATATGCTAGAGAAAAAAGGAGCTAAAAAGTTAGATGATATTGATAAAGTTGCAGGTACAGAAGTAAATTACAAAAAATTAAAAAGTTTTCACGCTATTATAATAGCAACAAATTATGTTGGACTAAAGAATTTATATAAACTAATTTCAATATCACATCTAGATTACATATATAAGGGCAGACCAATGCTTTTAAAATCTATTTATAAACAATATTCAGAAGGATTAATATTAGGTAGTGCCTGTGAAGCAGGAGAATTGTATCAAGCCATAGAACTTGGAAAAGATGATGATGAAATAGAGGCGATAGCAAGAGACTACGATTATTTGGAAATCCAACCAACTGGCAATAACATGTTCCTAGTAAGAAATGGTGTTGTGCCAAATGTAGAGGCTCTTCAAGATATAAATAGAAAAATAGTTGAATTAGGAGAAAAATTAGACAAACTAGTAGTTGCCACTTGTGATGTTCATTTTATGGATCCAGAAGATGAAATATATAGAAGAATATTAGAGGCAGGACAAGGTTATGCAGATTGTGATCTGCAAGCCCCTTTATATTTGCGTACAACAGAAGAAATGCTTGAAGAATTCAGCTATTTGGGCGAAGAAAAAGCATATGAGGTTGTTGTAACAAACACCAATAAAATAGCTGATATGTGTGAGCAGATAAGTCCAATATCACCAGAGAAATGTCCACCATACATTAATGATTGTGAAAAAACAATTAAGGATATTGCGTACAATAAAGCTCACGAATTATATGGAGATCCTTTACCTCAAATAGTAGAAGAAAGATTAGATAAAGAATTAACATCAATTATAAAAAATGGTTTCTCCGTTATGTATATAATAGCCCAAAAACTAGTATGGAAATCTAATGAAGATGGATACATAGTTGGTTCAAGAGGATCTGTTGGTTCTTCATTTGTTGCAAATATGACAGGTATTACGGAGGTTAATTCATTACCACCGCATTATAGATGTCCAAACTGTAAATATTCAGACTTTACAGATTATGGAGTAAAAAATGGTTTTGACTTACCAGACAAAATGTGCCCAAAATGCGGACATAGATTAGCAAAAGATGGAATAGATATACCATTTGAAACATTCTTAGGATTTAATGGAGATAAAGAACCAGATATAGACTTAAACTTCTCCGGCGAATATCAAGCAAAAGCACATAGATATACAGAAGTAATATTTGGGAAAGGTACAACATTTAAAGCTGGAACTGTTGGCACAGTAGCAGGAAAAACTGCAATGGGATATGTAAGAAAATATAATGAAGAAAGAGGTATACCAATAAATAATTCTGAAGTAATAAGAGTTGCATATGGATGTACTGGAATAAAAAGAACAACAGGTCAACATCCAGGAGGAATTATTGTTGTACCAAAAGGACGTGAAATATATGAATTCACACCAGTACAGCATCCTGCAGATGATCCAAATTCAGATATAATAACAACGCATTTTGATTATCACTCAATAGATCAAAACTTATTAAAGCTTGATATACTAGGACATGATGATCCAACTATGATTAGAATGCTTTATGATATAACAGGACAAGACCCAACAAAGGTGCCACTTGATGATAAAGAAACAATGTCAATATTCTCTTCAACAGAAGCATTAGGAGTTACACCAGAACAAATACATAGTGAAGTTGGAAGTTACGGAGTACCAGAGTTTGGAACAAAATTTGTACGACGGAATGCTTGTAGATACAAGACCTAAAACCTTCGATGAACTAATCAGAATTTCTGGTTTATCACATGGTACGGACGTATGGTTAAATAATGCCCAGAGTTTAATAAATGAGGGAACAATAACACTGGAAGATGCAATAGGCTGTAGAGATGATATAATGATTTATCTAATGAAAGAAGGCCTACCACCACAAAAAGCATTTAAAATAATGGAATTTGTTCGTAAAGGAAAACCATCTAAAGATCCAGAAGGATGGAAAAAACACGAAGAGACAATGAGAGAGTACAATATTCCAGAATGGTATATTGGGTCATGCAAAAAAATTAAATACATGTTCCCAAAAGCTCATGCAGCAGCATATGTAACTAATGCCTTTAGAATAGCGTGGTTTAAAGTACATATTCCAAAAGCATACTATGCAGCATATTTTACAATTAGAGCTGATGCTTTTGATAGTGATATAATGTGCCATGGAGTAGAACGTGTAAAAAACAAAATGAAAGAAATAGAGCTTGCAGGAAAATCAGCAACTAAAAAAGATCAAGATACATATGGCGTATTAGAAATAGTATTAGAAATGTATGAAAGAGGATTAAAATTCTTACCAATTAATTTATATGAATCAGATGCAGTAAAATTTAAGGTAGAAGAAGAGGGAATACTTCCACCATTGAATAGTATACCAGGACTTGGAACAGTTGCTGCACAAGGAATACAAGAAGCAAGAAAAGATGGAGAGTTTATGTCAATAGATGATTTAAAAATACGTTCAAAAGTAGGAAAATCAACAATAGAAATGCTAACAAACGCAGGTTGCTTAGAAGGGATGACTCAAAGCAATCAAATGAGCTTGTTTGCGTAAGAAAATCAGAGACGGTTCACATTAAAGGAAAGAAAAGTTATGATAGAATTTAATAATATTTTTACTATAAAAAATTTAATAATATATTTAATAATAATTAATATAGTTGCTTTCTTAGCGATGTTTATAGATAAGAAAAAAGCAGAAAAAGATAGGTGGAGAATTAAAGAGTCAACACTTCTTATATTAGCTCTAGCCGGAGGATGTATTGGAGCAATAGCAGGAATGTATGTATTCCATCACAAAACTCAAAAACCAAGATTTTATGTTGGTATTCCGATTATAATAATTTTGCAGATTTTGTTAATTGTAGCTGTTGCAATAATGTAAACAGTTGTTCACACAATAAACATAATTGATTTTATATAAAAATAAAGAGTTTCCATAAATAGATTAACAATAATATATGTGAATAAGTTTGAAAGTGAAACTCTTTAAAATGAACTATCCACAGACTTATCCACATTATCCACAACCCTGTTAATAATGAACAATAATAAATGGAAAATAAAAAGAGTATACATAAATTACAATTTTGATAAAGGTTACGCCAGCATCACTAGTTTTGTGATGCTGGCGTGAAGTTTTGGTTATTCGGGAACAACTATAGTTTTACCATCTTCCTTAAACGGCAATAGTGTGCCCGTGTGCGAATTTCGTACAAATGTCTGTCCTTCTAAGTTAACCTTTTTTCCGACCAGATAGAACTTACTTTCCTGTTGTTGCATTAACTTCATGCTACCAAGTTCGATACCATCTGCAGGCTTGAAGACAATGAATTCTTCATAGAGAGAATTGGCGGACTCAGCTTCTGTGAATGCAAAGCAAACTGTTCCTGTCGGGTATGTTACCTCGTCTGGCGATGTCGCGTACTTCAGCGGATAAACCTTTAGCTGTAAGCTTGGGGTTCTATCTGGAGTAGAGACAAAACAAACAAGAAACCGCATCTATGAACAACCTCCTTCCATTAGAATACACCATATTAGTGCTACTTATATTATACAACGTATTTACATAAAATTCAAGAAATGTAAATTTAAGCTTTATAAGATATTGACATTTAGATATAAAAGTGATAATATAATTAAAGTAAAAGCTAGTTTTTAGCAATATAATGCGATGAAAAAGAAAAAGTATATTTAAGATTTATAGAGAGTTGGCGTCATGGTGAAAGCCAATAATCAAGAGTATATGGGGAGCTTTGGAGCATACTTAAATAAAGGTGTAAGTTAAATTATTAACTTGAAATAGGGTGGAACCGCGTAAGTTATAAGCTTTCGTCCCTAGCATATAAAGTGCTAGGAATGAAAGCTTTTTTGATATAAAATTGGGATATTGTCCTTAAGAGAAATGTCCCTAAAAAGGAGGAAATATTATGATTGATAGCATGGAAAAAATGGTAGCACTTTGCAAGAACAGGGGATATATATATCCAGGTTCAGAAATTTATGGAGGTCTTTCTAATACTTGGGATTACGGACCTTTAGGAGTAGAACTTAAGAATAATATTAAAAATGCATGGAGAAAGAAATTTATTCAAGAAAATAAATACAATGTTGGACTAGACGCAGCGATATTTATGAATCCAGAAACATGGGTTGCTACAGGACATGTCGCAGGATTTAGTGATCCATTAATAGATTGTAAAGAGTGTAAAACAAGACACAGAGCGGATAAATTAGTTGAGGAATGGTCTCATGAACAAGGAAAAGATGTTGTTGCTGACGGATGGACAGATGAGCAATTAATAAATTATATAAATGAAAACAAGATACCATGTCCTGATTGTGGAAAAACAAATTTTACAAACATTAGAAAATTTAATTTAATGTTTAAAACATTCCAAGGAGTTACAGAAGATTCTACATCTCAAATATATCTAAGACCAGAAACAGCTCAAGGTATATTTGTAAATTTTAAAAACGTTGCTCGTACGACAAGAAGAAAATTACCTATGGGTATTGCTCAAATTGGTAAGGCTTTTAGAAATGAGATTACACCAGGCAACTTTACTTTTAGAACTCGCGAGTTTGAACAAATGGAACTAGAATTTTTCTGTAAACCAGGAACAGACCTAGAGTGGTTTAAATATTGGAAAGACTATTGCAAGAAGTTCTTATTAGATTTAGGAATGGAAGAAAAAAATATTAGATTACGTGATCATAGCAAAGAAGAACTTGTTTTCTATAGCAAAGCTACGACAGATATTGAGTTTGCATTCCCATTTGGTTGGGGAGAATTATGGGGAATAGCTGATAGAACAGATTATGACCTATCAAGACATATGGAACATTCAAAACAAGATTTATCTTATCAAGATCCTGACACAAACGAAAAATATATTCCATATGTTATAGAACCTTCATTAGGATGTGATAGAGTAGCGCTAGCATTCTTATGCAATAGCTATGAGGAGCAAGATTTAGGAGAAGGAGATTCAAGGGTTGTATTACATCTACATCCAGCATTGGCTCCTTACAAAGTTGCAATACTTCCTCTTTCGAAGAAATTATCAGAAAAATCGCAAGAAGTATATGAAATGCTTTCAAAGAAATTTATGTGTGATTACGATGAAGCTGGAAGTATAGGAAAGAGATATAGAAGAGAAGACGAAATCGGAACACCATACTGTGTAACCATAGATTTTGACACATTGGAGGATAATAAAGTTACTATCAGAGATAGAGATACGATGGAACAAGTAAGAATAGATATTTCAGAAGTAGAAAAATGGATATCAGAAAAAATAGAATTTTAAAGAAAAAACCGAGGGCAAATTATGTACTGAACCCAAAAAGTTGGACAGTATAAATTAGGCTACTAACATGGAATGTT
>CAMEWM010000011.1 GCA_945946655.1 uncultured Clostridium sp. | reverse complement strand
CACATCGGTATTTCCTTTTTATATTTACTGTGACATATCTATTGTAAACCTATATAATCTTTTATATTTTCTTTCTTGTTAATTCTAATAAATCTAGCTTAGTAAATCCCATTATTTGTGTTTTACTTCTGTCTTTCTTTAATTCTTTAGTTAATAAATTGATTATTTCTTGCCTGTCTTCTTCTGATTCCATATCTATATAATCTACTACTATTATGCCACTTATGTTTCTTAATCTCAATTGTCGTGCTAATTCTATAGTTGCTTCTTTGTTTACTTTAACTATTGTGTTCTCTTTATTTGAGTTTTTCTTTCCTGTAAATTTTCCTGAATTTACATCTATGGCCGTTAATGCTTCAGTTTTATCTATCGTTATAAATCCTCCACATTTTAGCCAAATCTTTCTTTCAGCCATCTTTTCTATTTGATCTTTTAAATCATGAATTTCCATTAAATCTTCTGTTGTATTTAATATCAAATCAACATTTTCTTTATTTATACTTTTTAAATATTCTTTTATTGTTTCATATGTTTCTTCACTATTCACTATTATTCTATCTATATCTGTCTCTAATACACTTGTCAAGAATTTAGAAGTAACATCATAATTTTTTAATATTAAACATGGCTTATTCTCTTTTGAAACATTATTATATGTTTTTTTTATTTCTTTCCATAGCTTGATAAGTTTTTCTACATCTTGCCTTATCTCTTCCTTGTCTTTGTACATAGCGCCAGTTCTCAATATCAATCCATATTCTTCATTATCATACTTATCAGATAATATTTCTGTTGCTAGTTCTTTTAGTCTTTCTCTTTCCTCATTATTTTCTATTTTCTGGGATACTGTAATAAACTTTACTCCTATCATTAATACGCATAATCTTCCTGTAAGACTAATATGTTTAGATACTCTTGCACCTTTTTTATTTTCTTCATCTTTCTTTATTTGTACTAGTACTGGTGTATTAGTCTTTAAATAATCTTTGATTTTGTATTTTTCTAGATTTTCATCTTTATTTCCAGTAGTATTACTGACTTTTGGAATTACATCCTTTATATGTATAAATGCATTTCTATTTTCTCCAATATCTATAAAAGCTGATTGCATTCCTGGTAATATATCTTTTACAATGCCACAATATATGTTGCCTTCAAAAGCTTTTGTATCTTGCATTTCATCATATTTTTCAACTAATTTCCCATTCTCAAATAGAGCAATTAAACTACTACTATCTTCATTCTTGTTGATTATAATTTCTTTCATACTTCTCTCCTGTCACAGATTAATTTAGTTTATTCATTGCATTATCTATTCCTATTTTAAGAATTTCTATCACTGCCTCTACAGCTTTTTCAATTCCTTCTTCTAGTCTTTCGTATTCCTCTTCACTTACTTTTGATATCACATAATCTATTAAATTATTCACTTTTTCTTTACTACCTGTTCCAACTCTTATACGTGGAAAATCAACAGTATTAAGTTCATTTACTACAGACTTCATTCCATTGTGAGTTCCTGCTCCACCTTTTTTTCTTATTTTGATTGTACCTGTTTCTATATCGATGTCATCATATATTATTAATATTTCTTCTGGATCCACTTTATAGAAATTTGCATATTGTATTATAGACTCTCCACTTAAATTCATATAAGTTTGTGGTTTCAATAAAATAACTTTTTGATTTTCTATTGTTCCATTTCCATATATTCCGTCGAATTTTTCTTTTTTTATATCAATATTATATTTTTCAGATAATTTATTTATAACATCAAATCCCATGTTATGTCTTGTTTTTGAATATTCTGGTTCTGGATTTCCTAATCCTACTATTAGATACATAAAATTCTCCTTATTTCCAATGATTGTCCGTGATAGTATATCATAAATTTTGACACTTTGCAAAAAATATTATATAATTTTCAATGTCGAATATGTACATATAAAAAATGATTTAATTTACTATTTTCTACAAAAAATATTTTTATTAATCGTTATAATATGTATAAAATATTAATTGGAGAATTATATGGAAAATCTAAATAATAACTTAACAATAGACAAATCAAATTTTAAATCAGGCTTTGTTTCTATGCTTGGAAGAACTAATGTTGGCAAATCGAGTATTATAAATGCATTAGTTGGAGAAAAAGTTGCTGCTGTTGCTAACAAAACTCAGACAACAAGGACAGCAATTAGAGCAATTGTGAATCGTCCGAATTCGCAAATCATTTTTGTTGACACACCCGGAATTCACAAGCCAAAATCAAAACTTGGTGACATTATGGTCGAAACTGCATTTGGAGCATCTTTAGATGTTGATATTATACTTTTTGTTGTAGATGCTACTTCAACAGAAATTGGTAAAGGTGATCAACTTATTTTAAACAAAATTATTGAATCTAAAAAGAAATGTATACTTGTTATAAACAAAGTGGATTTAGTAGATAAAGCACATATCGCAGAGTTAATTTCACTATACTCTAGCAAATATGAGTTTGTTTCGGTGGTACCTGTTTCTGTAGTAAAAAATAAAAATTTAGATGTCTTATTACAGGAAATCGAGAATCACTTGAAACCTGGTCCTGCATATTATGATACTGAAGAGTATACTGACCAAACATTAAGGCAACTTGCAGAAGAAACAATTAGAGAGAAAGCTTTAAAATTACTCAATGATGAAGTTCCTCATGGGATATATGTAGAAGTTGATAAAATGAAATCTAGAAAAACTAAAGATAAAGAAAACATATATGATATATCTGCTACTATTTATTGTTTACGCAATTCTCATAAAGGAATTATAATTGGTAAAAATGGCCAAATGTTAAAAAGAATTGGTACTTATGCAAGAGAAGACTTAGAAAAAATATTAGATATAAAAGTAAATCTACAATTATGGGTAAAAGTCAAAGAAGATTGGCAGGATGATGCCGCATTGCTTAAAAAATTTAAATTACAATAATTGTTAGTATAAATTACTGGATTTAGCAAAAGATAAAATAAACTAGTATATTCTTTAATACATTAGGAGATGAGTTTCATATGATAAAAAAATTAGCATGGAATACTTTTAAAAATACTGGTAATATTAATACTTTTTTAGAATTAGTAGAAGTAGAAAATATAGAAAAAAGTTTATTAAATACTACATCTGATAGTAGTCAAATTAACAATAAGAAGGATTTATATGGGAATAATAAAAACGAAGGGAATAGTACTTTTAGAAAGTAATATGGGAGACTTTGATAAAATGGTATCAATTTTAACCCCTGATATCGGAAAAATTGGTTGTGCAGCTAAAGGAGCAAGAAAGCCAAAGAGTCCTCTTTTAGCTGGCACTCAGTTTTTAAGTTTTAGTGATTTAGTCATATATAGTGGAGCAAATTCTTATAATATCAATTCATGTGAAGCAATAGAAGTTTTTTATAATATTCGTACAGATTTAGATAAGTTGACATATGCATCTTTTATTGCACGATTAGTCTATGATGTAACAGATGAAAACCAGTTTACTTATAAAATCTTGCAACTTCTTTTAAATACATTATATATAATTTCTGAAACAAATACTGATATGGATTTTATCCTCTCTGTATTCGAATTACGTTTAATGGTATTACTTGGTTTTTCTCCAAAGCTTGGCAAATGTTGTGCATGTAGTACTCAAAATAATATTGGATATTTTAGTATTGCTTATAGTGGCTTCTTATGTAATGATTGCGGTCGAGTAGATAAATCTGCTATAAAAATTACGCAGGATACATTTAATGCACTAAAATACATATGTAATGCGCCGCCAAAGAAGTTGTTTTCATTTACAATTTCACAAGAATCTAAAAAAGAATTAAAACTAATTAGTGGTCTATATTTAAATAAGCACTTAGACAAGGATTACAAATTAGAAAAATTGTTTTAGACAATATATAGAATATTAAAAAAATCTAATTTTATAAAAACGAACTTTTAGTTCTTATTTATAAAATTAGATAATTTTTTATATATTATTATCGTCAGTTACAAGATCTTGATCTTCCTCATTACCTTCAATAATAACTTTTGAATCTATTGGACAAATTTGTATAAATGTGTTGCCATCATTTACATTAATTTCATTTCCTTCTAAGTCCTTATACACAGTTTGTGCACTTCTAGAAGTTTTCTCACATTTTATTTTAATTGCTTTGCCATTTGTTATGTAATATCCATCTAGAGTACCTACATTATATAGTGTTTGTCTATCTTTGTTTTCGCCATCATTTAATGTAGCATTTCTAGCAAATGTAATTATTATATTTTTAGTTGTTACTTTTTCTTTTGTAGACCAATCTGTTTCTTCTACACCTTTTGAATATCTTTGATATCTTTGAGTTAATGGATCATATGTATATTTTACAGTATTTGAATCCGAATACGGAATTGTTATTGTATCTGCGCTTTGCCCCTCTTTTAAGTTAACATCATTTGCTACATAATTCAATACACTTTTAGTTGATGATGTTGTTTTATATCCTTTGCGCTCAGCTATTGATAAAATCTTTTTAGTGCTTGTTGCAACATTGTGAGGAGCACTTTTATCTTTTACTCTCCAGAAAGAACTTTCACTTTCAAAAATTCCATTTATGTTATTTACTCCTAAACTAGATATATCTGATTGTGCCTGTGGGCTCCAACCATAATGAACATATATTGCATCATTTTCTAATGCATAATCTAAGAAATAGTGTCTAGAACTTCTTACTGGTCCAATTTTGTCTAAGTCCTGTCCTTTAAATACTGCCATTAATCGACTTTCTCCGCCCTCTACTATTATTTCATATACGATGTATGCATTGTTTAGTCCACCTTGTGGCAACGCCGCTTTATGATTATCTATCATTACAGCTATAGGTCTATCATTTCCTTTGAACGTTTGAACTGTTTTTAGTTCAACTTCTATTACGTTATCTTCTTCATTTACTATATTGGTATCTACCTCAGCCGTTTTCTTAAATTTATCTCTAAATACTTTGTACAAGATAACTCCTACACATAGCAATATTATTACTATTAACAATATTATAAATATTTTTACCTTTTTATTCATTTAGTTACTCTCCTTTATTTTTCTATTGTATCTTAAATATTGTTAATCCATAAACCAACAATACTATTAATACCCCCATGCTTGCACCAAAAACAACTTCTGCTTTTGTCCTAGCATTATTATATATTCTATTTCCTGCTATAAGTATGGATAACATTAGAGCTAATGAAAAAGTTACTATGTCTTTACTATTAAGCCATATAGCAGTAAGCGCTGCAAATGCAAAAGCAGACTGACCACTTGGAACAAATCCTTCTTTTATTAGCTGTCCTCTTTCTTTCTTTTTTGAGCAACTTGCCTTGATGGCAATAACACCTATAATTACTAATATGATTGCAACAAAAGCTAGATGTAATGGCGATTTAACCATATTGTTAAAAATACTGTCACTAATAGCTTTTAAGTTTTCTTCCTTAAAGAATATAAAGTATCCTACAATAAGTGCATTACAAGCAGCTAATACAACTGCTCCCGCCGCAACATCTTTTGCTATTTTGGCTTTTGGATGGTATACATCTACAAATAAATCTACTACTGTTTCTATAGCTGTATTTATCATTTCTGCAAATATAACCATAAACACTGCAAATACTAAACATAGAAATTCTGTTGTGTTTAATCCATAGAACAAACATAATACCATTACAATAACAGCCAAGACCAGTTGTATTTTTATATTTCTTTGTGTTGTCGCTGCATATATTATACCATTTACAGCATTATTACATGCTTCTATAAAGTTATCATTTTTGAGTTTATGATTATTTTCTTTCATTCAATTTCCCCTATTGCCTTGTTATATTTAATTTATTTAATATATTTTCCTCCTTAGGTCTCATTACAACTTTATCTTCTTCTTTTATATGGTCATATCCCATTAAATGGTAAAATCCATGAACAATCATATATGCTAATTCTCTTTCAACACTATGACCATATTCTTTAGCTTGCTCTATAACCTTTGGAATTGATACCATTACGTCTCCTAAAACGTCTTCAACAGGTTCTTCATATTCTTTACCTTTTTCTATAATTTTATCTATCTCTTCTTTTTGAAACATTGGAAAAGACAATACATCTGTCTCTTTATCAATATTTCTATATTTTTCATTTGTTTGCCTAATCATTTCCGGGTTAGTTAATATCACATTTAAATATAAATTTGTATTAATTAAATTTTCTTCTTCGAAACATGTTGTAACTACTCTTTCAATTATTTCTTTATATTCTTTATTTTCTTGTATATCCCAGAACTCAATTTGTACACAATTTTTCAAAATATTACCTCTTTTTCATTATATAACTACTTTTTCCTTTATTTCTTTTTCGCAAACTTCTGATTTGTTTTTTATATAATTTCCTTCTGATATAAAGCTATTTTTTAATTCTCTCATAGCTCCCAAATCTACTAGCTTTCTTTTATAAAATTTTATGATTCTACAGTATCTATTAATATTGTTGTAAACTATTTTTAACTCTCTTTTCAAGAATAGTATTTCCTTGTTTTTTGAATATTCCATATAATTCTTTTCTTTTAATTCGTTAATCTTTTTATATTCTGCATAAAACTTTTTGTATTCCTCTCTGTCAGCAGGTTTGTCCCAATAAATTTTCGTAGATAACAATCTTAAGTTATAATCATCTATTATATTTATAAGTAATCCATAAGCCTTTTCTTGTTTTCTACTAATTTTAGTATCCATTATTAATGTTCTAGCATCTACTAATAATTTTTCATAGCATTGTTCTGCTATAACTAATGGTAAGCTATGTGTAAATAATTTTCTACTAATTCCTAATAAGATCATGTTCTTTTCTATTACATCATTTTGATCTAATTTTCCAACTGTAAATCTTTCAAAGTTTTTATAATCACTTAATATATCTTTATATATTTGATTATCTGGTTCTTCTTTCATCTTTATTGGAAGAATATCTGTTATGTACTCTTCTACTGTTGCAAATATTTTATTATATATCTCATCTTTATCTCTTTGTTCTAAATCATCTGATAGTTTTATAGAATAATTCTTTAAAAGTTTCTTATATAAAGCTTCCATTCTACTTGCATAAAAATGCTCATATCTGTCTATAAGTTTTTCCTTATTTAATTCTTTTACAGTATCATAATCCAATTGTATTAAAAATATTTGTTTTCTATATTTATATTCTAAGTATTCATTGTCTTTTAAATGTATTACCATATAATATTTAGATAGTGCTTCTCTCTCAAATACAGTTGCTGTATCATTTTTCACTTTTTTATATACATTATCCATCATATGCTTATCTATAGCCTCAAGATATAAAGAAAATGTATCTTCATATTTTTTCTCTATCTCATCTTTTTTTATTGGATTCTCATTTTCGCACTCTAGATAATTATCATAAGCTTTAAGTACATTATTTCTTTTGATAGAAATTAGCATTCCGTTAATTCCTATTTTTGTTGGTATTAATAGTTTTGTGATAGTATTTGTTAATTTTGCAAAAAATTTTTTGTCTGCATAAACTCTAAGACTTTTTTCTTCCATATTTCTCATCCTTTCAAAATACTATTTTTTCTTTTGTCCCGATATTTTCTAATACTTCATATGTAACTTCAACCTCGACAAAATCACTATTTACGTAAGTATTTACATATTTCTGTAATATTTCTTGTTCATTATTTAATTGTTTTTCTATTTTTCCTGAAGCTTTTTGTATACCTATTTGTCTGGCATCCTCTATTCCGTAAATAATTTTGTCCTCTATTTTTTCTATATTTGTAATTTTTATAAATTCTATGGGTAAATAAAAATTAGAAAATATTTTTATCTGGTTGCACGTTTCTATTGTATCATATTTTTTAAATTTTGAAAGGGTTTTGAACAAATTTATTGTAAAATTATTTATTTTTATCTTGTATTTTTCTTCCGAATTCCCCGTATCCTTTTCTACAACTTGGTTTAACGCTACTTGTTCTTTTTCCGTATACCATACCTTAGCTTTCACATCTCCTTCTGCATGTACATATCTCGTACCAGTGTATTTACCATCTATCCATCCTGCAATTAGTATATCTCCTTTTGTTACAACATCATCTGTAGTTACTACGGGAATACCATTTTGAGCACTTATCTTTACTATTTGAGCATCTTTTGTTGCTACTATATTGCAATATTCTTCTTCATTTATTATCTCTGGTTTAGAATCCGCTTCTACTACCTCTATAATTGCATTAGTTCCTTGTATTGTAATTCCAACCCATGCAATATCTTCTCTTTCTAGTCTTATTTCATTTATTACTTTTTGAGTATTTATTTTGGATTTCAATTCTCCTATCTTTACTCCTTCTCTTTCTAGCATAGATATTACTTCGCTTTTGCTTATATTGTCTAACCCTTTAATTTCAATATTCCAAATAAATTTTGATAATATAAATAATATTAAACTTATTAGAATTATTAATATGAAAAACACTTTTCTTTTTCTATATCTATGTAAAAAGAAAGGTAAACCTTTTTTCTCTATAATGTTTACCTTGCATTTTGTTTCTTTTGATATTTCACATAGTTTTTTAAAATCTTTTATTCCTACATTCATATATGCCATAGTTGATCTTTCTCTTTTTACGTTCCAAAAGAATATATTTTCATTTATACACTTATTTATAAACTTTTCTACAAAATATCCTTCTACTTTTATATTTATATAGCCAAATATGTATTTTATCAGAATTTTAAAAAACATTTTTCCTCCTTATTTTATTATTCTAATTTTTCAAAGTCTACTGTTTCAATATCTCCTGTTATTACTATGTCATCACTTGTCATCTCTCCCAACTTTAAATTAAATCCATTAATATTTACTATACCAATATATGTTTTTACTCTTATATAAATATCTTGATATTCTAAAATAACTTTATAATTTTCTATTAACATTTTTTTAAAACCCGCAATAGTTATTTTAGGTTCATTAGTACTTATTTCTTTTGGTACTTCCAATATTCGATTTAATGCACTTTCTTCTTTTCTTTTCTTTTTCAAAGTTACTCATTCTCCTTTTTACGTTTTATTTTTCAAAGACATCTATATTTTTAAACTCATATCCTATATTCTTAATCTGTTTTATTACATCATCTAATATATTACTATTGTCTTTTGAGGTTGCATGCAAAAGCATCACTTCTCCATTGTGTATATTATCTAAAATTTTCTTTTTACCATATTCTTCTCTTCCCTGTTTTGATTCATCCCAGTCATCATACGCAAAAGACCACATAACCGTCGTGTATCCAAGTGTATTAGTATATGCTACTGTTCTTTCACTATATTCGCCTTTAGGAGGTCTTATGTATTTCATTTCATACCCAAATTTATTATTTACTGCTGCATGCAAATCCATAACTTCTTTTTTTATTGTTTCAAAACTGCAGCTTGGCATTGATTTATGATTTACTGTATGGTTCCCAATAATATGTCCCTCATCAATCATCTGTTTAACTAAATCTGGTTGAGTATTCAAATAATGTGCAGTAATAAAGAAAGTCGCTTTTACATCATTTTGTTTTAATATTTCCAGTATTTTCGGTGTATATCCTGCTTCATATCCTAAATCAAATGTCAAATATATAGTTTTTTTATCTTTATTTCCTAAATATATTCCTTGGTACCTATCTAATATTTCCTTATTTTTAGATCCAACATCTGGTTGTTCATGATTATCACTTCTCTTTATTCCCCAACCAATTTTTGTATTGCTAAGTGTATCTGCACTGCTAGTCAAAATTGTTGTATTGCCATCATTGTTATTGATAACTAATGCAATTCCAAAAACAAAAATCAATAAGACAGAAAGTGTTATTAAAATTTTTTTCATTATACTTTTCTCCTTATCCTATAATAATTGTATTTCTAAATTATATGAATGAATATATGATTTATTCTTATACTCAATTTTAATTTTATTTATTAGTATTTTGCAACTTTCGACATTTTAGATTTATTTTTTCAAATTTTATATTGACAACATTTCTCATTTGGAATATATTATATTGTAATTGGAAAAATTTGGTTATTGTTTTTTTAATCTTTCTTGATTTTACTTACTTATATGATTATAATAAGGAGATAAAAATATGATTAAATTTGCATTATGTGATGATAACACTCAATTACTGGACAAGCTCAAAGAATTTCTTGAAATAATATTTTTTCGTAATAATTTAGACGCGGCTATTGTGTTTACTACTGATGCTGCAAGTAGATTAATTGATTTTGTTAGTCAAAATGAAGTTAATGTTTTATTTTTAGATATTAATTTAAATTCACAAGCAAATGGAATAGACGTTGCAAAACAGATAAGGCAAAATAACAAGTCTATCTATATTATTTTCCTTACAGGTCACTTTGAATATATTGTATCTGCTTTTGAATGTAAAACATTTGATTTCATTCAAAAGCCTTTTTCTTTGTCAAAACTAGAAAGTACTATACTAAGACTTTTTGATGATATCTCAGCTAATAATCAAAAATTTATAAAACTAAATAATAAGAAAAAACTAGTGAATCAAAATTTGATTAATTATATTCAAAAAGATGGTATGAAAACTATATATTCATTAAGTTCATCGACAATAGAATCTTATGGTTCGTTTAATAAGCTAAGTGAATCATTACCATATAACTTTGTAAGATGTCATAAATCATTTATTGTAAACGTTAATAACATAAGCAATGTTGATTTATCGAATAACACTATCTTTTTCAAATATCCACCTACTTCTAAGTGCTTTATTGGGCCTAAATATAAAAGTAATTTTATGGAGGTTTTAAATAATTATGGAAATGTTAAATAATATATGGACAGTATTGTCTACAGAGAATGAAATTCTAATAAAAATATTATCTATTTTTTTATTACTAATAGAGATGCCTCTTATAATGCAATTTTTTCTTACTCTATTAAATATTTCTGCTACCAAGAAGCAAAAAATTATTTACTTATCTATAACAATCCCTATTGGATTGCTCTGTATTTTTGTTATTCCAAAACCATACAGTAATATTTTAACTTTAATTAGTGCACCATTTATAATTATGTATGTATTTAGAATTAGCTTTTTAAAAAGCCTATTTGCTGAATTTATTCCAAATGTCTTTATCTCCATATTAGAGTTAATCTGCGCAAGATTATTTTTAATCATATTTAATATTGATTATAATGTTTGTGCTAAAATTCCTTTATTTAGACTTATTATTACTTTATCAATTTATATAATATTGTTTATAATATACAAATTAATCAAACATTTTAACTTCAATATTACTATACTAGATAATTTAAATAAGAAAAATAAAATAATACTCCTAACTAATACACTAATTGCAATTGTTGTAATCTTTATTCAAATGTATTTAATTGTATTTTATTATCATGCATTACCAACTTTTGTTATTTCTATTAATATTCTATCTCTAATATCATATTTTTTCATTAGTACTTTTAGCATGGTAAAAACAATGAAATTAGAAAAAACTACTGAAGATTTAGAACAGGAAAAATTATACAATAAGACTTTGCAAATTTTACATGATAATATTAGAGCATTTAAGCATGATTTTTCTAATATTATAGCAGGCATTGGTGGATATGTTGAAACAAATGATATGAATGGTTTAACAAAATATTATAAACAATTATTAACAGATTGTAATCAAGTAAATAATTTAAGCTCATTAAGTCCCGATGCAATTAATAATCCTGCTGTATATACTGTTCTTGCTAACAAATATTACAGGGCAGATGAACTAAACATAAAGATAACATTAGAGTCTTTTATAGATTTTAACAATCTATATATGGAAATTTATAAATTCACTCGAATATTAGGAATTCTTATGGATAACGCTATCGAAGCTGCATCTGAATGTGATGAAAAAATAATTAACGTAACAATTAGAAATGATATAAGACAAAATAGACAATTACTAATAATTGAAAACACTTATAAAAATAAGGATATAAATCTAGATAAGATTTATGAAAAAGGATTTTCTACTAAGCCAAAGAATACTGGACTTGGGCTATGGGAAGTAAATAAAATAATTTCTCAAAGTAAGAATATTTCGAGGTTTACATCTAAAACAAATAAATTCTTTAAACAACAGATTGAAATTTATAATGAATAAAAACAAGATAGCTTAAGTACTATCTTGTTTTATATTGTTTTTACGAATATATATTGTTAATCTTTTTTAATTAATGATGCTGGCATTTTTGGTTGATGGAATACTCCCCAGAAAATGCAAGCAGTATTTGTATTTCTTGCATATTTTTCAGCAACTTTAGCTAATAATTTTAACATAATATTCTCCTCCTCTTACAACTCATTTTATAATAAAGCATTGCCGGCTTAATGCTGTATTAATCTCATTTTATCCTTTTTGATATATTTCATATCCATATTGATTCTTTGTTAATTTATAAGCTAGTTTTGAGATTGATAATGATTCTATTAATACATTAATTAATATTATATTTGATAATGTATTATCTTTTATAAAAATAGCTCCAATCAAAGTTATACTTGCAAAGACATATGATAAAATTTTTTTTAATTTTCTCTCTTCTTTTCTTAATATTGGAAAATTCACAGTGTCTGCGGGAGCATACAAAGAAATCATTATTATTGATATAATCCATACTAATCCAACTACAACATATTTAAAATATATTGGTTGTAACACTAAGTTTTTACTAATCATTACATTTCCAAAGTAAACAATAAATGTCCCTATTGTACATCCTATATGCGTCTTTAAGTGGAATCCACCTGCCACAATTTTATATGGTAACATAGTTAAATATGCAAATATTACCAACCATCCAATTTTTAATATTATTGCTATTATGATTAATAATATGAGCTTTGGTATCTCTCCAATCATTAGTTGTAAGCCATACTGTATTATCTCTGCTCTTTCATCATTAATCTCTGGCATCTTCTTTCGGATTTTATTTGTTAGGTTTTTGCAAATTTTATCTATCATTTTGCTCTCCTTTTTATTATCTACATATTACAGCATCATTCGACATTATTTTTCCTTTCTTTATAAGTTATTTATTTTTAATTATACATTTTGTATTTTTGCTACTTGTTTAAATTTCATATATGATTTTGGCTTTTTTATAAAATAAATTTTATTTCAAGAATTCAACAATATAGTTCTGTATTGACTTACACCTTTACATATTTTTGTTCTAACAAAAAATTAGACTATTTTAATCTAGTCTAATCTAATCCTTTTATTCCCTCTAATATTTTCCAACTTTTTTCCTTATTTGGTATTGCTTTAAAAGTCATCTCTTCTTTTGTGATAGGATGCAGTATTGTAAGTTCATAAGCCCACAAGCAAATTTGCTTACCATGTCCTCTACCTCCATATTTTTGGTCTCCATATATACTATGTCCTCTGCTAGATAATTGTACTCTTATTTGATGATGTCTTCCTGTATACAAATTTATTCTTAAAACTGACAAATCTAGGTCTGAATCATATTTTAGGACTTCATATTCTAGTTTAGAGTATTTGGCATTTTCTGTTCCTTCTGGTACTGATTTGCTCATGTTGTTCTTCTCGTTTTTTAATAAGTAATCTTCAAGTATACCACTATTTTTATTAAACTTTCCATTTGCAATTACTAAATATTTCTTTTTAAATATTTTTTCTCTTACTTGTTCACTCAATCTAGCTGCTGCTTTCGAAGTCTTAGCAAATACCATGACTCCTCCTACAGGTCTATCAAGTCTATGTACAAGTCCTAAATATACATTTCCAGGTTTATTATATTTTTCCTTTAAATATTGTTTTACAATCGTAAGCATATCAATATCTCCTGTTTTATCCCCTTGCGAAGGTATATTCACAGTTTTTTCTACTACTATAATGTGGTTATCCTCGTATATTACATTTAAATCTATTTTATTCTCTATTGCATTTTCTTTCATTATAACTTTCTCTCTCTAATTTATTTTTCCCATTTTGCATAAATTCCGCAAGGTAGTATTAGTTCAGAATTAGTCATAGGTAACCCTATTTCTCCATTTTCAAATTTCCCTTGTAAATATTTTCTTCCAAATCTATTTTTCATATTCATTTTCAATATATTTTCTAGTACCATACTAGATATACCTGTCGTGTATGAGTTTATTAAAAAGAATACTGGTTTGTCTGATAACACCTTCATACATAAGTTAACCAAATCTGGTATATTTTCTTCAAATTTCCATACCTCACCATTTGCACCTCTACCATAAGATGGTGGATCCATAATTATAGCATCATATTTGTTTCCTCTACGAATTTCTCTATTCACAAATTTTATAACATCATCTACTATGTACCTTACAGGTCTGTCTTGTAATCCTGAAGATATTACATTTTCTTTTGCCCATGACACCATTCCTTTTGAGCTGTCAACATGGCAGACTGATGCTCCTGAAGCCAGACAAGCTACAGTTGCACCTCCTGTATAAGCAAATAAATTTAATACTTTGATATCTCTTTTTTCTTCTTCTATTGTATTGGATATTTTGTTCATCATCCAATCCCAGTTAACTGCTTGCTCTGGAAATATTCCAGTATGCTTAAAGCCCATAGGCTTGATATTGAATGTTAAATTTTTATATTTTATCTGCCAGCTCTCCGGAATACGTTTTTTATATTCCCAGTGTCCTCCACCAGTATTACTTCTATCATATCTTGCGTTAGCATTGTTCCATTTCTCTACAAATTGTTTTTCTTTCCATATTATTTGTGGGTCCGGTCTTACTAAGATAATATCTTTCCATCTTTCTAGCTTTTCTCCATTTGCCATATCTAATATTTCATAATCTTTCCAATTATTTGCTAGTTTCATTCCTACATCTCCTATTATATATTTAAACTATTGTTTGTAATAACTCAATGAAATTGTATACAAGTATGCAATCTAATACTATTAGTATACCACATATTATAGATATTGTCGCTATTACTTTGTGTTTTTTCCATAAATTTATTATTTTCTTTTTCTTCTCATTGGCTTGTCCTATTTTTTTCTTTCTTGGATAATTTATACTTAATATTATATCTTTAGAATATTCCATGCTCATTCCCTCCTATATTCTTTATGTTAAAATTATATTCTTAACTTTCATATTTATGATAATTTTCGTATATCATAATTTCCTATATATATTTATGATTTGATTTTTTTTGAATGATTATGCTATAATTTTTATATAATTTTTTACGAAAGGATTATTTATGAAAAAGAATAAGCATTATAGAAAAAATCATAAAATAAGATATAGTGAGAAAGATTTTATTGAAAAGAATTATATGAAAGATGGAAAAGCTGTTATTCCAATTAAAGTTTCAAAGCTTAGTGATCTTTATATGAAGCATGATTATTTAAAATTAGATCTTTCAGATGAGGTTTTTGACTATATAGAAGAAGTCGCTTATTTAATTCCTATAGATACAGATATAGTTCTAGAAATTCATTATCATGATGAAATTTCTGATAATCAACAAGAAAGAATAAAGAGAGTATTTAAGAATAATTATGGTAGTGATGTCGACGATATAGATTATGAAATTAGACAAGAACTTCGTAAATCAATTATTCTATTCCTATTGGGCGCTTTTTTTATATTTTTGTCATTTATTTTTAATAATTTACCAGGATACATTCCAGAATTCGTTTCTGAATTTTGTATAATATCTGGCTGGGTTTTTATTTGGGATATGGTTGAAGCAATTAGTATTAAGCGTTCAGAGCTAATTGGAAAAAGAATTAATAAGTTGCAATTATATGATGCAGAAATAACTTTTGTTTTTGATGATTAAAGCATAAAAGAATGGATTTTTATTTCCATTCTTTATTATTTAGCTGTTTTTTTATCTCTTTTGCAAGTTCTAAATTTATCCCTTTTATTGTAGCTATTTCTTCCACTGAAGCATTACGTATTTTTTCTACACTTCCGTATTTTTTTAAGAGTGCTACTTTCTTTACAGTTCCTATTCCTTTTATGTCATCAAGTTCAGACTTAGTTATCTCTTCATCTCTCAATTTTTTATGGTATCCAATTGCAGTATCATGTACTGCATCTTGAAACATTGTTATCGTGTTTAATAATGTTTCTGATATCTCAAGTTCTTCTCTCTTGTCATTCATTAACGCTCTTGTCTGATGTTTATCGTTTTTGACCATACCAAACACTGCGATATTCACTTTATCTTTTTCTGTTAGTTCTCGGCCTTTTTCTTTAGCTTTTTCTTCTATTTCTTTGTTTATGTTTTTTATTGCCTGTTCAGTTGCTTTTATTTGCGTTATTCCTCCATCCGCAAATATCACATCTGGAAGGTCTCCAAATCCGTTTGATTTATCTTCATTTAAAATATCTATAGAATGTCTTAGTCTTCTTGTTACAACCTCTTCCATACACTTAGGATCATCTTGTCCTATTACATCTTTTATCTTAAATCTTCTTGATAAATTCTTTTTTATGACGCCATCTTGCATTACACACATACCAGCAACCATATTTGTCCCAGATAAATTGGATATATCATAGCATTCTATTTTTCTTGGTAATCTACCTAATCCTAGTACTTGTTTTAACTCAGCTAAAATGCTATATTTTTCTTTTTCCTTGTTTTTTAATGTTATTAATGCATTATTTTCTGCCATCTCTACAAATTTAAGCTTTTCTCCCTTTTGAGGGGTTTTTATTTCAACCTTTCTATTTGCCTGCTCTGTTAACCACATCTCAATTGCATTTTTATCTTCTATCTCTTGTTTTATCATTATTTTATTTGGCAGGATTTGTTTTCCCATGTAGTATTGTTTAATAAAGCTTGATATTATTTCGCAATCTTCTTCGTCTTCTAATCCTTTAAAAACGTAATGGTCTCTTCCTATCATTTTACTATTTCTTACATAAAACATTTCAATACATACTTCATCATCTTTTCTCGCTAGTCCAATTACATCAATATCATTTTCTGAAATGTTAGAAACTTTCTGTTTTTGAGATATTCTGTCTATCGCATATATTTTATCTCTTAGTTCTTGCGCTTTTTCATATTCCATTTTCTTTGAAGCTTCCTGCATCTCTATTTCAAGCTCTTTCTTAATTTCTTCTGTTTTTCCCTCTAAAATTGATATTATTTCATTGATTTGTTTTCTATATTCTTCTTTGGTTACATATCCCATACAGGGTGCCATACATTTTTTTATATGATAATTTAGACATGGTCTATCTTTATATTTAAAGCTTCTGCATTGTCTTATTTTATATCTAGATTTAATAAACTCAATCATTTCTTTGGCACTACCTGCATTAGCATAAGGTCCAAAATATTTCGCCCCATCATTTATAACTCTTCTTGTTATATATAAATCTGGATAGTCCGCCTTAATATTTATTTTTATATAAGGGTATGTTTTATCATCTTTTAATAGCACATTAAATTTCGGCATATTCTTTTTTATCAGATTGCATTCTAATATTAAAGCTTCTGCCTCATTATCACAAACTATATATTCAAAATGATCAACATTGGCGACCATATTTTGAATTCTTTTTGTTTTTTTATTTTTTCTAAAATATTGCCTAACTCTATTTCTTAAAATTACTGCTTTGCCAACATATATAATTTTATCATTTTTATCATGCATAATATATACACCAGGCTTTTTGGGCAATTTTTTTAGTTCCTCTTCTATATCAAACATATCTCTTTCCTCTATCGTCAATTATAACAAAAAAAATCTCTTCATACAAGGATTCTTAGTCTAAAAACTTACAGTTATCATTTTCATTTTTAGTTCAATATTTTATTTATACTTGCAACTTTTGTTATTTAGATGTATATTATACATTAATTAAAGTTTTTCAAATTATTTGTATTCTTAAGAAAGGAGTTTTACTTTAGGCGCCAGGACAACATTTGTTGTTGACGAGGAAGAAGTTTATCGAAAGATTCGGCGGATGCTTCTTGGCATGATTACTGTCATAAGTATTTAATTAAAAACTAATAGTGATATTAGATAACAGAAGTTAAATACATGTAATCTAAATATTTTGAATAACTTTCTTTAAACCATATGCATTACACATACGGTATATTTTGTTACGCACAAATAATTTAAAGGAGGTTTTTTTATGTGTGGAATAGTAGGTTATATAGGAAAACAAAAAGCAAAAGAAATTTTAATTAACGGACTTTTAAGTCTTGAATACAGAGGTTACGATTCAGCAGGAATTGCTACCATTGAAAGTAATAAAATTGAAGTTATGAAAGAAAAAGGAAGAGTTGCTAACTTAGAAAATCTTCCTGGAATAGATGCTTTATCTGGTACAATTGGTATTGCTCATACGAGATGGGCAACCCATGGTAAGCCATCAAAAGAAAATGCTCATCCTCATATGGATAATAGCAATACATTTGCAGTTGTTCACAATGGAATAATAGAAAACTATGCAGATTTAAGAAAATTTTTAACTGATAATGGATATAATTTTTCATCGCAAACTGACACTGAGGTTGTTCCAAATTTAATACATTATTATTTTTCAAGTGATAAATCATCAAATGATATATCAAAATTCTTAAGGGCTGTAAAAAATGCGGTATCTGATTTAAAAGGAAGTTATGCTTTAGAGATTATTTCTTCTTTATATCCAGATAATATAATAGTGGTTAGGAAGGACAGTCCTTTAGTCATAGGAAAAGGATGTGGGGAAAATTTTATTGCATCAGACATTCCTGCAGTATTAAGATATACCAAAAACTTTTATCTTTTAAATGATAATGAGTTTGCTATAGTTTATAAAGATAAAATTAACTTCTATGATACCAATTTGACTATTCATAATAAAGAAGTTAAAAATATTGAATGGGACGCTTCTGCTGCTGAAAAAGATGGTTATGAAGATTATATGTTAAAAGAAATATTTGAACAACCAACAGCAATTCGTGAAACAATAGGCTCAAGATTTAAACTTGGAGAACCTTGCAGTTTTGATGATATTGATATTTCAAAAGAATATCTTCAATCTGTAAACAAAATATTTATAGTTGCTTGTGGAACAGCTATGCATGCTGGATTAGTAGGCAAAAGCATTATTGAAAAGCTTTGTCGCATACCAACAGAAGTTGATATTGCTTCAGAATTTAGATATAGAGATCCTATTATAGACGAAAAAACATTGTGTATCTTTGTAAGCCAGTCTGGTGAAACAGCTGATACTTTAGCTGCTCTAAGGCTTTCAAAATCAAAAGGCGCAAAGACTCTTGCAATTTCTAATGTTATTGGAAGCACTATAACAAGAGAAGCTGATTATACAATTTATACTCATGCCGGTCCAGAAATTGCAGTTGCATCAACAAAAGCTTACACTTCTCAAGTATGTCTTATTTCAATATTAGGAATGTATTTTGCAGAGCTTCTAGGTTCATATCCTCAAGAAAAAATAGAAGAGTTAAAGTCTGATATTTTAGATTTACCTTCTAAAATTGAAGCTGTTTTGGATAATTCTAATGAAATAAAAAATTTTGCTGATAAGGTATACACTCAAAAAGATATGTTCTTCTTAGGAAGAGGAACTGACTATAACGTAGCTTTGGAAGGTTCTTTAAAATTAAAGGAAATTTCATATATTCACTCAGAAGCATACGCTGCAGGCGAACTAAAACATGGTCCAATTGCATTGATTGAAAATGGTGTTACTGTTATAGGAATAATAACAAATAAAGAACTTGTAGAAAAGTCAATTAGTAATATGCAAGAAGTAATAACAAGAGGAGCTAAGACATTAATAATTTCAAATCAAATTTTACCTAATAGTAACTTTAGTTATGTAATAAATATTCCTGAGACAAATGAGCTTATTTCTCCTATTCTTTCTGTAATTCCTCTTCAACTTTTATCTTATTATATTTCAAAAGATAAAGGTTTAGATGTTGATAAACCAAGAAATTTAGCAAAATCAGTAACAGTAGAATAAATTTAATCAACAAGATTGTATATAAATACAATCTTGTTGATTTTGTAAATTTCATAAAAGAATTGTTAATATCGTTAGTAGTACTGCCCCAGGTATTCCAAGTACTCCAACAATAATTACTGTTATCAAGTTGATTCCTATATGCAATCCCCATATAGCACCTATTAGATTTATCAGATATAGCAAGATCGCTCCTAGTATAGAATTTATTATTAACTTGATAATTATCTTTATCGGTATGATAAATATTTTCCCTATAATCATTATCCCTATTATGCAGGCTACATATATTAATAATATTTTTATATCCATATTTTCCCCCACTTTTTTTCTTTTTTATCACATTGTATGTGTAAATATGGACAAATATTACTTTTACTATGCTTCATATTTTATTTTTTCTATATTTTTTAATTCAACTTTATTCTCTTTTGCTTTCTTTATTAAATAATCTAATTTTGCTTGGTTAGCTTTTATTTGATATAAGAAGTAATCTACCTGATCTTTTTCTGCATATTCATAATTTTTTATATTTATATTTAATTCCATTTTTGTTTTTAATATACTAATAATTAGATCTTTATCCTTATTCTCTGGATTAATCCTCATTCTCTTGCTCCCTTCTAATTTTGTATATTATAATATTATATTATGGAATTTCTAAATTATTCGTTTTTAGCCAAATATTGTATAAATTATTATTCCAACTGATTGTATTGCAAATATATTTAATATATTTGACGTTAATAGATTATTAGTAGCTTCAATAACTCCTAATTTATTTGCTTCATCATTACTCTTTTGCTTCTCTTTTCTTTGTGCTTCAATAAAAGTTATTAATTCAGGAATACTTGTTATTACACCTAATAAAATTCCAAGTAGGAATTCAGGTAATCCAAATAAATTACTTAAATTCGTCAAACTAGTACTTAATAGTTCACCTATTACATATAAAGAAACAGCTATAAAAATTAAAAATATCCAATATAAAATTATCATTTTTTTATTTTTTCTTTTGAATCTATATTCGTTTTGCTCTTCTTCTATCTCTTCTTGCAAAATTTCTTTCTCTTCTTTTCCCAGATACAACTTATGTGCATTGTAGTTTATATAGTAAAATAGAGCCAATAGCAAGACAAAGATAATTACTATATTAGTATCTAGAGTAATTTTAAATACAATCAGGCATATTGGAATTAAAATAGTAATCAGCACCAAAATTAAATCTAGCTTTATCGCTCTATTGTTCAAATATTTCTGATTTTTGTTTAAATAAATGGAGAAAATATATTGTATTAAATTTATAACATTTGAGCTTAATATGTTATATATTCCTGTTCCAATAAATCCTGCTGATGATGAAAAAGCTACTGTTAGTAATTCGGGTACTGAAGTTGCAAAACCAGCAATATTTCCAGATGCTTTTGCTCCTAAATTTAATAGTTGCGATATTTTTCTTAATACTGGTACCAGTAAATATTTGGCGATAATTACTATTCCTAAAGATAATAATACAAATTTTATTAATTCTACTGTTAAAGCCATCAAAATCCTCCCATATCTTTATTTTTAACATTTTTTAAAATATTATTTACTTTTTTCCAATTTTGTAATATAATGTATATATGTTTATATCATTAAGTGTTGATAAAAGTCTAGTAGCAATCTAAATTTTATTAGAGAAACTGTGGTTGGTGAAAACAGTTTAAAATATTTTGTGAATCTACTTTTGGAGCTTTTAGTGAAAGCTAACCGTGTGATGCTAGGTTATAAGCATTAATGAGATTTATTTTATAATAAAATTAAGGTGGTACCGTGATTAATATTGTCGCCCTTATGCTTTCATAAGGGTGGCTTTTTATATTTATAAGGAGGTTATATATGATAGACATTAAATTTTTAAGAGAGAATCCCGATATTGTAAAACAGAATATCAGAAACAAATTTCAAGACCAAAAGCTTCCATTAGTTGATGAAGTAATTGATCTGGATAAGAAAAACAGAGCAGCTAAAATGCATGGCGATGAGCTTCGTTCTCAACGCAAGAACTTAAGTGACCAAATTGGTACTCTTATGAAGAGTGGAAAAAAGGATGAGGCAGAACAGATTAAATTAAAAGTTAAACAAATTAATGATATGCTTGTCGAAAATGAACAGTTAGAAGAAGAATATTCAAGTCAAATTAAAGAAAGAATGATGAAAATACCAAATATTATAGATTCATCTGTTCCTATTGGAAAAGATGACTCTGAGAATGTTGAAGTTCAAAGATTTGGTGATCCTAAAGTTCCAGATTATGAAATTCCTTATCATGCAGACATAATAGATAAATTAAACGGTATGGATAAAGAATCAGCAGGTCGTACTAGTGGAGTTGGCTTCTATTATTTGATTGGAGACATTGCCAGACTTCATGAAGCAATGCTAGCTTATGCAAGAGATTATATGATAGGTAATGGTTTCACATATGCTATTCCACCATTTATGATACGTAGCGACGTTGTTACTGGCGTTATGAGTTTTGAAGAAATGGATGCGATGATGTACAAAATAGAGGGTGAAGATCTTTATTTAATTGGTACTTCTGAACATTCAATGATCGGAAGATTTAAGGACCAAATATTAAAAAAAGAGGAACTTCCAATTACAATGACATCATATTCTCCATGTTTCCGAAAGGAAATTGGATCTCATGGACTAGAAGAAAGAGGATTATATCGTGTTCATCAATTTGAAAAACAAGAAATGATTGTTCTATGTGAACCTGAAGATTCAATGAACTGGTATAATAAAATGTGGAAATTAAGTGTAGATTTATTTAGAAGTTGGAATGTTCCAGTTAGACAACTTGATTGTTGTAGTGGGGATCTAGCAGACCTAAAAGTAAAATCTTGTGATATTGAGGCTTGGAGCCCAAGACAAAAGAAATACTTCGAGGTATGTAGCTGTTCTACATTAGGAGATGCACAAGCAAGAAGATTGGGTATTCGTGTTAAAGGAGAAAAGGGAAATTATTATCCTCATACTTTAAACAATACTGTTGTAGCAACTCCTAGAGGATTGATTGCTGTTATTGAAAATAACTATAATGAAGATGGTAGTATAACTGTTCCAGAAGTTTTACGTCCTTATATGGGTGGAACAGAAATTATAAAACCTAAAAAATAGTACCAAATCATACTAATAATTGGAGGAACTATAATTATGATAATAAAAAATCCTAGATTCGAAATTTCAGCAGTTAAACCTTCTCAATATCCTAATAATAATTTGCCTCAAATAGTCCTTGTTGGTAAATCTAACGTTGGAAAATCTAGCTTTATTAATACAATGCTAAATCGAAAAAAACTTGCTAGAACTAGTAGTGAACCAGGCAAGACAAGACAAATAAACTTTTATAATATTGATGATATTTTTTACTTTGTAGACCTTCCAGGGTATGGTTATAGCAAAATGTCTAAGCAAGAGCAAATTAAAGTTGGAAACTTTATAGAAGAATATCTAGCAACATGTCAAAAAATATCTTTGATTGTGTTTCTTATCGATATAAGACATTCTCCTACATCTAATGATAAATTAATGTATGATTATATAATACATACTAACTCCCCTTGTTTAGTCATTGCTAATAAAGCTGATAAAATTGCAATAACTAAAGTAGATGAAGCTGTATATAATTTACAAAGTGCTTTAAATCCATTAAAAGATTTAACGTTTTTACCTTTCTCAGCTGAAAGGAAAATTTACAATGATGCTGTTTGGGACTTTATTTCCGATTACATCCAAGCTTGAATCTTTTTCCAATATATGGTATAATTAAAGTTACAATAAAAGTAAAAAGAGAGGTGTAACATATGGATTTGTTCCGAAAGTTAAGCACGTGGATCTGGGAATTCGGGGACGAATTTGTCCTTAATTCGGCTCTAAGAGCCGCTATGGATTATTTCCCTGGAGCCATCTTTACTTCAAGCGGCACTACTTTGCAGTATGCTCCCACTGGATCTCTTCAGTATGATTTGGTGGTTGCAGGCTTTCTAAAGTCCTATGGAGGTATGTTTAACAGCTAAAAAACTCTCACCCCCGCATTAGTTCTTTCTAATGCGGGGGCTTATCATTTATTATTTAGTTAATTTTCAATTTTATCATTTTTAATGCCTTTTCTCTTTCCACTGTTATTACATGTCCACATCCTAAACACTTTAGTTTAAAATCCACTCCAACTCTAATAATCTCCCACTTATTATCTCCACATGGATGTGTTTTTCTTGTTTGTATAATATCTCCAATTTTATATTCCATGAACATTTCTCCTTTTATTTACAAAAGCAATTAGTATATTTTTTGATACTAATTGCCCATATCTTTGTTATTATTTATTTAATATAAGATTTATTCTTTTTTCTACCGAATCTTTTCCTAATACTTGCATAATTTCATATAAGTCTGGAGTGTTTCTTCTTTTTGTTATAGCCACTCTTATAACTGTACTAATATCTCCCACATGTCCTGGCCACTTTTCTGGTTCCTTTTTATATTCTTTGACTTCTCTTGCATATCCTAATTCCTCAGCTAAGTCTTTAATTTTTCCAAACCATGTTGTTTGATCATCTACCTCATTGTAATATTTTGACATATATAATTTTAATATCTTCTTTATTTCATCTTTATCATTGATTTTGTCAAAATCATATTCATCTTTATTTTCAAAGAATCTTTCGTCATACATATATTCAATACATTCTTTAACATCTGACCATTCTGCAATATCTCTACGAGGTTTAGCTTTTCCACGTTCAATATTTAACACTTTAATAGAATACTCTTTATTATTTAAAAGTTGTTCTAAGTCATTGTCGTGTTTCTTAGCCCATATAATAGATTCATTATATACTTGTTCAGCTGTATATTTTGATATTACATTCTTACCGATATCTTTAAGTTTTACCATGTCAAATAAAGCACCACTTACGCTCATTTTATTAACTTGAAAATCAAAATCGTCTATTGTCTTGTCTGGATTTTGTTTTCTCCATATTTCGAAGTTTGAATTTGCTATGTTTAATAAATATTCTTTTACTGCTTCATTTGGAATTCCTAATTCAGCATAATATGAAACTGCCGCTTCAGGATCCTTCCTTTTACTAATCTTTCTCTTCTTTCCTTCTTCTTCTTTTTGCATTGCTGCTGTATGTGCATATTTAGGTAGTTTAAGTTCTAATGCTTTAAATAATTCTAAATGAAGAGGAAGCGAAGATAACCATTCATCCCCACGCACAACTAAAGTAACTCTCATAAGATGATCATCTACAACATGTGCAAAATGATATGTAGGAAGTCCATCAGCTTTTATGATAACTGCATCTTGGTCATTCTCTGGGAATACCAAACTTCCTTTTATTACATCATGAAATTTAGTCTTCCTTTCTTCATTTCCCATTGATTTAAATCTTATAATATATTTCTCACCATTTTTTATTTTCTCTGCCGCTTCTTCTACAGACAAATTTCTATACTTAGCCCATACGCCATAATATCCAGTACGTACTCCTGCAGCTTCTTGCTTTGCTCTCATTTCATCAAGTTCCTCTGGAGTTGCAAAACAAGGATATGCTTTTCCTTCTGATAAGAGTTTTTTAGCAAAAGCTTGGTAAATATCTTTTCTTAAACTTTGTTTATATGGTCCATAATTACCTTTTTCAGTATTTTCTCCTGTTGCTCCTTCATCAGGTATAATTTTAAATTCATTTAATGCATCAACAATTTGTCCAGCACCATTTTCAATTTCTCGTTTTTGATCAGTGTCTTCAATTCTTAATATGAAAACTCCATTTGTTTGTTTTGCAATTTTCATGTCCACTAATCCACCAAACAATCCACCAATGTGTACAAATCCTGTTGGACTAGGAGCAAATCTTGTAACTTCGGCTCCTTCTTTTAAATTTCTCTCTGGGTATTTTTCTTCATAATATTCCACTGGTCTCGCATCTGGAAATATTAAGTCTGCTAGTTCTTTATAATTCATAAAAATACTACACCTCCATTATAATAGGTAATATCATTGGGTCTCTTTTTGTTTTTTGGAATATATAATCCCTTAAGTTATCTTTCAATGTTGATTTTATTGTTGACCAATCTGTTATATGTCTTTTTTCACATTCTGCCACTTCTTCTTTTATAACATTTTTTACATCTTCCATTAGATTTTCTGATTCTCTAACATATACGAATCCACGTGATATAACATCTGGACCGGATACAATTTCTCCAGTTGACGAATCCATAGTTAGAACTATTACTATTAGTCCATCTTGAGATAAATGTTGCCTATCTCTTAACACTATGTTACCTACATCTCCAACACCTAATCCATCAACTAAAACTTTTCCTGATGGAACCGATGTTGTAAATTTTGCCTCGTCTTCACTTAATTCTAATATTCTACCATTATGTGTTATAAATATATTTTGTGCTGGAATTCCTAATTTTTTTGCAGTTTCTGCATGCGCCATTAATTGTCTGTATTCACCATGAACTGGTATAAAATACTTTGGCTTAGCTAATGCTAGTATTAATTTCTGTTCTTCTTGGCAAGCGTGTCCTGATACATGCACATCTGCTAATGCACTATATACAACTTCTGCACCAATTTTCATTAAGTCATCTATTACTTTTGATACTAATTTTTCGTTCCCTGGAATTGCATTTGCAGATATTATAACTAAATCATTTGGTGTTATAGTTACTTTTTTGTGTTCTCCTGCAGCCATTCTTGTTAAGGCTGACATTGTTTCCCCTTGACTTCCAGTTGTAATAATTACTAGTTGTTCATCATTATAGTTTTTAATCAAATCTATATCTATAAATAAATCTTTTGGTGCATTTATATATCCTATTTCCATTGCTGTTTCTATCATGTTTATCATACTTCTACCACATACAGCAATTTTTCTTCCATATTTTACTGCAGAATCTACAATTTGTTGTACTCTATGAACATTAGATGCAAATGTTGCTACTACAATCCTCTTTTTGCAATTCATAAATAACTTATCGAATACTTCTCCGACAGAGCTTTCAGACATTGTAAATCCTTTTCTTTCTGCATTTGTACTATCTGACATAAGTGCTAGAATTCCTCTGTTTCCAAGTTCAGCGATTCTTCCTAAGTCCATTTGCTTTCCATCTATTGGTGTATAGTCTATTTTAAAATCTCCAGTGTGTAGTATTGTTCCTGCAGGCGTTGTTATCGCAAGCATTACTGAATCTGGTATACTATGACAACTGCTTATAAATTCCACACTAAATTTACCTAATTTTATAGTTTGTCCTTGTTCTACTTCAACTAATTTTGTAGATCTCAATAAATGATGTTCTTCTAGTTTTCCTTTTATTAATCCACAGGTTAATTTTGTTGCATAGATTGGTATATTTATTTGCTGTAATACATATGGAATTGAGCCAATATGATCTTCGTGGCCATGAGTTATTACCATTCCTCTTACTTTTTCTTTATTTTTTACTAAGTATGATACATCTGGTATAACCAAGTCTATACCTAACATATCATCTGTTGGAAACTCTAGTCCACAATCTACAACAATAATATCATTTTCATATTCAAATACTGTAATATTCTTTCCAATTTCTTCTATACCACCTAAAGGTATAATTTTAATGCTTGGTTTTTTAAATTTAATTTCTTCTTTTTTTAGTATTGCTTTTTCACCTCTTTTAGCAATCGACTTATGTTCTACTTTTACTAATCCACCCTCATTTTTTTTCGTTTTACTAGCTTTTACTATATTATTTTCTTGATTATTAGTATTTTGCTTTTCCTGAGTCAAATTATCTTTTTTATTGTAATTTCTATGATAGCCTCTTCTCTTAGTGTTCTTTGTTGAATTGCTATTTTCAGTTTCCATCCTATCATTTTTGTTTAAATTTTCTTCTGTCATTATTTCTTCTCCTTCTTTTATGCTATATAGCATATTTTCTTTGTTGTTACTCTCATAATATTTATTGATCCGAACATTTTATAATCTCATAATTAATATATTATTTATTGGAATACAAAAAATACATATATCTATTATCTCTTAGATATATTATTTTATAACATCCTATAAATTTACTATACTAAAATTTCCGCACTAACCATATAGTAATAATATATAATAACATCAAATCTCTTCTTTACCTTCTACAGGTAACAACTATTTATTATTATACCCTAATTTATGGAAATTGTCAAATATCACTTGACAACTACGCTATATTTTGGTATTATAATAATTGCTTACATTAATGCGGGAGTAGCTCAGTTGATAGAGCGCTGCCTTGCCAAGGCAGAGGTCACGGGTTTGAGCCCCGCTTCCCGCTCCAATTTATTTTATTGTAACTTTAGTTACAATTTTTTATTCTTAGTTATATTTTTATAATTACAGAATATATTATATTATATTATATTTATATGGCGCCATAGCCAAGTGGTAAGGCAGAAGTCTGCAAAACTTTTATCCTCAGTCCGATTCTGAGTGGCGCCTCCAAAAAAACGTGAAATTATTGATATATATCAGTATTTCACGTTTCTTATTTTTTAAATAATTTCTATAAAGTTATAATTCTATTTCACCTTCAAATACAGTAGTTGCGGGACCTGTCATATATACATGATTGTTTTCTTTATTCCATTTAATTTCTAAATCCCCTCCTAATAGCTTAACAGTTACTTCTCTTTCCACTAATTTATTTATAACGCTGGCAACAGCAACAGCACAAGCACCTGTTCCACAAGCAAATGTTTCACCGGCACCTCTTTCCCATACTCGCATTTTTATAGTTCTATCATCAATTATTTCTATAAATTCAATGTTTGCTCTTTCTGGAAAATGTATATCATTCTCTAAAATACTTCCATATTTTGCTACATTAAATTTTTCTACATCATTTACTAGAGTCACAGCGTGTGGATTTCCCATTGAGACACAAGTAAAGGTAAAAGTTTTATCTATCGCTTTTATCAATAAATCTTTTATTATATGTTCATCTGATTTTATATCTACTGGTATCTTATTAGGCTCTAGAATCGGCTCTCCCATGTCGACTTCCACTGTATTAACTTTTCCCTTTGCAATATTCAGACGTAAAGTTTTATCTCCTGCTAAGGTTTCCACAGTAATTTTATTCTTATGAGTTAAACCTTTATCATAAACATACTTTCCTACACATCGAATTCCATTTCCACACATCTGAGCCTCGCTACCATCCATGTTATACATCTTCATTTTAAAGTCACATATATCACTTTTACATATCAAAATAAGTCCATCAGATCCTATTCCAAAATGCCTATTACTAATAAATTTAGCTATTTCAGATATATTATCAGGTATTTTTTCTTTTGTAGCATCTACATATACATAATCGTTTCCAAGTCCATGCATCTTTGTAAATTTCATTTCTTATCACCCTGATTATTTTAGCATGAGAATACATTGTTTGTAAAGTTAATCGTTTTATTAAAAGCACTATATTTTCAGATTATTAGAAGAGCACTATTTATGCGAACAATTTGTGAATTCTTATTATTTTTAATTGACTTTGGCATACATAAGTTATAAAATAAATTTGATTAATTTACACTGAAAAGGAGAACAATTATGATAATACTTTTAGATGCTATGGGTGGAGATAATGCTCCAGATGCTAATATTAAAGGAGCCGTTGACGCAATTAATCAGATTCAAGCAGAAGTATGGCTTATTGGAAAAGAAGAAGTAATTAATTCTAAATTAAAAGAATTTTATAATAAAACAGCTGAGGAGATTTCTCCAAGATTAAAAATATATAATGCTACAGAAACAATTGAGATGGAAGATACTCCTACTGTTGCTATCAAACATAAGAAGGACTCTTCTATGGTAGTAGGATTTAATCTTTTAAAAGAAGGTAAAGGAGATGTATTTATATCTGCTGGTAATTCCGGGGCATTGCTTACTGGCGCAACATTACTTGTTGGAAGAATCAAAGGTGTTGATAGGCCAGCATTAGCAGGAATACTCCCTTCTTACCATAAGAGATTAGTTCTTATGGATTGTGGTTCAAACACAAATTGTAAACCAATTAATCTTTTGCAATTTGCACAAATGTCTAGTATCTATATACATGATTCTTTAGGAATTGAAAAACCTGCTATTGGATTGTTAAATATAGGTACAGAAGAAACAAAAGGAAATGAACTAGTTCGTGAAAGTTATAATCTATTAAAAGAAAAGTCACCTGAGCTTGGGATCAATTTTATTGGAAATATTGAGGGAAGAGATGCTTTCTCTGGTAAAGTCGATGCAATTATTGCAGATGGATTTACAGGTAATATATTCTTAAAAACAGTTGAAGGAATGGGAAAATTCATAAAAAAATCTTTAACAGAAAGCATAACCAAAAATGTTTTCTCTATTATAGGTTCTGTTCCAGCACTTCCATCTATAAATCGATTTAAAAAAATGATGGATTACAAAGAATATGGTGGTGCATTATTCTTAGGGGTAAAAAAACCTGTTGTAAAGGCTCATGGAAGTAGTGATGAAAAATTATTTGAATTTACTATAAAACAAGCTGAACAATTCGTTAACAATAAAACTGTTGAGAAATTAACTTCAGAATTTGAAAAAATGGATAAAAAGTTAAATAATTAATATTTACATTATAAAAAAATAAAGCTCTAAGTTAAACTTAAAGCTTTATTCTTTATTTTAAATTATTGTAATTCAACAACAGCTCCAGCTTCTACGAATTTAGCTTTTAATGCTTCAGCATCATCTTTAGAAACTCCTTCTTTAACTGTTTTTGGAGCTCCGTCAACTAAATCTTTAGCTTCTTTTAATCCTAATCCTGTTGCATCTCTAACAACTTTGATTACTTGGATTTTATTTGCTCCAGCTTCTTTTAATACTACATTAAATGAAGATTTCTCTTCAGCTGCTGCAGCTCCTGCTCCAGCTACTGGTGCAGCTACAGCTGCTGCTGATACTCCATATTTTTCTTCTATTCCTTTAACTAATTCAGCAAGTTCTGCTACTGATAAAGCATCTATGCTTTCTAATAATTCATCTATTTTTGCCATTTTAATTTTCCTCCTTATTTAATTTTATTTTTTCACGGCAATGTGATTTTTTTATTATGCATTTTCTTTTTGACCTTTAACTTGATCAAGTGCAACTGCAAGTTTAGTAATATTTCCAAGCAATGCTCCAGCAAGTTTTGCAAGTAATTCTTGTCTTGATGGTAATTTTGCAAGTGTTATTATTTCTTCTGCAGTCATAACTTTACCTTCTATAACTCCACCTTTTATTTTGTAGAAGTCATGATCTTTAGTAAAGTTGTATATTACTTTAGATGGTTCTAAATAATCTTCTTTACCTATTACTAATGCAACTGGTCCTTCTAATGCAGAATCTAGTTCTGTTTCTCCATTTGCATCTAATGCTCTTTTTACTATGTTATTTTTGATAACTTTGTATTCAGCATTTACATTTCTTAAGTCAGATCTTAACTTTGTTACATCTGTAACTGTTATGCCTCTGTAGTCTGTTAATAAAACTACTTTAGCTTCTTTTAATTCTTTAGCTAATTCCTCTACTTGTGCTTGTTTTTTTGCGATTGTTTTCTCATTTGCCATTTTTAAATTCACCTCCTAATAAGAAAAATCCAATCCGTATAGCTCATCGAGGCTATAAGAATTGGATTACTCTCCGTTCTTATGCCTCGGTAGGACTTATTGTTGCCTACTGTCTTTGGCTATATTTCATAAATTATTTTTGGTCAATATACATACTTGGACCCATTGTTGTAGATATTGCTACACTCTTTATATATTGTCCTTTTGCTGCAGCTGGTTTAGCTTTAATTATTGCATTTATAACTGTTTCATAGTTTTCTGCTAATTTGTCTGCTCCAAAAGAAACTTTACCAAATCCTAAGTGAATTATATTATTTTTGTCTAATCTATATTCAACTTTTCCTGATTTAATTTCTTTGATTGCTTTTGTAACATCCATTGTTACTGTTCCTGATTTAGGGTTTGGCATTAATCCTTTAGGTCCTAATACTTTTCCTAATCTACCAACAACTCCCATCATATCTGGAGTTGCAACGATAACATCATAATCAAACCAGTTTTCTTTTTCAATTTTTGGTATTAATTCTTCTGCTCCTACAAAATCTGCTCCTGCTTTTAATGCTTCGTCAGCTTTTGGTCCTTTAGCAAATACTAAAACTTTTTGTGTTTTACCTGTTCCGTTTGGAAGTACTGTTGTACCTCTAACTTGTTGATCAGCATGTTTTGAGTCAACACCTAATTTAACGTGTAATTCAACTGTCTCATCAAACTTTGCTTTTGGCATTTTTTCAATTAGTTCTAGTGCTTCTTTTGCAGAATAAAGTTTTGTTTTATCTACTAATTTTGCACTTTCTGCGTATCTTTTTCCTTGTGCCATTTTATTTCCTCCTTTTGGTATTTTCGAATATTTTAATATTCTCCCAATTCTTTATTGTTTCTAAATATTAGTCTGCAACATTTACACCCATAGAACGAGCTGTTCCTTTTACCATACTCATTGCTGCCTCTAATGATGCTGCATTTAAGTCTGGCATTTTTTGTTTAGCTATCTCTTCTACTTGTGCTTTTGTTATTGTTGCAACTTTTTCTCTGTTTGGCTTTCCTGAAGCCTTTTCTATTTTAGCAGCTTTTTTAATTAATACTGCCATTGGTGGTTCCTTTGTTATAAAAGTAAAAGATTTATCTTTATAAACTGTTATAACAACAGGGATTATTAATCCAGCTTGTTTTGCTGTTCTATCATTAAACTCTTTAACAAATTGCATGATATTAACACCACTTCCACCTAAAGCTGGTCCTACTGGTGGAGCTGGTGTAGCTTTACCTGCAGGTATTTGTAACTTTATTAAAGTTGCGATTTCTTTCTCTGCCATTTTTTGCACCTCCTTCTAAGTAATGTATATTAACAAAATAATTTATTAAAATGAATTTAAAATAAATTTAAATTCTGTTTTAAACTTATATTATTTAACTTTTTGTACTTGAGATAATTCTAAATCTACTGGAGTTTCTCTTCCAAACATTGAAACTAGTACTTTAACTTTATGCTTCTCTTTGTTTATTTCTTGTACGACTCCAACATAATCCTTAAATGGTCCATCTATTATTTGGATAGAATCATTTACATCATAGTCTACATTTATTTCAGATATCTCAAATCCCATTTTCCTAATTTCCTCTTCAGTTAATGGAATTGGATCTGTTCCAGAACCAACAAAACCTGTAACTCCTCTAGTATTTCTTACTATATACCAAGTTTGTTCTGTAACAATCATTTTTATTAAAACATATCCAGGGAAAACTTTTTTTAAATTTGTTTTTCTTTTACCATCTTTAATTTCAATTTGCTCTTCCATTGGTACTACTATATCAAAAAAGAATTCTTCCATTTCTTGATTTTTTACTTTTTTCTCTAGATCTGCTTTTACCTTATTTTCATATCCAGAATATGTATGTATTACATACCACTTTGGTTCTAAGTCTACTTTTTCTTGAGACATATTTTAGCCTCCTTCATAAAATTATTCAGCAATATCCGTACTTTCTACATTATCTTCACTTGAATCTTCTGCAGAATCTTCGATATTTTCTTGAACATTGTCAGTATCTGAATTTTCTACTACATTATCCTCAGTTGTATCATTTGCTATTACATTATCAGCTTCTTCATTTTGTGAAGATTGTACAACTGTTTTTAGTTTCTCGATTCCAAAAGTATTAATTTTCTCAAAGCAAAGATCTAATAGGAATACTATTACTCCAACTATTATAACAGAAACAATTACTGCTAATGTATTATTTAATAGTTGCTTTGGAGTAGGCCAAATTACTTTTTTAAGTTCAGCTTTAACATCTTTGAAGAAATGTCTTTTTTCTTTTTTGCTGTCTTTTTTATTAGTATTGTCCTTCATCTTTTTTTCTTTATTTTTTGCTTCTTTAGCCATAGTCTTTCCCCCTTAAGGATTATTATTTTGTTTCCTTATGTGTAGTACGTTTATGACAGAATTTACAATATTTTGTTATTTCCAATCTATCTGTATTATTTTTCTTATTTTTTTCTGTCATGTATGTTCTTCTTTTACATTCTGTACATTCCAATGTTATTGGTTCTCTTGCTCCTTTTGCAGCCATTTTATACACCTCCAGCCATTATTTAGCTTTATTATAATTCATTTAAGCGTATGTTCTCTACATACGCTTAATTATTTTATCATGTATTTGCCCGTATGTCAATCATTTGACGTTATTTTTCTATAATTTTTATTATTATTTTAGTATGAAATTGACTCCTTATAGCTATAGTGTTAAAATAAAACAAATCTAGCCTTTGGAGGTAATAGTATGGAGAAACTACAGAAACTATTGGATCAAGTTTTCACCCCTTCGGGCAATGTCAAAAACTGTGGTCGGGAAACATGTAAACAGTTAATTATCCAAGCGAGCTCTGTTTATCCCGATATCGATTTTGGCAATCCTGATAATGGTATGATGAATGTTGATAAGTTCAAGGAAATTTTTTTCTCTATTTGATAATCTTCATCATTGTATCACAAAAGGGACCTTGCGTTTTGCAAGGCCCCTTTTGTGGTATAATTATTTTTTCTTTTTTTGAACAGAATATCCAAATTTTCCCATTTTTTTATTCAATGAATAATATCCTCCATTTGCATATGCAATTAGATCACATTTACTAATATCAAACGCACCTTTTTCGTCTATATATTTTTCATCCACATCAATTGACAATACCTCAGCTACGAACATATCATGGCTTCCCAATGGAACTATTTCTTTTACCTTACATTCAACAGATACAGGACTTTCTTTTATAAGTGGAGCTTTTACAAAATTAGCTTTTTCCTTTGTCAATTTCATTTCTTTAAATTTATCAACATTCTTTCCACTCTTTACTCCACACCAATCTGTTGCATAAGCTAATTGTTTTGTTGTTAAATTTATTACAAACTCTCCTTTTTCTTTTATTATATCATGCGAATATCTTTCTGGTCTCACAGATATATAGCACATAGCAGGATTTGTATTTAAAATTCCAGTCCATGCAACTGTTATAATATTAGACTTCTCAATTGTTCCACAAGTTACCATTACTGCAGGTATTGGATATATAAAAGTTCCTGGTTTCCAAATTACTTTACTCATATATTTTCCTCTTTATCTATCTTCATTATTATGATTTCCATCTACTTCTCTTTTTATCTGTCCTTCATTTCTATCTTTCTTAGTTCTATCAATATAATCTTCATGCAACATAACTGCAGATAAATCAGTTCCATCATACATTAATGAATATTCATCATTAATTTTATAAAAATACATAGAAGCTCCTATTGTTTCTTCATGTCCTGGATATTCCTTCTTAAATTTATTTGGTGTTTTTACAATCTCTCCTATATAGCCTTTTGCATTTGATAAATCAATATTTCTTTCACTTAATAACTCTGTTGTAACTGCTTCTCTATATTTTTCATCACTCATGTCAAAAATACTGATATTAGAATAAACTTCATTAACAGTATATACAGTATTCCCTTCTCTTCTTGTTATTCTATATTTAGTTATATAACTTTGTGCCTTATTCCATTGCTGCATATACAAACGACCTATTTCTTCAATAACAAATTCGTTACCTTGACTATCTTTATATTGATAAGGAACTCCTGAAACTGACACATATTTTAGCCTTTTTCCAGTCTCACCATCATCTTTTATATCTGTTGACATTATATATGAACTGTCAAATAACTCAGACATATCATATTGACGTTTATCATCTCCAAGAATTCTTTCTCTATATTCGCTAATAAATTCTGGAAGTTTCATATTTTTTTTCAAAACTTCTCCTCTGACTTTCGGATCAGTTGATAATCTGTAAAAGTTATCGGCAATCTCATATAGTCTTGTATAATATTCAATACTTCCACCTTCTATTTCTTGTCTTTGTTGTATATTCTTAATCGCAAACTGATAAATTTTTGTAGCAGAATCATCTCTACCAAATGATTCCCTTTTCATTTGACCTATATAAATATTTGCCATCATTGTAAAAAAACCATTTATTGACCATTTATTTTCAGAATCCATATATTATACTCCTTTATAATTACTATATAAAATATTTTACCATATAATAGAAAAAAATACAAATTAAAGATTAAAATGTATATTTTCAACTTATATTTTTTGTTAAGTATCTTAATCTTTAATTTGTATTTTTAACATAAAAAAAACTGGCGACAACCTATCTTCCAGGCAAGGTAACTCGCGAGTATTGTCGGCACTTGAGAGCTTGACTTCTGTGTTCGGAATGGGAACAGGTATTTCCTCTCAGTAATAATCACCAGAAAAGTATTGTATACTTTGATATATTATATCTAAAGCACACTCAAAAATACATAGAAGAAATTTTAGTAAAACCTTTTTTAT
>CAMEWM010000010.1 GCA_945946655.1 uncultured Clostridium sp. | reverse complement strand
TATATTATCATTTTTAATATACATTGGCATGCCAAAGTAAAAGTATAAAGTTTTATGCCTATTTTATTAATTTCTTTATATTTATTTTCTATTGTATCCTCTTCTTTTTCACTTAATAATTTTGTTTTATCGAGATATTCTTTCGTTAAGAATTCAGCTCTAGTCATTGCATCTATTTCTAAAAAACTTCTAACTGTAAAGAAAATAAACTGCATTAAAATTAAGCCTATTAACAGGATATTTTCAACTTCTCTATTTACAATATTAAATAATGAAAAAATGCATATTATTACAAAATACAGAATATTTATATTTGATATGACAAAGTTGAATTTTAAAAGCGTTTTATTTTGAATAGAGTGAATGCATTCATGGGCAATGGTCTGAATTCTAGTCCAAGAATCTTTTACATTGCCAATTACTATTTTATTTTGCATTACCATATATAAGCTAGTAGTGGACTTTTCGTCTTTTTCTTCTTCTATTTTTACATTCTTGTTATCCAAAATATTTAATATACCTTGACAAACCTCATAATTATTAGGAAAATTTTTCAATATTTTGTTTTTTTCTTCATCAGCTCTAAGTTCTTTTATTTTTCTTATGTCTTTAATTTTTATATCTAAGCCCAACTTTAATATTACTATCACAAAAATCATAAATATTATTGTAATTATATATTCCATTTTACTTTATCATCCTTTATTAAATTAAATAAAAAGAGCGTAATAAATTTAATATTTATAACGCTCCATATTTTTTATAAAACATCTTTTACTGCTTCCGCTATTATTTTGTTTATGTCAGCAATCATAACATTAAATTGCATCTCAGCATCAAAGTATTTTTTTATTTCTACATCTTTTAATAATTCTGCATATTTTTCTTGTAAAATTCTTTTTTCTTCTTCAGCATTTGAACTGTTGCCTTGCATTGCTTCTACCTGTATTTTATATCTTAAATGTTCAAAATCTTCAACTTTTTCCTTTTGCTCTGGATTTTCCTCTATATGTAACTTTAATTTTCTATACTCCTTGTATTCTTTAGATTCTTTTATTTCTTTTGCTAATTTATTAGCTGTGTCATATATATTCATATAGATTTAATCCTCCTTAAACTAAGCATATGCGTGTCTCTTCTTGAAGTTTAATAAGTTTGTAATCTCTTTTTGAGAATTTTCTGCTTTGTCCGCTTTTTTTGCTTTTTCTTGAAGCATCTGTTTTGCTTGTCTTTCTGCCATTGTTTGGCAAATTGCTTTTTCATATGTAAAGTGCGTATCTTGTGCAATTTTCTCCCAGTTAAATTGTTCTTTTACCTTTTGTTTTGCTTTCTTAGACACATTTGCCGCAAGTTGATGATCTTTTAATAATGCTGTTACAGAATCGGCTATCGAATTAGGATTTCCGGTATATGATTTCATTCCGTCAACTCCATGGTTTATTATTTCATTTAATCCGCCAACGTCTGATACTACTGTTGGAACTCCTGCAAGCATTGCCTCTAGAGCAACTATTCCAAATGGTTCATATGTACTTGGAAAAACAGCAACATCTGCACATTTATACATTTTCTGAACTTGTTTTGAGTCTAAGTATCCAGTAAAGTAAATTTTGTTACCTAAACCTAAATTTCTAGCTTCAGCCTTCAACTCATCCATCATTCCGCCTCTACCTGCTATTATTAATTTAGCATCATGATAGTTTGATAATATTTTAGGCATTGCTGCAATTAAGTGTTGGATTCCTTTTTCATATACAAGTCTGCCCACATAAAGAATAATTTTTTCATTATCCATTGCATACTGTCTTCTAAAGTCATAATCTCTTTCTATTCCCGTGAAATTAGATAAATTAATGCCGTTTGGTATTACATTTATCTTTTCAAATGGCAATCCAAATAGTCTTTGTATTTCATTTTTCATGTAGTTACTATTTACTATTACTTCTGTCGCTTCATATGTTAAAAGCCATTCAGTATCATTGATATATCTTTGTGTTTCATCGTGAATTCCACTATTTCTACCTGCTTCTGTAGCATGTATTGTTGCTACTATAGGAATATCATATGCATTTTTTAAAGTTTTTGCTGCATATGTTACTAGCCAATCATGAGCATGTATTACATCAAAGCCACCTTCTTTGTTTATAATCTCAGTTGCCTTTGATACTAAATTGAAATTTAGCTGCATAATCCAATCTATAAAATTATTGGGATGTATCATGTAATTATCTACTCGATAAACATTTACTCCCTTATCATTTTCATATTCTGGTACGTCAGCACTATCTCTGTAAGTTACAACTGTTACTTCATGTCCGTCTTTAATCAATCTTTTTGATAAGTCATGGACAACTCTAGCTATTCCTCCAACAATTCTTGGTGGATATTCCCATGTTAGCATTAAAATCTTCATTTAGATAGATCTCCCTTCACATAATTCTCTTTAGTATATTATTCACATAATTTCTAACATGTATATTGTATACAAAAAAAAATCAAATGTAAACATTTTTTGATAAATTTTTTAATTTATTTTTTTACTTTTTCTATTGAATTTATTTTGTTTTTGATATAGTATATAATAAGATTTTATTTGAGCGTAAAACAAAGGAGGAAAAACATGCCAAGAAAACCAGCAAACGAATTGGAAAATACAGAAAAAAAGAGTAAATCAAAATCAAAGGAAGCTACATTAAAAAAGTCAGAATCAACAGCAAAGACTAAAACGTCAACTGCAAAAAAGACTTCAGCTACAAAATCCTCTGCCAAAGCTTCAACAGAGGCTAAAAAAGCTACCAGGTCTACTAGTAAGTCAAAAGCACCATCAACTAAGAAAGCTACTAAGACAGGCACAAAAAAAGCTACAACAAAAAAATCTACAACAAGAAAATCTACTACAACAAGAGCAAAGAAATCTTCTAAAGTAGTTGATGCTGATTCTATTACTTCTACGACTGATTTAACTCACAAAATCGAAATACTAGAATATTATGATTTACCTTATAGATACAACCAAACTGTAGTAAAAGTCCTTGCACAAACACCTACTACCCTATTTATATACTGGGATATATCAGATAACGATAGGGCTAATTTTGTAAAGCAATATGGTGAAGATTTCTTTAATTATACAAAACCTGTATTAGTTATACATAACAAAACAATGCATTATTCTTTTGAGATTGAAATTGATGATTTTGCTAACAGCTGGTATCTTCATGTAAATGATTCTAATTGCGAATATACAGTTGAGCTTGGTCGTAGGCCAAAGTATTATAACGAAGAAAGACATATAAACATATCAAATAATTATTTATATGTAACCTCTTCTAATGTCATAGACTCGCCAAACGATCATGTTTTATTTGATAAAGATTTAAAAACAGTATATTTTAAAGATGTAAAGACAAACATTATTACATCTAAAGATATTACATCGATTTCATTCCTTCGTAATATGGGAAGAATTTATAACTTATATGATTTACAAAGCGATTTTAACAAGAACAGTTGGATTAATAGTGATCATTGGCAATTAGATTTAAAAAATCCATCATCATCTAATCCAAGTTCTACATTTAAATAATAAAATTTTATGAGTGCCTCCCCTATTTAGCGCTGGCACTTATATTTTCTTGAAGCGTTACTTTTTTATTGTACTATCGTTTATGATGTAACGTTTATTAAATTAAAACGATCGTGAATATACCTAAGAGGAGAATATATTATGAAAAGCAATCCAAAGGGATATGTAAGTTTTGTACTTCATGCCCACTTACCATTTGTACATCATCCAGAAAGTGAAGATTATTTAGAAGAGCAATGGCTTTTTGAGGCTATTTCTGAAACATACATTCCTCTTCTTTTAAATTTTGGCAAATTAGAGAAGGAACATGTTGATTTTAGAATCACCATGTCTATGACGCCACCTCTATTGAATATGCTAGATAATAAATTATTGCAAGAAAGATATATTAAATATTTGCAAACACATATAGAACTTTCAAAAAAAGAAGTCGTTAGAAATGCTGATAATGAGAGAGTAAAAAATTTGGCTCAATACTATGTTGATAGGTATTCTAATGATCTTCATATTTTTAAAGATGTTTATAATTGTAATATCATTTCAGGTTTCAAGCATTTTCAAGATATTGGTGTTTTAGAGATTATAACTTGTGGTGCAACACATGGTTATTTTCCTATTCTATACGTCAATGAAAAAACAGTTAGAGCTCAAATTGCAGTAGGTGTTCAATGCTACGAGAAATATTTTGGTAGAAAACCTCGTGGAATTTGGCTTCCCGAATGTGGATATATTCCTGAGGCAGATAAATATCTAAAGGAATTTGGAATTGAATATGTAATTACAGAAACTCATGGTATTTTATATGCTAATCCTATTCCAGTATATGGCACACTTGCTCCAATAGTTTCACCTGATGGAATAGTTGCATTTGGCCGTGATCCCGAATCATCAAGACAAGTTTGGAGCTCTATTAACGGCTATCCAGGTGACTTTAATTATAGAGAGTGGTATAGAGATATAGGATATGACGCACCATATGATTATATAAAGCCCTATATTGCTCATAATGGTGCCCGTGTTCCAACAGGTATTAAGTATTACAGAATTACTGGTAAAGATTGTGATAAAGATTATTATAATTTGCAATGGGCACAAGATACTATAAATAAACAAGCCGGCCATTTCTTTGACTCAAGACAGAAGCAGATAACGGAAGCTGCTAATCTTACTCAAAATCCTCCAATTGTATTATGTCCTTATGACGCAGAATTATATGGTCATTGGTGGTATGAAGGTCCAGATTGGCTTTATACTCTGTTCAAAAAAATATATTACGACAAATGCGATTTTGATTTAATAACACCTAGTGAATACATAGATAGGTATCCTCAAATGCAAGTATCTACTCCTTGTAGATCCAGCTGGGGGGCTAATGGTTATAGCGAAGTTTGGCTAAATCAAACTAATGATTATGTTCATAGACATTTACATGTTGCGGGAGATAGAATGGTAGAGCTTGCTAACCTATTTCCTAATGAACCAGAAGACAGTTTAAAAAGACAAGCTTTAAATCAATGTGCTCGCGAATTATTACTTGCACAGAGTAGTGATTGGCTATTTATTATAACAAATGGTACAATGGTTGATTATGCAAAAAAGCGAATCAAAGATCATATCGGAAGATTTACAAAATTATATTTGCAAATAAAAAATGATAAAATTGATGAGGAATTTCTAAAGAAAATTTCTGAAATAGATTGTATCTTCCCAGAAATTGATTATATGATTTATAAATAATATAAATAGATGTATTACAGTTAAAGTATATTATACGAAAAAACAGATTTAAAAATCTGTTTTTTTCTTTATTTCTATAATAAAATACCTTTTTATTTTACTGAAGATTACTATCAATAGCTTTGTTTTCGTAATTAATTTTATTTTTATAATCTCGTAACTCATCTTCTTTATTTGTATTTGGACAATTTACAATTATCTCTTTTTACGAATATTATATGTATATCAAATACTTTTTCGTAAATACTAATATAAATTTAACTTTTATTATTCAGTTGGGGGATTTTTAGAGCAATGCTTTCTTTATGTATTAAAACAAATAAGAATAATATAATTAATTATCTAATTTACAATGTTTCTAAAATCAACTTAGATGATATTATTTTTGTAAAAAAAGATTTCTCTAAATATTCTAATGTTATTATACACTATATGGGTACTAACATTCCTGAATTTTATAACGAAATATCTTCTGTAATAACCAATTGTATTATTGAATATTATGAACGTTTAATTATTCATAAATTATTGCTATTGAATTATTTTTACTTTGATGATTCTGACTTTAACATAATAGAATCCAATTGTCAAAATATCCTATCCAATAAAAATACTACCAATATTTCTTCCATTCAAAATGATGTTATTGATAGAAAACACTATCTATGGACAGATGTCCTAAAATATATTTCCTATAATAAATCAATTGTATTAGATGGTTTTGTCACTTTTAGAATTTCAAACTATATAAATTGTCTTGATTCGATTGTCGATTTTTCTGTTAGCCAATTTGTTATAAATAGAGAATACAATGAATTTATAGATATGCTTCGAATATATATTAATTCTAGGGTACCAAAGTCAGATCTCGTACATCTAATATACGTTAATGAGGAATCTATTTTACTAGACAAGGACAAAAATATAATTTCTTTAACAAAGAATAATCTAGATACATGTTACCTATCTGATATTTCTTTTTCATCCAATGACTATGCTTTAAATTCATTACTTTCACTACTACCAAAGAAAATAATAATTCATCTTATAGGACCTATGGATGATTTTATTAATACTATACAATTGATTTTTGAAGATAATGTTACAATTTGTACTGATTGTAACATCTGCAAAGTTTATAAGACATTAGATAAACAACGTGGATCATAAAAAAGAGGATCTATAAATATATAATCCTCTTCTTTTTTAAGTTTTAGCATTAAATGTATAAACATTCCTATATCCATTTTGCATTAATATTTCTTTTACTATTTTACTTCTTTTCCCTGTCTTGCAATACAATAAAATAACTTTATCCTTATCTATGATTTCATTTTTTAAATTATCTATCTCATATATCGGAATATTTATCGCTCCTTCTATATGTTTTTCTCTATACTCATCTGGCATTCTTACATCTATTAAAATAGCATTTTCCCTTTTGTATATTTCCATTGCTTCATCATATTGCAAGTCTGTCTTATCTATTCTAAAAAACATTTTCTCACATATATTTTTTAATCTCATATATTCCTCCAAAAAAGATGTTATTAATAATATTTTATTACTAATAACATCTTTATGTTAATTATATTTGATTATTCTTCTTCATTTTTTCTCTCTTCACTTTGTGTTTTTATTTTAGCAAAGTGTACCATTGGTAACGTAATAGATGCAATATATACAATTATAGAGATAACTACTGTTAGCCTATTTATTGGCAATCTTGTGACTGCATAAACACTTGATAATATAACTTGTGGAGCAACTATGCTCATTGCAGTTTCATATAATACCTGCCATATTCCCAATTTTCTATATACTATCATAGCAATAGCAATTGTTATGATACTTACAATAGCAATAGGCAATATATATGGTCTAACAATATTTCTTAATCTAACATTTGAATTGTTGGTTACACTTATATCAGACAATTGATTCTCTATATTATATTTTGCATTTATTTTATCATTAAGAGTACTAATCTGTTCATCAGTTGCATTCTCTACTGTTATTTGAACCATGTCTTTATATAATTCTACTTGTTGAATTAGCACTGAAGTATTGCCAAATACCTCATTTGTAATATTTCTAATATCTTCAATCTTAAATTCAGTTCCTATATTAATGTTTATTTGAGTATTTTCTGAATATTTTGTACCAACATTAAAGCCTATTGTTGATATTACTATTGTTCCAGCAATTATTAAACATATTAATAATATTCGAATTACTTTTTTCATTATATCTTCCTTCCTATTATTCAGTTATTTATTTTCTTTTTTGCTAGCTTTCTTTGTACTTTCTTTTTTGTTCTTAGAATCTGATTTCTTCTCTACTTTTTTAGCATTTGATTTTGTTTTATTATCTTTCTTTTTTTCTACTTTTTTTGTATCTATATTTTTCTCTTGATTATCAGTAGTATTAAATAATCTTACTGCTAATATTATTATATTGTATATAACAATTATTAAGATTGCCCAGAATAGTATCATTCCAATACTTGCTATTTCTTGCCAATTCATTAATGCAAATGTTATAGCCATAACTGTTAATGGAGTTAATGTAATTAGCGTTTTTCCCAATAATTTTTTAATATTTTTCTTTGTAGTTTCAGAATCATATTTTTTACTATATTCTTTTAGTATTAGCATAGTGATTATATACTCTATGACAACTACAGTAGCTATAGTAAATATTCCTGGTAAACTAATAATTACATTTCCATATCTTATTGCTAGTAATAAAATAGCTGCAAATCCAACATTAGCAATTACTCCCATTATACCATTTCTTCTATATTTTACAATCATACATATAGCCATTCCAATAGCAATTATCCCAAATATTATAATAATCCAGTTCAATGTATTCCCTGTGATATCAGAATATACGAATCTATTCACTTCCATTTTATATGTTATTGGCATTGGCTTTGTATTTAAAAATACTGCTATGTTAGAAGCCTGTTGCAAATAAGTCTGAATATCTGACATATTTGAGCTTGTCCCCATTGATAATTGAATGATTCCATCTTTAATTTCATCTTGGAAATAAGTTGATATTATTGTTTGATCATCTAATGTCATTTTTATTTTCTTTGTAGTATCATTTCCTTCACTATCTTCTGATTTAACATATGTATTAGATATGTCTTGTAATTTCTTAGTTCCTTCTTTATTAAATTCAATAGTTAGATATACTGTTGTACCTGTAGAACCTGTATTATATTGTACTTTTGCAGATTTTACATCATCATTAGTTAACAATACTTCTGAAGTATCATTATCTGACACTTTAAATTCTCCTTTAGTTATAGTATATTGAGCTATATAATCTGTACTACTATTTTCTGGAACTTCTAGATTGATTTCTCCAGTAGATTCATCATATCTTAATAAATATCCTTCTACTTGCATATAGTCCAATCTTTCTTTAATAATATCTCTTACAGCTTTATAATTCTCTGCAGTTAGCATTTCTGTAGAATTAACTGGCTCTTCTACTTCTTCAACATATTCATCATTATTAGAACTATCAGTTAATAAATTTCCATTAGCATCATATTTCTTTGTCTCAGTACTATCATCAACTTTTATTACAATATTTCTTGCCCCATTAATATCCATTCCCAACTGATATTCTGGAATTACATTTTTCATTGAGTTTTTATCTGTTACATAAATACCTACAAAAGAAACTAATGCTAACAATATAATGATTATTACTGTTAGTATATTACCTAATAATTTTATTGATCCCTTACTTTGTTTTGTTGTTTTCAATTTATTTTCCTCCATTATTTAATATATTTTATAATAATTTTGTTCCGTTGATAAGTAACTCATACCAGACATTCAAATACTTAGCTGCATATTTACTCATCATAGTTCTATCCATAAATATTTCAAAATAATCTAATACAGGGCATATTTTTGTGTCTATTGTTAAGCTCAATGTTACTTTTCTTTCCTCTTTATTCATAATAAAATCAGCATTTGTAACAGCATAATTTACTTTGTCGTGTTTATCAAATGCAGATATGTTAGGGTTTCTAACTCTATCTCTATGAACATCTGATTTATCGGCCAAAATTAACGCTGCTGATATATCACTAACAGCTGTTCCTGTAGCTTCATCATGATTTCCTATCGCCATCATTATTTCTGTTCTATCATTTATATCCATCCCCATATCTTTTAAAATTTGATATGCAAGTATGGCTCCAGAATGTGCATGATCAGTTCTATTAACAACATTGCCAATATCATGCATATATCCTGCTATTTTAGCAAGTTCTATTCTATGTTGGTCATAACCTAATTTCTCTAATACCTCTGCTGCTCTCCTTGAAACAATTGTTATATGTCTCATCGCATGTTCAGTATAACCCAAAGCATCTAACTGCTTTTGAGAGTTTAGTATTAGATTATTTATTTCATCATTGTTTTTTACATCTGAAAAAGTTATCATTTTGTCCTCCATACTGTTAAATTCTACTCTATCTGCAAGAAAATATCAACCGTTTAAGCCTATTTTTCTAAAAAATTTGATTATTTTTTTATATTTACACCTATTATTCCACCAATTATTCCTGCAAATATTGCAAACATTATTAGAATGATACTATCTAGATTAAAGTTAAAATTTGAATTCACTATGCTTGATATTAAATATATAATTAGAATGTAAATAAGCCCAACTGAAGCTCCATTTATAATTCCTTTTTTTTCTATTTTTGACACACTTATAATACTTCCTATAAAAATACTAATAGCTGTTATCCCCATAATTATTGGATTTACAATTCTATCTGTTAACTGAGTATTATTAAGAATTATTGAAAAAATTATTAATGCTACAATTGAAAAAAATATTGATATAGCACTCCCTTTTATTATATTGATAATATTATTTGTTTTATGTTCTCCACTATCTTTTGTCATTTTATTTATAAAATTCATATGCAAAAACCTCCAATTATAATTAATTACTATAATATATTATAATTGAAGGCTTTTTATGTTTAATATATAATTTATTTTTCTTCTTTTTGATTTTCTTCTATTTTTCTATCATCTAGTCCGGCTATAGCCCATTTTTCAATAGATATTTCTGTCATATTAGGATACACTTGAAGAATTACTCTATCTTCCATAACTTCTGATACAATACCTGATAATCCTGAATATGTTATTATTTTATCATCTTTTTTTATTTCCGATTGCATTTTTTTTAATTCTGTTTGTTGTTTTTTATTTTGTATATTAGCTATATAAAATATTACTAATATTATTATTATGGTCACAATAAATTGTATATATTCCATATATGTCTCCTTTTACATATCAATTTGTGTAATATCGCTATCCTCTATATCTGTTACACTTTCTTGATCATAATCACTTATCTCACTAGTGTCTATATCTTCTTGATTTTCCATGTTATCATAACTATTTTGTGAATTATTTGTGTTACTATTTGTATCTTGATTTACTATATTCTGTGTTTTAATATTATTTGTTGTGATTTGTTCATCATTTTCATTATCATCATAATCTTCATCAACGTCACCAGATACTGGTTGAATACCAAGTGTATCTCTTAAGTATTTTATTACATCCATTGTGTTTCCTTGGTATGTCAAATAATATTGATTCTCACCTGAAGAAGTTATTGCATACATATCTGTTACAAGAGCAGGTATTAACTCTTTTCCAGAAGAATTAAATAATCCATATAGTTTATTTTGACAAACCACTATAGCTTCATACTCTGGAACTAACAATAGACTATCCGCTGAGTTATTCTTTGATGCATTAGATTTGCATCCTAAAGAATCATATTCAATAGGTAAAATTGTATTTCCGTTTATATCAAGTAATCCCCATTTATTTGATTTCTTTACAGGGATACATTTTCCATAAAGTATATATTGATTATCTATCTCTTTATCTTGTGAAGGAAAATCTGATTTATTTATACCTATTTGTTCATATTCTAAATAAACAACTATTTTTTGTTTTTTATTTATTATTCCATATTGCGTTCTTCCTGAAGTCTCACTAGAGTTTTTAGAAACTAAATATAATCCTCTGTCTTTGTCAATCTGTTTTATACTAGCATATTCCGGACTAATTTTTGTTTTACCGTCTTTATCTATAATTCCAAATTTTCCATCTTCTGTTTCAACAACAAATTCTTGTGCTTGTTCCATGAATGTTATTGATTTATATTTTTCACCAATAATAGTCTCGTTGTTTAATGAATTCACTCCATATTTTCCACTTTCATTTTGCACAACCATCATATTATATAAAACTGCTTTTTTATTTTTATATGCTGATACATCTTCTTGTTCTATAATCTTTTGGCTATCTGGAACAGCTTTAGAATAATATTTAACTAAATAATCCAATGTATAAATTTCAACTGTATTATTTTCATTATTGTATGAACAATCCAAATTACAGCCTTGTTCTAATCCTTTAAGAGTTGTATATAATTTATTGCTTTGTGAAAATACAGGTTCATCTATAGTAAAATATTCATGTTCAACGTCCGATTGTTCAATATCAGATATTATTGTTTTATAAATTTCATCTGAATCTTGAATATAAGATGCGGCTTCATATTTATTAGTTAAGTGACATTTTGTAGTATCTTCTGAATATTGTTCTTTATATTCACCATTGTTCATTGCATAACCAATTTTACCTGCAATATCATTAATTGATATATATATATTATCATCATTAATTATAATCATGTCTGAGGTTAAATTTATTCTTGCATCATCAATATATAATTTCAATTGTTTTTTCTGCAAATACGATATATAAACTAGTATACATATTGACATTACAAATAATATAGCTAATGCTATTGCCATTATCTTGATTAATTTTTTATTTTTTTCTTTTTCTTCATCTAGTGGTGATTGATACATATTCATTTATTTTCCCCCTTATTATTATAATGTATTATTCTACATTATTCTCTTCCTTAGTGTAGCCATATTTTTTATAGAATTCATCTCTAAATTCTAATAAATTGTCATTCTCTATTTCTATTCTAACTCTTTCCATTAATTTAGTCAAGAAATATAAATTATGTATTGAAAGTAACCTAGTACCCAATATTTCCTTTGTTTTTACTAGATGTCTAATATATGCTCTTGTATAATTTTTACATGCATAACAATCACATTCTGGATCTAATGGAGTAAAATCTCTTTCATATGTTGCATTCCTAATAACTACTTTTCCATTCCATGTCATTGCAGTTCCATTGCGTGCAATTCTGGTTGGTAAAACGCAATCGCACATATCTATTCCTGAAAGAGCTGCTTCTATTAAATAATCAGGAGTCCCCACGCCCATTAAATATCTTGGCTTATTTTCTGGCATAAGTGGTGTAGTATATCTTAATATATCTAAAAATTCTTCTTTTGGCTCTCCAACACTAATTCCTCCTATTGCATATCCTGGGAAATCTAATTTAATTAAATCTTCAGCACTTTGTTTTCTTAAATCTTTATAGAATCCTCCTTGAATTATTCCAAATAATCCCTGCTTCTCTGTGTTTTTATGTGCTTTCTTACATCTTACTGCCCATCTTGTGGTTCTTTCCATAGAGTTTTTTGTATACTCATATGTAGATGGATATGGACAGCATTCATCAAATGACATTATGATGTCCGCTCCTAAATCTTCTTCTATCTGCATTACCTTTTCAGGCGTAAATAAATGTTTACTTCCGTCTAAATGAGATCTAAACTCAACTCCATCCTCAGATATAGTTCTTAATTCACTTAAACTAAAAACTTGAAATCCTCCACAGTCTGTTAATATCGGCCTGTCCCAATTCATAAAATTATGAAGACCTCCAGCTTCTTTTACAATATTTTCCCCTGGTCTTAAATATAAGTGATATGTATTTGATAAAATTATCTGTGCACCTATATCTTTTAATTCTTCTGGAGTCATTGATTTTACTGTTGCCTGTGTTCCAACAGGCATAAATACTGGAGTCTGAATGTCTCCATGAGGAGTATGAATAACCCCTCTTCTTGCACCTGAGTTTTTATCTTTATGTAATAGTTCATATGTTATCGCTTGATTCATTTTTTCTCCCCTTATGAGTTTATTATTTTATAAACATAGCATCTCCAAAACTAAAAAATCTATATTTTTCTTTTACAGCCTCTTCATATGCATTCATTATGTGATCCTTACCAGCTAAAGCTGAGACTAGCATCAAAAGCGTCGATTCTGGTAAATGGAAATTCGTAATCAATCCATCTAAACATTTAAATTTATATCCTGGATATATGTATATTCCTGTATCACCTTCACATTGTTTTACTAACCCTTTTTCATCAGCAACAGTTTCGATAGTTCTACAAGAAGTTGTTCCAACAGCAATTACCCTATGTCCTGATAATTTTGCTGAATTTATTTTCTGGGCATCTTCATCCTTTATATAATAATGCTCTGTATGCATATGGTGGTCTTCTATATTTTTTTCTTTAACTGGTCTAAAAGTTCCAATTCCAACATGTAACGTTACGTTTGCAATTTGTATTCCTTTTTTTTCAATTTTTTGTAAAAGCTCTTCCGTAAAATGAAGGCCTGCCGTTGGTGCAGCTGCAGATCCCTCATATTTTGCATAAACAGTTTGATATCTGTCATTATCTTTCAAACTTTCATGTATATATGGTGGCAATGGCATCAATCCAATTTTGTCTAATATTTCATTAAATATTCCATCATAAAAAAATTTTACTTTTCTAGTTCCATCTTGTAATGTTTCTAAAATTTCGGCCTGCAACAGTCCATCTCCAAATATAACTTTTGCTCCAACATGTAACTTATTTCCAGGTCTAACCATTGCTTCCCATATATCGCCCTCTATATTTTTTAATAATACAAACTCAACATTTGCCCCTGTATCCTTTTTCCCATACAATCTTGCGGGAATTACCTTTGTATTATTTCTAACAAGGCAGTCTCCCGGCTCTAAATATTCTATTATATCTCTAAAAATTTTATGTTTTATCTCTCCTGTTTTCTTATCTAAAACCATTAGCCTAGACTCATCTCTTTTAGCTATTGGTGTTTGTGCTATTAATTCTTCTGGTAAATAATAATTAAATTCGGATAATTCCATTTTATTCTGATGCTCCTTCTGATGTTACAACGTTAAAATCTGATGTTTTAGTTACAAACAATCTTTTTATTTTATATATAACACTATTTATGCCTTCTATAATATTCTTAGGTTCGTCTAATTTATTCAATTTGTTAGAATACACAAAATCAGTCGATTTAGCTGGTTTTAGTGTATATATTTCTGATGGTAATCCTATATATCCTTCATCTGTTTGAATGGTACCATTCATATATGCTATATACCATTTTCTTAGTCCATCATATCGGTCATTTGTATAATTATATTCTTCATAGTCGTGTAGTGCAGGTACTGTATATCCATATTCCTTTGCATTTCTTTCTAAGGTATGTAGAAATTCATGTAGAAATACTTCTTCTGGAAAAGTATTCGAATTAGAATAAATATAATCATTTGTTATAATTCTTATATTAGAAAATCCTTTTCCTATGTATATCATATTTCCAAGACCTATCCACTCACAAATCTCTTCGTTTTTAGTTAATTCACTCTCTAATGGTAGATTCGTACAAACAAAAACATGATCAAATTCTTTTTCCTGTACATATGAATCAATCAATTTATAAACATCTTTTTCCCCTATATAGTAACCATTTACATCATCATATGTTAATGTTGTTAGAGGTTCTGTTATTTCTATTATTTCATATTCAATGTTCATCTGATTATTTGACATATTTTTTATGGAATTCTGTAATCTCTTCATATTTAACTCTGCTACTTGCTTATCTTGAATTGTCATAGCATAATTATCTTGTTTTCCGTTAATTTCTACATTTGCATAATCTATTAAGAAACATCCAAAATTCCATGTATTGCTATCATCTTGGGCTCCCTCTTCTAACTTCAAGTCCGAAAACCACGCAGTTCCTGATGCATTTTGTAGATTTCCTCCAAGCCTAAAACCAATTTCTACTTTATCATTGCATTTCGAATTAAAGTAAAACTCAACCTTAGTCCAATCATTATCTCCTTGTAGCACGCTCGAATGTTCTTCTGTTCCATTTAAACATATCTGTGCTCCAGCTAAAACATTATTTTCATCTCCAATTACATTTTTTGTTTTTACCATACAAGTAACTCTATATGGAGTATTTTCTCTTACAGATATTTCTTTATAAAACATAGCGTCATTTAATGATTTATTTTCAATTTTATAACTTCTTTCTTTCGAATACTTGATGCCTGAATCTCTTGAGAAAACTGTTTTTCCCTTTTCCAATACACCTTTTGTATAAAAATTGTAGTCATATTTTCTATATATAAAAAATGCTATTATAACAATAACTATTACAAATATATTTGATAATATATTTCTCGTTTTCTTGTTGTTCATATGTTACTCCTATTCTCGTTAAATTTTATCATTTAACACAGATAGAAGGAGTATATAGATTATATATTCCTTCTTCTTATCTATTGACTTATAACAATAATATGCTTTTAATCTATACTATTATGCTGTTCCAGTCTTTTTACTTGTTGTTGTTCTTTTTGTTTTTACTTTTTTAGGAACTTCTCTATTGTTATTTATTATTAGTTTAGGTGCTTCACCATTTTCTACCGTTGCTTTAGTTATTATGCATTTTTCAATTTTAGGATTTGATGGTATTTCAAACATTATGTCTCTCATTATGTCTTCTATAATCGCTCTTAATCCTCTAGCTCCTGTTTTTCTTTCAATAGCTTTATCTACTATAGCATTTAAAGCTTCTCCATCAAACTCTAATTCTACATTATCATATTTAAACAATTTTTTATACTGCTTTACTAATGAATTTTTTGGCTCAGTCATTATTTTTATTAAAGCATCTCTATCTAATTCTTTTAGAGTAGTAACTATAGGTAATCTTCCTACAAACTCTGGAATCAAGCCAAATTTTAGTAAATCTTGTGGTAGCAAAGATTCAAAGACATCATATTTTTTCATTTCCTTACTACTTTTTATATCTGCACCAAATCCCATTGTCTTTTTATCCACTCTGTCTTTAATAATTTTTTCAAGACCGTCAAAAGCTCCTCCACATATGAACAATATATTTTGAGTATTAATCTGAATAAACTCTTGATGAGGATGTTTTCTCCCTCCTTGTGGTGGAACAGACGCAACTGTTCCTTCAATGATTTTTAATAAAGCTTGTTGTACTCCTTCACCACTTACATCTCTTGTTATAGATGGATTTTCTGATTTCCTAGATATTTTGTCAATTTCGTCTATATATATAATTCCTTTTTCAGCTTTTTCAACATCATAATCAGCTGCTTGGATCAATTTCAATAATATATTTTCGACATCTTCTCCAACGTATCCTGCTTCAGTTAAGGTTGTTGCATCTGCAATTGCAAATGGCACTTGTAATATTCTTGCAAGAGTTTGAGCTAACAGTGTTTTGCCACATCCAGTTGGTCCTAGTAACAATATATTGCTTTTTTGTATTTCAACATCATCTTTATCTTCACTTTTTGCATTATTTATCCTTTTATAATGATTATATACTGCAACAGATAATGTCTTTTTTGCTGTATCCTGACCAATCACATATTCATCTAAAATAGCTTTTATCTCTTCAGGTTTTGGTAAATTGGCAGGTGATTCTTGTTCATATGTTATTTCGCTATCTTCATATAAGTCGTTTTCAATTATATTGGTACAAACCTTTATACATTCATCACAAATATATACTCCTGGTCCAGCTATAATTCTCTCCACCTCTTCTTGTGTCTTTCCACAAAAAGAGCATCTTATAGTCTTATCTTTATCTCCTTTTGGCATCAATAAATCTCCTTTTCAAATTTATAATCATAAGTTCAATTTTTATTTTCTTTTTTCCATAATTCCATCAATTAATCCATATTCTAGGGCTTCTTGAGCTGTCATATAATGATCTCTCTCTGTATCTCTATTAATTACTTCAATTGGTTGACCCGTTCTGTCACTTAATATTTTGTTTAACTTTTCTCTTGTCTTTACCATATGATCAGCATGTATTTTTATTTCTGTTGTTTGTCCAGAAAGTCCTCCCCCTCCAATTAATGGTTGATGTATTAATATCTCTGAATTTGGAGTAGCAAATCTTTTTCCTTTTTCTCCAGAACATAGAAGTACAGATCCCATACTTGCAGCCATTCCAACGCATATTGTTGATACAGGGCATTTTATATAATTCATTGTATCAACAATAGCCATTCCATCTGTAATTGATCCACCTGGTGTATTTAAGTACAAATCTATTTCTTTGTCAGGATCTTCTGATTCAAGAAATAATAACTGTGCAACAACTAATCCTGCAGAAGTTGCATTTACTTCTTCTCCTAAAAATATAATTCTATCCTTTAATAATCTTGAAAATATATCATATGATCTTTCTCCTCTAGCTGATTGCTCTATGACATATGGTACTAAACTATCTTTTTCAAACATAATTTTATTTCCTCCTTATTTTATCTATCGAATATTGATTTACTATAAAACTCAAAATAGTTAGTGAGCATAATAGTATTTATATAATATATAAATAATCCCCCCTAACTATTTCATTTTTTATTTCTTTATTTTCGCATTTTCAATTATTAATTCTATAGCTTTTTCTGTTTTTATATTATTAGAAATATATTCCTTTAATGCTTCATTTTTATTTAACTCTTCTTCTTTTCTTCCATAACTTGTTGCCATTTCTTTAACTTTTTCAGCAACTTCTTCGTCAGAAGCTTCTAGTTTTTCTGCATTAATTATTGCTTCTAGTATTAATCTTGATTTTACATTTTTCTCTGCTTGCTCTTTGTAGTTATCTTCAATTTCTTCTTTAGTTTTATTAATGATATGTAAATATTGTTCTAAGCTAATTCCTTGGTATGATAGTTGTTGCTCTAAATCTCTTATCATTGCATCAATCTCTGTCTCAATCATTCCTGATGGAATATCAATTTTTGTGTTAGCAGCTACTGCTTCGATAGCTAAGCTCTCTGTTTCATGTTTTGCTTTATCATCATTTTGTGCTTGTTTCTTTTCTTTTATACTTGCTTTTAGTTCTTTTAATGTATCAAATTCAGAAACATCTTTAGCAAATTCATCATCTAGTTCAGGTAATTTTTTCTCTTTAATTTCATGCAATTTTACTTTAAATGTTGCATCTTTTCCTGCTAAATCCTTAGAAAAGTAATCTTCTGGGAATTTTACATTTACATCTTTTTCTTCGTCTTTTTTCATTCCAATAATTTGGTCTTCAAAGCCCGGAATAAACGTTTTACTTCCTATCTCTAATTCATGATTCTCTGCTTTTCCACCTTCAAATGCTTTACCATCAACAAATCCTTCAAAGTCAATAACTGCTATATCTTTCTCTTTTACAGGTCTATCTTCAACAGTTAAAGTTCTTGCATTTTGTTCTTGCATATGTCCTAATTCATGTTCAACATCTTCATCAGTTACAGGATATTCTACTTTTTTAAGTTCTATACCTTTATATTTGCCTAATGTTACTTCTGGTTTTGTTTGTACTACTGCTGTAAATACTAGGTCCTCTCCTTTTTTCATGTTTACTATATGAATATCAGGTCTGCTTACTGCTTCTATTTTATTATCTTCTATTTCTTTTTCATATATTGAAGGAACTAACTCATTGAAAGCATCTTCATAGAATATTTCATCTCCATACATTCTTTCAACAATATTAAATGGTGCCTTTCCTTTTCTAAATCCAGGTATATTGAAATATTTTGCACTTTTATTAAACACCTTCATTATTGCTTCATCAAACTTTTTTGCTTCAATTTTAAATTCTAGTTTTAATTCGTTTTTGTTTTCTGTTTTTTCTATTTTTATACTCATTTAATTCAAGTCCTTTCTAGTTTTTTCAATAAATTGCTAGTTTATTATACCACAAATTCCGTATATTGCAAGCGTTTTTTAGATATTGTCATCTTTTTTACACTATTTTTACAAGTTTGAAATCAGTATAATCGCAACTTACCATTTTGTATTCTATATCATTATATAAACCTTCTATTATGTTTGATTGGCTCTTTCCATGCAAATGTCCATATATACAGCATTTAACATTATATCTTTCCAGAATTTCAGTAAACTCGTTCTTTTTGTTATCTCTTAATATAGGTGGATAATGCATACATACTATTATATTTTTATTTATTCCAAATTTTTGAATTCCATCCTTAATAGAATTTTCTAATCTGATAATCTCTCTTTTCTTTATTTTTTCATCTTCTTTAGTTTCATTAATTAAATTCCATCCTCTAGTACCAGTGATTACTGTATTCTCGAATTCATAGCTATTATTATAGATAAAATCTATGTTTTCTATATTGTTTTGTTTTAAAAATGTTCTCATACTTTTTAATGTTGTCCACCAATAGTCATGATTTCCTTTCAATAACAACTTTTTTCCTGGTAAATCTGCCAAGAATTTAAAATCTTTATAGGTATCATTTAATTTCATTTCCCACGAAAAATCCCCTGGCAATAAAACTAGGTCATTATTTTTAACTTTATTTTTCCAATCTTCCCTGATTTTTTCTTCATAGTCATTCCAACCAAATATATTCATTGGTTTGTTTGTATTAAAAGATAAATGTAAATCAGATATTGCATATATAGCCATTATTCAAAATCCCCTAACTAAGAGTTAAATTTGGTATTGCATTCAACTCTAAATTTGATTTATTTCCGCTTAAAAACTCATAATATCCAGCTGCAGCAATCATTGCGCCATTATCAGTACATAATTTTAATTCTGGATAATATATTTTCAAATTATTTTCTTTTGCTAAATCATCAAACTTTTTTCTTATATACGTATTTGCAGACACTCCTCCGGCTAATACAATCTTTTCTATTCCAGTCAAGTTAACAGCTTCTTTTGCATGTGTAACCAATATATTAGATACAGTATCTTCAAAGCTTGCTGCTAGATCCGCTTTATTAATGTTTGGATTCTTATGATGTAGATTAATAACTGCAGTTTTAATTCCACTAAAGCTAAAGTTTAGATTATCAAAATGTGTTTTGGGTAATTCAATTGTTGCTTGTCCTTGTAAAGCCAATTTGTCTATTTTGGGTCCTCCAGGATATCCTAAACCAATCACCCTCGCAACTTTATCAAAAGCCTCTCCTATTGCGTCATCTTTTGTTTTACCTAATACTTCAAATGTATTATAATCCTTTACTAATATTATCTGCGTATTTCCCCCAGACATCATCATACATAAGAATGGTGGTTCTAACTCTTTGTGCGTAATATAATTAGCTGCAATATGGCCCTTTATGTGATTTACTCCAATTAATGGCTTGTTAAGGGCATAACTTAATGCTTTAGCATAAGATACTCCTACTAGCAGAGCTCCTACTAGTCCCGGTCCATATGTACACGCTATAGCATCTATATCATTAATATTAATTTTTGCATCGTTAACAGCTTTCTTCATAACATTTGAAATAGCTTCTATGTGATTTCTAGAAGCTATTTCTGGAACTACTCCTCCAAATTTTTCATGTATGCTTATTTGTGTATCAATTACATTTGATAGTATTTCTCTTCCATTTTTTACAATAGATACGGACGTTTCATCGCAACTCGATTCAATACCGCATTATTAATATATCTTTCATTTTTTCTCTCTTTCTAATATTATAGTTTAAAAATTCTAAACATTGTCGCTACTAGCAAATTTATTCCTTTATCTACAACACTTATTACAGGTGATACTATATAACTGATTAGATTTGTTACCCATAGAACAATAAATACTATATAAAATACTTGTTTATTTTCCATAAACCAATTTCTAGCTTTGTATGGTAAAAAGTGGATTAATATTTTAGAACCATCCAAAGGTGGCAATGGTATTAAATTAAATACACCTAACCCTATATTAACACTAATTGCCATTCTTAATGTTATTTCTAATAATATACCAATTTGAGACATAACGAATGATGGAGCAAAGGTATTTACTGCAAAAAGTATGATTGTTAATATAAGTGCAATTATTATATTCATCAAAGGTCCAGACAGAGCCACTATTGCTTCTTGAGCAGACATAGATCTTTTTCTGTTAAAGTTAGTTGGATTTATTTCCACCGGTTTTCCCCAACCAAAGTGAACAAATATAAGCATTAAAAATCCTATTGGATCTATGTGTGATAATGGATTTAAATTCACTCTGCCTTGACGCCTTGGTGTGTCATCCCCAAGTTTATCTGCTGCAAAAGCATGTGCAAATTCATGGAATGTTATAGCTACTATTACTCCAGGTAAAGTAAGTAACAATGTTAATAATGCCATTGGATTACTAGCATATTGTATAATTGTAATAACAGCCAATACAGCAATAATTATATATATAATTCTTCTATCTATATTAAACATATTTTCAACCTCTCAATTTTTAATGCTTATATTATATAATAGAAAAACAAATCTGTAAATATTTTTTATTTATGTACACCAATTTATTTTAATTATGCTACATTCTTTTTTCTTAATTCTTTTGCATGCGATATAGCTACTTCCGTTATTTCCCCTGAAGCAATCCTTGCTATTTCTCGAATAGTTTCATTTTCATTTAATAATTTTATTTTTGTATTTGTCTTATTATCCTTCACTTCTTTATATATATAATAATTATATTCTCCCTTTGCTGCTATAGAAGCCAAATGAGTTATAATCAATACTTGATGGCGTTGTGCTATTTTTCTTAATTTTTCTCCCACTGAGTTTGCTGCTTTACCACTAATCCCAGTATCAATCTCATCAAAAATCAATATAGGAACTTCATCAATATCCGATAAAACAGTTTTTATTGCCAACATTATTCTAGACATCTCTCCTCCTGATGCAATTTTATTTAGCTCTTTTTCATCTTCTCCTAAATTTGTTGTTATTACAAATTCTACATGGCTTTTCCCACTATCAGAAAATTCTTCATCTTCTATAACTTTTGCATTAAATTTTGCATTCTTCATCTCCAATTCTTCTAACTCTTTATTTATTTTCTCGTTTAAAATAAGAGATTTTTCATTTCTTATTCTGTTAGTTATATTGCAAATATCATTCATTTCTTTTTCTATTTCTTTTATTTTGTTTTTTATATTTTTATTCTCTTCATCTATATTTTCTATTTTACTAATCTCATTCTCTAATTTTTCTTTATATTCTAAAATATCATCTATACTATTTCCATATTTTCTTTTTAAAGAATGTATTTCGTCTAATCTTTCTTCAATTTCATTTCTCTCTTCTTCGTCAAAATAAATATCTTCTTTCATATTATATATATCTCTTGATAGTTCTTGTACTTCATAATATATATTTTTTAATTCTACAAGTTTTTTACTATACTGTTCATTTACTGTTTCTATCTTTTCCAATGCTCTAATAGAATCATTTATTACATCTATAATAGTTCCTTCCAAATTACTGCTTACATTATTTAATGCTTCTGCTACTTTTTCTGAATTCATTATTATCCTTCTTTTTTCCTCTAATTGTTCATCTTCTCCTTGTTTTAATTTTGCCATATTTATCTCTTTATATTGATATTGCAACAAGTCTAAGCGACGTTGTTTTTCTATCTCATCACCATAATTATTTTTTAACAGTGATTTAAGATTAATATATTCATTATATAGTCTTAAATATTTTTCATTTTTATCAAGAATTTCATTGCCTATAAATTCGTCGAGATATTTAGTATGAAAGGCAGTATCCAATAACGTTTGATTATCATATTGTCCATGTATGTCTATAATATTTTTCATAAAATTTCGCAATTCATTTACGGTCACTAGTCTTCCATTTATTTTGCACAAATTCTTTCCAGATGTGTTTATCTCTCTTGACACTACAATATTTCCATCTATTGCAATTGGATTGTCTGGCAGATATAGACCTAATTCTACAAATGAAACGGATTGTCCCTTTCTTATCATGTCTTTTGAAAATCTTCCACCTGCTATTATTCCCAACGAATCTACAATTAATGTTTTCCCTGCACCAGTTTCTCCCGTTAAGACATTTAACCCCTTATTTAAATCTATAATTAAATCATCTATTATACCTATATTTTTTATATGTAATGTGGTAATCATACATACCTCCTATATACAAATCTTTGTTCGTATATATATTACATTTTATTTTTTTATCTGTCAATAGTTTATACAAAAATTTGTTTGTTTTTGTTCATGCAAATTTTTATTTAATTTAACCTAATTTTAATACGTTGACAAGCATAATAAATAAAATTATAATAAAAACGTAAACAAAAGGAGGATCATATGAAATATTTAAAAGCTGTATTAATAGTATTAATTTTTATTATAATTCTAGGAATTATAATGTTTTGGGGAAGGCATTTTTATTTAGGCAGTAAACTTGAAGTAGGAATAATGAATAGTTATGAAGAAGAAATATCAGATTATAAAAAAAAACAAGATGCCATTTACTATACAAAATAAAGATAAAGATCAAATAATTGCAGTAAACGGAAAAAGATATGAAGGCGAAAGATTTTTTGAGCCTGGAAATTATAAAATAGAGATAGTCAAAGGAGAGGCTTACAAAAGAATAAATGTAAGTATAAAAGATATAAAAAGAAAAAAAGAAAATGAATATTATATTTATTTATCTTCTCAAACTTTACAAGCATTATTCACTGCTTTAGAAATTGCCGATAGAGGAGAAATGAATGGTTTTTTATGGACAACGAAGTCTTCTACACTTGATACAGAGTCTTTAGTTGCAGATACTAAAAATCTAGTTATATCTGAATATCTTGGTAATCTAAATAATGAAGATCTAAAACAAAAACTCCTTCCAGAAGTAAAAAATTACATTGAAAAAGTTTTAAAATCAGATGAAGATGCATATTTCCATTTATATTTAGACGATTATAGATTTCATTGGGAATATGAATTATTTGGAAGCCTAGGCTTATCTGATAATAGATATGACGTTTCAATATATTCAGATGGAACAATATCATATACGGATTATTATGAATCCGGAACGGAAAAAGAAATTAGAGATATAAAGATAAAAAAAGCAAATTCTTATGATATATTTTTAAATGAAAAAGCAAGTTTAGATACTTTTATAAAACAATTTAGAATGGGACAAATCTCTACAATAGAGCCACTAGAAGGTAATTATTGGGATTATTTATATATTTCAACTTTAAGAAATAATTTTACATATATATTACAATTTCCAGAATTGATCACCTTTGAAGATAAATTGGTACAAAAAGAAATGGAAAATGCTAATTTGCTAAAAATTATAGCTGTAGATAAATTTCAAGCATTGGATAATGAATCTAAAGAGAAATTTTTTAAGTATGTAAAACTAGATAAAGAGGAATTAAACAATACATATTTTCAAAGTGATGAAGCCAATTATCTTGTAATAACTGGAACAAAGCCATTTTATGGCAAAATAGGTCAAGAAAATTTTGAAAGATTAATAAATCAAGTCGTTAAATCTTATGGTGAGAATTATACTCTTTTGTATAAACCACATCCATCAGCATTACCAGATGAGAATCAAGAACAATTCTTAAATGATTTAGGAATACAAGTTTTACCAGGAACAATTCCAATGGAAGCATTATGTTTTATATATCCAAATTTAAATTTAGGTGGGTTTTGCAGTTCATTATATATGAGTGTTGATAAAGGAAAAACAAAATTTTTCTTCGTACAAAGTAAAGATGATTTAATTGCACCATTAAATCAATTATATGATGATTTATTTAGTGATGCTAAATTTTATTATTAAGATTTATATAAAATAGCCCTTGTAATACATTTATTACAAGGGCTTAAATAATGTTCTATAAAAAGAAAAAAGATGGAAAAGGTTAACTTTTCCATCAAATTTGGTGACCCCTACGGGAATCGAACCCATGATTCGGCCTTGAGAGGGCCGCGTCTTAACCGCTTGACCAAGGGGCCATTTAAAAACTACTTATATAATATAACATTTTTCTCGTATTTAGTCAACAATTTCCTTTTAATTTCGTTCTAATGTTTTTATTATATAAATAATTTTCACTTTTTATATGCACATATTCAATATTTCTTTTAGTCTTTCGTCTTGTTTTGTCAAATATAAATATCCTATTAAAGATTCAAAGGCTGTTGAATAACTATATTCTTCAACTGTGGAATTCTTTGGCACATGATGATTTTCTGCATTTCTGCCTCTTCTTACTATATCTTTTTCTTCATCCGTTAATTCTTCTTGAATTTTATTTAATATTTTTACTTGGGCATCTGCTTTTACATATTTAATTGCTTCCATATGCAACATATGAGGCTTTAACTTTGTAGTATTTATTAAATGTGTTCTTATAAACAATTCATATACTCCGTCGCCAATATACGCCCATGTTAATGGTGACATAGTATTTACCTCTGCTTCATCTTTTTCTCTATTAATTAATTCTATCAATTTATTCCTCCATCTAATCTTTTAATGTTACTGTTTCTAGTGTTATTCTGCCTAAATTTCCAGATCTAAAATCTTCTAATATTATTCTAGAAGTCTTATCTAAATCAACATTGTTTCCTCTTGCTATTGCTCCTCTTTTTTCTCCAATATAATTCATTATCTCTACTATCTTTTCATTATCCTCTATATCAGAATTATTGAAGATTCGATCCAATATATCTGAATTTAATTTATAACGTTCTATTACATTTTCTCTATATTCAGACATTAGATATTTAATTAAATTATATGCAACTTCAATTTCGTCTAATATATCACTTTTTATTGTTCCTGTATATGCCAGATTTAAAGCTGTCTCTTGCTTTTCTATTCTTGGCCATAAAACACCTGGCGTATCCAGTAGCTCTATATTATTAGATAATCGTATCCATTGTTTATTTTTTGTAACGCCTGGTTTGTTGCCAACTTGCATTGCTGATTTATTTGATACTCTATTTATAAAAGATGACTTTCCTACATTAGGTACACCTATTATCATAGCTCTAGCAATTTTATTTCTTCCCTTTTGCTTAGCAATTTCTCTTTCCTCTTGCATTATTTCGTTTATCTTGCTAATTGTCTTATTCACTCCATCCCCATTATTTGAGTTGCATAGAATTACTGGAATGTTCACTTCTTCAAAATATTTTACCCAATTTTTATTTTCTTTTTCATCAGCTAAATCACATTTATTTAATATAATTATTCTTTTCTTATTTTTTATCAATTTTTTGATTTCTGGATTTTGACTAGAAATTGGTATTCTTGCATCTAATATTTCTATAACTATATCTATTAGTTTTAAATCTGCTTCTACCTGTTTCATGGTCTTTGCCATATGTCCAGGGTACCAGTTTATATTTGTTTTATTCAAGTTTTGTTCATTCATTTCTATCACTCCCCTTTAATTAAATTCTTTATTATTTTCATTTTATCAATATATAAACATTTATCATTTTTATTAAATCTATTATAATTCCAGTATGATGTTTTTGCTTTTTTAATGTTACTTGGTAGATATAAAGTCTAATATATCATTTATTATATCACATTTACAATTCTTTATAAAGTATATTATTTTGTAAAACATAGATTAATTAAATTAAACGTTTATTAAAATTAAAAGAATATCACGAATTTTCAATTCGTAATATTCTTTTATCTATTAATATAAACTCTCTATTTCATAGTTTTACTTCTTTGAAACATTGCTTGATTATTTACTGGTGCTAATAATACCTTTCCTGTACCTCTATATACATTAACAAATCCTTCTCCTGATATTCCAGAACCGATTAAACTCTTTGTAGATTTTTCTACAGTAAATTGTAGTGAAGGAGACCATGCTATAGCAAAGTTACCATCTACTTTTAATACATCATTTTGAAGATTAATTTCTACTAATTCTTCCCTTGGAACATAGCTTTCTAAAGCAACAATTCCATTCCCTACCAACTTTAGGTTAAATAACCCTTCATTTCCAAGTACGGCAGAAGATATGTTAGTTCTCATAGTAATTTCTTGTTTAATAATTGATTCGCAAGCTAAAAATAATCCATCATCTAAAACAATTCCTCCTGGCCATTGTGATAAGTCTTCCAGTATTATATGCCTATACGTTGGCTCTAACATTAATACACCATTTCCTCTGTATTTAGGCTTAACTCCACTTTCTTTAGTTACAGCTCCTTTTATAGTTTTTCCTAAAAAGTCACCAACTCCTTTTACGTCTGCCACAGCCTCTACGTTTCCAACCATCCACTGCATTGCACCAGCACTTAATGTATATTCATCTCCATCTAATTGAATTGCAAGTTGTCTTTTTCTTACATTCATTCTATTAGCAAAATAAACTGTTTGCGCTGTAGTAATGTCTACGCTTAAATCTGTCATATATTCCACTATGCTCATGTTACTTTTCTTGTCTACAATTCTTACATCATCATTTTCAAATAAATTTTTTACTTCGTACATAATTTTCTCCTTTATGAAATTATTTAATACTATAGTGTTCTATAATTATTTTTATCAACTCTTTCATCTTTTTGCATATCATATTTCTTGTTTCTATAAAACCAGTCTGTCTTCTTGTCTGTTGGATGAAGCTGTCTATTTTTATCTAATAATAAATCTAAAAATGTAAATAATGGTAATGCAACTCCTATTAAAGAGAATAATACATTAACATAATCATCTATCATTCCCCCTACAGTCATCATTTGTTGAAGATTGTTAAATAATGCTACTCCAAAATATCCAAAATAACCAATCATATATATAACTGTTCCCAAAAATTTTCTTTTAACTATTAGTATAAAAGCTAACAATGCTACAAATATCATTGTAATTTCCATATTCATATCTATTGGTTGAATCATAAAATCTATTCCCATAGCATATGTATATGCTGCAATTACTCTTAATAGCCAAAATATTACATCTAATGCTATTATCATCCACGTACTAAATTTTTGCATTTTTATTTCCTCCTTATTTTTATGCTTTAGTTCAATATCATTTTACCATAAAATATATATTAAAGTAAATACAAGAATTTTAATATACGAAAAGAAAAAGAGCAGTGTTTTTAACTGCTCTTTTTTATTACTAATCTACAAAATCAAATTCATTTTTAAACTTATCTTTAAAGATTTCAAATACTCTGTTTAATGTTTCTTCATTATCAACACTTACATAAGATTCTTCATCACTGTCTTCATCTGTATCTTCTACTTTTAGTATTACTACTTCTCCTGGCTCTTCATCATCTGTATCATCTGCAGGTAATAATACTACATATTCTTCATTATCTAATTCAATTAAGTCTAAAAACTCAAATCTTGATTCCTCTCCATTCTCATCATTTAATATTATTATGTTATCTGCTAATTCTTCTCCTGAATTGTTTGTTGTATTCTCATCATTCATTTTTTATTTTCTCCTTTCGATTTTACATTTTATTTATAATTTGTATTTCTACAAAAATAAAATCATTTAATTTATACTATTATCTTTCGTTTTTGTCAAATATATTCAATTATCTTTTTGCATTTTCATATAAGATTCTAGTATATAGACAGCTGATATAGTATCAACAATATCTCTTTTCTTATATTTATTTACATTTAAAAAATTCATTGTTTTATGAGCTTCCACTGTTGTTAATCTTTCATCAACTCTTGCTATTTTTATTTTATTAAATTTACATTGTAGTTTGTGTATAAATTTTTCTGTTATCTCTGCTCTTTCTGTTTTTGTTCCATCCATATTTATTGGCATACCAACTACAAATGTATCTATTTCATTATTATATTTATTTATTATTTCTTCCAAACGTTTTAATACTATCTTGTCATTGCCTTGATGATGTATTGTCTCTAATCCCTGGGCTGTATATCCTAATGGATCTGTGATAGCTATACCTACTCTAGCATCTCCATAATCAATTCCTAGTGCTCTCATATTACTTGTCCAATCCTATATATGTCTTTACCATTTCCTCTAAAAGCTCATCTCTTTCAATTTGTCTTATTAAATTTCTAGCATTATTATGACTTGTAATGTATGTTGGGTCTCCTGAAAGTATATATCCAACTATTTGATTAATTGGATTATACCCTTTGTCTGCTAAAGACTCATAAACTGATTTTAAGATTTCTTTTGTCTTTGCATTTTTCTCTTTCTCAACATTGTAACTAACTGTTTCGTCTGTAACCATATAAAACCTCCTATAAATAATTTATATTATTTTCTAACGGATCCGCTGTATCTAAGTATTCTTCTAGTTTCTTGGTAACGCCTACTAAAGCAGTTCCTTTATAATATCTAGCTAATGCAATATTTAATTTTGGTGACACTTCTGTATATTCTCCATTATAATCTTCAGCAGGTGGAACTTTTATGTTTTCTATTCTTTCTTTTACACTTTTCATAAATTCCTCAACTGCTTGCAATTCTACTCCTGAAAAAACTATAGCAAATTTTGGTCCCATATATCTAACAAATAAGTATTCGTCTGATAAATCTTGCTTTATATTTCTGCAAACTTGCGTAATTAAATTATCTCCAGTTTTTCTACTCACTGTTTCATTAACTTGCATTAAATTCGTTATCTTAAATAAGCATACTGTAGATGTTGTATATTTGTCGATTGTTTTCTTTCCCTCTGTAAATAGAAATTCTGCTGTTTTTAATTCAGAATACTTATCGTCTTTTACAATCTTTTCAATAGTTGATTGATTATCGATTGTCTTAAGAACTGATACTATATTATTTTTTACAACCTCTAGAATAGTAGTATCAACATTATCAAATTCATGTGGCATGCTTCCCTCAATTATCCAATATCCTATATACACGTTGTCAATATATAGTGGGAAAAACATTGCCGCTTTTGCTCTACCAAATTCCATCTTCTGGTAAGGCAATTTTTCGCCTTCTTTGTCTACTGTAATATATTTTGGTATTCCTGTTTCTATACTATCTTTAAATACGGGTTCTGATTGTAAATTTGTCAAAACATCCCAATGCTTTTCTGCAACGTTTGATGCTTTTATACCAAATTCAGCTCCATTATAAACTACAATTGTAGAATACTTTATGCTATATTTTTCTATCAAAATCTCATTTATCCTTTTTAGTTTTTCATCTACACTTGACGTTTCACTAATAGTATCCATGAAATCCTGCAATACGTTTAAACTTGTAATTTGTTGATTTATATTTTGAAATGCTTCAATCTTTTTATGAATTGACATATTGTAAATCATCAATCCAACAATTATTGCTACAAGCAATATGATTATTATTGTCAAAAGTCTCACCTCATTTTGTTATTCTAAAAATTATTTCTCATTTTATTTAAGGTTGCATTCATGTTACTGTTGAATGTTGTATTAGTATTTTTTCTACTATAGTCATTGTAATTTTTGGTTTGTGGATATTTAGTATTGCCTGCAATTAGTGGATATACCATATTACTTAGTTTATCTAATGCATCTAAAAATATCTTTGAATATCCATTTAATGATATTTCACAATCAACTAATCTCTCCAAGTATCTTGCATATGTCTGGTCTTCAAAAGGTATTGTAGTATATCTTACCTTGTCTTTATCAAATAATGTATTTATATATGTTGAAGCAGGGTCATTATAACAAGATATTCCACCTATAATCATTTGATCTGTTAATTTCCTTAATTTTAAAGTTTTGTTTATTACTATTCTTAACTTATTTTGATCTAAAATATTTTTATATTTCATTTCATTCAAAAAAGCTGTTAGCGGTTGTATTGTAAGTATATCGTATGTTTGTACTAAATAAATCTCTTGTGAATTAGCAAAATAGTTTAAATTTGTATCAAAGTCACAATCTAATAATATTAATGAATGGTTTTTGATTAAAGTTTCTAATATATTACTATAATCATCAAAACTTGGATTTTCTCCTGGTAAAGTAGTATATACAGTAAGATTTTTATTTACTTGTATACCATCTGCAATTCCACTCCTTAATCCATCTATGCATTTAAAAGCCTTATCTCTTAGTTTATCTTCATTTAATGTATATATATAATAAGCATTTTTATTTTGGGTAAGATCTAAAATAGCTGTATTAATACCTTTCCCTGATAAATTTGCTGCCAAATTATTAACCAAAAATGATGTTCCATTTTTAGAAGTGCCCACAAAAGCAACTATTTTTTTCTCGCCTGTTATTAGATGTATGAAATTATTATTTGTACTGTTAACTGTAGTATCTTTTTCTATTGGTTTATTATTTATATTATTGTATTGATTATTATTATATGTGTTATCTGTATTTTGATTATTATATTGAATATCTGAATATGTCTTATTATTATATACAGAATTATTTTGTGTTTTTTCAGTTGGATTAATTTGATTATTATTAAAATTTTCCATTCCCGGTAATTGATTTATAGATAAATCATTTCCAAAGAAATCATCATTTGAAATATTGTTGTAATTATTATTTGTTAAATCATTTCCGAAAAAATCTGTATCTTGTCCATTATTATTTATAGAATTGTTAGCTTGATTGCTTGGTTGTACAGTATTATTCTGTACATTATTTGATGGTTTAACATTGTTTTCATTTTCGTCTAATCCTGGTAAAGAAAAATCATCATCTAATCCTGGTAGCATAGTATTGTTATCAGTTATTTGATTATTATCTCCTTTATTATCCGTAGCTAATCCAAACAAATCAATATCTTCAGATGAGTTGTCTACATTTTGAATAGGTTGTTCTACTACTTTTCTTGGTCTTCCTCTACCCTTCTTTACTTTAGCTTCTTCTGCTGCTAACTCTTCCGGAGTTTTCTCTTTTCTTGGTCTTCCTCTACCTTTTTTTACTGTTTCAACATTCTGTTCTTCCGTTATTTGAGGGACAGAAGTTGGTATATTTTGAACAGTATTAAAGTCATTCATTTGATTATTAAAGTCCAAACTATTATTAAAATCATCTAACGGATTATTATTACCAGAATTAAAGTTATTATTAAAAGTATTACTATTAATATCATTAAATCCATTGTTATTAGCGTTATTTATATTGGCATATGAGTTTGAATTTATATTTGGTTGTGAATTATTATTCATAGCAACATTTTCTATTTGTTCTTTTTTTGTGTTAGTATAAGCTCTTTTAACATTTTGCATATTGATAGTTGATGGAATTACTACTGGTTTCGTCAATTTAGCTTTTTGCAACTCTCTATCTATTAAATCAATCTTATTAACATTTTTACTCTGTATATCTCTAGTAGTAAATTTTTTACTTGAATTTGCTTGTGCAGCGATTTGTCCTTTTACGCTTCCAATCATTACTTGTTGATATTTAGGACATTTTTCTTCTAGTACAGCTCTAACATTTAAAGGTAAAAACTTTGTAATCAGCTTTAATTGTGTGTCTGTATATTGTGCTGCAATATCATTAAAACTTTCAACATATCTTGCTTCATCTTTACCAAGTTTTTTATAATGTCTAATTATATTTTGAATTTCTGTCTCACTAACACTGTCCGGATCTACTGATTGATATTCTACATCATCAGATTCTATCCTATAATAAGATTTTGCTTCTTTTTTAGTACGAGGTTGATAAATAAGCTTACATACACTATCTATCTTTCTATCTTGACCTAAAAGTACATTATAAATTCCTATTCCAAACAGTTTAACTAAAAGAGCTTCTCCTTTTTCTCTTCTATCTGTTGCTATAAGAATTATAGGAATATCTCCTTCTCTACTATTAGAAGCTTCATCACTGATACTATCCAATTTATCAAACAAAAAATTATCTATAACTTCATAATTATTGTTCGCATAAGGCTCCAAATCCTCTCCTATAACTATTCTGTCATAGGATTTATCTTTTTGTAATTCTTTTATTATCGCGTTGAAAAAATAAACATTTTTCCATGAAATTATTTCTTTGTACATTGTCTGATATTTTTTTATAATTGCCTCTGAAATCTTTTCATTATTTACTGCGAATAAAACCTTCATTAGTTTAACCCCTCCAACCTTTTACTACTATCGCAAATACAAGTGGTAACACTTGACATATTACAACTATTGTAACACTTGCAATCATTAATGCAAAACCTTTGTCTCTTACATCTAGTTTCTTTAATCCAATTATATATTGGTATATTGCAGCTATTATAATAGCTACGAAACCAAAAGGTATACTGTAAATTCTTATTCTATTTAATAAATATGCCGTAAGTCCATATGCATCAGAACCATAAGCATCTTTATATTCTTGTAGGGTTTTTAACTCTCTATCTTTTATTTCGATTAGTTTTCCTGTTGTATCTTGAGCTACTTCATTAACTTCATTTGCTGCATATACTGGTGTACAACCCATTAGAAAAAATAAGATAGATATGATTGCTATTACTTTTTTCATATAATTATCCCTCTCTTTAATTTATTTTTCTCTTATTTTTATATAAAACATTATACATATAATATTTTACACTAGAATGGAAAAAATAGCAAGGATATACCTACTATTTTTTCATATTTTTTATGAGATTTCACCGTCTTGTTTGCATAGATTACTTCTGGAGTTAATAAATGTTAATATTCAGCATATTCTACAATTTGTTATATAAATATTTCATCCATTTATATACTGAATTAGCCCAATTTGTATCACTAGCATACTTTTTATTAACTCCTGTTAAATTAGGTCCATTATAGTGACTTCCTGTAGCGATTTCTCCATTATATATTTTTGTTCCATTTGGATTCAAATAATATTTAGCAAACACTCTCGCAAGTAAATCTATTCCTTCTGCATACGAGTCAAATGAATATGCGTTGTCAGATGGATTTCTGTCATATGCCCCATATCCAAACAAATTCTTTTTGTTTTGAGCCATTGCAGAAGTTCCCCAGTTACTTTCATGTATACCCACCGCTGCTAAAAATACTCCATTTATGTTATATTGTTTTTCTGCGTAGTAAAAGTATTTTGCATTATCTTTAAAAATAGATTTGCTATCATTTTGATTATTTTCAAATATCTTTTCGAATTGTGATAGAGATAATCCACTTGGTTTGTTTAAAGCCATATCAAAACTTAAAGTATTTAATAACTGCGCTTTTGTATAAACAGCATCATTGCTAGTATCTATACTTTCCTGTTTTGGATTTATCTTTGTTAGGCAATCTGCTTTGGCCCACCCTATATAGTTTCCATATCTAACTTTATACCATGCTGTGCCAGTCTCTATAACTGTAATTTCATCATTTTCATTAATTGTAATGATTTTAGTAGATTGATCATTTGCTTCTTGTCTCAAAGCTAAAATGCTCGATGTTACATACATTGTATCATTTTTTGAAACTGTATATCTTAAGTAAGAAGGTCCTGTACCAATTCTTACTATTTTATCCACTGATGATTTTATTATTTGGCTTCCTACCGCTTCATCACTTACTAATTCATCATTTATGTAGGTCCTTTTTTTAGTTATGTTCTGCTTGCCATCAATACCATCTTGAATTACTTGAATTGTTCCCGACGCCACTTTATCGCTTTGTTCATATCTAGTTGTAAACTCAAGGTCCATTTCTTCTACATATAATTCTTCTCTTTTTATATCTTTTGTATTATTAGCTATTATCTCTTTAAGCTTATCAATATCGTTATTTTTCGTACTCTGTACAACTTGTCCTGTTTTTTTATAATATGGCTCTGCTACTGCTACAGTAGTTATCGTATACTTTTTATTAACAATATATCCAATTATTATACATAAAAAGACAAAAACAATAGCAACTAAAGCTATAAAAAACTTATAGCTTTTAGTTGCTATTTGATTTAACCTTCTTAGCATTTCTTTACTCATTTGTAGTCCTCAATATATTTTATATAGATACATCTTATATATTAAATTCTATATTAAAAGTTATAAATATTCAAGATATATTTTTACTAAATATGGATATGTTTTCTAACATTAATGACTCATCTCTTCTTTTATCTTTACAAGTGTATTTAGTGCATCTATTGGTGTTAGTTCATTTATATTAACTTTATCTAATTCATGTGCAATCTCTGCCAATTTAAAGTTGTACATATCTAATTGTCCATCAACTTGCTTTTTATTCTCTTTTTCTGAATTCTTGTTAACTAAAACATTTTTTCTTTCTATCTTTTTTAGTATTTCATTTGCTCTTTGAGTAACTACCTTTGGAACTCCAGCAAGTTTTGCAACATGTACACCATAGCTCTCATCAGTTCCTCCATTAACTATTTTTCTCAAAAAGATTATGTCTTCTCCTTTTTCTTTAACTGCTATAGAATAATTTTTTACGCCTTCTAAAGTATCTTCAAGTTGTGTTAGCTCGTGATAATGTGTTGCAAATAAAGTTTTCGCACCACATTTTTCTTTGTCTGCAATATATTCTGCTACTGCCCATGCTATAGAAAGTCCATCATATGTTGATGTTCCTCTTCCAATTTCATCTAGTACAACTAAGCTATTTGATGTTGCCTCTTTTAAGATATTTGCAACTTCCATCATTTCCACCATGAAAGTACTTTGTCCCATGCTTAAGTCATCTGATGCACCAACCCTTGTAAATATTTTATCAACTACTCCAATATGAGCTGATGCTGCAGGCACAAAACTTCCTATTTGTGCCATTAAAGTTATTAATGCTACCTGTCTCATATAAGTAGACTTACCAGCCATATTAGGTCCTGTTATAATAGATAATCTATTTCCATCTTTATCTAGATAGGTATCATTTGCTACAAAAGCACCACTTGGAAGCATTTTTTCGATTACAGGATGTCTTCCATCTTTTATATCTATAACTCCACTATTATCTACTTGTGGCATGCAATAATTTAAATCTTCTGCAACTTGTGCAAAAGAACTTAACACATCAAGTTTTGAAACAGCCATAGCAGACTTTTGTAACCTTTGTATCTGAGATTTTATTTGTTCTCTTATTTTAGTAAAAGCTTGATACTCTAAGTTAACTACTTTTTCTTCTGCTCCTAATACTTTGGTTTCTAATTCTTTTAGTTCTTCTGTTATGTATCTTTCGCCACCCGTTAGTGTTTGTTTTCTTATATATCTATCTGGCACCATTGACAAATATGATTTTGTAACTTCTATATAATACCCGAAAACCTTATTATATCCAACTTTTAATCCCTTAATTCCGGTCTCTTCTCTTTCTCTAGCCTCCAATTGTACCAGCCAAGTTTTTCCGTCAGTCATTGCTGTTTTTAGCTCATCAATCTCAGGGTCATATCCCATTTTTATAACTCCACCTTCTGTTACTGATATTGGTGGTTCTTCGACTATTGCTTTATCTATTAATGAATAAATATCCTCTAGTGAGTCTAATTCATTATATAATTCTTTTAACATACCTGATTTAGAATTTTCTATTAATTTTTTTATTTCTGGTAATTTACTTGCTGATGATTTTAAAGAATTTAAGTCTCTTGCATTTGCATTTCCATATGATATTTTACCTGCTAATCGTTCAATGTCATATACACCTTTTAAACTTGACGTTAGTTCTCCTCTTAGCATAATATCATCCTTCAATTCTTGTACAGCATCTAGTCTATTATTTATTTCTGCTACATCAATTAAAGGATCAGAAATCCATCTTCTTAAAAGTCTTCCTCCCATAGAAGTCGCTGTTTTATCAAGAACCCATAACAAAGTACCTTTTTTAGATTTATCTCTTAATTTTTCTGTTAATTCTAGATTTCTTCTAGCATTTATGTCCAATGACATATATTTTGTGATTGTATAAATTGTAATTTTATTTATATGTTCTAACTTTGTTTTTTGCGTCTCCTCTATGTACTTTATTAGACCATTTATTGCAGAAACAGCAAATAGTCTTTTATCTAAATCTTTTATAATATTACCTTTATCGTCTGATAGAGCATATTGCATGTATATATTTTCTGTATCTTCGCTAAAATTAGACTCATCTTCAGTAGAAATATATACATCAAAACGTTCTTTTATTTTACTTATTTCCTCGCTACAATCATATAACATTTCATTTGCAATTATTTCAGATGGAGAATACCTTGATATTTCATCCAATAGTCTTTCAAAATTATTTTCCTCTTTAATTTCTGCCGCATAAAAGTCTCCAGTTGATATATCACATATTGCAATTCCAAAAAATATGCCTTTCTTGAATATACTCATAATGTAATTATTACGTTTTTCTTCCAGTAGATTCGATTCAGTAACAGTTCCTGGAGTAACTACTCTTATTACATCTCTTTTTACAATTCCTTTTGCAAGTTTTGGATCTTCTAATTGTTCACAAATTGCAACTTTATGTCCATTTTGTACAAGTTTTGCAATATAGCTTTCTGCTGCATGATATGGTATTCCACACATTGGAGCTCTTTCTTCTTGTCCACAGTCTTTTCCTGTTAATGTGAGTTCAAGTTCTCTTGACACATTTATTGCATCATCAAAGAACATTTCATAAAAGTCCCCTAATCTATAAAACAATATACAATCTTTATACTTCTCCTTTGTTGCAAGATAATGTTGCATCATTGGTGAATATTCTGCCATGTCTATTACTCCCTTCCATCTGGTTCTTCTGGATTTGATGGAGCTTTTTTCTCTTTCAATCCTTCTTGTTCTTCTAAATCTAATAGTCTTCTTCTAATTGTGCTTATACCAACACCTAACTTCGTTGCGATTTGTTGTCTTGTCATTCCTTGGTCTTCTAATTGTTTTACTTTTGCTTTGAATTCTTGTAATTCTCTAAATTTTCTCTCTTCTGCTGGTTCACAATCAATTGTAATAAATTGAGAATTCTCTTTTATTTCGGCTAATATTCTATGATACAAACTTATTTCATATCCCGTAAGTTTTTGTTTTTTCATCATTTTTTCTGCATATATTTTTGCAATATTATATAATTCCTCATCATACTTGTCATTGCTTCTACCTATTTTCTCCAACTCTCTAGACATAGTTCTGGTAGGAATCTCATATTTTTCCGCAATTTCAGTCTGTGACATTCCATCTTCTATCATTTCTATAAACAATCTTCTGAAATTTATTCCAGAAAAATCTCCTCTTTTGCTTTTATATCTTATATAATATTGTATATATTCTGGTGATGAGTTTGCAAGTTCCTCCGCTTTTCTTCTTAAGGTTTCTCTATCTATACCATACATTTCAGAGGCTTGTCTTGCAGATATTTCTCCCTTTAGTATTTGTATAATAATTTTTTTAACTTTTTCGTCTAACTCTACAACACAACTCGCTTTATTATCCAATAATATCTCTTGTAAACTTTGTTCTTCTTCAGGTGTACATATTTCTTTTATCATATTCTTAAGAGCATCTCTATCTATATTCATACTAACGCTTAATTGCCTTAAGCTTATTTGTCCCGATAGTAATCTTGCCTTTGCTTGTTCTAATTCTTGATCAGAAATCATCATTATTACCTCCAGTTATTTTCTCCTTTTAAATACCACATATGTTCAGATACTATTTTTAATTCTATCACCTTACCTATTTGATCATTTGTTCCTTCGAAATTAACCACTTTGTTTGTATCAGTTCTACCTGTTAGCATAGTTTCATTCGTTTTACTTGTTCCTTCTACTAACACTTTCTGTATAGTTCCAACATATTTCTGATTATTTCCCTGTATTTGGCTTTCAACTAATTTTTTTAACTCATCAAATCTTTTATGTTTTATTTCTTCTGGGACTTGATGCTCCATCTTATCAGCAGGCGTTCCTACTCGTCTAGAGTAAATAAACATATAAACTTGTTCAAAACATACTTGTTTTACAACATCTAGTGTATCTTTGAAATCTTCTTCAGTTTCTCCTGGAAATCCTACTATTATATCTGTAGAGAATACTATTCCTGGAATTTTCTCTTTCATTCTATCAACTAATGCTAAATATTGTTCTTTTGTATATTTTCTGTTCATTTCTTTTAGTACTTTAGAACTTCCTGATTGTAGTGGCAAATGTATAATTTTGCAAACCTTGTCACAATCACGTATAGCCTCTATTACATCATCAGTAAAGTCCTTTGGATGTGGAGAGATAAAGCGGATTCTTTCTATTCCGTCTATTTTATTCACTTCTCTTAGCAGTTTAGCAAAAGAATCTATTTCCCCAACATTTTCTCCTCTTTCTCTTTCAACTCTCATATAAGAATTAACATTTTGCCCCAATAATGTAATTTCTTTATAGCCTTCTTTTGCTAAACAATTTATCTCTGCAATAATATCTTCTGCCTTTCTACTTCTTTCTCTTCCTCTTACATATGGCACAATGCAGTAAGAGCAAAAGTTATTGCAACCATTCATAATAGCAACAGAAGCCTTAATATTATCATCTCTTCTTATTGGTAAACCTTCTATCACTTCTCCATCAATATCTAATATATCCTCAATTCTATTTCCATTTACTATCGTATTATATACATCTTCTGGAAACTTATATAAAGTATGAGTTCCAAATACTATATCAAAAAATGGATAGCTTTGTTTTAATTTTTCTACAATATGTTTTTCTTGCATCATGCAACCACCAATAGCGATTATTGTACCATTGGTTTCTTTATACTTTTTCACTTCTCCTAATTTTCCAAAAAGCTTGTCCTCTGCATTTTCTCTAACGCAACATGTATTAAATGCAATAAAATTTGCTTCTTCTACTTTATCTGTTCTATTATAACCCATTTCTTCTAGCATACCAGAAATTTTTTCTGAATCATTTTCATTTAATTGACAACCCATTGTTAATATGGTATATCTTAAATTTTTCCCCGAATTTAATTTATTTACTTTTTCTATATATTCTTGTTGTATTTTTATTCTCTCTTGCATATCCATAATCCTCTATAAATCTCCATTTTTCAACTTCTTACTTGACTAATTTTACTATAAAATAAAGAAAATAGCAAGTTTTACTTGCTATTTTTGCTTCTTTGATTAAACTTCTGGAGGAGCATATACTAATGCACAGCCCACGTAATCTATTCCATCTTTTACTAGTATAAATATTCTATTACCTTCAACAT
>CAMEWM010000009.1 GCA_945946655.1 uncultured Clostridium sp. | reverse complement strand
AAAAGGATTACATAAAACAAGATATAGAACATATAAAATTATATTTAGAAAAAAGATAAAATAATAGATAATTATTACTAAATAAATAAAAAAATAATATTTTAATAAAATAATTATATATAATTGTTCTAATCTATTTCTGAAAAAATAGAATATAAAAATACTCAAATAAAAAAATTAATAATAAAATTTATTAAAAATATAAAAAGAAGAAATATTATTTTATAAAAAATAATTAAATATTTTTTGAAAATAAATATTTAATAAGAGAATAAGGAGTATTATAATAAATAAAAAATAATAGGAAAAAATTGACTAAAAGAAATTACATGAAGCCTAGAATAAAATATAAATAAGAAATAAATATACTATAGATCAAGAATGATCATTTTATAAAACGTATGGGAAGTGAGATAAAGAAAAGAAAATGTAATTAAAAAAAACATCCTAAAAAGGATTACATAAAATACAATATAGCAATACCAAAATATATACTGAATATAAAATAAAAATCATGTAAAACAATATAAAATAAAAAAATATTAAATAAAAAAATAAAATAAAACTTGAATGAAAATATTAATTTAAAATATTAATAAAAAATAATTAAATTATAAAAAATAAATTGATAATAAAATTGATTAAAATTAAAATAGAAAAGATTATTTGATGAATAAAATATTTTTGAAGAATAAATGATCAACAAAATAATAAAGAATTATTAATAAAGAAAAAAAATTGAATAGAAATCTCTTAAAGGAATTTTAGATAGAATATAAATGAGAAATATATGCACTAAAAAATATGAATAATAATACTATGAAACATATGGGAACTGAGATAGAGAACAGAAATTGCAATTTGTAGATAATGTATCCAAATGGGTTACATAAAGAATAGTAAGAGAAAATAAATAACCACTTTAGACTAGCAAAAATTCTAAGTAAAAATAATAAACGAAATTAAAATGATAAAAAATTAATATGAAATAAATAAAAAATATTATTTAAATAATATAAATATACAATAATTGAAAAGAATTTTAATTCGTTTTAAAAAAAAAATTAAAAATAATTATCAAATTTACAATATAAAAATGTTTAAATAAAATAATAATAAAATTTATATAAAAGAATAAAATAAGAAATATTATTTTGAAAATAGAAATTAAATAAATGCAAATAAATCGAAATATAAAAAAATTAGAAAGACTGTATATATATAATAGAGAGAAGAAAGTAAAAAATACGTGAAAAGGAAATCAAATATAATAAAATATGAAAATATAATTGACAAGAGGCAAGGGAAATAAGAGAAAAAGAAAAATAATATATAATAAAAAATAAATGGAATAGGATTACATAAATAAGTAAATCTAATTTATATACGTAAATAAAAATCAATTAAATAATATTAAATTAACGAAGTAAAAAGTGAAAATTCTTTAAAATAAAATAGGGTATTTTAAAAATATTTATAAATAAAAAATAGAATATAAAAATAATTGTAAAAAACTGTAGAAAAATATAGTATTAATTTTATTGACAATAATTAATATTCCTTATAAAATAATTTATATTTTATAAAAAAGGAGATGATAGATATTGTAATTCATTCAATACAAAAATGGTTGCCATTTGAAAAAATATTAGATAATGGAATTATTAAATTAAAAAACAATTATTATATAATGATCATAAAAGTTAAACCAATTAATTATAATCTAAAATCGAATTTAGAAAAAGAAGCTATTTTGAATTCTTATAAAATTTTTTTAAAAACATGTAATTTTGATATTCAAATCATAATTCAAAGTCAAAAAGAAGACTTGTCTGAGCATATTTCAATGATTGAAAAAAGGAAAAATCAAGAGGAAGAAAAAATAAAAGAAATAATTAATAAATATATAAAAGACATTAAAAATTTAAATTCGGATAATAAATCTGATTCTAAACAATTTTTTATTCTTATAAATCAAATCCAAGATAATAATAAGGAAGATATTTGTGTTAATCAATTAAATGACAAATATTTTAAGATTAAGGAAGCTTTAGCGAGATGTGGAAATAACGTTTATAGTGTTAATACAAAAGACGAAACAAAAAAAATATTAGAAAAATATTTTTTTATTAAAAATGATTTTAGTAAAGGAGGGTGTAAATAGTAATAAAAATTATTAAAAGAAAAACCAAAAATAATAATGTTGATATAAAGAATGAATTAAGTCCTAGCTATATTAATTTTAGTGATCCAAGGTATATAGAGATAGATGGAATATTTTGTTCATCATTATTAATAGTAGATTATTATAGAGAACAAAGAGATCTAATTTTCAAGGATTTGATTGATATTAATATAAATATTAATATGTCTATATTTTATGAAAGAAAAGATCCGTATAAAATAATAAAAGATTTAACTTATAATATTGGAAATGCTGCTGTAGATCTAAAAAGTTCAAATAACAGACAAGATATAGACTTAGTTGAATTTACATATGACGATGCTAAATATATTAGAAAACAACTACAGGTAAATAGTGAAGAATTTTATTATATATATGCATATATCACAGTATATTGTAGTAATTTAAAAGAATTAAATATTAATATTAATAAAATAGAAGGAATACTACAAAGTAGAGGAATAACCACTAAAAAGGCATACTTTAGACAAGAGCAAGCATATATATCAACATTACCGTTAATGATTAATCATTGTGATGTAAAAGAAGCAAGTAAAAGAAATATTTTAACAGAGGGCCTAGTAGCTACATATCCTTTTATATCCTCATCCATATGTGAAAAAAATGGCATCTTTATAGGAAAAAATTTATATAATAACTCTTTAATTTTTATTGATAGGTATGATGAAAACAAATATAAAAATGCTAATATGTGTATATTTGGAACAAGTGGTGCTGGAAAATCATATTATACGAAACTAAATATTCTGAGATATAGATTATTAGGGATTGAACAATATGTTATTGATCCGGAGCGAGAATATGATAATTTATCTAAGTCTTTAAATGGAACTATGATAAAGCTGGGACCAAATTCAAACTCTTATATAAATATTTTTGATATAAGAGAAAAAAGTATAGAAAATGATGAAAAAGGATTCTTGGCAAGTAAAATAATTAAACTTATGGGCTTTTTTAATCTAGTATTTGGAGAACTAAATGAAGAAGAAAAAGGATTAATAGAAGAAAAAATAATACTAACATATGAGAAAAAAGGAATAAACTTTGACGATAATAGCTTATATAAGTGTACGAATAATTCAAATAAGAAGATATTTAAAGAAGAGAAAAATATGCCGATTCTAGAAGATTTTTATAATGTTTTGTGTAATGACCCTAATACCAAAAAGTTCCAGATAAAATTAATACCTTTTATAAAAGGATCTCTGAGCTTTTTTAATCAACATACAAATATAAAATTAGATAATAAATTGATTGTAGCAGATGTATACGAATTAGGTGAAGATAACTTAAAATATGGCATGTATGTTTGCACAGAGTTATTTTGGGACAAGATTAAAGAGAATAGAAAAGATAAAAAAGCAATTTATTTAGATGAGATATGGAGATTAATAGGAATAACATCAAATAAAGAAGTAGCAAGTTTTGTTTATAAAATATTTAAAACAATAAGAAAATATGGAGGGAGTGCAGTTGCTGTTACTCAAGACATATCTGACTTATTTAGTTTAGAAGACGGAAACTTTGGAAAAAGTATTTTGAATAATACAAGCATTAAACACTTTTTTGCTCTGGAAGAAGAAAATATTAAAATATTAAAAAAATATACTAACATTTCTGAAAGAGAAGAAATTGACATCAAATCTTTAAAAAAAGGAGAGTGTTTAATGTTTGCGGGAGATAATCATATTTTAGCCAAAATTAAAAGTTTTGAATATGAAGATGATATTATCAGGAGAAGGAAGAGAAAAAATGAATGAATTAAAAATTGAAAATATTTTATCAAATGAAAATAATATAGAAGAGAATCAGAGAAATTTTTTGCAAACTAATATAGGGAGGGCTGTAAATACTGGAATTAATGTAGGTATAAGATATCTTTTACCAGATATAATAGAAGATCAAGTGATTGAAATTAAAGATAGTTTTCTTCAAAATGGTCTTAAAGAAGGAATTCAGACAGCAGTAGATGCTTCAATAAATTTTGGGAAAAGTGCATTAGGGATTGTTACTGGAAAATTTGAAAGTGTAGAACAAATGCAAACGGCCGTAAAATCAGGAGGAATTATTGAAAGTATATCTAATGTAATTAATTATACAATTAATAAATTTGTAGAGAAAGGCAATATACCAACTTCAATAGGAAATACAATAAAAAATGGAAAAGATGCAATATTAAATAACATAACTCAAAATATTGAAAATGAATTTAAAAACCAAATAAGCAATATTGAAAAGATAAATAAATATACAGAGAATTGGAAAAATTATTTTAACAACAAAGACTTTTCAGGAATGCAGAGGGAATATGAAAAAATACATATAAAAATTAAAGAAATAGTGCCTATTGAAAATACAATAAAGACTGCAAGAGTTGTTGAAAATTTACATGAATTAATTAAGAATAATGGACAGAAATTTGACCTAACAAATGAACAATTAGAATTAGCAAAAATGCTGTAAAATATTGAAAAAAACGGAATAAAAATGCCCTTTTCCCTTGCAAAAAAATTATTGTTTTAGTATAATACAAACATAGATAATACTTAGAAAAGAGGTAAATATATGGACTCAAAAGACACAGAAAATATAGAAGACAGAGATGGCAAGATAATAGAAAGAGACATCGAAGATGAAATGAAAACAGCATATATTGATTATGCAATGAGTGTTATTGTATCTAGAGCTTTGCCAGATGTAAGAGACGGCCTAAAGCCAGTTCATAGAAGAATTTTATACACGATGTATGAAGATGGTCTAACATCAGATAAACCATATAGAAAATCAGCTACCACAGTCGGAGACGTTTTAGGTAGATATCATCCACATGGAGATTCTTCAGTATATGATGCTATGGTAAGAATGGCTCAAACATTTTCTTTAAGATATCCTTTAATTGACGGGCATGGAAATTTTGGATCTATTGATGGTGATGGAGCGGCTGCTTATCGTTATACAGAAGCTAGAATGTCAAAAATAGCAGAAATTATGTTGACTGATATTGAAAAAAATACAGTGGACTTTATGCCAAACTTTGATGATAGACTTCAAGAACCCGTAGTATTGCCAGCAAAAATACCAGCATTATTAGTTAATGGTTCTTCTGGAATTGCTGTAGGTATGGCAACAAATATACCACCACATAATTTAACAGAAGTAATAAATGGAATAATTAAAATAATTGATGATGATAATGTAACAGATGAACAACTAATGCAAATAATTAAAGGTCCGGATTTTCCTACAGGAGGAATGATACTTGGAAGAGATGCAATAAAACAAGCATATACAACAGGAAAAGGAAAAATAACAGTCAGAGCGGAAGCTGAAATTGAAGAGTTAAGCAATGGAAGACAAAAGATCATTGTTACATCATTGCCTTATCAAGTAAATAAAGCAAAATTAATAGAAAATATTGCAAACTTAGTAAAGGACAAAAGAATAGAAGGAATTTCAGAACTAAGAGATGAATCTGATAGAGAAAATGCTGTAAGAATACATATTGGACTAAAGAAAGATGCAAATGCAAAAGTTGTTTTAAATCAGTTATATAAAAATACTCAAATGCAAGACACTTTTGGAATTATTATGTTGGCTTTGGTTGATGGAGAGCCAAAAATATTAACATTGAGACAATGTTTAGATTACTATATAGATCATAGAAAAAGTGTAATATTACGTAGAACTAAATTTGATCTAGATAAAGCTTTAGCAAGAGCACACATTTTAGAGGGATTAAAAATAGCATTAGATAATATTGACGAAGTAATAAATATTATTAGATCCTCTTATGATGATGCAAAAGAAAGATTAATGGAAAGATTTGGTCTTTCAGACATACAGGCTCAAGCAATATTAGATATGAGATTAAAGACTTTATCTGGATTGCAAAGAGAAAAAATTGAAGAAGAATATAATGAATTAATGAAACTAATTGCTCATTTGAGAGAAATTCTAGGTAGCGAGAAACTAGTATTCGAAATTATAAAAGAAGAATTAATAGAAATCAAAGAAAAATATGGAGATGAAAGACTAACTAAGATAGTTGCTGCTGAAGGTGAGTTAAATGAGGAAGATCTTATCAAAGAGGAACAAATGGTAGTTGCTTTAACTCATTTTGGATATATAAAGAGAATGCCAATTGATACGTATAAGAGCCAAAAAAGAGGAGGAAAAGGCATTAGTGGTATTTCAACTAGAGAAGAAGACTTTGTAAAACAAATATTTACAACGTCTACACATGATACAGTCTTATTCTTTAGTAATAAAGGAAAACTATACAGATTAAGAGGATATGAGATTCCAGAAGCAGGAAGAACTGCTAAGGGAACGGCGATAGTAAATCTATTAAGTCTAGATGCTGGAGAGAAGATATCTGCAGTTATTCCAATATCAGACTTTGAAGATAGTAAGTATTTATTAATGGCAACTAAGAATGGACTAATAAAGAAAACGCCTTTACAAGAATATAACTCTACCAGAAAAACGGGATTATTGGCAATTAATTTAAAAGATGATGATGAATTAATTGATGTAAGATTAACTGATGGTCAAGATAATGTAGTCTTAGTGACAAGTAAAGGATTATGTATTACATTTGATGAAAAAGATGTAAGACCAGTAGGAAGATCTGCACAAGGAGTTTTAGGAATCAGATTAGACGAAGATGACTTTGTAATTGGTATGGAGTCAATCTTGGCAGAAAATAAGAATGCAACATTATTAGCTATCACAGAAAATGGATTTGGAAAAAGAACAGAACTTGATGAATATAGAGTACAGAATAGAGGAGGAAGAGGTGTAATAACATATAAAATAACTCCAAAAACAGGAAATATAGTAGGTATAAGAATGACATCAGAAGATGATGATGTAATGCTAATAACAAATTCAGGGACAATTATAAGAATAGCCGTTAAAGATGTAAGTATCTTAGGAAGAGCAACACAAGGTGTAACATTAATGAGGACAAATGAAAATGAAAAAGTTGTAAGCATAGAAACCGTAGCGCCAGAAGAATAAAAAATAAGGAGCATAAACTCCTTATTTTTTATTTTGCACTTTTAATTGATTTCTTTAAATTAGAAATTTCATTATTTAAATTTTCTTTTTCTAAAGCTAACTTTTCGTTTTCTTCTTTCCTTAGATTATCTTTAGCAACAGCCATTAATAATTTTATTCTATTTGTCTGATTTGCCTCGCTAGCACCAGGATCGTAATCAATTGGGGAGATATTCGCATACGGATACTTATCTCTTATTGTTTTTATCACGCCCTTACCAACGACATGATTTGGTAAACATGCGAAAGGCTGAACGCAAACTATATTTGGTATTCCATGTTCAATATATTCAATCATTTCTGCTGTTAAGAACCATCCTTCTCCAGTTTGATTACCAATTGATAATACATCTTTTACTGTATCTTCCAAATCCCAGATATCGCAAGGTTGTAAGTATCCTTTACTAGAATTTGCTAATGCAATTTTTTCATCCTTTTCTAGAATATCTATTAATTTTATTGCAGCTTTAAATAATTTAGATTTATATTTATCAGTCTTAATTAATGAATTAAATGTAATTTTATGTGTTGCCATAAATTTAACAAATCCCATGAAGTCCGGAAGAATTACTTCAGCACCTTCTTGCTCAAGTTTATCTGCTACGAAATTATTTCCAAAAGGGTGATATTTTATAAGTACTTCTCCTACAATTCCAACCTTAGGTTTTTGAATAGAAGTATCAAGTTCAATTTTTTCAAAGTCTTCAACTATGTCATAAATACTCTTTTTAAATTCAGATAGAGTAGAATGAACAACTAGTTCTTTTGACTTTCCCATCCATTTATCAAATAATTTTTTTGTCTCGCCTTTATTAATTTCATATGCTCTATTTTTAGTAAGCATTTTTTGTAGCAAATCCCCATAAACGACTACTTTTAATAATTTCTCAATTAACTCTGGAGTAATTTTAAAGCCAGCATTTTTTTCCATTCCAACTACATTAAATGAAACAACGGGAACATTTGCAAAACCAGCATCTTTTAAAGCTTTACGGATAAAACCAATATAATTTGTTGCTCTACATCCTCCACCTGTTTGAGACATTATTAAAGCTGTTTTATTAATATTATATTTTCCAGATTCTAAAGCTTCGATCATTTGTCCTGTTACTAATATTGAAGGGTAACAAGCGTCATTATTAACGTATTTTAATCCGGTTTCTACTGTATGTTCTGTACAATTTCTTAATAATTCGAATTTGTATCCACAAGACTTTACAGCTGCTTCAATTAACTCGAAATGAATTGGAGCCATTTGTGGACATAATATTGTATAATCATTTCGCATGTCTTTAGTAAATACTACTCGATTTGTTTGATAATCTCCATTACCATTAGCCATAATTTGATCTTTTTCACGTTTATTCATACTAGCTAGTAATGAACGAATGCGAATTCTAACGGCCCCTAAATTATTTACTTCATCAATTTTTATTAAGGTATACATTTTATTATAGCTTGATAATATTTCTTCAACTTGATCTGTTGTAACAGCGTCCACACCGCAACCAAATGAATTTAACTGTACTAGTTCTAAGTTATCATGTTTACCAACGAAATCTGCTGCTGCATATAATCTAGAATGAAACACCCACTGGTTGACCACTCTTAGAGGAGACTTAGGAGTGGCTTGATTAGCAATGCTATCTTCAGTAATAACACCTAATCCAAGACTAGTTATTAATGTATCAATGCCATGATTGATTTCTGGATCTATATGATATGGGCGACCAGCTAAAACAATTCCTTTTAAATGATTATCCTCTAAATATTTTAAAGCTTTCAAACCTTCATTGTGAATATCATCTCTGCAATGTTGATATTCTACCTCGGCCTTCTTTGCTGCACTTAGAAGCTCCTTTTTTGTAAACTTATATTTTTTAAATTCTGGTAAATCCAAAATCGTTGATGCCAATGTTTTAGGCTCAAAAGGTAAAAATGGATTTAAAAAGGTTATGTCTTTATCTTTTAATTCTTCTACGTTGTTTCTTAAAACTTCAGAATAAGATATTACTATAGGGCAATTATAGTGGTTATCTGCTGATTCATATTCTTTTCTAGAAAAAGGCATACAAGGATAGAAAATTGTTTTTATTCCTTTTTTTATCAAGCTTATTATATGTCCATGTGACAATTTTGCAGGATAGCATACAGATTCAGAAGGCATCGATTCCATACCTTTTTCATAAGTTTTTCTATTACTTTTTTCTGAAATTATTACTCTAAATCCTAATTCTGTAAAAAAAGTAAACCAGAAAGGATAATCTTCATACATATTTAATACTCTAGGAATACCAATAGTACCCCTAGGAGCATCTTTTTCTTCTAAAGGTTTATATTCAAAAATTCTTTGATATTTATACTTGACAAGATTTGGCAATTCTTTATTTTCAGAAACAATACCGGCTCCTTTTTCGCATCTGTTACCTGATATATGCTTTGAACCATTATTAAATTTATTTATAGTTAACAAACAATGGTTCTCGCAACCATTACAACGTACATGGGATGATTCAACTTTCAGTCTGTTAATGTCATCCAAAGAAGCAAGAGTAGACTTATATTCCATGTCTTTATTTGCTTCATACTGTTCTTGGGCTAAAAGAGCGACTCCATATGCTCCCATAAGACCAGCTATATCAGGTCTTATTACATTCTTACCAACTAGGAGCTCAAAGGCACGAAGAACAGCATCATTATAGAAAGTTCCTCCTTGAACTACAATATGAGAACCTAATACTTTCATATCTCTGATTTTCATAACCTTTTGAATTGCATTTTTTATTACGGAATAAGAAAGACCCGCAGAAATATCTCCAACAGAATAACCTTCTTTTTGTGCTTGTTTTATTTTTGAATTCATAAAAACTGTACATCTAGAGCCTAAGTCAACAGGATTTCTTGCAGATATTGCAGAATCGACGAATTCATTAATTGTAAGACCTAAACTTTTAGCAAAAGTCTCAATAAAAGAACCACAACCAGAAGAGCAAGCTTCATTTAGCATAATATTATCTATGGTATTTTTCTTTAATTTTATATATTTCATATCTTGACCACCAATATCAACTATACTAGTGACATTAGGCATAAATTTCTTTGCAGCTGTATAATGTGCAATTGTTTCGATTTCATTGAGGTCAACATTAAGAGCAGTTTTAATTAGGCTTTCACCATAACCTGTAACTCCGCTATAACGAATAGTGACATCTGAAGGAAGTACCTTATATAATTCTTTTAACATATCTGTCACACTCTTTAAAGGATTACCTTCGTTATTAGCATATAAAGAATATAGCAAAGAACCTTCAGAATCAATGACAACTAATTTTGTTGTAGTAGAGCCAGCATCGATACCAACAAAGCAATCTCCATGATAAGTTGACAAATCAGCTTTTTTCACTACATCCTTAGAATGACGTTCTTTAAACTCTTGATAATCAGCATTTGTTACAAAAAGAGGTTTCAAAGGATTTGAGGTTGTATCATGTGAACTTCGTAACATTTGAATTTTAGATTTTAATTTCGCTACAGAAATTGGTTCCATCTCTAAAGAATCCAAGGCTGCGCCTTTTGCAACCAATAAATGAGCTTCATTAGGAACTATTACCTGATCGTCTGTTAAATGTAGTGTTTCGATAAATCTATTTCTTAATTCAGAAAGGTAATTTAAAGGACCACCCAAAAATGCTACATTACCACGAATAGGCCTTCCACATGCAAGTCCACTAATAGTCTGATTTACGACAGCTTGAAATATTGAAGCTGCTATATCTTCTCTTGCAGCTCCTTCATTTATTAGAGGCTGTATATCTGTTTTTGCAAATACGCCACAACGAGAAGCTATTGGATATATTATTTTATGTTCTTTCGCTAGCTCATTTAAGCCACTTGAATCTGTATTTAATAATGATGCCATTTGATCTATAAAGGCTCCAGTACCCCCGGCACATGTGCCATTCATACGTTGCTCGATTGATTTCCCAAAGTATATTATTTTGGCATCCTCACCACCAAGTTCAATTACAACATCCGTTTTAGGAATATATTTCTCTACTGCTCTTTTACATGAAACAACTTCTTGAATGAAAGGCACATTTAAAAAATTAGCTGCAGACATTGCACCAGAACCTGTTAGGGCAATTGTAAACTCCGAATCTGGATAACGTTTTGTAAGGTCATCTAAAACAGAGCATACTGTATTTTTTGTATCTGAATTATGTCGTTGATAATTAGTATATATGGTAGATAGAGATGCGTTCATAACTACAATTTTGACAGTAGTAGATCCAACATCAAGTCCGACATGCAATAAGTTATTCATAATATGTATCTCCTTAAATAAAATATGTATAAATTCTTTTCAAATTACTTTCATTTTATATGGAAAAATACATTTTGTCAAATCTGAAAAGATAGATTTATCAATATATTAAGAAAGTAATATGCGATTTTTTTGGAATATTAAATAGAAAAAGGGAGAATGTGTATTTTATGTGAAAATTAGAATAAATGAAATGATAAGGTTCTAAATTAAAAAAAGAATGCATAGACATGTTATCAAATAGAAAAAATGCCAGAATTATTCTGGAAGAAAGGAGTGTATAATGAAGGTAAATATAAAGAAAGTAATATGTATTATCATGATAATTGTGTGTATTGTTGCAATTATCGTATGTTTTGTTAAAAATAAAAATGAAAAAGATATTAATGAAGAATATCAGCCACAAGAAGAAATATCTGAAGAACAGGAAAGACAAACAATGATTTCGTTATATTTTATTAATAAGACAACTAGAAAATTAGAGCCTGAAGCTAGACTGATTGATGTAAAAGAATTAATCGCAGATCCATATACAGTAATAGTAAATCTACTTATAGAAGGACCTAAAAAAGATAGTCATGAAAAAGCTATTCCAGAAGGAACAATGTTAATAAATGCTACTATAGAAGGAGATGTACTAAAGTTAAATTTTTCATCTGAATTTATAGATAATCATAAAGGTGGGAAGGAAGAAGAGGAAAAAACTATAGAAAGTATAGTAAACACTGTTACAGAACTTACAGAAGTAAATTCTGTAAAAATATTAATAAATGGAGAAGAAAATCAAAAATTTAAAGATGGAGAGATAGATTTCTCACAAAATTTTATAAGGAATGAATAAAAGAGCTACTGGCTCTTTTATCTCTTTTATTATGTTTACTTAAAAAAGCAAAGTATCCTATATAACGAACAAGCTTTTTGAGAGTTACACAAAAAGTTTTCAACGCAATATAGAGAGTCAAGAATACTTATATTTTTTTTAAATTTGTTTCTTGCTGGATGACACGAGCCTTGGCAATTCCTTATACAAGAAGTATTATCACAATAAAACAGTTTTCTCGAATTAGTCATTTATAAAACCTCACTATTTACATAATTAAATATTTAATATATAATATTAAAGTAAAATAAAAAAGTTAATAGGATTTGGTATGAAGGAAAATATAGAATTAAAAAAAGATGAACGTATAGATGACCTACAGTATAAGGGATTAAAGATTATTCAAAACAATAAAGGATTTTGTTTTGGAATAGATAGCGTTATTTTATCAAATTTTGCAAAAAGAATAAAAGAGAATAGTAAAGCTGTAGATTTAGGAACAGGAAGTGGAGTAATAGGATTACTTTTGTGCAAAAAAACAAAATTGAAAGAAATTATAGGAGTAGAGATTCAAGAAGACGTAGCTGAAATGGCCGAAAGAAGTATAAAATTAAATGATTTAGAAGATAAATTTAAAATTTGCAATGTTAACATAAATGAAATCTTTGAAAACAATATTCTACCCAAAAATCAATATGATGTAGTAGTAATGAATCCACCATATAAAGAGATGGGAACAGGTAAAACTAATGAGGATAAGAAGAAATTGATATCAAGACATGAGGTAAAAGCCACATTATCCGACTTCATAAAGACTGCTGCAGGACTTTTGAAAGATAAGGGAGAACTATATTTAGTTCATAAGCCAGAACGCATAGTAGACATAATGTGTAAAATGAGAGAGAATAAGATTGAGCCCAAAGAAATACAAATAGTATATCCATACAAGGATTCAGAGGCATCAATTATATTAATAAGAGGTACAAAAGGAGGAAAGAAGTTTTTAAAAATAGATGAACCATTGTATATATATAAGGAAAACGGTGAATATTCGGATCAAATTCATAAAATATATAATGAAGAATAATATGGAGGAAAGAAAATAAGATGTCAGGAAAATTATTTCTAATAGCAACTCCTATAGGAAATTTAGGAGATATTACATATAGAGCAGTCAAGACACTCGAAGAAGTAGACATAATAGCAGCAGAGGATACAAGGCACTCATTAAAATTATTAAATTATTTAGGAATATCCAAACCTATGATTAGTTATCATCGACATAATGAGGATACAAGAACAGAAGAACTAATAAAAGTCTTGAAATCTAATAAAAATGTGGGGCTAATTACTGATGCTGGAACACCAGGAATATCCGACCCTGGAGAGGAGGTAGTAAAAGAAGCTATCAAAGAAAATATAACTGTAGTTCCAATTCCAGGTGCCTGCGCATTAATAAATGCATTAATTGCATCCGGGCTAGATACAAAAGAATTTTCTTTTTATGGTTTTTTACCATTAGATAAACAATTACGAGAGGAAAAATTAGAAGATATTGAAAACCAGAATAAAACGATTATTTTTTATGAAGCACCACATAGATTAGAGAAAACATTAAGAGAGATGTTGAATAGATTTGGAAATATAGAAATAGTAATTGCCAAAGAACTTACGAAAATTCATGAAGACTACATAAGAGGTAATATATCTGATATTTTATCTACTCTAAGTAACGTTAAAGGTGAATATATTATACTATTTGAAATGCATAGTAAAACCAACAAAGAAAAAGAGATAGATAGAGTTAATTCAATGACTTTAGAAGAACAATATCAATATTATGTGAACTATGGATTATCTAAGAAAGAAATAATTAAAAAAATTGCCAAAAATAATAAAGTGCCGAAAGATGATATATATAAGAAATTTTTGAAAAAATAAAAATCAATAGTGTTTATCACTATTGATTATTTTTTTATATTATCTGACATGTTTGATATATTTTGTGTACATTTTGTGCAAATCAATTTTCCTTTATATTCTACAACATTTCTTGTACTACCACAAAATACGCAAGTCTCCTCATATTTTTTTAATATAATTGAAGATCCATCAACATATATTTCAATTGGATCTTTTTCTGCTATTTTAAGTTTATTTCGTAGCTCTATTGGAATAACTATTCTACCTAACTCATCTACACGTCTAATAATTCCGGTTGATTTCATGATTACTTCCTCCTGCAACAAAATTCGACAACAATCTACATTCATAATAACACAAAATCTAATAAAAGACAAGTAAAATAGTTGCAAAATAATGAATTTGTTTCAAAATAAAAGGTATACTTGAAAAAGTTTACAATTAAAGAAAATTTAACTATTAAATAAAGAATAAAATTATTATAGTAAAATGAGAAAGTAAACATAAAGCAAAAAAAGAAACGAATATAAATAGATATCAAGAATATATTAAAGCAAAGGAGAAAAATATGTTAAATAAGATTTGGCCGTTTTTTATAATAATATCATTTATTTTTGCAGTAATCACAGGGAATATAGAATGTTTTAATAATTCAATTTTTTCTTCATGTAATCAAGCAGTGGAACTAACGATAAAATTATTTGGAACTATGTGTTTATGGAATGGATTGATGAGAATAGTACAAGAGACTTCACTTATTAATAAATTAAGCACTATGATCACTCCCTTAATGAAAGTGCTATTTCCAAATATGAAAAAAGAGGATAAAGAATATAAAGAAATCACAGTTAACATAATTGCAAATTTGCTGGGTATAGGGAATGCTGCAACGCCTCTAGGAATAAAAGCAATGCAAACTATGCAAGAAAAAAATCCAGATAAAGAAAGAATTACAGACTCAATGGCAATATTCATCGTTTTGAATACAGCTTCCTTACAACTTATACCAACAACGGTAATTGCTATAAGAGCATCATTAGGATCAACAAATGCTGTGCAAATTATTTTACCTGTATGGATATCAACTATTGTAGCGGATATTGCTGGAATTGTGGCTAGTAAAGTATTGATGAAGAAATTTTAATCGTACAAGAAAGGAAATCTAGATGAAAATAATAAATTACATATCTACAATAGCAATACCAGTAGTTGTAGTTATTATAATTATATATGGAATTTTTGACAAAAAAAGGATATATGATATTTTCGTAGATGGAGCAAAAGAAGGAATGAGTATTGTTATAAGAATTTTTCCTACCTTACTAGGAATATTTTTAGCGGTAGGAGTATTAAGGAGCTCAGGAATTTTAGAATTAATGACAAATGCTTTAGCTATTTTTACAAATAAAATTGGATTTCCAAGTGAAGTTATTCCATTAGCTTTATTAAGGCCAATATCAGGCAGTGCATCATTAGCAGTTGCAACAGATATAATGACAAAATATGGCGTTGACAGCAAAATTGGCTTAATCACATCAACAATAATGGGATCAACGGAGACAACATTTTATACAATAGCAGTGTATACGAGTAGCATTGGAGTAAAAAAAATAAGATTTGTATTAGTTGCCGCCCTAATTGCAGATGTTGTAGGGATGTTAACTTCTGCAATTATATGGAATAATATTTTATAAAAATAAAGTCATAGTTTACCATAATTATTTTATGGTAAACTATGACTTTATTTGTGATAAGCCTCATTGTTAGCTATTTTAAATGATCGATATAGTTGTTCTAACAAAAAGATTCTAATCAATTGATGAGGAAATGTCAGTTTAGAGAAACATATCTTTTCATTACATGAAGAGAGAACTTTTTCTGAAAGTCCTAAACTTCCACCTATAATAAAAGTAATATTACTATTAGTTATAGAGAGCCTTGAAATTTCTTGAGAAAAAGTAACTGAATCAAATTCTTTTCCCCTTAAATCTAGAGCAATAACATAAGAATCTTTTTTTATATGTGACAAAATATTGTTTCCTTCTTTGTCTTTTATTTCTTGTTCAATTTTTTCGTTAGACTTATCAGGAATTTTTTCATCTTGAATTTCTATGATATTTAAATCGCAGAATCTAGATAATCTCTTGGAATATTCAAAAATAGCTTCTTTAAAAAAAGTTTCTTTGACTTTTCCAACACATAGTACATTTATATGTAACATAAAACCTCCTTTAGGCGATAGTTATCATTTTGCTAGGACCATCACGTTTTGCAACTCCAATTCTAATATCGGATTCATCATGATGATTATTAATAATTTCTTCAACTACTGTTTTATATGCTAATTCCGGAAAATTATTTTCTTTACTTAGATGTCCCAGCATAACTGAGTGGAGCCCAGTTTCTATTAAATTAGAAATTATTTTACCAGAAGTAGTATTTGATAGATGACCTTCTGGTCCTGCAATTCTTTGCTTTAAAGAAAAAGGATATTTCGAATATTTTAAAATATCTGGATCGTAATTTGACTCTAATAAAATAAATGAACTTTTTTCTAGATTTGACATAATATCAGAAGTGGCATGTCCTAAGTCTGTTGCGATACTTATTTTATTACTTTTGAAGAAAACATTAAAGCCACAAGGATCAGCAGCGTCATGAGGAATATGAAAGGGCTTAAAAGATAAATCTTTAATCTCAAATTCAGTATTAACTTCAAAGATTTTCTGATTTATATCCAATATTTTTTGCTTTTGCTCTGGCATGGCATTCCAAGTACTCACATTTGCATAAACAGGAATATTATATTTCTTTGAAAGAGTTCCTAAACTTTTTACATGATCAGAATGTTCGTGAGTAACTAAGATAGCGTCAATATCAGAAATATTAATATCAAGAAGAGAAAGTGCAGAAACTATTTTTTTTGCACTCTCTCCAGCATCAATTAATATTTTTGAGTTATCTGATTCAATTAATAAACTATTACCTGTACTGCCACTAAATAAACTACAAAATTTAAACATTTCTATTTCCTATTCTTCAACGATTCTTTTGATATCGGCTCCAAGTTTTCTAAATTTATCTTCGATACATTCATATCCTCTATCAATATGATTTAAATTATACAATTCTGTTTCTCCGTTAGCAATAATTCCTGCGATTATTAAAGCTGCACCGGCTCTTAAATCAGATGCATATACTGGAGCGCCTGATAGAGAATTGACACCTTCAAAAACAGCAGTTTTTCCTTGAGCTGTAATATTAGCTCCCATTTTATTTAATTCTGCAGTATATTGAAAGCGAGATTCCCAAATACTTTCATTTATAATGCTAGTTCCCTCTGACACTGCAAGTACAACACCCATTTGTGGTTGTAAATCAGTTGGAAATCCAGGATATGGTAATGTCTTGATGCTTGTCTTAGTTGGTCTAGTATCACACCATACATGTAATGAATCATCGCCTTCTTCAACATTACCGCCAATTTCTAGTATTTTGGCTGTTAAACATTCTAAGTGTTTTGGAATGCAGTTATGAATAACAATATCACCTTGAGAAGCAATAGCTGCTAGCATAAATGTACCTGCCTCTATCTGATCTGGAACTATAGAATAAGATGCATTACCAGATAATTTTTTGACTCCGGTAATTTTGATCATATCTGTACCTGCACCATGAATATCTGCTCCCATTGTATTTAGAAAGTTAGCGACATCAACAACATGAGGTTCCTTTGCTGCATTATCGATAGTTGTTGTACCTTCGGCTAGTACAGCAGCTAACATAACATTAATTGTAGCACCAACCGATACAGTATCCATATAAATAGAAGTACCTACAAGTTTTTTTGCTTGAGTAGATATTTTTCCTTGAGCAATTACAGTAGATGCTCCTAAAGCTTCGAAACCTTTAATATGTTGATCAATAGGACGTGCTCCTAGATTACAACCGCCGGGAAGGCCAACTTCTGCTTTACCACAACGACTAAGAAGAGCTCCTAAAAGATAATAAGAAGCTCTAAATTTACTAGTCATATCTAGAGGCGCTGTCGTTGAACTAATATTTCTTGTATCAACTTTAATGGAATTCTTTGAAAGCCAAGTTATTTTGGCACCTAATTTTTCTAATATAGAACAGGAAATTTTTACATCACTTATATTTGGTATATTCTCTAAAGTGCAAATTCCATCAATTAATAAAGTAGCAGGAAGTATAGCAACTGCTGCATTTTTTGCACCACTTATATTTACATCTCCATGAAGTCTTGTTGGTCCGTTTATTACTAATTTTTCCACAGTAAAATCCCCCTTATTTATTATATACAATGTATAAAACTAAAAAGCTAAATATATATATACCATAAATAAGAAGGATTTACAACATAAATTGAAAGAATTGCTAATTATTTGCTAATTTAATCCTAATATTTTCTAAAAGTTCTACAACTTTAAATTTAAAGGTTAACTCGGAATTATTAGACGAATTAGTTATTAAATCATATTCTTCTTTTGAAATATTTTCTTGCAACAATTTTTTTGATGAGTCTGGCACTATACCTGAAGAAACATCAACAAAACAAAGGGGAGGAAACATTACGCACCACCAATTATTCCCAGAAGCAGAACCAATATTTACCTTTAAAGCATCATATATACCAGAAGGTAAAGAAACATCTCCATATTGCTTAGTAGGAAAATTATATTGGCCTACTTCTACAGATACATTATATTGATATCCGTTATCTAATATTATTGCTCTAGCTATATTTTCGAAATCTTGGATGTGTTCTTGTGCAATATTTATAGCTTCTTCTTTTGAAAAGACACCAGAACATAAAGAATTCATATATTCTAGTAAAGCATCCCTAACTTTATATTTTAAGTTTTGGTCTTCTTCAGAATTACTGTTAGCAATAACGTGAAGCCTAAAAACTCCATTTGAAATATTGTCAGATACAGCATTAACATATGAAAAAGCCGAAAATAAAACAAATACTGTAAATAGAATAATTAATATAAAGAATCTAGAAAAACTATTTTTATTAATATGCTTTCGTAACATTTTTACCACCTCAATGTTATACAAAATATTTAATAAAAGTATTTACTAAAAAAAATAAAAATATACATATTTGGTAAAAAAATATGAATACATAAATCAAACAACATAATGTAACAGAAATGTAATAAAAATGAAAAAATAATACAAATATAAAACAAAAAAATAGACCAATAGGGCGAAAAACTTTGAACTGTCGAATTATGAAACACGATTGATTTGTAATAATATTGACACAAAAGTGTAAAAATGGTAAAATTTACCATAGAAAAGGAAAGCGGAGGTAAAAAATGACTGATATTAATAATATAAAGACGGTTTGTAGTTTTTATGCAAGTGAGTGGCATTTAGTTACTATGCTATTACCAAACATTGATAAAAAGATTAATAAAGGAATCAAAATTACCACAATACTAGAGAAAAGTCTTAAAAATAATATGGAAACATTATTGAAAAAATTAAAATTAGAAAATGAAAGTAAAATCTTAAATATAGGTTGGAATAAAAAAGAATTGAATATAAATAAAATAAAAGAATTAGTAGAAAACAACGAATGTATAATTATTGCAGGAACAGTAGAATATATTAAAAAAGCACATTTAATGATAAAAGATTTTGTGAATAAAGATCAAATTTATACAATTATAGATTGCTATGATATTAATGAATGTGAACAAGAAATTAAACAAATATTGAACGAACACGAAAAAGTTTTAAACACAGCAGGGGAAAAAGACAAAGAGGAATATATTACTACTATAAAAATGGCAAACTAATTGATAAAAGTAAAAGAGCAGAAAATAATTTATTGTCTGCTCTCTTATTGTATATTTTAAAATTATTTTTGAAATATTGACTATTTAATTATAATAGTATAATATTAAGAAACAATCAATAATATAAATGAAATATACGATTTTTGAAAGGAGAAAAACATGGAAGAAAAGTATTTGGCAGCAGAGGAGGTACTTAAAAAATACGGTCAAGAGCATCTATTAAGTCAATATGACAAATTAAGTGACGAGAAAAAATCACAGTTACTTGATGATATATTAACACTAGATTTTGCCCAAATAGAAGAATTATATAAAAGAATAAATCAAAAAGTGGATTTTACTAATTCTAAAATAGAGCCAATAGGCTACACTGATAAAAGCACTATGAGTGAAAAAGAATTAAAATATTATGAAGACATAGGACTAAAAGAGATAAAATCAGGCAAACTGGCTGTTGTAACAATGGCCGGAGGACAAGGCACAAGATTAGGACATGTTGGACCTAAAGGAACATTTGATATAGGGCTAGATTCACATAAACCAATATTCGAGATTTTATGTGATACATTAAAAGAAGCTCAAAGAAAATATGGTATATTTGTTGTTTGGTATATAATGACTAGTAAAGAAAATAATGATGCAACTGTGAACTTTTTTGAACAACATAATTATTTTGGATATCCAAAAGATAAAGTTATATTTTTCAAACAAGGCGAATTACCAATGGTTGATACAAATGGTAAGATATTAATTGGAGAAGATGGATTAATAAAACAGGCTGCAGATGGACATGGTGGAATTTTCTTGTCAATGAAAAAGAACGGAATTATATATGATATGAAGACAAGAGGAATAGAATGGGTGTTCATAGGAGGAGTTGATAACGTTTTAGTAAATATGGTAGATCCTGTGCTATTAGGAGTTACTATAGATAAAAAAATGTTAGCTGCAGGTAAAAGTGTTGTTAAAGCAGGACCTCATGAAAAAGTTGGAGTTTTCTGCAAGAGAAATGGAAAACCAAGTGTTGTTGAATATAGTGAAATATCACAAGAAATGGCAGAAGCTACTAATAAAGATGGAGGATTAGTATATGGAGAGTCTCATATTCTTTGCAATCTATTTAGTGTAGCAGCTATAGAAGAAATAAGTAAAAATACATTGCCATATCACAGTGCTTTTAAAAAAGCAAAATATTTAGATAAAAACGGAAACTTAGTAACAAGTGATAAGCCAAATGCATATAAATTTGAAGCGTTTCTATTTGATGCATTTGAATCATTAGATGATATGGCGATATTAAGAGTAAAGAGGGAAGAAGAGTTTGCACCAGTAAAAAATGCAGAGGGAGTAGATAGCCCAGAAACAGCGAGAAAATTATACAAAGAATTTCATAAAATAAAATAATTGTATAATTAAAATAGAGAAGTTTGAGTTTTTTGTTATACAAAGAATTCAAACTTCTTTTAGTAAAATTAAAAAAGAAAGGAAGATTTTATGAATTATTTAGAGAAATATAATGAATGGTTAAATGATCCAGCAATAGATAATGAAACCAAGGAAGAGCTAGACAATATAAAAGACAACAATACGGAAATACAAGACAGATTTTACAAAGAATTGGAGTTTGGAACTGCAGGATTAAGAGGTGTAATAGGAAATGGAAGCAACAGAATGAATAAATATACTGTTACAAAAGCAACTCAAGGATTAGCAAATTATATCAATAAAAACAATCCAGAAAATAAAGGTGTAGCAATATCATATGATTCTAGACATATGTCAAAAGAATTTAGTGAATTTACAGCACTATGCTTAAATGCTAATGGAATAAAAACATATGTGTTTGAAGGATTAAGACCAGTTCCTGAGTTATCATTTGCAGTAAGACAATTAAATTGTATTGCAGGTGTAATGATAACAGCAAGTCATAACCCACCAAAATATAATGGCTATAAAGTATATTGGGAAGATGGGGCACAAATAGTTCCTCCACATGATAAAGGAATAATAGAGGAAGTAAATGAGATATCAGATTTTTCTAAAATAAAAAATATGACAAAAGAAGATGCTGAAAAACAGGGCTTGTATAATGTGATAGGAAAAGAAATTGATGATGCATATATAGATACTTTAAAAAAATTAGTACTAAATCAAAATATCATAAAGAAAATGTCAGATGATATTAATATTGTATATACACCATTACATGGTGCTGGAAATATGCCAGTTCAAAGAATATTACGAGAAATAGGATTTAAAAATGTATATGTGGTACCAGAACAAGAAGAACCAAATGGAGATTTCCCAACAGTTAGCTATCCAAATCCAGAAGATGCAAATGCTTTTAAACTAGCTTTAGATTTAGCTAGAAAAGTGAATGCGGACGTTGTTTTAGCTAATGACCCAGATGCAGATAGATTAGGAGTATATGCCAAAGATTCAAAGACAGGAGAATATCATTCTTTTACAGGAAATATGTCTGGATTGTTAATTGCAGAATATGAGTTATCTCAAAAAAAAGAAAGGGGAGAGATTCCAGCAAATGGAGCTCTAATAAAAACGATAGTTTCATCAAATCTAGCAGATGCTATAGCAAAAGAATATAATTTGAAACTAATAGAAGTTCTTACAGGATTTAAATATATAGGAGAGCAAATGAGATTATTCGAGCAAAATAATAATTATAAATACATGTTTGGATTCGAAGAAAGCTATGGATGTTTAATTGGAACACATGCAAGGGATAAAGACGGAATTGCAGCTGTAATGGCCCTTTGCGAAGCAGCGGCATATTATAAAGAAAGAGGTTATACTTTATGGGATCAAATGATTAATATATATGAAAAATATGGGTATTATAAAGAACTAACAATTTCAATTACACGTGAAGGAGTAAGCGGTGCAGAGGAAATAAAAGCGATGATGGAGAATATGCGAAATAATCCATCAGAGACATTAGGGCAATATAAAGTACTTGAATTTAGAGACTATAAACAAGACTTTATAAAAGACAATATTACAGGAGAGACTAGAAAAACTGGTTTACCAAACTCTAATGTATTATATTATGGATTAGAAAATGACGCATGGTGCTGTGTAAGACCATCAGGAACAGAGCCAAAGATTAAATTCTATATTGGAGTAAAAGGAAAATCGGAAGCTGATGCAGAAAAACAGCTAAAAGAATTAACAAAAGTAATGGAAGAAAAATCAAAAGTATAAAAATAAAGCCAATTTTGGCTTTATTTTTGTCTTTGAGTTGTATCTTTCCAACCATCAATTTTATTACGTTTTATAGCTCCCATTATATTTGCTTTTACATGAGGATTCTTAATCGATAAAGATACTATCAATTGTTTTATATATTCTCTAGTAGAGTTACCATCCATTGGACAAACTTTAGGCATTATCTTTGTTCCTGATTTTCTTATATAGCGTTTTGTTTCTTTTTCGGGTACATAAATTAAAGGCCTAATCAAGGTAACACCAGATCTATCCATGTAGCTTACTGGAGAAAATGTTGATATACTACCAGCAAAAAATAGGTTCATTAAGAAGGTTTCTAGAACATCATCTAAATTATGTCCTAAAGCAATTTTGGTACAATGTTCACGCTTTGCAGCTGTATTTAAAATGCCACGACGTAAGTTTGCACATAAAGAACATGGATTTTTTTCTTGTCTATCTTCAAATACTATTTTACTTATATCATATTTCTCTTCTATAAAAGGAATTCCGATTTCTTCGCAAGATTGTTTTAAAAAGTTTGAATCAAAAAATTCAAAACCAGGGTTAACGCTAATTGCAATAAGTTCAAATTTTTTTGGATAAAAATATTGCAAGCTTTTTAAAGCTTTAAGCAGTGTAATAGAATCTTTGCCTCCAGATAATGCAACAGCAATCTTATCTCCATCCTGAATCATGTCATAATCTTCTATAGCTCTTCTCATATAACTTAAAATATGCTTCATATAAAATTTAATCTCCTAATATTATTTTTTATAGTAGTATTATAACATAAAGTGTTATGTAAATAAAGAAAAAGTTTTAAAACACATATTTTTATGAAAATATGATTGACATAAACTAATCAAGATGATATTATGATAAAGAAAAATGCGTCTATAGCTCAGTAGGATAGAGCGCTCCCCTCCTAAGGGAGAGGTCGCAGGTTCGATTCCTGCTAGGCGCACCAATAAAATAAGCTACAACTCGTAAGAGATTTGTAGCTTTTTGTTATATTCAATTTAAGATTAATCAATATAAATACATTTAAATAACTAGTTAGAAATTTAAACCTGAATAATTTATATTTTAAGTGCTTGTACAACTATAAAGTAGACATAATTATGATAATTTTCAACGAGATTTTATTGCTTATCAAATAAGTTAATGTTATAATTTAAGTAAAAGATAAAAAGAAAAGTAAAATGTTTGTAATATTAAAATAAAGTTTACATAAGTTAAAAAGGAGTAGATCTTGAAAGAAGAAAAAAATAAATTTATGTATGCTGCTCTTAAAGAAGCTATAAAATCTTATAGTAAAGAAGAAATACCTGTAGGAGCAGTAATAGTAAAGGATGGAAAAATAATTGCAAGGGGACATAATTTAAAAGAAACTAAGAATGATACTACGAACCATGCAGAAATAATAGCAATACGCAAAGCTAGCAAAAAAATAAAAAGTTGGAGACTAACGGGATGTACAATGTATGTGACTTTAGAACCATGTACTATGTGCGCAGGGGCATTAATACAAGCAAGGTTGGATAAAGTAGTAATTGGGACTATGGATGAAAAAACAGGAGCATGTGGATCTGTATTAAATATAATAGAAGACTATAAATTTAATCACAAAGTAGAAATAGAAAAAGGAGTTATGGAAAAAGAATGTAAGGCAATATTACAACAATTTTTTAGAGAATTAAGAATCAAAAAGAAAAATAAGAAATAATATAAAAAATGTAATTTATCCACAAAATAAAAATAGACACACCACTATTTGTGTGTCTATTTATGTGAAGAAATATCTTGTGAGTCTATTATGATAGTAACCGGACCATCATTCAAAAGTTCAACCTTCATATCTGCACCAAAAATACCAGTTTCTACGATAGGAATTTGCTTTCTGCATTCAGCTATAAAATACTCGTATAGTGGAATAGCAATATCAGGTTTTGCTGCTTCTATAAAAGAAGGTCTATTGCCATCTTTACAATTGCCATATAGCGTAAATTGGGAGATAATCAAAAGTTCCCCGTTAATATCTTTTAAAGATAAATTCATTTTATCTTTTTCGTCAGTAAAAATTCGTAAATTAGTAACTTTTTTTACTAAGTAATCCACATCTTGTTTAGTATCTGTGGATGAAACGCCTAGCAAAACAAGAAAACCGTTATTTATTTTACCATTAACTCTGCCATCAATGGTAACGCTTGCGTGCTTTACTCTTTGAACAACAACTTTCATACATGAACCTCCTATTATCATAAATATATTATAAATAAATAAAAAAAGCAATGGAAACCTTTAGTTAATCATGTTTAAGAACTAAAATGTAATTTGACATTTTTGATAGTTTTGATATAATTATTAAATATAAAATGGAGACGTATCGAAGTGGTCATAACGAGGCTGACTCGAAATCAGTTAGCCGGTGAAAATCGGCCCGTGGGTTCGAATCCCACCGTCTCCGCCAATTTAAGCGTGGGGGAAAAAATGAAAACCAGTATGAAAGATCTAATAAAAATGATTGCATTAATTAGCATATTACTAATTGTAATTATAGTAGTAATAATGATTGTTATACAGTATCAAATTGAAGGTGAAAAAGATATGCCATATAAATTATCTAAAATAACAATTATAAGTACTGCTGAAGGAGAACAAAATACTGATGATATCGAAGAAACAGCTAAATGGAACTTATATGTAAATCAAAATAATGATGTATACTTTTTTATAGATAAAAAATCAGCAAAAGATGATGAATTTATTGAAAATGTTACTATTGAAAATATAAATATTACAAAACAACCGCTAAAAGGAAATATAAAAATGTATATGCCAAGTAGTGTCGAAGGCAGAACTTTTTTATATGATGATTCATATATTATAGATGGAAAACTAGAATATAAAGGTGGAAAAACAAGCAACCCTAAAATATTAGAAATCGGAAGTCAAGGAGGGTCTGCAATATTAAGATTTTCCAATACCCAAATAGGTAAATTTATTTCTAACGAAAATATAGAAGTAAAACATGATGGCACATTAATTTCGAAAGTAGGGATTAATGAAGATGAAGTCAAGTTCCAAGTGAATTTTGATCTTATTATTCAAATAAATGGGATTAAATATAAATCTAATATTTATTTAGATTTGCCTTGTAATAATTTATGTACAGAAGGGACAACGACAAAAGAGATAACAGATATGAGTAATATAGTATTTAAAAGAGTAAAATAATAATATTTTACTTGATAAACCAAGTAAAATATTATATAATGCAAAAGGTATGAGGATAATTCTAACTTTTGTATGGAAAGTATTTCAATAGAGAACTGTGAACCTTGTCAGATCCGGAAGGAAGCAGCAATAAGCAGAAGAACTTTATGTGAGATACTCTCCATAGAGAAGTTAGAGTGACTCATACCTTTTAACCAATTTAAAAGATAATTTATATGTAATTCAATTAAACATCATTGGGGGTGAAAAAATTGGAATATACAGCTTTATATAGAAAATTCAGACCTTTAAGGTTCGACGAAATAGTTGGACAAGAACATATTGTTAAAACGTTAAAGAATGAACTCATAAATGATAGAGTAGGACATGCATATTTATTTAACGGAGGAAGAGGAACTGGGAAGACCTCTGCAGCTAAAATTCTTGCAAGAGCTGTAAATTGTTTAAATCCGAAAGATGGTGAACCATGCAATGAATGCGTGGTGTGTAAAGCGGCATTAGATGGATCTCTAACTGATATAGTGGAAATGGATGCAGCATCGAATAATAGTGTAGAAGATGTAAGAGCAATAAGAGACGAAGTGAATTTTTTACCAACTGTTGCCAAGTATAGAGTATATATTATTGACGAAGTTCATATGCTATCTACAGGAGCTTTTAACGCATTATTAAAAACACTAGAAGAACCTCCAGCACATGTAAAATTTATATTAGCAACGACAGAGCCCCAAAAGCTACCAGCTACAATATTGTCTAGATGCCAGAGATTTGACTTTAAGAAAATATCAAATGATAACATAGAGAAAAGGCTAAACTTTGTATGTGAACAGAGTAATATTGATATTACTGCTGAGGCTAAAAAATTAATAGCAATATTAGCTGAAGGAGCAATGAGGGATGCACTTAGTATACTAGAAAGGTGTATGCAAGAAGAGGGAAAGATAACAGAAGAGCTAGTAAAAGAATTAGTAGGGATTCCAAAAACAGAAAGTGTAAATAAAATAACCAAAAGCATATTAGAAAAAGATACAGAGATGGCCCTACAAACAATAAATGAAGTGATTGCAGAAGGAAAAGATATAAATAATTTCTTATGGGAAATAATAAAATATGTAAAAGATATATTAATATTCAAAACAAATGCACAATTAGAAATATATAGTGAAAAAGAAAAAAACAATATTAAACAATTAGCTGATAGTACAACTAAAGAAAAATTGATTTCAATAATATATAATCTATCGAATTTACAGAATGATATGAAATGGTCTACACAAAAGTTAATAATGTTTCAAGTCGAGATAATAAAGCTTTGTAATGAAGTAATGCACAATAATACAAATGATCACGAGGATAATAACCAAGTAAATATACCCCAAAAAGAAGTAGAAGAGTTGAATTATAAAATAAATAGGTTAGAGAAACAAATGACATTGATTCTAAATTCTCAAGAGGGAGAGAAGTCAATCAATGATAGTGTAAAAAAAACAAATAAACTACAATCAGTGGGTAAAACAGAAGTAAAAAAGTCAGCCAATATAAAGCTGGGAGAAAAAATACAGAATTGGCCAAAGATAATAGACCAGATAAAACAAGAAGGGAGAATATCTCTGTCGTCAATATTAATGAGTTCATCTGCGAATAAAATCAATGATATGACAGTAGGAATTAATTTTGAGAATGGATTAACGCCATTTAGAAAAGAAATATTAGAAAAACCAGAAAATATGAGTGAAATTGTTAAGCAAGTATCAATAGAGTTAGGAAAACCAATGAGGATAGTATTGGTGGACAATAACGAAGAAATAGTAGCTAAAACAGATAATTTTAACGATATAGCAAAAGGACTAGATATGCCAATTAATATTATAGAATAAATAAAGTAGGAGGAATTAGAAAATGTCAAAAAGAGGAGGATTCCCAGGAATGGGAGGAGGATTTGGAGGAATGAATCTAAATCAATTAATGAAAGAAGCCAAAAAAATGCAGTCAGATGTGGAAAAATCACAAGAAGAATTAGCAGCAAAGGAATTTGAGGCATCTGCTGGAGGAGAAGCTGTTAAAGTAAAAGTTTCAGGTAGTAAACAAATCAAAGAAATAAAAATAAAACCTGAAGTAGTAGATCCAGATGATGTAGAAATGCTAGAAGATTTGATAGCAACTTGTATAAACAATGCATTAAAGCAAGTGGACGATGCACAAGCAGCATCTTTTGGAAAATATAATATACCAGGATTAATGTAGAAATAGTAGGAGAAATTTATGTCATATTATTCACCATCGATAGAAAAACTAATAGAAAGCTTTGAAAAACTTCCAAGTATAGGAAATAAGACGGCAGCTAGACTTGCTTTTTACATATTAGATGCAAGTGAAGAGGAAACAAATGAATTCATCGAAAGCATACAAAATGCAAAAAAGAATTTAAAATATTGTTCTAAATGCTATAATATTACAGATACGGATCCTTGTCCAATATGCTCTAATTCTGCAAGGGATAAATCCGTAATTTGTGTTGTTGAAGACGTAAGAGATGTAGTAGCTATGGAAAAAACCCATGAATTTAAAGGGGTATATCACGTGCTACATGGCTCAATATCACCTATGAATGGAGTTGGACCAGATGATATAAAAATTAAAGAGCTTTTAGAAAGACTAATGGATGGTTCTGTAAAAGAAGTAATACTTGCCACTAACCCAAGAGTTGAGGGAGAAGCAACAGCTATGTATTTATCAAAATTAATAAAGCCGCTAGGAATAAAAGTAACAAGAATCGCACATGGAATTCCTGTTGGTGGTGATTTAGAATATACAGATGAAGTAACACTAAGTAGGGCATTAGAAGGCAGGGTTCAATTATAAACAATGAAGAATGAGGAGAGATACCTCATTCTTTTTTTAAAATAATATTACAAATGTCTCTTGTTGAATTCTTTTTAGCCAGTAATTTTGTATTAATCTTCATTTGATGTAATTTTTGCTCATTTGATAGCAAATTAGATATAACTGAATCAAAATCATCTCGTTTTTTTAACCAGATTGCGACGCCAGATTTTTCTAGAAATTCTGCATTTTCTTCTTCTTGCCCTGGAATAGGATTTATTGCGATAATTGGTAATCCTGAAGCTAAACTTTCTGTAGTAGTAAGCCCACCTGGCTTTGTTACAACTAAGTCAGAAATGCTCATAAGTTCAGGTACTTGATTTGTATAAGAGAGAACTTTAACAATTTCTCCTGCATGCATTTCAGATACTAAAGTTTCAAAAGCTACTTTCATTTTTTCGTTTTTTCCTGCTATAGCAACAATCTGATGATTATTAACATGAGAAATAAAAGATTTCAATATTTTTATTGTCTGTTCTCGTCCTAATCCAAATTCTCCACCACCAAAGAATAATATAACTTTTTTATCAGGATTTAAATCAAAAGAGTTCATTATGTCTAGTTTATTGTAGTGCATCAAAAATCTATTAGATAGAGGAATTCCCGTCGCGAATACTTTACTTTCAGGAATATTGTCATCTATTAATAATTGTCTCATTTTTTCATGAGAAACAAAGAAGAAATCGACTTGCTCTTTTCCAACCAACCACTGCTCATGAGGTGAAAAATCTGTCATTATAGTAGCAAGCTTACAATCTATTAAAGCTTTTCTTTTTAAATAACTAACCATCTGGCTACCAAAAGGATGAGTTGAAATTACTATACTTGGGTTATATTCTTTTAATAATTTCAATAATTTTCTAGCCATTAAATTATTAGCAGTTGAACTAATGTGAGCCATAGGCCCTTTTTGGGAGTGACTATAAACTTCACCCCAGGCCCAAGGAAATTTTTTCGCCATTTCTTTATATGCAGTTGTAGTAATCTTATTAATAGGCTTATTTACATACAACATACAGTCTATTAATTTTGTATCAAAATCAGAAAAATTATCATCGATGTACTGTTTGATTGAATTAGCAGCAGATAAATGTCCGCCTCCATACGATGCATAAAATATCAAAATTTTTTTCATGTTGATACGCCCTCTCCTACATTTTATTTATATAAAAAGATTTTATCATATAAAAACGAAAAACAAAAGTGAAATGCATAAAATTTGAAAAAATACCAATAATATTTACAAAGATAAATTAAACAGGAGGAAATATGAAAAAACATATTAATAAAATAATAGCAATGATATCTTTAATATTACTATTTTACATGATTTTTATGGTATTTATTCTATTTAATAATAAACTTTTAACAGAGGTAAATGCTTCAAGTAATGCAAGTTCAATTTCTGATGTACAGCTTATTGCAAGAGCTATAAATGGAGAAGCGAGAGGGGAACCTTATGAAGGACAAGTTGCAGTTGGTGCAGTAATATTAAATAGGGTAAAATCATCGAAATTTCCGAATACAATAGCAGGGGTAATATATGAACCTGGAGCATTTACAGCAGTATCGGATGGTCAAATAAATGTTCCAATCGAAGAAGGATCAACAGTAGTAAAAGCCGCTAGAGATGCTTTAAACGGATGGGATCCAACGGGAGGTGCCATTTATTATTTTAATCCAAGTACTGCAACTAATAAATGGATATGGTCAAGACCACTTATTAAAACAATTGGAAAGCATAGATTCTGTAAATAATGGAGGTATTTATTATGAAAAATAAAAATAATAAAATGGCTTTTATAATCATTGGAATTATACTAGCTGTTGTGATTGTAGGAGCTATAATTTATTATGCGTTCCAAGAAACGAGAAAATACGTTATAGCATCAGAAAACAAGTATAATATGGCTTTTTTTGAATTAGTAGACTATGTACAAAATGTTGAAACATATTTGGCTAAAGCATTGATTTCAACGACTCCAGAACATGGAGCAGAAACATTAACAAATGTATGGAGAGAAGCAAGCGTAGCACAAAGTTGCTTATCACAACTACCAATTAATAGCCATGAATTAGAAAACACATCTAGATTTTTAAACCAGGTAAGCGATTATAGTTATTCTCTATCTAGAAAAAATATTTCAGGACAAGGTCTATCTCAAGAAGACTTAAAAAATATAAAAGAATTGCACACATATAGTTTAGAACTAGAAAACACATTAAATCAGTTATCAACTGATTTAAATAATGGAAGAATAAAATGGGGAGAACTAAAAGATGAAGGGACAAAAGCGTTTGCAACTCAAGTTAGTAGTATAACGAAAGACAGTTTCTCGAACCTAGAGGAAAACTTTCATGAATATTCAGGGCTTATATATGATGGAGCTTTTTCGGAGCATATAACATCGTCAGAGAAAAAAGGATTAACAGGAGAAGATATAGATGAAGAAAAAGCAAAAGAAATAGTAAAGACATTTTATGGAGAAGAAAAGATTAAAAATATAGACTCAAATGGATTTTCTGAAAATGCAGAAATACCATCATTTGACTTTAATGTAAAGATGAAAGAAAATGACAATACTGCAACTATATCTATATCAAAAAAAGGAGGACATGTTATATTTGCCAATTATAATAAAACTGTAAGCACAGAAATAATTTCACAAGAAAAAGCAAATGAAATTGCAAAAGATTTTTTAGATAAACATGGTTATACTAATATGAAAGAGACATATTATTTGAAACAAAATGGAATAGTAACTATAAATTATGCATATACACAGAATAATACTAATAATCAACAAGTAACAATATATCCTGATTTGATAAAGGTAAAAGTTGCATTAGATGATGGTAGTGTATTAGGAATAGAAACATCCGGATATTTAAATTCACATACAACGAGAGAGATATCAACTGATATAATAAGTAAAGAAAAAGCAAAAGATGTATTGAATAAAGATTTACAAATTGAAAGTGAAAATTTAGCAATAATACCAACAAAATGGAATACAGAAGTATTATGTTGGGAATTTAAGGGAAAAGTCGAAGACAATGAATTTTTAGTATATATTAATGCTAAAACAGGCAAAGAAGAAGATATTTTAATTATAGTAAATACACCAGATGGAACTCTAACACATTAACATAAAATATAAGAAAAAAGTATATTTCTTGTTATGTTAACTGCATATTCCAGTATTTTAATTAAAAAAGTATATAAAATAATAGTATAAATTTTTATTTGCAATAAATAAAAATTGAATAAAATACAGGAGGATAAGATATGACAAAAAGAAAGTTGATGACGGAAAATTTAAAGGAAGAAATCGCAAAAGAATTAGGTGTGTATGAACAAGTAAAGAAAGATGGAGGATGGGAAAATATACCTTCAAAAACATGTGGAAATATGGTGACAAAAGCGATAGAGATTGCAAACAGAAATGCTAAATAATAAAGTAATGAAATAAAATATGACAGAAAAACTTCTAGAGATGGTAGGATGCTTTACTATCTCTAGAAATTTTATGGATAATTATTACAAGTAACAGCTGATATGGTTGAAAGGGGAATAATCACTATGTTATCATTTGAAATGAAATGAAGGGATAAAAATGATGAAAAGTTTAGATAAAAAATATATATTGGTATTTGTAATAGTAGTAATATTTGAAATATTTATTTGTAACTATAAATCTATTAAATCACATGTTTTAAATTATGAAGAAATTGAATATAATCAATTTTCTGAAGAAAATCTAAAGGATGTGAATGGTGATGGTAAACAGATTGAAATTGAAATAGGTAATATTAATACCAAAATTTATAATATTTATGTTGACTATGAAAATCTTTATGATAAATTTCCGACAGAAACGATAGTAGACATAAACTATACTGATCAACTTTTTAGTGGGTATTATCAGGATTGTGGTTCTGATAGAATTATGAGACATAGAATGTTACAAGAATATGATAAAAGTAAATACATAAGCTGTGATTTCATTGGCGAATCGGAAAAGATATTATTAACGTTAAAAAATGGCTTAGGAATTAAGATAAATAGTATAAAAATTAACAAAAAAATACCATTTGAATTTAATTGGCTTAGAGTAATTTTATTAACTTTATTTATTTCAGGAGTCTATTCATTGTTAAATAAAGAATTTTTTAAAAGAGGATTTGATATTAATAACAAAGATCAAAAGTCAGTTCTATCATTAATATCAATGATTTTTATTGTCATTTTAGTATTAATGCAACAAGCAATAAGTATGAATACAGAAATTACTCAACAGGTTAAAATAAATGAATTATATGGACAAGCATTTGTAGAATCAATTATTAATGGACATATGGATATAAATCAATATGATACAGAATTACTAAATATTATAAAGAATGAAGATAAACCATATGATTATAATACTTATAAAGAAAAAGGAATAGACGAGTCTAATAGTTATTTTGATAGTGCATATTTTAATGGCAATACATACATGTACTATGGAATTTTGCCTGCATTAATTTTGCTAGTTCCAATAAAACTGCTAACAGGAAGATTTATGTATATAGAATTTGGAACATTTTTATTTTTTGCAATCAGTTCTATATTTACAGTAAAGCTATTTGCTGAAGTAATATATAGATATTTCAAAAATACTCCATTTTACTTAGTAATTTTATTATGCACTTTTGCCCTGTTTAACAATAAAATACTATGGGTAATGTCTAGACCGTGGACTTATGAATTTGTAATTTCTGCAGGATACTGCTTTGTAATGATTGGAATGTATGAATTTTTTAAATATCTAAGACTCAATAGAATGCCATATTTATTTCTGGCATGCTTATTCATGGCTCTTTCTGTAGCATGTAGGCCAACTTGCTTATTTGCATCTCTATTTATTATTATTAAAATAAGCTATGACCTAGTAAAAAACATCCAAAACAAAACAGTAAATGTAAATTATATAATTAAATTAATCATCTGTTTACTTCCATATGTAATTGTTGGAGTATCACTTATGGCATATAATTACATAAGATTTGGTAATATATTTGAATTTGGTGCAAATTATCAGATAAGTGTTACAGATTTTAGATATTTTGGCTTTAATATTAATAGAGTAATTATTGGAATTATAACTTTTCTATGTAGCCCGATAAAATTTTGTTTAGATTTTCCTTTTGTTTTCTCAGAAAACTTTATGCCCGAATACATGGGATTTTATTATAGCCAACCAATAGGGGGAGGATACCTCACGACAAGCATAATTGGCATAATTATATTATTTATACCATGGTTATGGAAAAAGATTAAAGAACATAACAAGGAAATGAGATTCATAATTGCTGGGAGCATAGTTATTAGTTTTTGCTTAATTATATTAGAGACAAATAAGTGTGGCAGTCTTGGAAGATATATGATGGACTTTGCCTGGATGATTAACATAGCTGTAGTATTATTAATATTATTGCTATACAGTAATATTAAAGAAGGAAATAATAAAATCTTATTTATAAAGGTTTTAATGTTATTAATTGTGATTAGTTGTGTAATTAATACATTACTTATATTTTCAAATGAGGGACATTTGCTAAAAAAAGGTCATAATTTAACTAGGTACTATTATTTAAAATATTTATTTAGTTTTTGGATGTGATAAAAGAAAAAGGAGAAAAAATGGTGGAAAATAACGAGAAAAAAATTGAATTTACAATATTAATGCCTTGCTTAAACGAAGAAAATACAATAGGAATATGCATTGAAAAAGCACAGAAATTTTTAAAAGAAAATAATATAGTAGGAGAAGTATTAATCTCTGATAATGGAAGTGAAGATAAAAGCATAGAGATAGCTAAAAAGCTTGGTGCCAGAGTTACATATGAAAAGGCAAAGGGGTATGGTAGCGCATTAAGAAAAGGAACACAAGAAGCACATGGCAAATATGTAATTATGGGAGACTGCGACGATAGTTATGACTTTTTGAATTTAGAGAAATTCGTTGAAAAACTAAGAGATGGATATGAACTTGTAATGGGGAATAGATTTAAAGGAGGAATAGAAAAAGGAGCAATGCCGTTTTCTAATAGATATATCGGCAATCCAGTATTATCAGGAATAGGTAGGCTTTTATATAAAACGCCAATTGGAGATTGGCATTGTGGATTAAGAGGATATAATAGAGATTCCATACTAGAATTAAATTTAAAATCAACAGGAATGGAATATGCAAGCGAAATGATTGTTGAAGCAGTGAAACATAATCTTAAAATTGCTGAAGTTCCTACTACACTTAAAAAAGATGGAAGGAATCGTCCTCCACATTTAAGAAGAATAAGAGATGGGTTTAGGCATTTGACATATCTTATAAAACATAGGATTTAATTTTTTATTATAATAAATTTATTGTAAAAAATAATTTTCTGACATATAATAATAAAAAATGTAGGAGGCGAAAATATTGGAAAAGAAAATTACAGTAGAAGATATAGTTGAGGTAACTAGAGGAACTCTTATATATGGTAATAAAGATGAAATATGTGAAAATTTTTCTAAAAATACAAAAGAGATACATAATGGAGATGTATATATAGGCTTTAAAGGAGAAAGGTACGACGGAGGAAAATTTTATGAGGAAGCATTTCTACAAGGTGCTAAAGGTTGTATTATTAATAAAATTGCTGGATTAGATATAAAACATATTGATGGTAAATTCGTAATACAGGTAGAGGATACAATAGAAGCTATTGGAGAAATTGCAAAATTAAAAAGAAGTAAATATGATATACCTGTTATAGCTGTTACAGGTAGTGTAGGAAAAACTAGCACAAAAGATATTATATATAGTGTTGTTTCTCAAAAATATCATACATTGAAGACTCAGGGAAATATGAATAATCACATAGGTATGCCTATGACTATATTAGGATTAAAAGATCATGAAGCTTTGGTTATAGAAATGGGCATGAACCATTTAGGAGAACTAAGTAAATTAACAAACATAGCTAAACCAACAATTGCAGTGATTACGAATGTGGGAACAGCACATATAGGAAATTTAGGGTCACGAGAGAATATTCTAAAGGCAAAGCTTGAAATATTAGAAGGTTTACAGGATCATGGATTTGTAGTCATAAATAATGATAATGATTTACTATATAAATGGCAAAAAGAAAATGAAAAATTTAATGTTATTACATATGGAATTAATAATGAGAGCATGAATATGGCAAAAAATATCACATACAATGATAATAGTAGTAGATATGAGCTATATCCCGACAAATATAAAATAGACGTACCAGTTGGAGGAGAAGCGTTTGTATATAATAGTTTGGCGGCAATTAGCGTAGGAAAATTACTAGATATTCCAATAGACAATATAACAAGAGGAATAAAAAACTTTGAATTAAGTAAAATGAGACTAGATATCCAAAAAACAGAACAAGGATATACAATAATAAATGATTGCTATAATGCAAATTATGATTCGATGAAATCTGCAATTGAATATTTAAAAGCGACAGAAGGCAAGAGAAAAATAGCAGTTTTAGGAGACATGTTAGAATTAGGAGAATTTTCAAAGGAACTACATGAAAAAGTTGGAAAAGTTGTTGCAGAAAATGACATAGATATTTTGATAACTGTTGGTAGTGAAGCAAAGAACATAGCAAATGTTGCACAAAAGAACGGGATTGAAAAAGTGTATACATTTGAAAACAACAAAGACGCAACAGATAAGTTGAAAAAAATATTAGCGGTAGATGATGTGGCATTAATAAAAGCTTCAAATTCTATGAATTTTAGAGAAATTGTATGTAGTTTGTTACAACATTAATTTATTGGGGAAAGGAATGATAAAATAGTATGAATAAAATTAAAGTCGGGGTCATATTTGGAGGACAATCGACGGAACATGATGTATCGATAGTATCTGGAAGCTCTGTCATAAAAAATTTAAATAAAAATAAATATGATATTTATCCTATATATATATCGAAAGATGGAAAGTGGTATCATTACGTAAAGCCTATAAATGAAATCGAAATATTTGAAATAGGAGAAGAACCAAGAGAACTAGAAGAAATAGAGAACGAATTTGAAATTCTAAGAAAACAGGATATTGTTTTTCCTGTATTGCATGGATTATATGGAGAAGATGGTACTATACAAGGCTTATTAGAATTACTTTGTGTACCATATGTTGGATGTAAGGTGCTAACTTCTAGTGTTTGTATGGATAAAGTATACACGAAAATGATATTTGAAAAAGCTCATATAAAACAAGCAAAAAGTATAACGATAAATGCTATGGAAAAAGATGAGAATACATATATATACATAGATGAAGAGCTTAACTATATAGAAAAAAACATTGAGGAGATATGTGATATAGCAAAAGAAAAATTCGGATATCCAATGTTTGTTAAACCCTCTAATTCTGGTTCGTCAGTAGGAGTAAGCAAAGCTATAGATGATAAAGAATTAATAAAGGCTATGAAAGAAGCAAGAAAATTTGATAGAGAAATACTAATAGAACAAGGTATAAATGGAAAAGAAGTGGAATGCGCAGTCTTAGGGACAACTGATGTTAAAGCATCATGCGTTGGACAAATACTATCAGCAGATGAATTCTATGATTTTGATTCAAAATATATAAATCCAGAATCAAAAGTAATAATACCTGCAGACATTCCAGAAGAGACAACTGAAAAGGTAAGAGAGATAGCCATTAAAGCATTTAAAGCTGTAAAAGGCTCTGGTTTGGCAAGAGTGGACTTCTTTGTAGATAAAGAAACAAATGAAATATATATAAATGAAATAAACACCATGCCAGGTTTTACTAATATTAGTATGTATCCAAAATTGTGGGAGAATTGTGGAATAAAATATCCAGACCTATTGGATCAACTGATAAATATGTCATTATAATGTAAAGAAAAGAACTATTTTGTTTTATAAAACGGTTCTTTTTTATTGTATTTTAATTGAAACTATGAAATAATAGTTCTTAGATAATATTGGAAAGGAAAAACAATGGAATTAATAGAAAAAATAAAAAAAGATTTAAAAGAGAATTTATCAGAAAAGAGATATACTCATTCAATTGGCGTAATGAATATGGCTGTAGAACTTGCACAATATTACAACGCAGATGTAGAAACAGCAAAAATCGCAGGGTTATTACATGATATAGCGAAAGAAATGACCCCGGATGAAAAAATAAAATATGTAGAGGAAAACAATATATTAATAGATGAAGTAGAAAGAATAAATACGCCAATACTACATGGAAAAATAGGAGCAGATATTGCAAAAAGAAAATATGGAGTTAAAGAACAAATACAAAAAGCAATAGAATATCATACTACAACAAGTCCAGATATGGATATAATAGCAAAAATTGTTTATGTATCTGACAAAATTGAAATAAATAGAAAGTCAGAAGATTATGATATTGAATATGAAAGAAATTTGGCGAAAAAGAGTTTAGATAAAACTATAATATACATAATTGATTCAAACATAAAATCATTGGTAAATAAAGGAAAACTAATACATCCTAAAAGTATAGAGACAAGGAACAAACTCATTATTGAAAAAATATAATAAAAATTTATACAATATCTTCCAAAGACTGTAAAAATGTGATATAATTCAAACACCATAATATGGGAGGATGTTAAATGATTTTCAAGGACTACTATAAAATACTCGGCTTAGATACAAATAAAGTTAATATAGATGAAATAAAAATAGCTTATAGAGAACAAGCAAAAAAATACCATCCAGATGTTAACGGAGGCAATAGCTCAGAAGAAAGATTTAAAGATATAAATGAAGCATATAAAATTTTGTCAGATACCACGACAAGAAAAAAGTATGATAGAATGTGGAATTCACATATAGGTAAAAGGAAAAATAAAATAGCAAAACAATCAACAGATAAAAAGAAAACAGCAACAAGAGGAGAAATTTTTAATATATTGTTTGGTATTGAAGGGACAGATACTGATAATATCAAAATTAATAAAAACAGAAATACAAGAGTACCTATCCAAGGAGAAGATGTAGAGACAGAGATACCAATATCTATCTATGAGGGCTTTTTTGGGCAAACTAAAAAAATATCATTAAGAACAGTAAAAGGAAAGATGAAAAATTTTGAAATCAATATTCCGGCAGGTATAAGAGATGGAGAAAAAGTACGACTAATTGGTCAAGGAAAGCCTGGAGAGAATGGAGGTAAAAATGGAGATCTATTAATAAGAATTAATGTTGCTGAAGATAGAAAATATAAATTAGTTGGATCAGATATATATACAGATTTAAATATAAGCCCATGGGAGGCTGTACTAGGAACAAAAGTTGATGTTGATGCTATTGATGAAACTATTGGAGTTTATATACCGCAAGGGATAGAAACGGGAGAAGAAATACATATACCGGATAAAGGCTATAAAGATGGCAAAGGTGGCAGAGGAGAATTTGTTATAAGGATAAAAATAATGATTCCAAAAAATATTTCTGAGAAGGAAAGAGAGTTATATAGACAAATGAAAAAATTGTCAAAATTCAATCCTAGAGATATATAGATAAACACATAATAAGATAACATAAATATGTTGACATGCTCTTAAAAATACGGTATAATATAAGAGTATGCAGAAGAAAAAATATGGAAATGTTTCATATAGAAAGAGGTGTAACAAATGGACCAAATACAGGGTAAACACTTTAGTATAACGGATCCACAAAATGTGAATACAGTAATCTATCAAATTAACAAAACAGATAAAGGAATGGATGCAAATTTACCAAAATTCACATTAGAGAGGTTAAAATGCAGAGAAGAATTAGTTGGACAAAATAAAAGGAAGACTTTTTTTGTCGACTCACAAAAAGATGTATACAATCAACTAGTTATTTTATCTTTTGGGGAAGATAAGGTTGTAGTTAATATGGGATTGGTTAATAAAGATGAGGTTAAAATATCAAAGAAACCTGTACCAATCAAATTTGATACATTATATTCTGAAAAAGAGACAGAGTATAAAGATATAAAATACACACCAAACTTACAAAGACCAATAACTATAATAGACCCAGAGACAACAGAAGAAGTAAAACCAGTACTATACTTTGATCAAGATACAAAAGAAGTAAAAGGAAAATGTAAATTAAAACCATACAAGTCTTATTTCGCTTTTGAAATAAGAGAGGATAATAATTAAGGGGGATCTTAGATGAGTAAATTAAAAATAGAATCTACAAATGGAGGTTCAAAAGTAAAATTCGTCGGTGGACAAACTATTGTAGATCCAGAACAAAATGATTTAGTAGTTCCACCTGATGCAAGCCAAGAAGCAACATGTTCTGACAGAGACGAGGACTACATAACTATGAAGTTAATAGGTCAAGAACAAGAAAGAAAAGAAGGACCAGAAAAATAAGCAAAACACAAGAAAAGGTGAAAATATATGAGTAAAATGCAAAAAGCTTTTAAAGATAATAAAAAATATATAATACTATTTTTAGTACTATGGATAGTGCTAGAAATAGTATTAATTGCGCCTATAGCGGTAGCGACTAAAGAAAGTTGTAATGCTGCTGGACAATTAGAATTGTCACTATTTATAGAGAATGTTGGAAAAGAAATTTCAAGCTTTACGGCGATAACCAAACTTGTTGGAACTGGAGCAATTGGAACATTTGGCAAAGGAACGATATGGCTTACTATAATATTTTTGATAGTTGCAACTATAGGAATTGTAAGATCAAAACCTAAGAGTGATTTTAAAGACATTGAAAATGGTTCCAGTGATTGGAGCCAAGGTGGAGAACAATATAAAATATTAAGTAAAAATAAAGGAATCATACTAGCAGAAGATAATTATTTACCATTAGATAAGAGGGGAAACGTAAACGTATTAGTAGTTGGTGGATCTGGATCTGGTAAATCAGCATCATACTCAATTCCAAATGCATACCAAATGTTAGGATCTTATGTATTCACTGATCCTAAAGGAGAGCTATATGATAAAACAGCAGGATTTTTGAAAAAAAATGGGTATGATATAAAAGTATTAAATCTAGTAAATCCTGAGAATAGTGATGGTTACAATCCTTTAATGCATATTACTAGTAACATAGATGTAGATGTTATAGCACACACAATAGTAAAAGGACAAGAGTCAGAAGGCAAGGGATCAGATCCATTCTGGGATGATACAGCAGAAATGTTATTGAAATCACTTATATACTATTTGCTAGCTACAAGACCACCAGAGGAGCAGAACTTAGCTTCATGCGCAGAGCTTGTAAGAGCAGCTAACAATAATAATGGAAGTAACTTATTAACAGAATTAATGAATGAGCTACCTAGTGATCATCCGGCAAGAACGAACTACAAGTCAATAGAAATTGCATCAGATAAAACATACAGCTCAATATTAAGTACATTGCAATCTAAATTAGGAAAATTTGATTCAAAGGAGATTGCTGAAGTAACTTCAACAAATACTATTAATTTTGAGGATATAGCAAACCATAAAACAGCAGTCTATGTAATATCTTCAGATACACATACAGCATATAACTTTTTACTTACTATATTCTTTGCTCAAATGATTCAACAATTATATAATTATGCAGATATGAATGGTGGAACTTTAAAAACACGTACATATTTTATATTAGATGAGTTTGCTAATATAGGACAAATACCAGACTTCGATAAAAAAATATCAACTAGTAGAAGTAGAGGAATATCATTCAGTGTTATATTGCAGAATTTAGATCAGCTAGAAGCTGTATATGAAAAATCATATGAAACAATAATGGGTAACTGTGATACACATGTTTTCTTAGGAAGTAACTCTTTTAAAACAGTAGAATATTTTTCAAAACAGCTAGGAGAGACAACAATAGCAAGAGATACAAGGTCAACGAATAGAGATAAGAATTTCTCAAGACAAGGATATAGTACATCGGACCAAATAATGGGAAGAGCATTGATGACTCCTGATGAATTAAGAAGAATGGACAATGATCTATGTATTATATTTGAAAAAGGACTAAAACCAATTAAAGCAAATAAATATTATTACTTTAATAAGCCAATGGCCAAAAAGTTAAGTGAATTTAAATTAGACCATAATGAATTTGATGCAGGAACAAGAGGAGAATGGAGAAGATTTAATCCATCAAATCCATTTTCAAATCAGATAAATAATACTAATGAACAAGATTTAAAGGTTGAATCATTAGATGACTTATTTAGTGACGATATTACGGGAGGTAATAATACGGATCAAGTAGAGCCACTTAACATGCTAAATAATAAAGCAAGTATTAATTCTACAAATAATATAGATTTTCAGCAGAATAATAATTCGATTAATGATATAATGATGAATAATGATGATTATATTGATGAAAATGCTCCAACATTACCTATGGAAGATAATACTAAAGAGGATGAATTATTTACTAAAGATTTACAAGAAGAGCTTGAAGCAAAATTTGATGAATTATTTGGACCAATAGATACTAAAAAAAATAATAGCTGAAATAAAACCAAGAAATATTTTTTATTTCTTGGTTCTTTATTTATTTGTAAAATTTTTCTAATATAATAAAATGTAATATAAATGTAATAAATTCGCAACTCCAATATATAAGCAAGATACACCGGATTTTCGATTATTGCCGAATCATATATCATTGATAAAAAAATAAAAAAATGTATAATAGACTATAATATAAGTAGAATTGGAGAAAAATATATGCGTAAAAAATTAAAAATAAGTGCTATCATAATAATGATGATAATATTATGCTTTGCAATGTGTGGAAAAGTTAAAGCAGCTACCAGTAGTGTTGATTTAAAGGCAAGTGTAACAACTGCAAAGCCAGGAGATAGTTTTACAGTCATATTATCTGCTGAAAGTGATAATGGAATTAGTACTATAGGAACGACTATAAGTTATGATGAAAATGTTCTAGAACTAACAGCGTCAGGTGTCGCAGACGAAAGTAAATTTGCCAATGCAGGTTCTGGAACGGTAATTAATGTCGCTGTATTGTCATTAGAAGTTCTTAAATCTGAAGACATTTATATACTGACATTTAAAGTTAAAGATGATGCTGTTGATGGTGATACAACTATTTCTACAAGCTCGATATTATTTTATAGTGATACAGATATGGATTCAGGGGGACAAGGGGAAAGCCTTGAGGCCAAGAGTGTAAATGTTACGATAGACAAGGACGCAACAGAACCAACAGAACCAACAGATCCAACGGATCCAACAGAACCAACGGATCCAACAGAACCAACGGATCCAACAGATCCAACAGATCCAACAAATCCAACAGATCAAACGGATCCAACAGAACCAACGGAACCAACGGATCCAACAAATCCAACAGAACCAACGGAACCAACAGAACCAACAGATCCAACGACATCTACTAGTACAATACCACAGACAGGTGTTACTAATATATTAATGCCAATAACATTAATGATGATTATAGCAGTAGCTTCTTTTATGGGATATAGAAAATATAGAGGGATTTAATACAATTAACAAGAAGAATTTAGATAATATTTCTAAATTCTTTTTATTTCAAAGATATGAAATATAGCACATAATATAAAACAAATGTTCTAAAATATATTGACTGAAATTATTAATGTATGATATAAATTAAGCGATGGAGGATATATAGAATGAGATTTATACATATGGCAGATATGCATTTTGATAGTCCATTTGCAACTTTAGCACAAAATGAGACTTTAGCGCAAGAAAGAAGACTAGAACAAAGAAAGATTATGAAGGATATAGTGGAATATATTAAGGAAGAAAATATTCCATATTTTTTTATAGCGGGAGATTTATATGAACAAGATTATATAAGAAAATCTACAATTGAATATATTAATGATTTATTTAAAGAATTAGTGGATACCAAAATATTTATAGTGCCTGGAAACCATGATCCCTATATAAAAAATTCATTTTATAAACAATATAAATGGAATACCAATGTCCATATATTTACAAACAATTTAGAGTGTGTAAATTGTGATAATGTTGATATTTATGGATATGGGTTTAATGATTTTTATATGAAAAATGAGTACGAAAATATTAAAATAGAAAATAAAGACAATATTAATATATTAATTACTCATGGAAGTTTGGACAATGGAAAAGAGGATAATAAAGAATATAACCCATTAACATCTGGAAAATTAAAAAGTCTAGGATTTGATTATATAGCATTAGGGCATATACATAAAAGAAACTATAATGAGTATGATAATCAACGAATTGTATATCCAGGATCTCCAATATCTTTAGGCTTTGATGAATTGGGGAAAAGAGGCTTTATAGAAGGAAATATTAATGAACAAACAAAAGAGATTTCACTCAAATTTATAGAAACAAGTGCAAAAACTTTTGAAGAGAAAAATATAGATATTAGTAATATAAATTCATGGGAAGATTTAATAGAAGAAATTAACCATATGAAATTTGATGATAATAAATATTATAAAATTATATTAATAGGAAAACGACAATTTGAGATAGATGAAAGTAAAATTCTTGAATTTTTGAATTCGAGAAATATAATAAGAATAAAAAATGACACTGATATAAAACATGATATTGAAGGTATTGCATCCCAAAATAGTTTGAAAGGATTATTTGCAAAGAAAATATTAGAAAAAATAAAGAAATCTGAAAGCAATGAGATATCTAAGCAATTATTAGATGCATTTGAAATAGGTATGGATATACTTAGTAGATAAGAGGTGAAATGATTGAAAATAAATAATGTAAAAATAAATGCATATGGTAATATAAACAATAAAGAGATAAAGTTAGAACATGGTATAAATATAATACAAGGAAAAAATGAAAGTGGAAAATCCACTTTATTAAATTACATAATTAGTAGTTTTTATGGTATTTCAAAAAATAAAGATGGCAAAGAATTATCTGATTACGATAAATATAAGCCATGGTATAGTTCAGAATTTTCAGGAAGAATAGAGTATGAGCTGGATAATGGTAGTAAGTTTGAGGTATTTAGAGATTTTAACAAAAAAAATCCCAAAATCTATAACGATAGACTAGAAGATATAACAGATAAATTTGATATTGATAAAAAAGAAGGAAGTAAGTTTTTTTATGAACAAACAGGAGTAGACAAGCATACGTATCTATCAACTGTTGTCTCAGTGCAAGAAGAAGTTAGATTAAACGATAAAGACCAAAGTATATTAATTCAAAAAATCGCTAACCTTGCAGGAACTGGTGAAGACAATGTTTCATATAAAAAAGCTATGGGAAAATTACAAGACAAGATTAGAGATGAAATTGGAACTAGTAAAACCAGTCAGAAACCTATCAATATATTGGAAAAAGAGATAAAAGGGATAGAGGATAAAATAAAATCTATAATTCCATACAGAAATAGAAAATATGAAATAGATAATGAAAAAGAAAAAATTGAAGAGAAAATTAAAGAATTGGAGATAAAGAAAAAGATATTAACGGAACTTCAAGATTTGGTGAAAAGCAATGATATACATAATAAAGAAATAGAAATAAAAGAAAAAAACAAAAATGAAAACTTATCTAAGATAGAAGAACTAGAAAGTAAAGAAAGCGAAATAAATAAAAATAGAGAAAAAATAGAAAAAAATATAAAGATAACTAAAGAAGAAATAGAAAAAAATAAAAATGAAAAGGAAGATATAGAATTTCAGCTTTTAAATATAAGCAACCAACAAGTAAACGAAAATATTCATAAAAGTAAAAATAGAAGTGGTATATATTTAACAATATTCATATTTCTTATAATAGCAGGAACTATATTAACTGTTATGACAAAAAATTACAAAATTATAGGAATTATTGGTGCGTTATTATTGATTAATGCCTGTGTTTATGTAAATAATACCAAAAGAAAAAGTAGACATAAAATTCAAAAAGACAAAGAAATAGAGAAAAATAAGATAAGAATAAATGAATTATCAGATGACAAAGACAAAATAGTAGCAGCAATTAGAGAAAAAGAAGAGCTTTTAAGAGAATATGAAGAAAAGGAAAAAGAAATAAATGACCAAGCATCGATGGTTAAAGGACAAATTATATTATTAGACAGAAATAATGAACAAATAGATAAAGATATCAACGATATCTATGCGAGAACAAAAGATAAATATTGTAATAAAACTGAAGAAATAATGAATAAGTACAAAGATCAGTTTAGTGGAATAAAAGAATTAATAAATGAACGAGATTATAGAACAGATAAAGTAGAGGAAGAAATAAATACTTATAGAATTAAGATAAAGGGACTAGATATCGAATATGACACAATACTTCATCAATTAGACGAGTTAGTTACATTAGAAGAAAAATTAGAAGCTAATAATGAAAAACTATGTGAACTGAAAAGACAAGAAGAAATAATTAATATAGCAATGGATACTTTAACGGAAGCATATGAAGAAATGAAAAATACTATAACACCAAAATTTACACAGAGTCTATCTTCTAGTATCAAAAAGATTTCAGATAGTAAATATGAGAAGGTAACTATTAATGATGATAATGGAATGATTATAGAAAACAATAGAGGTGAATATATAGAAGCATCACAGTTAAGTACGGGGACGATTGATCAATTATATTTAGCATTAAGATTATCTATGATAGAGGATTTATCAAAAGAAAAATTACCTATAATACTAGATGAAAGCTTTGCATATTTTGATAATAATAGACTAGAAAATATTCTAAGATATTTTAGTGAGGAATTAGAAAATCATCAAACAATTATATTTACATGTACCAATAGAGAAAAGGAACTTTTAGATGATATGAAAGTAAAATATAATTTAGTAGAATTATAAATTGTAAGAATACCTGCATTGGTTGAAGTATAGGTTTACAATAGATATGTCACAGTAAATATAAAAAGGAAATACCGATGTGA
>CAMEWM010000008.1 GCA_945946655.1 uncultured Clostridium sp. | reverse complement strand
CTCTACTATTAAATGTTCCTCAACAGGTAGGTCAATGTCTTCTCTTGTTGCTAATGTTACAACCTTTCCACTTAGTTTCTCTGTGTCTTTTTCAAGCCAAGTTGGAACTGGTCTGCTACTATTTTCTTCTACAGCAATTTTTATTGCTCCATTATCTTTTCTTATTTCTCTTACTGAAACTACGTCTCCAGCTTTTACTAGGTATGATGGTATATCTACCTTTTGTCCGTTTACTTCAAAAGCTCCATGTGTTACAAGCATTCTAGCTTGTGCTCTTGAGCTTGCAAATCCTAGTCTGTAAACTACGTTATCTAATCTGCTTTCTAGTATTTGAAGTAATACTTCACCAGTTTTTCCTCTGCTGTTTGAAGCCATTTCGAAGTATTTTCTGAATTGTTTTTCTCCTACTCCATAGAAAGCTTTTGTTTTTTGTTTTTCTCTTAACTGAGTACCATATTCAGAAATTTTGCTTTTCTTTTGACCATTTTGTCCTGGTGCATAATTTCTTCTTGTTATGCTACATTTGTCAGAATAGCATCTTGAGCCTTTTAAGAACAATTTTTGTCCTTCTCTACGGCAAATACGGCATTGTTCGTCTTTATATCTTGACATTTTATATTTCACCTTCCTTAATTATTTCACAATCTTTATTGATTTATTTCGTTTTATTTATATTCTTAAATCGCATAATAAAAATTATACACGTCTTCTTTTTGGTGGTCTACAACCATTGTGTGGGATTGGAGTAACATCTTTGATTGATGTTATTTCAAGTCCTGCTGTTTGTAATGATCTTATTGCAGACTCACGGCCAGAACCTGGTCCTTTAACAAATACATCAACAGTTTTTAAACCATGTTCCATTGCAGCTTTAGCAGCTGTTTCTGCAGCTTCTCCTGCAGCAAATGGAGTACTCTTTCTTGAACCTTTGAATCCTAATTCTCCAGCACTTGCCCATGATAAAACATTACCTTGAGTATCTGTTATTGTAACTATTGTATTATTAAAACTAGAATGAATATGAGCCATACCTTTTTCTATATTTTTTCTGTCTCTTCTTCTAGTTGGTTTCTTTGCTAAATTCTTTGTAGCCATTTTTTAAGTTTTCCCTCCTCTTGGATTTTGGATATTAATTTTATTTTTTGCTCTTGCTTACTAATTTTCTTGGTCCTTTTCTTGTACGAGCATTTGTTTTTGTTCTTTGTCCTCTTACAGGAAGACCTCTTCTATGTCTTGTTCCTCTATAGCAACCAATTTCTGTTAGTCTTTTTATATTTAATGCAACTTCTCTTCTTAAGTCACCTTCTAGAGTATAACCTTCCATTGCATTTCTTATTGCTTGTACTTGATCATCTGTTAAATCTTTTACCCTGATATCTGGATTTATTCCAGCTTTTTTTAATATTTCTTGAGAACGAGATAATCCTATTCCATATATATATGTAAGTCCTATTTCTATTCTCTTTTCTCTAGGTAAATCAACTCCTGCTAAACGAGCCATTTTTGCACCTCCAAATGTTATTTTTATTATTTTTGTTTTATTGCTTCCTAAAATTGCTAAAGGTGAAATGTACTAATTTAACTCTTTTAAACTTCCACTCATATTATAATTTTAGAGGTATTTTATAATATTCATGTAATTTATAGTTTCTTAAATCAGTCTTTAACTTTTTTATAAGCATATATATAAACACAAACCTTAAATTTATTAAATATAGTAAAACCATATTTAACAGCCGCTAATCTCGATTTGTGTTAATATCTAATTTTTTTAATTATCCTTGTCTTTGTTTATGCTTAGGATTTTCGCATATTACTCTGATGACACCTTTTCTTTTAATTACTTTACATTTGTCACACATTTTCTTTACTGATGGTCTAACCTTCATTATTCTGCACCTCCTAAAAATTTTTTATATATTAGTATTAGATATTACTTTGCTCTCCAAGTTATTCTTCCTCTTGTTAAGTCATATGGAGATAACTCCACTTTAACTTTATCTCCAGGAAGAATTTTGATATAATTCATTCTTAACTTTCCAGAGATGTGAGCTAATATCTGATGACCATTTTCTAACTCTACTTTAAAATTTGTATTTGGTAATGTTTCTACAACAGTACCTTCTACTTCGATAACATCCTCTTTTGACACTATTTTCCCTCCGTATCTTCTAATGTATCTTACTTAAAAAATACAATATAGCTATTATATCCATAATAGCTAATATAGTATATAACATTTTTACAATAATGTCAAGATTTCTGGCTCATTTTCTGTAATTAATATTGTATTTTCATAATGAGCAGCTAAACTTCCGTCTTCAGTAATTATTGTCCATCCATCTTCTAATTCTAAAATGTCCGGTTTTCCCATAATTACCATGGGTTCTATTGCTAGAGTCATACCAGGTTCAAGTCTTATTCCTCTTCCAGCTTTACCGTAATTTGGAATTCCTGGATCCTCATGCATGCTTTCTCCTATACCATGTCCTTGAAATTCTCTTACAACACTATAGCCATTTTTTTCTACATATTCACCTATCGCATGGCAAATATCACCTAATCTATAACCTTTTTTAGCAAATTTAATTCCTTCAAAGAAAGATTGTTTTGTTACTTCAACTAATCTTTGTGCTTCTTTACTTACTTTTCCAACATAATAAGTTCTACAGCAATCTCCATTAAATCCATCTTTATATGCTACTAAATCAACACTTATTATATCTCCCTCTTTTAGTATTTCTCTTTTAGATGGAATTCCATGTATAACAACATCATTTACTGAAGCACATATAGAGCCTGGAAATGCAGGCACTCCCTTTACTCCACTTGGATATCCCTTTTCTGCAGGTATTGCGCCATTATTTCTCATAGTATCCTCTGCAATTTTATCAAGTTCATAAGTTGATATTCCTGGTCTTATTGCTGCTTCTACTGCTTTTTGAGCAAGATTTGCAACTCTACAAGCCTCTCTCATCTTCTCTATTTCTTTACTATTTTTTATGCTAACCAATTTAAATTACGTCCTTCCTATTTAATACGTTTTAGTACATCTTCTGCTGCTTCTTTTCCTAATCTGTTGATTCTTTCACTTACTTCTTCTGTAACTAGTACATTTTTCTTGGTATAGAAATCTATTAATGGGCTAGTTTTTTCATCATATATTTCTAGTCTTTGTTTTATTGCATTTTCGTCACTGTCGTCTTCTCTTTGTACTAGTTTTGCTCCACATTTATCACAAATTCCTGGTACTTTTGATGGATGCATTGTTAAATTATATGTTGCTTTACATTTTGGATTTGAACAAACTCTTCTATTTAATATTCTTGTTATTATTTCATCTCTTGGTGTTATGAGATTAATAACCATGTCAACCTTTTTACCTTTTTCTGATAAAATCTCATCTAATTTTTCTGCTTGTGCAACTGTGCGAGGAAATCCGTCTAATATAGCTCCATCTTTGCAGTCATCTTGAGCTAATCTATCTATAACCATTGGAACCGTAATATCGTCTGGTACTAATTGACCTTTTGATATATATTCATTTGCTTTAATTCCAAGTTCTGTGTTTTGCGAAATATTTGCTCTAAATATATCTCCTGTTGAGATTTGTGGCCATCCTGTACTTTGACTAAGTAAGCCTGCAACAGTTCCCTTTCCTGTTCCTTGAGCACCTAACATTATTAAATACATAATAAAATTCCTCCTTATTATAAATTTTTATATTTTCTATTAAATGTATTTTCTCTTGTTATTGCGTTTATATTGTAACATTTTTTTTGATGATTGTAAATGCTAAAAAATCACTAAGATAAAATACTTAGTGATTTTTTCATTTACTATGGTTCTATTTCACTTTTCCAGTATTCTGGTATTTGGTCATAGTTTGAAAGTTTACTGCAACCATAAAAACATCCTAGTCCTTCCGGAGTTCCTTGATATCCATTGCTTGAGCCATTTGGTACCTGTAACCATAATTCTGGTGCATTCCCTGTCAAATTCGTACAGCCATAAAACATACCTTCATATGTAGTTACTGGAGCTATTCCACTAACAAAGAAATTATCCGGTATACTATCTAAACTTGTACAACCCGCAAAAGCTCCTGCAAAATCCGTTACGTATTTAAAAGTTTTTGCTCTTGGAGAAGCAATACTTTTCAAATTAGTGCATTCAGAAAAGTTCATATATTTCAATATTGCTCCATTTCCCCAATCTTCTATTGATATAATATTGTTTGCATCATATGAATCTATTCCAAATATCATACCATATACATAGATTGTATAGTCTTTATTATATATAGAATATTCATGAGTTTCCGAATTAGGCGAGAAGCTTGCTAACTTTATTTCTGAATTTATAGAAGCAATTTTCTCAGATTTTATATTGGCTACTGTGCTTGTACTTCCATCTCCCCAATCAATGTAATTATTATAACTAGCAAATGGTATTTTTACATTTCCATCAGTTCCACTATTTACTCTTATTACCATTGGTTCCGATGTTTGAAAATATATAGCTCTTGAATAGCTTTCATCTTCAGCATCGAATTCCTCCATCATATTGAATATTTTGCTATTATATTTTACAACAGGAAAATTATCTGTTAAAAAATCTATATCTTCATTATCACGATTTACAACTTTCCAAAATATTACAGCCTCATCAGGTAATCTACCAGTTTGTTGTATATTTTCAAAGCTATAATCATTTTCATTTTTCGATACTATCTCAGCATCATAATATTTTCCATCTTTCTCAACTAGTGCTAGTATTGTTATTTTATTAGGTCTTACTACTTCTACTGTTGCTAATTTAGTTTCTCCTGTAATATTCTTATTTAAGCTTGCAATCTTAGCAGAGCGTTCTGCTTTTATATTCTGTTTGGTATTATTATCGTTAAGCATTCCTCTACCTTGATCATCAAATTGATAACTAATTTTTTTTATTCCTACAACGCCCATCTTTTTTAACTTATTTGCGTCTATCATGGAAATTATATCATCACTCGAATTAGAATCTATATATGATTCTAGCATTTCCATTTCCAAGCTTTCTTTTAATTGAGCTTCTTCTGTCTTTTTAACAGCTTCCTTAGCTTTGCTTATTATTCCATTATTAACTAATACTAAATTCAATGATATTCCTGCTAATATTAAAAGTACAACTATTGTTACAACTAAAGCAATTAATGTAATGCCTTTTTCCTTCTTTAAAAAGCTAGTGTGTGTGTGTTTGTATACAGCGCCAACGTTTTTACGATTTGTAATAATTTCTTTCATATTTTTCTCTCCTTTGTTTAAATTATATATTTTATATTAGCATAATAAACTTATTTTTTCAACTCTATTATCTAAGTAAAATTAATAAAAATGTTCACTTTTATTAGTGAACATTTTCATTAATTTTATTCTAAGAATCCCTTGTAATGTCTTGTTACAAGTTGAGATTCTAATTGTTGTATTGTCTCTATTGCTACACCTACTACAATAAGTATAGAAGTACCACCAAATGCAGTATTTAAGTTTGTAAATCTTGCAAACATTGGCAAAATTGCAATAACTGCTAAGAATAATCCTCCTACTAAAGACAATTTTGATATTACAGATGACAAATAATCTGTTGTTGGCTTTCCTGCTCTTATTCCAGGAATAAATCCACCGTTTCTCTTAATGTTTCCTGATATCTCTGCAGGATTAAACATTGCATAAGTATAGAAATAAGTGAATCCTAATATCAACAATAGATATACTATTGCGTTAGCTATTGTATATCCAATTCCAACACTTGAAGATGATGAAGCTATAGAGAATTTATATACTCCAGCCCAGAATCCTGTTTGTGTTGCAATATCTTTTACAAATATCTGTAGCAACATTGCAGGAAAAGTCATGAAAGATGATGCAAATATTATTGGCATAACTCCTGCCATTACAAGTTTTAATGGTATATGAGTATTTTGAGCACCAACCATTTTCCTTCCTACTACTTTTTTTGCATATTGTACAGGTATTCTTCTTTCTGCTATTTGTATAAATACAACTCCAGCAATTATAGCTAATACCATTACGATTAAGGCTAATGCTTTAATTAATCCAACAGTACTGAATGTTCCTGTTCCAAATATTAAATTCCAGATATCTGTAATAGTACTTGGTAATCCAGATATGATACCTACAAATATTATCATTGAGATACCATTTCCAATACCTTTATTAGTTATCTGTTCTCCAAGCCATATAAGAAGTGCTGTTCCTGCCATTAATGATATAACAGTTATAATTCCTCCTAAGAAGCTCGAATCTAAGAATATTCCAGAAGATTTATATGAGAAAAATATTCCTAATCCTTCGATTAGCGCTAAAACTATTGTAAGCATTTTTGTATACTTATTAATTTTAGTTCTACCTTCTTCTCCACCTTCTTTAGTTAGTTTTTCCAAAGCCGGAATAACTAATCCTAATAGTTGAATAACAATTGACGCTGTTATGTAAGGAGTTATAGACATTGCAAATATAGAAAGTCTTGAAAACGCACCTCCTGATATTGTGTCTATAAGTCCTGTTACACCATTAGTTGCTGACTTCATTTGTTCTGAAAGTGTAAATGTGTCAACACCTGGTATTGTAATATAACAACCCAATCTAAAAATTACTATTAGCAATAATGTATATAATAATTTTTTTCTAACTTCTGGTGTCTTTAGAGCATTTTTTATGGTCTTAAACAATTAGATCACCTCTGCCTTTCCACCTAAAGCTTCTATTTTTTCTTTGGCTGATTTTGTAAATCTTGCAGCTGTTACATTGACTTTTTTGTCCAATTTTCCAGTTCCAAGGATTACTATTCCATCATTTACTTTTCCAATGATTCCTTCATCAACCAAGCTTTGAGCTGTTACGTTTTCATTTTGTACTTTAGATAACATTGTTAATGTTACTTCTGTATAATTCTTAGCATGAATATTTGTGAATCCTCTTTTTGGTAATCTTCTATATAATGGTGTTTGACCACCTTCGAATCCACGTCTTACTCCGCCACCACTTCTAGATTTTTGACCTTTTTGTCCTCTTCCAGAAGTTTTGCCTATACCAGATCCAACTCCACGTCCAACTCTTGTTCTCTTTGCGCTTTTTTGTGCTGGTTTTAATTCATCTAATTTCATTTTGTGACTACACCTCCTAATTTTGTTATTATTGTATAATAATTACATTATTTCTTCAACTTTTTTTCCTCTTTTTTTAGCTACAGATTCTGCTGTTTGCATACTCTTTAATCCTTCTAGTGTTGCATAAACAACATTTCTTGGATTATTTGTTCCTATTATCTTTGTTCTAATATCTCTGTAACCTGCAAGTTCTAGAACAGGTCTAACGCTTCCTCCTGCTATAATTCCAGTACCTTCTGCAGCTGGTTTTAGCATAACATTAGCACTTCCGAATTTTCCTATTATCTCATGTGGTATAGTTGTATCCACGATAGGAACTTCTATTAAATTTTTCTTTGCATCTTCAATAGCTTTCTTTATAGCATCTGGAACTTCTGCAGCTTTACCGTTTCCAATTCCAACGTGTCCTGCTCCGTCTCCAACAACAACTACTGCACTAAATCTAAAGTTTCTTCCACCTTTAACAACTTTAGCAACTCTGTTGATAGCTACTACTTTCTCTTTTAATTCTGTAGAATTTTCTTCTTGCACTGTCTTCTAACCTCCTTTTATGAATTTTTAGTTTTTCTAGAATTCTAATCCTGCTTCTCTTGCAGCTTCAGCTAATTCTTTTATAACTCCATGATATAAATATCCACTTCTATCAAAAACAACTGTCTTTATTTTATTGTCTTGAGCTCTTTTAGCAATTAAAGTTCCTACTTCTTTTGCTGCTTCAGCATTAGCATGTTTATTTTTTACTTCTTTATCTAATGTAGATGCTTGAGCTAAAGTTTTTCCGTTAACATCATCAATTACTTGTACAAATAGATTCTTATTACTTCTATATACACATAATCTTGGACGTTCTGGTGTTCCACTTATTTTTGTACGTACACGAATATGTCTTCTCTCTCTCTCAGCTTTTCTATCTGTCTTACCAACCATTTCTTACTCCTTTCCAACCAATGTAACAGCATTAGTTTATTTAGTAATTTAAGTCTTATTTTAACATATCTTTTTATTAATGAACTTTGCAGATTATTTCTTACCTGCTTTTCCTTCTTTACGTCTAATATGCTCAGTTGCATATTTAATACCTTTTCCTCTATAAACCTCAGGTGGACGTTTAGCTCTTACTTCATTAGCTGTTTGACCAACTAATTCTTTGTCAATTCCTCTAACTACTATATGGTTAGCATCTGTCAAATCAAATGTAATTCCTGCAGGAGCTTCCATCTCTACTGGATGAGAATATCCTAAGTTCATTACTAATTTGTTTCCTTGTTTTTGAGCTCTATAACCTACTCCGTTTATTTCTAATTCTACTTTAAATTCATTAACAACACCTTCAACCATGTTATGTATTAAAGCTCTTGTTGTTCCATGTAAACTCTTGTTCAAATTTGTATCATCTGGTCTTGAAACTTTAATTTCATTTCCATCTAATTCAACTTTTATATTTGGATGTAAGTCTCTTTCAAGACTTCCCTTAGGTCCTTTTACAGTAATGTGGTTTCCTTCTAATTTTACTTCAACACCAGCAGGTACTGTAATAGGCATATTTCCTACTCTTGACATGTTTGTTTTCCCTCCTTCTTGTCTTACTTTTACCAAACATATGCTAGAACTTCTCCACCTAAACCAGCTTCTCTTGCTTGTTTGTCTGTCATTATTCCTTTAGATGTTGAAATTAAAGCGATTCCTAATCCGTTTAATACTTTAGGTAACTCGTCCTTAGATGCATAAACTCTCAATCCTGGTTTACTAATTCTTTTTAATCCATCTATTACTTTCTTACCTTTTTCTGTATATTTTAATGTAATTCTTATTACACCTTGATTATTTTCTTCTTTTATCTCTTCAAATGATTTGATATATCCTTCTTCGAATAATATTTTTGCTATTGCAAGTTTCATATTTGAAGATGGAATGTCAACAGTTTTATGTTTTGAACTGCTAGCATTTCTTATTCTTGTTAGCATATCTGCTATTGGATCTGTAGTAACCACTATTTTTTCCCTCCTTTTTAAGTTAGTGTATTTTTAATCAATTCTACCAACTTGATTTTTTTACTCCTGGAATTTCGCCATCATGTGCTAATTTTCTAAAACACTCACGACAAACTCCAAATTTTCTGATATATGCATGTGGTCTTCCACATAATTTGCATCTATTATATTCTCTTGTCTTGTATTTTTGTGGTCTTGCTTGCTTAACTTTTAAAGATTTTTTAGCCATCAGCTTTCTCCTTTCTTCAATCTTTATTCCAGTATCTCTTCTGATAATTAGTTTTTAAATGGCATTCCTAATAATTTTAATAACTCTTTTGCTTCTTCATCAGATTTAGCAGTAGTTACAAATATTATGTCCATTCCTCTTACCTTATCTACTTTTTCATATTCAATTTCAGGGAATATTAATTGCTCTTTTATTCCCATTGAATAATTACCTCTACCGTCAAAAGAATTTGCTGGTACTCCTCTAAAATCTCTTACTCTTGGAAGTGCTACATTAAATAATTTGTTTGCGAAATCATACATTTTTCCTTTTCTTAATGTAACTTTACATCCTATTGGTACACCTGCTCTTAATTTGAATGCAGCTATAGCCTTTTTAGATTTTGTTGTAATTGGTTTCTGTCCTGTTATTTGTGTTAATTCACTAATAGCATTCTCTAATTCCTTAGGATTTTCTTTTATATCTCCTAGACCAATGTTTATAACTATTTTATCTAACTTTGGAACTTCCATTACTGATTTATAATTAAACTTTTTCATTAAAGCTGGTACTACTTCTTTTTCATATTGTTCTTTTAATATTTCCATAAGTCTTTATAGACCTCCTTCCTTTACTATTTTATTTTAGCTCCGCATTTTTTACATACACGTACTTTTTCATCTTTTTCTACTGAATATCCTACTCTAGTTGCCTTTCCACATTTTGGGCAAACTAAAGCTACTTTACTGCTATGTATGCTAGCTTCTGAAGGAATGATTCCTCCTTGTTCACCTTGTCTTCTTGGTTTAACACTCTTTTTTCTTATATTTATACCTTTAACAACGATTTTTTCTGTTTTTGGTATTATTTCTAGGATTTCTCCAGTCTTTCCTTTATCATTTCCTGATAAAACTTTAACTGTATCGCCTTTTCTTAATTTCATTTTTTATTTTCACCTCACTATTTCTTATTCGCTCTCGTTTTGGTTAATTTCTATTTTAATTAACGGCTTATAGAACCTCTGGTGCTAGAGAAAGAATTTTTAAATAATCTTTTTCTCTTAATTCTCTTGCAACAGGTCCAAATATACGAGTTCCCTTTGGTGTTCCGTCTTCTCTTATTATAACTGCAGCGTTTTCATCAAATCTTAAATAAGATCCATCAGCTCTTCTAATAGGTTTTTTTGTTCTAACAACTACTGCTTTAACAACTTCACCTTTTTTTACAACGCCACCTGGTGTTGCTGTTTTTACAGAAGCGATTATTATATCTCCAACTCTGGCATATTTTCTATATGATCCGCCTAAGCATCTAATACACATTATCTCTTTAGCTCCTGTATTATCAGCTACTTTTAATATTGTTTGTTGCTGTACCATTTAAACTAGTACCTCCTTTTTTCATTCTTTTCAAGTTTTATTATTTTATTATAGCCTTTTCAACAACTTCAACAACTCTCCATCTCTTGTCTTTTGATAAAGGTCTTGTTTCCATAACTTTTACTTTATCTCCAACTTTGCATTCATTGTTTTCGTCATGAGCTTTTAATTTATATGTTCTTTTTCTTATTTTGCCATATGTTTTGTCCATCTCATTTTGTATAACAGATACAACTACTGTTTTATCCATTTTGTCAGATGTAACAATTCCTGTCATTGTTTTACGAAGATTTCTTTCCTCCATAATATTCTCCTTTCTTTATTCTAAGGAATACAACTTATTATTGTTGTATAAATTACTCAGTTACTTTCTTTGTCTCTTTTTTAGTAGCTGTTTTTTTAGTTTCTTTTTTTGGCTCCTCAGCAGCTTCTTCTTTCTTAGCCTTGCTTGTAGCTTTTTTTGATGTTGTTTCTGGCTTTTCTTGAGCTACTACTGGCTCTCCATTTAATTCTCTTTCAGTTAAAACTGTTTTAATTTTTGCAATGTCTTTCTTAACTTCTTTTATTTTCATAGGATTATCTAGTCCGTTTGTAGCTAAGCTGAATCTTAGTTTAAACAATTCTGATTTTAATTCTCCTAATTCTTTTTCTAAGTCTGGTGAAGACATTTCTCTTATCTTATTTATCTTCATCTAATTCACCACCTACTTCAGTTTCCTTTTTAACAAATTTACACTTAACAGATAATTTGTTGGCAGCAAGTCTAAGAGCTTCTCTTGCAATATCTTCTGATACATCAGCTAATTCAAATAATATTCTACCAGGTTTTACAACTGCTACCCAGTATTCAACTGATCCTTTACCTTTACCCATACGAGTATCTGCTGGTTTCTTTGTTATAGGTTTATCTGGGAAGATTTTTATCCAAACCTTTCCACCTCTTTTTATATATCTTGTCATAGCAACACGGGCTGCTTCTATTTGATTAGAAGTAATTTGACCTAACTCTAATGCTTGTAATCCATATGCACCATCAGTTATAACGTTTCCTCTTGTTGCTTTTCCTCTATTTCTACCTTTTTGTTGTTTTCTATATTTAGTTCTTTTTGGCATTAATGGCATTATTTGTCTCCTCCTTCCACTACTTTCTTTTTAGCTGGAAGAACTTCTCCTTTATATATCCAAACTTTAACTCCAACTTTTCCATATGTTGTATTTGCTTCTGCAAATCCATAATCAATGTCAGCTCTTAATGTTTGAAGTGGTATTGTACCTTCTTTATAGAATTCTGTTCTAGCCATATCAGCTCCGCCTAAACGTCCTGATACAGATGTTTTAATTCCTAAAGCTCCCATCTTCATTGTTTTTTGCATACATTGTTTCATTGCACGTCTGAATGAAATTCTTCTTTCTAGTTGTCCTGCAATATTTTCAGCAACTAATTGTGCATCTAAATCTGGGCTCTTAACCTCTACAATATTTAGATTTACATCTTTTCCAATCATTTTTTGTAATTCTTCTTTTAAGCTTTCAGCTAAATTTCCACCTTTTCCAATTACAAGACCTGGTTTAGCTGTATAAACATTAACTTTTACGAACTTAGCTGTTCTTTCAATTTCTACTTTTGAAATTCCGCTAGCGTATAGTTTTTTCTTAACATATTCACGGATTTTGTGATCTTCAACTAGATAATCTCCAAAATGTTTTGAGTCTGCATACCATTTTGAATTCCAGTCTTTTATGATTCCAACTCTTAGTCCGTTTGGATTCATTTTTTGTCCCATTTTCTATTATCCTCCTTACTTTTAGTCTCTCTCTTTAAGAACTATAGTTATATGACTTGTTCTTTTTCTTATTCTAACAGCTGAACCTTTTGCAGCTGGTCTTATTCTTCTTAATGTAGGTCCTTGGTTTGCATATATTTCTGCTACATATAAATTATTACTCTTCATTCCATGATTATTTTCAGCATTTGCTATTGCTGATTTTAGCAATTTTTCTACGATCTCTGATGCTGCTTTTGGTGTAAATTTTACTATAGCTAAGGCTTCATCTACATTTTTTCCTCTTATTAAATCTGCTACAATTTTAACTTTTCTGCTTGAAATTCTAGCATATTTTAGAGTTGCACTTGCGCTTGGTACTACTTCATTTTGTACTGTTTCTTGCTTTGCTTCCACTTTATTTACCTCCTTAAATTATTTCTTTGCTGTTGTTGTTTTATCTCCTGAATGTCCTTTAAATGTTCTTGTTGGAGCAAATTCTCCTAATTTATGTCCAATCATTTCTTCAGTAATATATACTGGAACATGTTTTCTTCCGTCATGAACAGCTATTGTGTGTCCAACCATTTGTGGATATATTGTAGAAGCTCTAGACCATGTCTTTAATACTTCTTTCTTACCACTTTCATTCATTGCTTCAATTCTTTTTAATAGCTCTGGAGCAACAAATGGTTTCTTTTTACTAGATCTTGACATTATTATTTCCTCCTCTTAGCTATAAATTTATCGGTTCTTGTATTTTTTCTTGTCTTGTATCCAAGTGCTGGTTTACCCCAAGGAGTCATTGGTCCTGCGTGTCCTACTGGAGCTTTTCCTTCACCACCACCATGAGGGTGATCTACTGGGTTCATTGCTGATCCTCTAACTTCTGGACGTTTTCCTAAATGTCTTGTCTTTCCAGCTTTTCCTAATTTAATGTTTTCATAGTCTGAGTTTCCAACAGTTCCTATTGTAGCTCTACAATTTAACATTATTAATCTCATTTCTCCTGAAGGTAATCTTAAATTAGCAAATTTTCCTTCTTTAGCCATAAGTTGAGCTTCTTGTCCTGCAGCTCTTACTAATTTTCCACCTTGACCTGGATTAATTTCTATATTATGAACCATAGTACCAACTGGTATGTTCTCTAATTTCATACAGTTTCCTGGTTTTATATCAGCATTGCTTCCTGACATTACTGTATCACCATCTTTTAGTCCTATAGGTGCTAATATATATGATTTCGTTCCATCTTCATATTGTATTAAAGCTATATTTGCACTTCTATTTGGATCATATTCTATACCAATTACCGTTGCTGGCATATCTTCTTTTTGACGTTTAAAATCAATTACTCTATATTTTTGTCTATTTCCTCCACCTTGATGACGAACTGTTATTCTTCCATAACTATTTCTTCCTGCTTTTTCTTTCTTTACTGTTAATAAAGATTTTTCAGGAGTTTTCTTTGTTATTTCAGAAAAATCTGATACAGTTGTGTTTCTTAATGATGGAGTTGTTGGGTTAAAATGTTTCATTCCCATTTCTTATTCTCTCCTTTTAATATTTTATAATGGATTTTTTCCTGCTCCATTTGCAGATATTTTTTATTGTCCGAGTTAATTCTCGATATTCTTAGGCTCCCATAAATTCATCTATTGATGTCTTATATTTCTTAGAAATTTTAACTTCTTTTCCGCCTTTATCTTTGTAAGATTTGTTGTCTGGATTTGTATCTATAGTTACTATAGCTTTTTTCCAGTCAGATGTTTTTCCAACATTTCTTCCTACTCTTTTTTCTTTTCCTTTTACTGTAATAGTATTAACTTTTAATACTTTTACTTCAAAAAGTTTTTCTACTGCGTTTGCAATATCAACTTTTGTAGCTTTTTTGTTTACTTTAAAGGTATACTTTCCTTCTTGTAATCCCTCATTACTCTCTTCAGTAATTATTGGTTTTATTATAATGTCTTCTGGTCTCATTATGCGTACACCTCCTCTAATTTCTTAACAGTGTCTTCAGTTACAACTAATTTGTTGTATTTTAATAAATCATATACATTGATTGTTTCAACTAAAGTTGTTTTTACTCCATCAATGTTTCTTGCTGATTTTTGAACATTTTCATTCTTTTCTGGAAGCATTATTAATGCTTTTCCTTCTACTTTTAAATTAGAAAGTGCTTTTACCATTTCCTTTGTTTTTATATCTTTTAATGGTAAACTATCAACAACTACTAATTCATTTTCTAGTACTTTTGAACTTAAAACTGATTTTACAGCTAGTTGTCTTTCTTTCTTGTTTACAGTATATCTGTAAGAACGAGGTTTTGGTCCTAATGCTATACCACCTTTAATCCATTGTGGAGCTCTAGTACTTCCTTGTCTTGCTCTACCTGTTCCTTTTTGTCTCCATGGTTTCTTTCCACCACCAGAAACTTCACTTCTTGTTTTTGTACTTTGTGTACCTTGTCTTTGATTTGCTAGAAAGTTTATTAATACGCTATGTACAACAGCTTCATTTGGTTCAATTCCAAATACGTTTTCATTTAATTCTAATTCTTTAACTTTCTTTCCATTTATATCATATACGTCTATCTTAGGCATTCTTCTTCCTCCTTCCTTATGCTTTTACACTTGATTTTATTTTTAGTATTGCTCCGTTCACTCCTGGAACACTACCTTTTACTAATATTACATTTTTATCTAAATCTACAGAAACAACTTCTAGATTTTGTATTGTTATTGTTTTTGCTCCCATATGTCCTGGAAGTTTTTTACCTTTAAATACTCTACCTGGTGTTGATGTAGATCCCATAGATCCTGGTCTTCTATGATACATAGATCCATGTCCCATAGGTCCTCTTGATTGCCCATGTCTTTTTATAACACCTTGGAATCCTTTTCCCTTTGAAGTTCCTTGAATATCAACTTTGTCTCCTTTTTCGAAAACATCAGCTTTGAATTCATCTCCAACTTTAACTTCTTCTACAGAATCCATTCTGAATTCTCTTAAATGTTTCTTTAATGGTAATTTTGATTTTGTAAAGTGTCCTTTTTCTGGTTTGTTTACTTTACTTTCTTTTATATCTCCGAAACCTAATTGTATTGCATTGTATCCATCAGTTTCATTTGACTTAACTTGTGCTACAACACATGGTCCAGCTTCTATAACAGTTACTGGTATAACTCTTCCTTTTTCATCGAAGATTTGAGTCATTCCGACTTTTCTTCCTATTATTGCTTTTTTCATTTTTTTAACTCCTCCTATACGTTGCCGTATAAGTTATCTGTAGCTCGCTTCGCTCACACAGCTAACTTAACTATTGGCTGATAATTTTTTACCAGCATGGCTATTAGCTCTTTTTTGTCTAGCTATAAGACTTCTATTTTATTTTATAGTTATTTAATTTCTATATTTACACCAGCTGGTAATTCAATTTTTGTTAAACTTTCAACTGTTTTTTGTGTAGGATAAAGAATATCAATAACTCTCTTATGTGTTCTCATTTCAAATTGTTCTCTTGAATCTTTGTCTTTGTGTGGAGAACGTAAAATTGTTACGATTTCCTTTTCTGTTGGTAATGGAATAGGTCCTGAAACTTTAGCTCCTGTTTTTTTAGCAGTATCTACTATCTTTTCAGCAGACTGTTCTAAAAGTTGTGGATCATAAGCTTTTAGTCTTATTCTAATTTTACCATTTGTTACTTCTGTTGTTTGTTTTTTTGCCATGTAATTTTCCCTCCTTAATTTATTTTTCTTGGCAGGAAGTTATAAACGCACCCTGGTGTTCTATATTTCACCAATATAAAAGCCCAAGTTTTTTGCATGAATATCTTGGGATAAGTATCGTTTATATATATGCAAAATATCTTTGATATTTTGCATAAGTTATCTGTAACTCGCATAGCTCATACAGCTAACTTAACCTTACCGCCTGGTCTCAGCCATGACATGCTCCATGAAAGTTCCCTCCAACCTCTGGTTTTTCAATGGTTGTAGCCACATTTCACTTCAACGCTATCTTACATGCCTAATAATTATATACTTTTTTCACACAAAAGTCAATGATTATTTACAAATTTATTACAAATAAAAAAAATTAGATAATATAAAATCATATTAATCCAATTTTTATTTTTATATGTATTATCTATTCATTTCATCATCAGTATCTGGTACCACAGATACTCTCCTTTTTTCTTCTAGTTCTTTTATTTCCGGATATAATTTATATAAGGTCTCTTGAGGTTCTAACAATCTTATATTATTTCCTTGTATTTCATAGCACATCGGTAAATCTCTAAATGCATTTTCTGGTTCCATATCAAGTCTATTTAATATTGCTGGCAAATCTCTCTTTTTATAATTTGCATATGATAATTCTCCATATAAACATTTCTGTCTCATTTCTTCATCCCAGTACTGTATTTCTATTTCTGGGAATAATTGTGGTTCTATTCCGTTGCTCTCTGCATATTTTCTATGCATATGCACCATCTCATGTATAGCATTATACGATGTATCCTTCTTTTTACTATGGTCTTTTGTAGCATCTACTACTAATATTTTTCTTAGCTCTTTTTCTATTCGTCTTAAGTCACTTCTATCTCCAATGATTCTTAGGCCAAAACAATCGTCAACTGCTTTTTTTCCAGTATTCTCATATGCAGATTTAAAGCTTTTTATTCTGCCACTTATTGTGACTTCGCCAGATATTATCGAATCTTCTTGCATTCTTTGAACTATATATCCAATCATTGCAGCAGTTATTTCATATCCTCTACGTTGTTTTTCAATATAATCATAATAGCTTGCTCTCATCTCATCTATGCTTTTCATATTATCCCTCTCTTTCTCATTGGCATTTTTTTATTATATCATGTCTTGGTATTTTTTTCAACAAAAATTTAAATACAATTTACGACAAAGTTCTTAATCGGTATGTTTCCAAAATTATTTATTGGAAAATATTGTATTTTTCTTAACTCTGTGATATAATGAAATTTACTACAAATAAAAAGGAGTGTAGAAAGAAATGAGCATTTCTGTAAGAGGTTTATTCCGGGTAGACACTGAGGTCTTTATGGCCAATCAGTCCCGTTTGATAGGGATCGATTATGAGTCCTCCAACAAAGGTGACTCTGTGTTGCTCGTCGTACGCGACGGCTCAAACTATCCTGGTAATCCCATTGAATATGTCTCTAAGCTCTTTGGCCAACCGGCGGTAAGAGCTACAAGCTACTAATCCTGCTCCCCCAACCGGCTATTCTGGTTTGGGGGAGCCTTCTTTTATTCACAAAAAAATACCCTTTTAAGGGTATTTTTTAATTATTCAGCTTCATTTTCAGAATCAGATACAGTTTCTGTAGTTGGTTCTGGATCTTCTGCTTCCTCATATTTTTCTAATACAGCTTTTGTAAGTTTATCTCTTACTTGTTGATTGATAGGATGAGCTATATCGTAATACCTATCATTTTTCTTTCTTCTAGGCATAGCTATGAATAAACCTTCTGGTCTCTCTATAACTTTGATTTCATGAACAACAAATTCATTATCAAATGTTATTTGGGCAACTGCTTTCACTCTATTTCCTGAATTAACTTTTCTAACACGTACTTCTGTAATTTCCATTTGAGCACCGCCTTCCAATGTTTTTATTTTTGTACAATTATTTTGTATGTACATTTATATTATTCTCCATTTTATTTTTTTTTCCTTCTATTTTTACAAAAAAATTATTTTTTTTATAAATTTTTTTATCATATATTTTTGTGGTTAATAATATATTTGAATATAGTCATATTGTACTTTAAAAAAAATATGTTGAAAAACTTCATATTTAAGTATATAATATATCAATAATAAGCAAAAATGTAAAGGAGTGCTCAAATTGGTTAATTTAGAAGAATTAAAACAATACAAACATATACATATGATAGGAATTGGTGGAACTAGCATGAGCGGTATCGCTACCATTTTAAAAAAATGGGGATTTTATGTTACAGGTTCTGATGCTAATCCTTCCGAATTAGTTGATAAATTAAAATCTAATGGTATTTCAGTTGTGATTGGTCATGATCTTGATAATTTAAAAACTGCTGATTTAGTTGTTTATAGTGCTGCTATATCTCATGATGATGTAGAATTGCTAGAAGCCAAAAGATTAAACATAGAAACTATGGAAAGATCAACATTCCTTGGTTTAATTACTAAAGCTTATAGAGAAACAATATCTGTTTCTGGTACACATGGAAAAACTACTACAACTTCTATGATTTCAGTTTGTTTCATGGAAGCCCACAAAGATCCTACTATTCAAGTTGGTGCAATTTTAAAGCAAATAGATGGTAATTATAGGGTCGGAAATAGTGAATATTTCATATTAGAATCTTGTGAATATGTAGAAAGTTTTTTAAAATTCCATCCAAAAACAGAAATTATCCTAAATATTGATAATGATCATTTAGATTATTTTAAAGATTTAGATCATGTTAAGAATGCATTTATTGAATTTGTAAAACTATTGCCAAAAGATGGTCTATTAATATTGAATGCAGATGACAAAAATTCAGCAGATTTATATAAAAATACAAATGCAAAAATTGTGACTTTTGGTATTCAAAATGAAAAATCTAATTTTATTGCTAGAAATATCACTTTTGATAATAACGGTTTTGCACTTTTTGACGTATACAGAAATAATTCTTTCTTTAAAAGTATAAAACTTTCTGTTCCTGGAATGCATAACGTATATAACGCATTAGCTTGTATTGCAACTTGTTATGAATATGGAATTGATAAAGAAGTTATAAAATCTGGTTTATTAAAATATACTGGAGCTCATAGAAGGTTTGAATTGGTTGGAAGTACAAATGGTGCTTATGTTTATGATGATTATGGTCATCATCCAACAGAAATAAAAGCAGTATATGATGCTATGAAAAAGAAGAAATATAATAGATCTTGGGTTATTTTTCAACCACATACTTATAGTAGAACAAAAAACTTGTTAAATGACTTTGCTCAAGCTTTATCCGGCTTTGACAATATTATTGTAACTGATATTTATGCTGCAAGAGAATCAGATACTCTTGGTATTTCTTCTCAAGATTTAGTTAATCAGATTAATGTTAATAGAGTTGGCAAACAAGCTCTTTATATGTCAGATTTTGATGAAATAGCAAAATACATAAGAGATAGAGTTATGCCAAATGATATAGTTTTAACAATCGGCGCTGGAACAGTTACTAATATTGGTCCAATGATAATAGCAAAATAATATATAAGAGGGATAATATAACTTATCCCTCTTATATTATTTTTTGTACGCATTTTTTTCTAGTTCTGGGTATACAAATTCCTGTCCAGTCTCTGTAATCTTCCCTTTTGCTATATGATTTTCATTTATCGTTTTTGAACCTTGCAAAAAATATTTATGTTTTGTAGAATTCGTTACATAGCCAAATCCAGTCACTATAGGATCATCCCATGTTGTATCTATAGCATACCATTTTCCATCTATTTGAACATAATTCCATTCATGATTCTCTGTTAAACCTTCTGAATTAGTTGCTCTTCCACTAACCAATATACAAGGTATTCCTATTTCATCTAAAATATACTTAAATGATTCTGCATACCCTTCACATACAGCTGATTTTTCAATCAATGCTCCATACAAATTATATACATTTGCATTCTGAATATTTGAACTATACTCTAAGTTTTCAATTATCCAATCATGTACTTGTAATACCTTATTATATGTATCTCCTGTAATGTAGTTAACAATGTTATCTCTAATATTTTTTACTTGGTTCAATACTGCATTTACAGATACTTCATCTGTTAGTCCATCTTCTAAATATCCAGATTCATCTCTAGGAGCTATGACTAAAGAATATGATACATTGTTTCCATATGTCGTTTTCTTTATATTTAAATTTATTTTTGACACATCTATAAAAAACATATCAACTCTATCTAATGACAAAGCATCCCAGGCAGACTGGAAACTTTGGTCAAGTAAATCATCTCCATTACTATATTTTAGTACATCAGCCACACTATTGGGCAATTTTATTTGATATAATCCTGACTTCATATTATTCAGATTATCTTCTATTGCATCATATATTAATTTTGCATTAGCATCTAACTGGTAGTAATAATATTTGTTATTATTTATTTTATTAAAATCGTACTCATCATTACTTTGTGCATCTTTATCTATTGTAACAACTATACTTTCTTTGTTCTGTGATGCATTTATGACCTCTGTATTATTTTTTTCTACTTCTAAAGTAGAAACTATAACATTTACGCTATATTCGTATCCTGTAATAATTGTCTCTCTATTTTTTTTAATTAATAAATATATATATACTATTAATGTCAAAATAATTAGCAACAAAATTATATTTATTATTATATATCTTTTTTCTTCTTTTGTCTTTTTTCCCATATAGGTAATCCTCTTTTATTTAATATAGTTTTATAATTGCATGGAGTAAATTATCATCAATTGACTTAATAGTAACTATGTTTTGTTCCCCATCTTTAGTATACAAACATTTTATTTCATCATTTAATTTAGTTTGTCTTTTATACATTATTTCTATATTGTTGAATTCACAATTTTCATAAATTTCTTCGGGTAACGCTTCATATGCAAAATCCAAATAATATAAATTATGTACATGCTTATTTATATCTATATCTCTTCTTTGTACTTTATATCTTATTTCTCTATCTATCGTCTCCGGCTCTTTTAGTTTAAAACTATAATCTGAATTAAATACTTTCTTTTCCTCACATTTATATGGTTCTATTAATTCAGGAGTAATTTCAGCTAAGTGTCCATTTTTTATATCTACTATAGCCCATTTACTTGTTGCTATTATGCACAAATTGCCTGATTCATCATATAATTCATAATCTCTATATGTAAAAGCTCTATTTGACTCTCTTCCCCATGTATTTACAGTCAATTCCTCATTATATCTTGGTCTTACTATAACTTTTACTTTCCACCCTAATAATATCCAACTAAATCCTGTAATTTCTATACTATTTAACCCTAAATTTAATGACTCTGAATGCATTCCTCCTGCATTTTCTAGTATTTTTATTATAGCTTTATTCGTTATCTTATTTGAATAGCCTACATCTTCAAGTCCTATTCTAGACTTACACTTGTATATTGCCATTTTCTATCCTCTTTTCTAGTTTATGCTTATATTTCTATTATATTTCATGTATTTTATTTTTGCAATTATATTTTTCTTCCACATTAAAAATTTGGAACGTATTCTTCTTCGTGTTTTCCTAATTCTTGCATATATCCATTCTCTATGTCTAGAGTGTATAAATATTTCTCTATATCACGATATTCTTTATTAGTTAATTTTCTATTTAAATATTTATCTTCCTTAGCCTTATACGTTGGAAAATATTGAGCCATTAAACTAACATATGCTTTTTTGTCTATATTTTCCTTAAGCCATTTTAATATGTGCTTTGAATTTTGTATATGTCCTGGCAATACTAGATGTCTAATTATTACTCCTTTTTTTATAATACCATTATTATCAAATTTTGGCACTCCAACTTGATTTATCATTTCAAGTATTGCATTAGTCGCTATGTTAAAGTAGTTTGGTGCTTTTGAGTATTTAATGGAAAGTTCATCAGAATAGTACTTTAAGTCTGGCAAATAAACATCTATGTAACCATTTAAATCTTTTATAGTCTCAACATTCTCATATCCATTTGTATTATAAATAATCGGTAATATTAGCCCTTTTGACCTTGCCATTTTTATTGCTTCTATTATTTGATACACGTACATTGTTGGTGTAACTAAATTTATATTATTAGCTCCACCTGCCTGTTGTTCCAAGAATATATCAGCAAGTTCTTCTATAGTAATTTCATTTCCTTTACCTTCTTGGCTTATTCTATAGTTTTGGCAGTATATACAGCTTAAATTACAATTTGAAAAAAATATTGTGCCAGATCCATTTTTACCACTTATGCAAGGCTCTTCAAAATGATGAAGTGAATATAAATCTATTTTTATTTTATCATTACATCTGCATTTTCCTATTTGTCCAGCTAGTCTATTTACTCTACACTTAAATGGACAAGCTTTACAATCTTTTAATTGTTCTAACATAAATCTTCCTACTTTCTAATAGTATTAATTATATTTTATTATACTTCAAATTGTTAGAAATTCAAGTATAACCTTTTTATACTGCATATTCGATTATTTTATATGCAACAATTTGACAAAATTCGTCATTCATTGTACAATTAATTTATAAAATAAAGGGAGAAAAAGAAAATGTTTGGTCATAGAAGTGATGGTAGGAAATTAAAAACTGTTCCTCCATTTTTTAGAGTTATACCTAATGTAATGTTAGAAAGATCTGACTCACAAGTATATTTTAAGCAAGATATCATATTAAAAGATATGGATGCTTATATTGATAAAAAAGCTGAAGAAGGTATAAAATTATCTTATATGAATATTATTTATGCTGCATTGGTTAGAATCTTAGCTGAAAGACCTTATTTAAACAGATTTGCTATGAATGGTAGTCTATTTGCTAGAAATAAGATATATGTTTCTTTGGCTATAAAAAAGAATTTTTCTGATGAAGGTCAAGAAACAACTATAAAATTACCTTTTGATGGTACAGAAAATATATTTGAAGTTAAAGAAAAACTTGATAGTGCAATAGAAAAAAATAAGGATAATTCGACTTCAAATAATACAGATATTCTAGCAAAGGCTTTTAGTTTAGTTCCTAATGGAGCTATCAGAGTAGCTATTAAGATATTAAGTTTTCTAGATAGACATGGCGCTATGCCTAAGGCAGTTATTTCGGCTAGCCCATTTCATACTAGTGTATTTTTGACTAATGTTGGTTCTTTAGGAATAGATAGTATATATCACCATTTGTACAACTTTGGAACCACAAGTATGTTTTTTGCAATGGGTAAAAAGAAGAAAAGTTATGTTTATGATGATGATGAGATACATGAAGAAAAATGTATTACTATAGCCTTTGTCGGAGATGAAAGAATTTGTGATGGATATTATTATGCAACTTCTTTTAAGCTTCTTTCAAAATATTTGAAAAAGCCTGAATTGTTAGAAGAGCATGCCGTTGTAAAATCTGATATAAAATAAAATTATAGCCCTACATATTAGATATTGTTTTAATATGTAGGGCTGTTTTTATTATTGTATCATTAATGATTCTTCACTTTCTGTTTCATTCACCATCCCATTTATTTTAAGAGGGCTCTGTATTTCTTCTGCATCATTTTCTAACTCATTATATTTTATTTTTTCTTCTTCAGTCATATTAGTTGTATTATCACTCCATTCATATATGCTAAATGGATATCCGTCCATTACATTCCAACATGTTACATATTCTTTTATAGTTCCATTTGAATATACTCCCATATACCCTAATCTTTCGTCTTTTATTTCTTTAAATCCTCTATCTGCCATATAATTTTCGAAATTAAATTGTTCATTTGCATATATTAGTTTATCTTTTTCTACTTCATAATATTCTTTATCTAATAATTTTACATTTACATATCCTATTAATGCATTTATTGGATTATATGTATATAGTCGCACTTTAGATATGATAGAAGATACACATAATAATATAATTACTAACACTATAATACAAAATATTATAATTTTACTTTTTTTATTTTCCATAGTTTCCTCCTCAAAATATAGCTTTAACTATCTTTTACAATTACATTATATCTTGTTTGAAACTTTCACCATTTTCTAATCTTTGCATGTTTAATATATCTAATATTGTTGCTGAAATATCTGCGAATGTTCTTCTTGTTCCAAGGTTTACATTCTCTTTTATATGTTTACCATATATCAATATTGGAATGTATTCTCTTGAGTGGTCTGTACTTGGAGTACTTGGATCATTTCCATGATCAGCTGTTACAATCAGCATATCTGTGTCTTTTAATTTATTCATAATTTCTGGAAGCTTAGAATCAAAATATTCTAAGGCTCTAGCATATCCCTGTATATCATTTCTATGGCCATACAACATATCAGTATCTACTAGATTTGTAAAAATTAATCCTTCTGTGTCTTGTTCTATCTCATTTATTGTTTTTTCTATTCCATCTGTATTGCCACTTGTATGAATCGCTTTAGTTATGCTTCTACCACTAAATAAGTCTTCAATCTTTCCTATAGCAATTACATCCTTATTATTTTCATATATAACATCTAACATGGTTCTACCAAATGTACTAGATTCATAGTCTTTTCTATTATATGTTCTAGTAAAGTTTTCTGCTTTATCTCCTATAAATGGTCTTGCTATTACTGTTCCTATGTTGTACTCTGGATTATCTAATATTTTTCTTGTTATATTACAGATTTCATATAGCTTTTCTACTGGGATTACATCTTCATGTGCAGCAATTTGGAATACGCTATCAGCTGATGTATATATTATAGGATATCCAGTTCTTATATGTTCTTCCCCAAAACGTTTCAAAATTTCCGTTCCAGATCCTACTTCATTGCACAATATTCCTTTTACTCCAGTTTTTTCTATAAATTCATCCACTAATTTTTTAGGAAATGCATTTGGATATGTCGTAAATCCTGGATGCTTTGTATAGCCAGACATTTCCCAATGACCTACTGGACTATTCTTTCCATCTGCTTGTTCTTGTGCTCTTCCATATGCACCTATTGTTTTTTTCGTTTTTTCGCCCACATCTACACCATCTATATTATATAACCCTAATTTTTGCATATTAGGTATATTCAATGAGGCATTATTGTATATTCCGGCTAAAGTATTGCTACCTTCATCTCCATATTTTTTTGCATCTGGAGCTTCACCAATTCCAAATCCATCAAGTACCATTATAATAACTCTATTTATCATTCATTGTCCTCCTATTTTCTATTGCTTCTGTTTTATATCATATTCATATACTTTCACTTTTTTTACAAAACTGTTAAATTCATCTTTCGCTATATTTATGTTAAATTCATCTTTATTCTTTAATTCTAAACTGTATAAATCCATATTTATCAATCCTTCTTGAGATATATCCATACCTAATGGAAGTGTTTGATTGTTATTCTCGAAGAATGTTATGTTCGAATAAAATACTAACTTGGTACCTTCTGGAACATTAATTTTATATAAATATGTTTCTTTGGATGTTGATATTTTTTCTAAATTATTCAACGTTTCAAATGGATTTATACTAAATTTATCGAAGCCTTCTGGCTCTATTTTTTCGTTACTAGCTTTATATAAAGAAATATCATATGGTACTTCTATTTTTTCTGATTCATCTATTAAAATTTTTCTTAGCTCTTTTAATTTTTCTATGAAAGTGTCCATCTCTGTATTTAAGTTAACATTTAGTACTTTATACTTATCTTTTTCTGACTCTCTGTGTTTGTTATTCTTTAATGTCTTTATTTTTGTCCTATCTTCACTTACATTTCCAAATATGTCAAAATCTTTTTCTTCTATTTTGTCTATGTCTTTTTTATAATCATCTTTTAGCTCGGACAATAAACTTTCTAATTTATTCTCATCAGATTTTAATAATTTTGTTTTTGATACTATATTAATTCCATCTAATACAAAGTTCGAAGCAAATAGAGCATCTTGTTCTTGATGTGTTAGTTTTTCTCTTTGCTGATTATCTATTTTACTAGCTAAACTCTCAATATCTTCCTCATAATCAAATGTCTTTTTGAGCGTTTGCCTATTACTAACTTCTTCTTGTTCTTCTCCTTCAACTAACATCTTTGATTCATCTTTATTTGCATACTTCCAGAATTCAAATATACTCTTTTTATGCTCGTCTATTTCATTAAGATATTCCGTTGCATTTTTTATTTTCTTATCTAAATTTTCCACTTTGTTTTGTAAAGCTTTTAAATCTAATTTTGAATTTTTATTTTCTTTTCTATTGTCTTCTAATTCTTTACCTATTTTTATAATATCCTCAACTGTATAATTTCTTGATTCTATCTCCTCTTCTTTATAATGAGTGCTAGTCTCTTTATCTTGATTTAAGATTTCTTTCATTCTGTCTTTATTAGCTGAATGTTCAGAAACTTCTTGTCCCTTTTTACTTTTCTTTCCTTTAAAGAAATACTTTATTCTTCCTACGAAAGTTTTTTTGCATTCCAAGAAAGTTACAATTTCTCGTTCTTTATTTAAATATTCTTGATACTTTTCTTCTTCTTGTTTTTGTAAATCTTTAATATCTGCTTTTATTTCTTTTGTATCATTCTTTACTTTGTCATTTTCTTTTATCTTATTTATCGACTCTTTTTTTAAAAATTCTGCCAAGGAATCATATTCGATTTTTTCATCTTTGTAATAAAAATCAATTCCTCCATCTTCACTAATTTTTACTTGGAATTTGTATTCATTTGGTAAATCATATGCTAGTATAAATAGTGCTTTTATTAATTTATATTTCTTCATTGCATCTTTTTTATCTTTAAGTACTATTCTATATTGGCTAGTCATTTTATCATATATAATGGTATCTCCTACGATTTGTAAAAAGGTATTTCTCTCTTGGTCCGTAACTTCATATATCGAAGGCCAATTTTTAGTAAAATACCATAAATAATTTTCTAAATCTTCTATTTCTGATTTTTTTAATATAGCTTCTGAATATTCTTCATTGCTTATCGGGATAAATATTGTTCCTTCTTTTTTTCTTCTACTCTTGTTTTCTTCTATTTTCCTTTTTAATAAATAGAACATTGGTGAATTATCAGTTTCATTTGTTGATGCTAACATAAAATACTTATCTGCATAATCTGAATAAAATATTTGCCATTTAAAATTATTAGAAAATTTTACATCAAATGGAATCTCTTTCTCAAACTCTTTCTGCTCTTTCTCTATGTTTTCAATATCTGATATTCTAGTCTGATTAATCATTTTCAAAAAGTATGCATATTTTTCTATATCTTCATTTGTTTCCGGTTTCATATATGTAAATAACGGACTTGCCAACTTATATCTTTCAGATAAGTCATCCAATCTATCTTTAGGTGTAATTAATATTTCTATATCTTTTATTTTCACATATTTATATACTTTATAAGTAGTTTCATCATATACTTTTGGCACTCTGTAATTAAGAGGCTCAAATTCTTTTAAGAACTCTGGTACTTTTTCTAATTCAAATCCTATATAGTTTATCTTATCTCTTAATATATTCAAATTTTCAGTTGTTCCTTTTACTACTTTCCTTGGCATATGTAATCCTCCAAATTTACGCAATATAATTTTGTATCTAAAATTCGTTTATTAGTATATCACAACATGCATTATATTTCTATAGTAAACTAGAAAAAGCTAGTTGTATAATTTTCTAATGTCTGTCATATAAAATAGCTGAGACTAATTATATTGTAAGATTTTCTTACTATAAATTAGTCTCAGCTATAAAGTTATTGTGTTTTTCTTTTAACAAATATTATAGACTATAATATTCTTCCATTATCTTTTTTGCATGTCTACTGTCGCCATAAAGAGCATCCTTGAATTCTGGTATTCCTGTCTTTTCATAATCTAGCTCAGTAAAATCATTTACATATTTAACATAGTCTTCTATTCTATTTTCAGTTTTTATCATCCATGGTTTTATTGGATAAATAAAATGAATTACTGCAAAATCATCCATTGTGTACTCTTGAAAATTAATATAATATTCTAAATAGGGAAAGAATGTATTATATCTATTTCTTAAATGAAGCTCGCTTTTGTTACCCCATTCCTGATCATATTCTTGCAAAATATCTTGATCTCCTATAGCTTCTCTTTTATCGATAATCGTTTCTATTATTTTCTGAAATTCTGGAAGCACGTTTTCTTGTGGCTTTATTACCATTACTCCAGAAGTTAGTTTTAAGCATCTTGCTGTAATATGTGGACCATATTGTTTATCTATCACAGCTGACATATGTGGTTTTTCAAATAATAAGTCAATATTCTTTCTAACATATATATCACTATCCAAAAATACAATCTTGTCAAATTCAGTTAGTTCAAATACATTTAATTTATCAAAAGTATAACTCCATCTGTCTTTTTCTCTACTTTTATTTTTCTCTATAATATCTTGCATTAAGCATATATTCTTTCTTCTTATAGTTGGTATCTTTCTTGTCACTAAATCTTCTTCAATTTCTTTAGATATCCTTTCACTTAAAACTACATATAATGGATATTTAGAATTTACTCTTTTTAAAGATTCATTTAGTAGCAAAACTCCATCTAAATATTTTTCTGTAGAAAGTACTGTAACGTATGCTCTTTTTTCCATTATTAATATCACCTTTTTCAAACATTCTTTTATTATTTTGCAAATGTTTTAATTTCTTCATCAATTTTATTGATAAAGTCCTCAAGTTTCATTGCTCCTATATCTCCATCTTTTCTATTACGGACTCCAACTTCTCCTGCTTCTTGCTCTTTATCTCCAACAACTAGCATGTAAGGAACTTTTTGAAGTTGTGCTTCACGTATTTTATATCCAATTTTCTCAGCTCTATCATCTACTTCTACTCTTACTTCTTTCTCAAGTAGTGCCTGTTCTACTTTTTTAGCATATTCTAAGTGTTTATCTGATATTGGTAGTACTTTTACTTGCACTGGAGCAAGCCATGTTGGGAAAGCTCCTTTTGTTTCTTCTATCAAGAATGCCATAAATCTATCTAGTGTTCCAAGTATTGCTCTATGTATAACAACTGGTCTATGTGCTTTTCCATCTTCACCAATATACTCAAGTTCAAATCTTTCTGGCAACAAAAAGTCTAATTGGCACGTTGATACTGTTACGTCATGTCCTATAGCAGATTTTAATTGAACATCTAGTTTTGGTCCATAGAAAGCTGCTTCTCCTTCAGCCTCATAGAAATCTAACCCTAATTCTGTTAATATTTCTCTTAGTTGACTCTCTGCTTTATCCCACATTTCGTCATCATCAAAATATTTATGTTTATCGTTTTTATCTCTTAAAGACAATCTGAATTTGTAGTCTTTAAATCCAAAATCTTTATATACTTCAAGAATTAATTTTACAACTTTTGCAACTTCGTCCTTTATTTGATCTGGTCTTACAAATAAGTGGGCATCATTTTGGCACATTTCACGAACTCTTTCAAGTCCACAAACTGAACCACTATCTTCATATCTAAAGTCATGAGCAAGCTCTCCTATTCTAATTGGCAAATCTTTATATGAACGCATTTTGCTCTTAAATATTAGCATATGATGTGGGCAATTCATTGGTCTTAATACTAATTCTTCGTTTTCCATCTTCATAACAGGAAACATGTCCTCTTTGTAATGATCCCAGTGTCCAGATGTTTTATATAAGTCTACATTTGCAAGTGATGGAGTATAAACATGCTTATATCCCATTTTTATTTCTTTGTCTTGAATGTATCTTTCTAGTAATCTTCTTACTGTTGCGCCATTTGGCAAATACATAGGAAGTCCAGAACCAACTAATTTATGTGTCATAAATAGCTCTAAATCTTTTCCTAATTTTCTATGATCTCTTTCTCTTGCTTCTTTAAGCATATTCATATGTTCTTCTAACATACTTGCTTTAGGGAAAGAAACTGCATAGATTCTTTGAAGCATTTTATTTTTCTCGTCACCTCTCCAATATGCCCCTGATGTAGATAGAATTTTAACGCATTTAACTTTTCCTGTGCTCATTAAATGAGGACCTGCACAAAGATCTGTAAATTCTCCTTGTTTATAAAAAGAAATTATTTCTCCCTCTGGTAAATCTTCTATTAATTCTACTTTATAATTTTCTCCTGCATCCTTCATAAATTTGATAGCTTCATCTCTTGGAAGTTCAAATCTTTCTATTGGTAAATCTTCTTTAATGATTTTTTTCATTTCTTCTTCTATCTTTTCAAAATCAGACTCAGAAAATCTATAATCTGTATCAAAGTCATAATAGAAACCATCATCTATAGCAGGTCCTATTGCTAATTGCACATCTTTATATAATCTCTTAATAGCTTGTGCCATTATATGAGATGTAGTATGCCAATAAGCCTTTTTCCCATCTTCATCATCAAAAGTTAAAATTTCTAATTTGCAATCTTTTTCTAATTTAAATCTTAAGTCTACAACCTTTCCATCAACTCTTCCTGCCATTGCATTTCTTGCTAAACCTTCACTAATCTCTTTAGCAATTTCTAGAACAGATAATCCTTCATTTACTTTTCTTTTGCTTCCGTCTTTCAATTCGATATTAATCATAAAATCCTCCTTTTTGCTTCTTTTATTTTTGCTATCAAAAAACTCCTAAATGCTTTTGATAGCATTTAGGAGTGCAATATTACACGGTTCCATCCTAATTTTAACTTAATTTTATATAGCAAGCGATTGCCAGATTAACTACTAATATATTTAGCTTATCTGTGAGGTAGTTTTTCAAATATGTTTTTTCACAATTAGTTCTCAGCCTGTGACTAATTTTCTCTGTTGATAACCTTTATTTTACTTTGTCTCATTGCTATTTTTCTATTAACATATTTTTATAATACAACTTTTTCTGTATTATGTCAATAGTTTTTTGTTTTATTTCCAATCGTCTGGAATATCATTATAATTATCTAGTTTGGTGCAGTTTTTAAAAGCTTCAGAATAAGATGTAACATTTCCTCTATTCCATAATTCTGGCGCAGTTCCTGTTAGGTTTCTACAATGTTTGAACACTCCTACTACGTAACCACTCGATCTAGTATATCCAAAATTTGTTACCTTTGTACATTTATCGAATAGTCCTTCTGGTATGCTCGTTAATTTTGAGCATCCTCCAAATGTTCCTCCAAAGTTCTCTACATCAGGACAGTTATCAAATAGACCTACTGGTATTGCAGTTATTTCTTCACATCCCGCAAAAGCTTCTGAAAAATCCTTTACTTTAGTATTTTTTGAGAAAATTTCAGATGGGATTTCTTTAATAGCTGTACAATGTGCAAATATATGGTGAAAGTCTGTTACTTCTGGATTATAAAAAAATATCTTGTCTGGAATTGATTTTATACCTTTGCATCCATAAAATGTAGTTCTAAATGAAGTCACTAATGGATTTTGATAAAATAGAGATTCAGGTATGCTTGTTAATCCTTCACAATCATAAAAAGTATATCCAAAATTTGTCACTTTTGTACATTTTTCAAATAACCCTTCCGGTACATCTCCTATTAAGGCACTACAACCATGGAATGTATATTTAAAAGAAGTAACTAATGTATTATTATGGAATAACCTTTCTGGAATACTTCCTGTTAGCCCCGTACAGTTGAAAAATGTGCAATAAAACGTTGTTACATCTGGACAATTTGCAAATAAATTTTCTGAAATATTTCCTGTTAATCCGGAACAATTATAAAATATTACAGAAAAATCAGTAACCTTAGTACAATTTGCAAATAAATTTTCTGGAATATTTCCTGTTAAGCTCGTACAATCCCTAAACGTATCTCTAAAGGTTGTTACATTACTAAAACTTTTATTGTGTGGATTTGGTATACTGTTTGATATTTTGCTACATCCATTGAAAGAGTACGAATTGTTATCTAAACATCCCCATTTTTTCAATTTTGTTATATATGACTGAGTTGATGTATTACTAAAAAAATCTGTACATCTTCCCGAAATCTTCATTATATATGTTCCTATTGAATATGTGTGGTTTGGATTTGCTGTTGTCACATTCTCTTTCGTGCCATCACCGTAGTCTATATATACATCAACCGTTCCTGTTACTGGTACTGTTATTGTTGTTTCTTCAGCAAATGTCCACTCCGTTTCAAAGTTTATTACATTTTGCTCCATATATTCTAGTTGCCCTGCATTTCCTTCTTTGTCATATGCTGTAAATACTATTGGTCCATTTTTTGTGGAATTATATGTTGTCTTTAGCTTAAATTTTCCGTTCTTTGCTTCTATTTTCTCTCCATTTGGTAATTCAATATAGTCCATATTTGATACTACACTCGTTGCTGTTACCATTACTGTTGATGGATATGAGTCTGGTCCTGATATTGGCACTACTGATATTTTTATTGCTTCTCCTAATACTATATTTTTCTCTGCTGTCTTGCTTACTCCATCCTTATCCATTGCAACAACTTTTACTTTATAACCCATATCTTTTTCTAGATTACTACAAGTTACTGCTTTTGTTAACTTATCACTCTTTTTTATCGTTACATACGCACTATCATTCTCTGTTATCTTTCTTATATAAAATGTGTAACTTATTATTTCACTCTTCGTATCTGTCGCATTTGCTGTTGCTATAATACTGGTATCTGTTTGCTTTTCAAGTTGTAAGTCTAATCCTACTGTTCCTGACTCTTCATATTGGTTCTTCTCTCCTACCAATTCTCCATATAATGAGTCTCTATCCTGAGCAGTACTATTCTGCATCTTTCCTGCTTCTTCTTTTGCTTCTTTACTTTTTGATATTATTCCATTATCTCCAACAATTGCTCCTATTGATATTCCTGCTAATATAATTAGCACAACTATTGTCACTATCAGAGCAATTAGTGTTATTCCATTCTCATTTTTGGTTCTATTTTTGTTTTCTATATCATTACAATTATTTAACTTATATATTCTATAAGAATACGTGTGTGTTACTCTCCCAAGGGTTTTAAAGCTTTTATCGTTCATTTGTTTATTCTCCTTTTTTCTTTCTACTTATTGGTTTATATTATATATTACTCATCTATTTTTATCAATATCTAGAAATTATACTTGCGAAATAATTATCCATCAATCTATGTCCTTTGTGTCTATCTTTGATTGATTTCTAATTACTCCTTATACATTAAATAAAAAAAATAAAATGTTGAAGTTTATATAGTTTCAACATTTTATTTTTTATGTTTAATATCCTGGTTTCTTTAATAATCTGAACATATTTTTCTTATATTTTTCTACGCCTGGTTGATTGAATGGATTTACTTCTAATATTTTTCCAGACATTGCACATGCAAGTTCAAAGAAATATATTAATTGACCTATGGTTTCTTCGTTTAATTCTTGCATTGTTATTAATATATTAGGTACATTCCCGTCAACATGTGCCTCTATAGTTCCCTCCATCGCCTTTTTATTTACAAAATCCAATGATTTTCCAACAAGATAATTTAATCCATCTAAATCGTCTTCATCTATATTGATAGAAATATTAGTATCAGGTCTCTCTATTCTTATAACTGTTTCAAATAGATTTCTTCTTCCCTCTTGAATGTACTGACCAAGTGAATGTAAGTCTGTAGTAAAGTCGACTCCAGTTGGGAATATTCCCTTTCCATCTTTTCCTTCACTTTCACCATATAATTGTTTCCACCATTCTGTCATATAGTGCATTTTAGGTTCATAATTTGCTAAAATTTCTATTGTTTTATCATTTTTATATAATATATTTCTTACAACTGCATATTGATAACATTCATTATATTTTAAATCTTCATCACAGTATTTGTCTTGAGCAAACCTTGCCCCCTTCATTAGTTTATCTATATCTACTCCTGCTACAGCTATAGGAAGAAGTCCAACTGGCGTTAACACAGAATATCTTCCACCCACATTATCTGGAATTATAAATGTCTCATACTTTTCTTTAGTTGCTAGCTGCTTTAATGCTCCCCTTTCTTTGTCTGTAGTAACATATATTCTGCTTCTTGCCTCTTCTAAATCATATTTTGCTTCTAATAACTCTCTAAATATTCTAAATGCAATAGCTGGTTCTGTTGTTGTTCCAGATTTTGATATTACATTTATAGAAAAATCTTTATTTCCAATAAAATCTATTACATCATTGATATAGTTAGGACTTAAATTGTTTCCAACATATATTATTTGTGGAGTTTTTCTTACTTTCGTATCTTGCATGTTATAAAATGTATTAGTTAGTGCTTCTATTACAGCCCTTGCACCTAAATACGATCCACCTATACCTATTACTAGTAATATATCAGAATTTTTTTGTATTCTTTGGGCACACTCTTTTATCTTTTTAAACTCTTTCTTATTATATTTTGTTGGAAGTTCAAGCCATCCTAAAAACTCTTGTTCATCATCTTTTTTTTCATGTAATTCTTTATGAATTTCTGCTACTTTTTTATTATATTTAAGAATAGCATCATCACTAATTCCTGTATTTTTAAAATCTAATTTTAAACCAACCATATCATTCACTCCTTTGTTTATTATTTTATTTATCATATATTAAAAACTTTCTTGTTTCAAGAGTTTTTGTAATATTTATTATAGTTTTGAATATACTTTTAAATATCAGGACAAAGGAGAAAAGTTATGTTCAATATAGCTGTAATTAATATAAAAGGCATAATTAAATATTTATTTATAATTGTATTAATCTCTATATTTATATTTTTTATTTTTCCATTAGCCTCAAATATTAACTTTCCTGATTTTTCTTCCAATATATTAAATCTAACAATTCCTGGAATTGCAGAGCTAAATAGTACTGATTTATATTCTGTAGAAACATCTTATGTAGAATCCAAAAGTCCTGTACAGTTTTTGCTAAATTATCAACTCCCTATTATTTCTTCTATTGAGCTTGCCACCGTTAACTCAGATGATGAATCTAATTTGTCTTTTCCTCCAGACAATACTGATTCTGTTAAACACGCAGATACGAACTTAGAGACTCAAGTAATAGAAAGTGGAGTTCCTAATACATATACAAATGATTATAATGGCGTTGAAATTAAAAATAGTACTAATTATACTTTAACAGATGATATCTTAAGCTGTGATACTCTTGATATAAATAAATCTGATATTATGATTTTTCATACTCATACATGTGAAAGCTATACTCCAACTGATGCCTATACTTATGAGGAAAGTGGAACTTTTCGAACTATTGATTTAAATTTTTCTGTTGCAAGAGTGGGAGATTCTCTTTCAGACCAGCTGTTATCTTATGGTTATAATGTTATTCATGATAAAACATATCACGATTATCCTGCTTATTCAGGCTCTTATGGCAGATCAATGGCAACTGTTGAGAGCTTACTTATTTCTCATCCTGGTACAGACATAATTATTGATTTGCATAGAGATGCTATTGCAGATACTTCTTATGCTCCTTCTGTAAAAATTGGAGATGAAATTGTTTCACAGTTGATGTTCGTAATTGGCTCTGATGGTGGTGGATTAGAACATCCAAATTGGCAACAAAATTTAAAATTTGCTATTAAGGTTCAAGCAAAAGCCAATGAATTGTATCCTGGCTTATTTAGACCTATTTTGCTACGAAATAGTAGATACAATCAGCAACTTGGCAGAGCAGCTTGTATAATTGAAGTTGGTGCAACAGGTAATACATTAGAACAATCAATGGCTAGTATGAAATATTTATCTAAAGTATTGGATGAAGTTTTAAAATGATTTCTATAAAAAAATGAAGTAGATAAATAAAATATCCACTTCATTTTTTATTATTCATAAGATTCTGTATTTAAGTAATTGTCAAATTCTCTTAATTGTTCATTCATAAGTTCAGTTTCTTGTTGTATTTTTTCTAGATTATTTTGTTGTGCTTGTTGCGCTTTTTCAATGATTCCTTGTTGTTGTTTTATAACATAAACTATTAATCCATATTCCTTCGTACTATCAGCATCTTCCATGGCTCTATTTATTTTCTCGCCGTTTACTTTTATTATTTGCTCTCCAATTTGTTGTATTAAATTTTGTAATTCATCAGCATCATTATAGTCATTTAATATTACAGTATTATCTTCGTCTAAATCTGTAGTTTCTACATTATCTTTGAACTTTATTTTATTATTATATTCTAACGCAAAATTAGTATCGTCATCTTGTGTATATTCTATAATGTATTTTTCTGTCACAGAATTTGTTGACAAACCTGTCAACTCTATGCTATACGAAATTTTACTATCTTCTATTTCTCCAGAAAGATTGTATTTGCATCCATCTGTAGTAGCTGTTTTACTCAACTCTATAGTAAATTCTTGTGAAGTAGTATTTTCATCTTCATCATATAATGAACTACTATTAGATTCATATTTAACATTTATAGTTATGTTTGCTTCATTTGATTTTGTAATATCTAAAGTCATACTTTCACTTTGAGAAATCATTGATAATTGAATGTTTGCAATACCATTCTCAGCTTTTTCTACAGTTATTTGTATACTAGCATCTGAAAAATCTTCATTTTTTAGCTCTTCTGTCAATGTATCTATATTGTCTTGATATTCTTTAATTTCGTCTTGGCTTTCTAGCGTATCTAATACAAATGCTTCATTTTTTAATTCATTGATTATATTAGTAAGTATTACCTTTAATTTTTCATCACGAATTGTTAATACATATGCATTTTCTTTTCCTTCTTTTTTACTAAAGTCCTCTTCTACAAGTTGATTAGTTATTATGCTCATATATTTATTTTGTAAAGATTCTATCTCTTCTTTATTTAACTTAGATTGATATTCTTCTAGATTTATTCTATCTGGAATATCTGCTGTGTCTTCTACACCTAATTTATTAGCTAATTCTTTTAAGTTATTATTGTCTACAGCAATATATTTATTTACTATTTCATCTGATGCTAAAGCATATAAATCATTATTTCTTACATATGCAAATGAAAATTTTTCGTTATTAGAATAATTTAGGTCGATATTTTGCTCTGCTTTTTTATTATAAACGTCAGTAGCTCCATTAAATGTTAAAGCAGTATCATTTAATGTAACATCTTCATCATCATTATTTATCTGTACCTTGATGTTTACATTTCCATCATTTTCACTATTACTAGATAATTTCTTCTCATAATATGCATTTATATTTTCATCATAGAAGAATTCTGCTATATCATTAATTGCTTCCTTTCCATATTTAGAAAACAATTGTGCGTTAGTCTTTAATAAATCTGTTTGATAAAAAATATATGCAAAAGCTCCTCCACAAATTATTAATATTACTAAGATTATTATAAATGCTACTAATACTTTTTTACTTTTCATTTTATTTATCTCCTATTATTAATCAATTATTTTCTTTATACTTTCTGCATCAAAATCTAATTCTATTTCTTCTCCAGTTGTCATATTTTTTAATTTTATTTTTTTAGTTTCTATTTCTTCATCACCAATAACAACAACATATGGAATTTCTAGTTTATCTGCATATTTCATTTTTGCTTTTATTTTTTTATCACTCAGATATATTTCTGTATTTACACCTAATTGTCTTAAATCTGTTGCTAATTTAAAAGGAACTTCTTTTTTCTCTGTCATTGGAATTATTAAAATGTTTGATATTGACTTTTTATCAGCTTTTATAAGATTTAACTCATTTAGTTTATAGAACAATCTTGTTAGCCCTATAGAAATTCCAACTCCTGGTAACTTTCTATCTGTATAATTTTCTGCTAAGTTCTCATATCTTCCACCAGAGCAAACACTTCCAAGCTCTCTGTATTCATTTAAGAAAGTTTCATATACAGTTCCTGTATAATAGTCTAGTCCTCTTGCTATTGTTAAATCAACTGTAAAATTCTTTTCAGGAACTCCAAATAATCGTATATTATTTATTACCTCTTTAAGTTCATTTACTCCCATTAGGTATGTCTCATTGTCAATTTGAAGATTTTCTAATTTTTCTATTTTTTCATCAGATGTGCCATCTATCTTAATAAAATTGATTATTTTTTCGATATCATTATCAGAAACACCTAATTTTGATATTTCTTCTTTTACAGCATCCTCACCAATCTTCTCTATTTTATCGATAATTCTCATGATCTCAACAGAATTTTCTTTTTGTCCGATGCTTTCATATAATCCATTTAATATCTTTCTATTATTAATTTTTACCGTGAAGTTTTCAAATCCTAATTTTCTAAATGTTGAGTATATAACTGAAGGTATCTCTGCATCATTTATTATATCCAATTCTCCATCTCCAATTATATCTATATCACATTGATAGAATTCTCTATATCTACCTTTTTGAGCTTTCTCTCCTCTATAAACTTTTCCTATCTGATATCTTCTAAATGGAAAATTTAAATTTCCATAATTCTTTGCTACATATTTAGCAAGTGGAACTGTTAAATCAAATCTTAAAGATAGGTCATTATCACCTTTTGTGAATCTATATATTTGCTTTTCAGTTTCACCTCCAGCCTTTGCTAATAATACTTCAGATGATTCGATTATTGGTGTATCTATTGGTAAAAATCCAAATGTTTTATACGAATCCTCTATTTTTTGTTTCATCTGGTCAAATAAAATCTGCTCATTTGGCAATAATTCCATAAAACCAGGTAATGTTCTTGGTTCTGTCTTTCCCATATTTTCCTCCTTCTATATATCTTGCCTTGGTTTTAATTCCAAATAAATTGGTTTTTCTTCTTTTATTAGTGTTGATTTTCCATGTCCAGGGTACACTATTGTTTCATTTGGTAAAATTAATAATTTCTTTGTAATCGAATCTATTATTGATTCAAAAGAACTAGTTGGTAAATCTGTTCTTCCCCAAGTTCCTCTGAATAATGTGTCTCCAGAAAATAACAAGCCTTCTTTTTCGCAATATAATGAACTTCCTCCTTTTGTATGTCCTGGAGTATGAATAACCTTAAATTCCAATTCTCCTATATGAATTAAGTCTCCATCATCTACTCTAGAGTCAGGTTCTAGTTCTATATTTCCCATATCAATACATGAACTTAAATTAATATTTTCATCATTTAGTCCATCAGCATCATCTCTATGAATTAAAATTTTTCCGCCTTTTCTATTCTTTAATGCTGTTACTGCTCCTATATGATCCCCATGGCAATGAGTTAAATATATATACTTTACCTTTGCCTCTAAAATATCTAACATTTCAACAATTTTTTCAATCTCTCCTCCCGGATCGATAACCATTGTTTCTTTTGTTTCTTCGTCCTCTACTATATAACAATTTGTAGCTTCACCCAAAGTAGTTTGGACTTTTAATCTTTTTAATATCATCTGTTTCTCTCCCTGTGTACCATTAGGAACAGTTGTTGATGGTTCCACATGTTCCTAAATGGTTCTTTTATTTATTTCTTTTTACTTCATAAACACTATCAATTTTCCTTATTGCTTTTAGAACACTATTTAATTGTGCTATGTTGCTAACTTCTATTGTCAATTCCGTTAATACAATTCTCTCTTTTGATACTTTAGAATTTATTACTATTATTGGTGTCTTTTCCGCTGTAACTGTTGCAATTATATCAGCTAACAATCCATCTCTATCGTTAGAATATACAATAATGTCAACATTATATGTTGAAGGCTTATCCGTGTACCAAGATACATCTATCATTCTATTTTCTTCTGATAATAAATCTTTTACATTTTTGCAATCTTTTCTATGTACAGATACTCCTCTTCCTTTTGTAATATATCCTATTATTTCATCTCCAGGCACTGGATTACAACACTTTGATAATTTTACTAAACAGTTATCTATTCCTTTTACTATTACTCCACTTGTAGAAGGTTTGTTATTAATTTTTTCTTTTGATAGTTCTTCTATTTTAGCTTCAATGTTTTCCTCTTTATGTACTTTTCTATATTCTTCTAGTACTCTTGACACTATCTTGTTTGCTGTTATTGTTCCAAATCCAACACTTGCAAACATATCATCTATGCCATTAAATTTATATCTATCAATTGCTACATCTACAAATTCTGGTCTAAATAATTCAGGATAGCTCATTCCAATTTTCTTAACTTCTTTTTCTAAAGCTTCTTTTCCTTTTGCAATATTTTCTACTCTTTCATGCTTTTTAAACCACTGTTGTATACGAGTTTTAGCTGTACTACTTTTTATAAATTTAAGCCAATCTCTACTAGGTCCCTTAGACTTATCTGATGTTAATATTTCTACAATATCACCATTCTTTAGCTTAGTTACAATAGGCATCATTTTACTATTTATTTTACATCCAGTCATATGATTTCCTATTTCCTCATGAATGCTATATGCAAAGTCTATAGGAGTAGCGCCCTTTGGTAGTACTTGAATTTTTCCCTTTGGAGTAAATACATAAACTTCATCCTCAAACAACTCTGTCTTTAATGTATTTAAAAATTCTTGAGGGTCTTGCATATCTTTCTGCCATTCAAGAGTTTCTCTAAGCCAAGATAGTTTGTCCTCACTTACTGTTACATTTGCTTTTTTCCCTCCAAAGAAACTTGCCTCTTTATATGCCCAATGGGCTGCAATACCATATTCAGCAACTCTATGCATATCCCAAGTACGTATTTGCACTTCAAATGGAGTTCCTTTTGGACCTATTAGAGTAGTATGCAAAGATTGATACATATTAGGTTTTGGTACTGATATGTAATCTTTAAATCTTCCCGGCATTGGATTATATAGTTCATGCACAACACCTAAAGCTGCGTAGCAGTCTTTTACAGAATTAACAATTATTCTTAATGCAAATAAGTCATATATCTGATCAAGTGTCTTATTATCTCTTTGCATTTTCCTATAAATACTGTATAAATGCTTTGCCCTACCTGTTATCTCCGCTTCTATCTTTTGTTTCTTTAATGCAATTTTGATTTCGTCCATTATTTGATCTATGAACTTTAATCTTTCTTCCCTTTTTTTATCTATGCCTTCTACTAATTCTCTATATTCTTCAGGATATAGATATTTAAAAGACAAATCTTCTAACTCCCATTTTAGAGAGTACATACCTAATCTATTAGCAAGAGGTGCATATAAATCCATTGTTTCTCTTGCATTTGCAATCTGACGATCTCTTGCTAGATATTTTAGTGTTCTCATATTGTGAAGTCTATCTGCTAATTTTATAAGTATTACTCTTATATCCTTTCCCATTGCTAGGAACATTTTTCTATAATTTTCTACCTGTTGTTCTTGTTGACTGGTATAATTTAGCTTTCCAAGCTTTGTTACGCCATCCACCATCTCTGCAATTTCAGGAGAGAATTCTTTTGATATGTCTTGCAATGTTACTTTAGTATCTTCAACCACATCATGTAAAAGAGCAGCACAAATAGTACTTTCATCTAATCCAAGAGTAGATAATATATATGCAACTTGAACTGGATGTATTATATAAGGTTCTCCAGATTTTCTTAATTGATCTCCATGTTGTGCTTTTGCAAAATCATATGCCTTTCTTATCAATTTTAAATCTGCTCTTCTATTTGATTTTTTCACAGTCTCTAATACTTCTTCTATAGTGTGATTTATATTTTCTGACATATTATCATCTCCTAACCTTATGTATTTATTTTATAAACTATGCCTTATATCTTTTAGATTTATTTGAATATTTTCCATTCCTTTATAATTGTTTATTTCCAAATTTCCGACAACATCTATTTTAGTTCCAATAGGATATTCTGACGATAGATTTCCCATATTAAATCCTATTGTATCAATAAATTTATTGTCATCTTTCAAAGTCATCTTTAGATGTTTGCCTTCTGAAAGAGCCCTTATCGAAGCAATTTTTACATTACTTACTTGGAATAAAGGCATTTTATTTCCTTCTCCAAATGGTTCTAATAATTCTAAGTCCTTTATATCTTTTATACTAATATCTTGTAGTTGAATCTTTTCATCTATTTTTATTATTGGTACTATAGAATTCACATTCATTTTAGTTCCGTATTCTTCTAATTCATCTTTAAACTTAGAAAAGTTAGCCTTCTCGATTGTGACACCAACAGCCATGCTATGTCCACCAAATTGTTTTATATATGTTCCACACTTTTCTAAAGCTTCATGTAAATCAAATCCAGGGACACTTCTTCCAGATCCTTTTGCCAAATCATCTTCAATACATAGTAAAATACTAGGTTTAAAATATATATCTGTTATTTTTGAAGATACGATTCCTATTACTCCATGATGCCAATTTTCTTTTCCTAAAACTATACATGGGAGTTTTTGTTCTTCTGGATCTTGCATCATTTCTTGTACTTCATTAAATATCCTTTTTTCTATTTCTTGTCTTTCCAAATTGTATTTGTTTAAATTCTGTGTTATTTTCTGGGCTTCTTCTATGTTATTCGTTAGGAACAAATCTAATGCTTCCTTCTCATGTCCCATTCTTCCACAAGCGTTTATTCTTGGTGCTACACCAAATGATATAGTATTAGAGTCAATCTTTTGATAACCTATGCTATCTAATAATACTTTTAGTCCAATATTTTTAGTTTGCTTTACAAGTCTAAGTCCTAATTTCGATATTGTTCTATTCTCGTCTACTAATGGAACTATGTCTGATATTGTGCCTACACAAACTAAATCTAAATATTTTAAATATTCTTCTTCTTTTATTCCCAATTTAATTGATATAGCTTGTATCAATTTAAAGGCAACTCCTACTCCTGCAAGCCCATTAAATGGGTATTTATTATCTTTTCTTTTACAATCTACAACAGCTAAAGCTTTTGGTAATTCTTCTGTAGGTTCATGATGGTCTGTTACTACAGTTTCTATTCCTAATGAGTTTGCTAATTCGATCTCTTTATTTCCTGTAATGCCACAATCCACAGTAACTATTAACGTGTATTTTTTTTCTGATATTTCCTTTATAGCTTCCTCATTTAATCCATACCCTTCATTCAACCTATTAGGTATGTATACATCCGTTTCTAAGCCTCTATCCTTTAAAAATCTTTTTAAAACCGTACTACTTGTAATCCCATCAACATCGTAATCACCATATATTGCAACTTTTTCATTATCTTTTATTGCCTTTATAATTCTATTAGTTGCAATTTCCATGTCTGGCATCAAAAATGGGTCATGAAAATCTGATCTTCTTGGATGTAGAAAAACTTCTATTTCATGACTGTCTTTTAATCCTTTATTTACTATAATATTTGCAACTAATCTGCTTACATTAAATTCATCTGATATCTTACTTATTAATATATCATCTGCTTCATTTACTTCCCATTTTTTGTTCAATTTTTCTCTACCTACTTAAAAATAATTTTCTTTAATATTTTATAACAAAATACACAAAAAAACAAGCATTTGGCTAAATTTATGCTTGTTCTAGATTCTCTTATAAACAGCATAACACGCTCCCTTCCCAAACTAATGGTATAGAGTGCGTGCTTAGCTTTGATTGCCATGGAGTTAGTAGAGCATTCGGCCCTTCAGATCATATAGATCAGGGCCGTCTGCCACCACTTGAGGGTATGTGTTCTTGTGCGTCGGTGTAACATTTGGTAGGTAATAGTTTTTACCACAATTACCAGTGCCAATGCAGCGACTACGCCTCCCCATCGAGCAACGGTATCTGCATATGGGATAAGCATACAAACAATTACGTATGCAGCCACCCCACCTACAAACACTCCGGTTCCAATGCCCTTCCGTTTCGAGCAGGCCATAAGCAAAATGCCAATGACCACAACGGCGCCAAAGAGAATCTCAAACACCGCTTTGTTGACCTCGAGCTCAAGGAACAGGATTCCCAGAATCTGGCTCATCACTACGTACCCACAAATTGCTTCAATCATGTTGTACCTCCATCTTTCTCTCTGCTACTTTATCTGTAGCAGGCGTGCGCGTTGTTTACGGATACATAATTATATTATATCATTTTCCCCACTTTATGTCAATTTCAATATTGCTAATATAAAGATCTAGCTGAAATAAAATTTTCAGCTAGATTAATTATATTATTCTTCATCCTCTACAGATGTTCTTGGTTTCATTAATGGATATAGTACAACATCTCTTATGTTATCACTATTGGTCAAGAATTGTAAGAATCTATCTATTCCAAGCCCCCAACCAGAGATTGGTGGCATACCAAACTGCATTGCTTTAATGTACTCATTATCAATGCTCATTGCTTCTTCGTCTCCGTTTGCTTTTAACTTGCTTTGTTCAATTAATCTTCTTTCTTGCTCTTCTGAATCTACCAGCTCTGAATATCCATTTATTATCTCTTGTCCATTTACTACTAATTGGAATCTATCTGTTAGTTCAGGATGTTCATCATTACTTCTTGCAAGTGGAGATAAATCTATTGGATGTGCAACTAAGTATGTTGGATTTATTATTTTAGGTCTACTTACCTTTTTATATAGTTGGTCTATTAAATTTCCTCTTCCTAAGCTTTCTATATTATCTGCCTCTAATTTAATTCCCTGTGCTTTTATTTCTGCCAATAAGCTTTCCGCTGTATCAAATTTGTCTATATCAATACCACAATCTTTTAAGATTAAATCTCTAAATGAAACAACTGGCCATTCTCCTCCAAAGTCTATCTCTTTTTCTCCTATCTTTATGTGTAAGTCTCCATCATATAGATTACTTAATATATAAGTTACCATTTCTTTTAAGAATTTCATATTGTCTTTATAGCACCAATATGCACTATATCCTTCTACCATTGTGAAGTCTTGCAAATGGTTTGCATCCATTCCTTCATTTCTAAAGTCTCTAGCTATTTCATACACATTCGTGAATCCACCAATTATTAGCTTTTTAAGTGTTAATTCTGGAGATATTCTTAAATATACATCCATATCTAATGCATTATGATGTGTTATAAATGGTTTAGCAGTGGCACCTGATGCAGTATTTTGTAATACTGGAGTATCAACCTCTAAGAAATTATGATTATCTAAAAATTCTCTCATTAATCTTATAAATTTTGTTCTTAATATAAATCTCTTTTTAGTTTCATCATTCATAATTAAATCTAGATGTCTTTCTCTATAGACAGCTTCTACATCTGTTATTCCATGGAATTTTTCTGGAAGTGGGCGTAAAGCTTTTCCTAAAAATGTATATTCATAAACTTGTAAACTCTTTTCTCCTGCTTGAGTTGTAAATATATCTCCTTTTACTCCTATGAAATCACCTATATCAACTGTTTCATGCAAAAATTTATATTTTTCTTCTCCTAAATCATCTCTTTTTATGCATAATTGAAGATGTCCTTCTAAATCTTGTAAATCTAAGAAACTTATTTTTCCAAGTTTTCTCTTAGACATTACCCTTCCAGCTATAGATACATTTTTTGTACCATCTTCCAAATTCCTTGCATCTATTATAGAATGCGTTCTTTCATATCTTTCTGGATGTACGTTTACTCCATTATCTTTTAGTTTTTGCTCTTTTTCTTTACGAACTTGCATTAATTCGTTTATATCTGCCATATTATTCCTCCTAATTTTCTCTTAAAATTATGTAACCATTATATTTCAAAAGGCCTTGTATGTCAAGGTTTTTTAATATAACGAAAATAGAGTATGCATATTAGCATACTCTATTAAAATTAACTATTTTTTTGTTTTCTTGTCTCAATCTTATAAATTATAAATGCGATAAGCATTCCTATTGTCGCAGTCATTGTCTGCGTTATACTCATTGCGGTCTGCACAGTGGCTACCATTTTTTGAGGGAATATTCTAAATAAATTTAATATTTCAAATCCGCCAAATATAATTGCTACCTTTAATATTATTCCTATAACTCCTGCTAGAAAATAATTCTTATTCTTCTCTAACATTATTTTTTTATAGCAAAATACTAACGCCATATTTCCTAGCCATATTGCAGGTATCATATAAACCATGTATACCGATGCAGTCTTAAATACATAACCACTTAGAATAGTTGCAATACTTGGCATAGTTACTACTCCCAATATTTTCCCCCATCCTTTTAAATTTAGGGCAGCTATTATTAAAGCAGTATTTACAATTGATCCAATTATAAGTTGTGAATTTGTCACGACTATACTGTCTGTTGCAAAAATTCCCTTTAATATTTGTCCTAAGAAAGTAGGTACTAGAAGTGAAGTTAAAAATATAGCAATTGTTTGAATTATATCTATATTCTTTGAAAAATCACACACTCTTTTATTTATAGTTGTATTTTCCATTTTACCTTATATCCTTTCTGCAGAGTCATGTTACTTTGTTATCCATTTTATTAAATTCATGTTTGCTGAATCTAATAGCATCTCATGTTTTGGCATTACTCTAAATGTATACCCGTAATTTCCTCCTGTTGTAAGACTAACTGTTGCTTCATATTCATATTCTTTCTTTTCTGAATCTTCACCGATTAATTTCATTGGTATTATTTCTATATTATCGACAATACCATTCTCCATTATCTGTCCATAATATACCTGTGCTTCTATTGATTCTTTAGAAATATTTGGAAGATATATCTTGCATCTTACAGTAATATTATTTCCTGCATCTACAGTGATATTATCCAAATTTCCTTTTTCCTGTTTTATTGTAATATCATTCCAATTCAAATATAAATTATTTTTCCAAGTATTAAATTCTGCAACCGTAGATAAATCTGCATAATATTTATTGTATAAATTACAAAGTGGCATATAGAATTTATTTGTATAATCTATAAGCATTCTTGAAGTACTATATCTTCCTGCATTTGTCATTATAGAATTTTTCATTATTTCCATCCATTTTTTTGATATACCTTTTTCATCTTTATCATAATATGTTGGAATTATTTTATTTTCTAGAGTTTGATAGATGCTCTCACTATCAGCATTATCTTGTTCTTCATAAGAAGAATATTCAGCATTTGTTCCTATTGTCCATCCATTTTTTTGGTTATATCCTTCAGCCCACCATCCGTCTAGTACACTAAAGTTTATAACTCCATTCACAGCTGCCTTTTGCCCAGATGTTCCAGACGCCTCCATAGGTCTTCTTGGTGTGTTTAGCCAAACGTCTACGCCACTTACTAGATATTTAGACAATCCTATATTGTAATTTTCTAGTAAGAATATTTTACCTTTAAATTGTGGTTTCATAGATAATTCATGAATATATCTTATTAAATCTTTTCCTGCATTATCAGATGGATGTGCTTTTCCTGCAAATATTATTTGTACAGGCTTTCCTGCTTCGTTTAGTATTTGTGTAATTCTCTCTAAATCTTTAAATATTAAAGTTGCTCTTTTATATGTAGCAAATCTTCTTGAAAATCCTATTGTTAAAGCATTTGGATTCAACTTTGAAGTTATCTCATTTATTTCGTTATAATGGTAGCCTTCTCTTTTTAATCTTGTTGTTATATTTTCCTTTACTAACTTTAACAATTTAACTTTTCTTTCCATATGTGCATTCCATAATTCTTCATCTGGAATATCTGCAACCTTTTGCCATGTACTATCATTTTGAATATCATCTTGCCAATATGGCTTCAAATATTTATTATATAGTCTCTTTATATTTGGAGCCACCCATGTACATGTATGAATACCATTAGTTACATAATCTATCGGTGATTCATTTGGCGCTATGTTTGGCCATACTTCTCCGAACAACTCCCTTGATACAGCCCCATGAAGCTTACTAACACCATTTTTCTTTCCAGAAAATTTAAGTGCTAATATTCCCATATTAAATCCAGTATTTGATATATCTGCATTTGGAGCCATTCCTAATCTAAAGAATTCTTCCTTTGTTATCGAAAGTCTATTCCAATAATCTTTAAAGTATTCTTCAATTAAAGACAACGGGAATATATCATTTCCAGCAGGAACAGGAGTATGTGTTGTAAATACTGTTTTAGAAGCTACTATTTCCTCTGCTACGTCAAATGATATTTGTTTTTCTTTTATTATATTTTTCATCAATTCCAATATTAAGAATGCTGAATGTCCTTCATTCATGTGATATACAGTTGGATTTAGTCCTAGTACCTTTAATAAGCTTGTTCCAGCCATTCCGAGTACAATTTCTTGCTGGATTCTTGTTTCTTGATTTCCACCGTATAAAGTAGATGTTATTCCTCTATATTCTGGAATATTTGCATCTATATCGGAATCCATTAAATATAATTTGACTCTTCCAACATTTATTTGCCAAACTTTTAAATATAGTTTTTTCTTTGGCATGTTTACATATACTAATAAATCTTTGCCATCCACATCTTTAACTGGATAAACTGGTAATGACTCTAAATCATTATCTTTATATTCTTCTATTTGTTGTCCATATCCATTTATCTTTTGATGGAAAAATCCCTTTTTGTATAAAAGACCTACAGCTACAAGTGGTATTCCCAAATCGCTTGCAGATTTCAAATGGTCTCCTGATAAAATTCCAAGTCCTCCAGAATAGATAGACAATATTTGATCTAATCCATACTCAGCTGAGAAATATGCTATTAAATCATTCTTATTATCTGGATAATTTTTTCTAAACCATGTATTTTTGCTATTCATGTAGTCAGAAAAATTATTGGCTATTTTATCATATTCTTTTAAAAACTCGGGATTTTCAGCTACTCTTTCTAATTTTTCTTGTGATACAAGTCTTAAAAATTTAATAGGATTTTTTTCTACAGTTTCCCATAAATCTCCGTCTATCACTTTAAATAATTTTAAGAAGTCGGTATTCCATGCCCACCATAAATTACCTGCTATTTCAGATAACTTATTTATTCTATCAGGTAATTGAGGTGTTACCGTTATCTTATTAAATACGTACATTAAAATTCCTCCTTTGTAACTTAAGCAATTTTATCTCATTGTTTGATATTTTTTCATTTTATATTATCTATTAATAAATATAATTTGTCAAACATTTTTAATGATTTTTTTACTTTTATTTTTTAACTTTTTATTTGCAATACGATCATGAAAAAACTGCTATATTTTAAGCATATAGCAGTTAAATACATATTACGTTATCTCCAATTATCAGGAATATCTGAATAATTATCCAAATTTGTGCATCTTTCAAAACATTCTGAGTACTTCGTTACATTAGTTCTCTTCCACAATTCAGGTGCACTTCCAGTTAATACACTACAGTCTGAAAAAGTATTGTCGAAATTAGTTACATTTGGACAGTTTGAAAATAATCCTTCTGGGATACTTCCTGTTAATCCTTTACACTCTTCAAATGTCTTTCCAAAACTAGTTACATTTGGACAGCTTGCAAATAATCCTTCTGGGATACTTCCAGTTAATCCACTACAGCATAAAAAAGTATATTCGAAATTAGTTACATTTGGACAGTTTGCAAATAATGCTTCTGGTATATTTCCTGTTAGTCCAGTGCAATTTAGAAAAGTTTCA
>CAMEWM010000007.1 GCA_945946655.1 uncultured Clostridium sp. | reverse complement strand
GAATATAAGAGCAGAATATAAGCTAAATGTTGTAGCAAATGTAACAAAAATAACGTTAAGTGAAACGAGTGGAACTTTAAATGTAGGAGAAAGTAAAGCAATAACAGCAAAAACAGAGCCTAATAGTGTTGATCAAAATGAAATTAAATGGCAAAGTAGTGATACAAAAGTAGCAACAGTAGAAAATGGAAAAATAACAGCTGTTGCAAGTGGTAATGCTACAATAATAGCTAAATATATAAAAGATGAAAGTATAAAAGCAGAATACAAGTTAACTGTTGTTAATAAAGTTACAAGTATTAAAATTAATAAAAATTCTGTAACATTAGATATAAGTGGAAAAAAATATTCAAATACGGAGAATTTAACGGCCAATATTACCCCGGATATAAAAAATAAGAATGTGATGTGGACTATCAAAGGAACAGATGAGAAAGTAGTGAAATTAGAACAAAGTGGTAAAATATCAGCGCTAAAAAATGGCACGGCTACAATTGTAGCAAGTTGTGATGGAGCATCTGATGAATGCACAGTAAAAGTAATAACTTCACCAACAGGTATAAAGTTAAATAAAAGCAATATAATGATAGGATGTAATAATGGAGACAAGGTACAATTAAAAGCTACTATATCACCAACCAATGCAGATAGTGACTCGAGAAAAATATCATGGACAAGTAGTAATGATAGCATAGCCACTGTTAGTTCAAACGGAACCATATCAGCCAAAAAAGGTGGAATTGTAACGATAACAGCAACAGATATTAATGGACATAAAGCTACATGTAAAATTACAATATATAAAGTTGATAGTAACGGATACAAACTATTCTATGATAGTAATGGAAAGTTACTTGATGGTAGAACTAATTATAATATAAGTGATGTATCAAAAAAGGCAGATGAAGCAAAAATCTATTCGGGAACTAATGCTATTATAAAGACAATAGGATATGAAAATAAATATGATTATAGAATTGTAATAAATATGGATAAGAAATTTGAACATTGTACACTGACAGTATTAGCAAAAGATTCTGATAATAAATACACAATACCAGTAAGATCTTCGCTATGTACAGTAGCAAAATATGCTCCAGGAGGGGGATATAAGAGTAGCTATAAGCTTAGCAGTAACAGATGGAATAAATGGCGTGCCATTGGAGGATGGTACGGAGGAGGATATGGACCAAGTAATGGAAGTGCATATTCAACGCCAGGAGCTGTAAGCTATCCACCAGGATTCTTACATACTATGACATATAGCAAATCAAAACCTCATAAAATAAATAGTAGTAATTATGCACAAATGGGTGGAGCATATAGTGGAGGATGTATTAGACTTTATTGGCAAGACTTAAAGTGGATATATGAGAACTGCCCAGGAGGAACAAAGATTATAATGAATTACTCAAAATCAACGAAAGAATTAGCGCCATTTGGAACATGTACAAAACTTAAACGTTCAAGTAATAAGACACAAGAAAGTTTTAAATATACATTAACCAGAAAATATGAAAAGAATTCTGAAACCGTAACATGTACAATAAACAGTGCAACATACTAGAAAGATATTAAAACGTATGTACAGTAGATTATTCATAAAAGAGTCTCAAAATTTGAGACTCTTTTAAAGTATATAAAAATAAGGTATTAAAAGAAAATTTGTTAATATACTTTAATATTAGGAGGAAAAAATATTGAATGATTTACTAAGAGTTACATTACTTGGATTATTTTTTGGAACATTTGGAACAACGATCGGTGGAATAGTAGGGATAACATTTAGAAATCCATCTAATAAAATCTTAAGTTTTATACTGTCTTTAGCAGCAGGATTAATGACAGCAATAGTAAGCTTTGATCTAATACCAGAAGCTTTAAATATATCAAGCGTAATGAGTGTAATAATAGGAATAATATTAGGTATACTATGTATGGTTATATGCAATAAGATAGTAGATAAAAAATTTAACGATACAAATTGTTCAGACATAAAAGAAAGAAAAAACGAGTTACTAAGAGCTGGAATTATTACTAGTATAGGACTAGCAATACATAACTTTCCGGAAGGTTTAGCTATAGGTTCTGGATTTGGTGCATCATTAGGGCTAGGTTATTCGCTAGCAATTGCAATATGTATTCATGACATACCAGAAGGAATATTCCAAAGTAGACACCAATTGAAATATGCTTAAGAAACGATTTGAAATTTAGTCTTTTCTTCTGTTACTATATGTAAATAGTTGACAACTAGAAGAAAGAAATTGTGTAATAAAGAAAAATTGTGGCATTTCAATGCCATTATAAAATGAGAAAGCTATAAATAAAGAGATGGTATCCTTGTGATATATATTGCGAAAAGGAAATCATTATAAATGATACAAAAACTATAATTAGAAGAAAAATTGAGATAATGGAAAGAAATAAACAATTTGTAAATAAAAGATTGAAATTATGATATAAATTACTTGAGGTGAAAAATGAATTTAAAATATATAAAAATGTGAAATATTAGTTACAAATAAAGACTACTATATAGCAGAAGGAATAATATATATTTTATAAAATAACAACACGAATTAAGTTTTAGGAGAAATTGTTATATGAAAAATCAGCTTATCAAAAAAATATTAATAATTGTAATGATAATGCTAAGCATCTATATAACGATAGAATGTATAAAAAGTGCAACAGTTACAGTAATAAAGCATGGCTTGCTTTTTACTAGCTATAGTACAGTATTTCCTACAGGGTGGGTTTCTAGAACAAATAAATTATTTGATAGCATAATAATTTGGGAAATGACAACAGAGTAGGAGAGAGGGGAAGTCTTGAAGAATTAGAAAATTTTAATTAAATTTCGAAACTAAACTTATAATTCTACAAAATATATTCTTCCGTTGTAATTATTTGATTCTTCACGTTTATTTGACTGTTTTTTGTGTGCTATTCTTTTGACTTTTCTTTTCAAAGTCATAATTGTTACGCTCTAATCTTTAAATAGTCTAATCTCTACGTAATTGTATATTGTTTTTTCGCAGAACTTTATCTCTGGATGGTTATTTAATATTGTATAAATTGATTGACCTTTGAGACATTTTCTCAAATGAATTATATAAAGGCTAAAATACATTGCATGAATTGTTGTTTTTTTTTAATTCTTATGATATCATGAACATGTATTATTTAGAATTAAAGAAAGAAGTTGATTTGTATGATGATTTCAGCAGAACTTTATGTGGCAGATAAATTAAAAAATCGTACAATAGTTGAGTTAGAAAGAGAGAAAACAAGATTAAAAAATAAAATAGAAGAATTGACAATATTACAACAAAATGATAGTGGCAGTATTATGATACATCCTTCACCAGAAACAAAAAAAAATATGTATATTGAATATATAAATGAAATTGATAAAAAAATTGAATGGAAAAAATTATTAACTGATGTTAAAGTAGTAAAAATTATGCTTAATAATTATATATATTTAATTACACCAGATTTAATTAGATATCAGAAAATACAAGAAAATAATATAACAGATATTCAAAAAGAAGATATTTCAAGTAGCGATTTTAATTTTTTTGTTAATACCGCATTAGAAAGATTATATACCTGGAATGAAGAATATATTGATGAGGAAAAAGCCGATATTATCAGTTGGGAAATTGATTTAACACTGAAAAACGGCGATATAAAAAAATTCATTGGAAAAGGACAATATCCATATAATTGGTCTGATTTTTATAATGATTTCTTTTTATTTGTTGAGAGAAGCGATGTTCAATCATATGATGTTGCTATTATAAAAGCAGCTATATATTATACTCTTGCAACTCAAACGGAAGATTCGTGGAGAATAATTGATTGTAAAAATTTAATAAGGTCTACAGATTTTCAACAAAAAATTGAGCAATTACCAGTAAAGCATCCATGTAGGATTAACTTTAATTATACAAAAACACTAAGTAATAACTTATATAAAAAAGCAATTATTGAAACAACTCAAATATTAGATACATTTATTGAAACTAATTTTGAAGAAAGTTGCCAAATACTATCTTCTATTGATAGTGAAACAGATATTGACAACGTTGTAAATAAAATAATGGAAAATTATAAAAAAATTGAAAAAGCCTTTACAAAACGTAATTCTATTAATGAAGAAGATAGAAAATTAGAAAATGCAAACCTTGATTCAATTTTTGAAAAGGTGAATCAAGGAGATAGTGAAGCAATAAATGAACTAGCTTATAGATATTTTTATGGAGAAGGAATTGAAAAGAATCAAGAAAAGGCATTTGAATTATGGACTGATGCCAGCTTAAGGGGAAATATTAAAGCTACATATAATGCAGCATTATGTTTTTTATATGGAGAAGGAACATATAAAGATGAAAAACAAGCATTTAATATGCTAAATAAATTAGCAAATGAAAAGAACCATACTAAAAGTATTATATATTTAGGTGAAATATACCATTTTGGTTTAGGCGTAGATGTTGATTATGAAAAAGCAATGTTTTATTATAAGAAGGCACTAAAAAAAGAACCGCATAATTTAAGAGCAAAATTTTATATAGCTTATGCTTACTATGCTGGAGAAGGTGTTGAAAAAAATTATGAAAAAGCATATAAAATGTTTTATGATTTAGTACATAAAGATAATTTTGAAGAAGCTACATTTTATTTAGGAGAGTGTTATTATTTAGGAAGATATGTGCAACAAGATTATCAAAAGGCTTTTCAATATTTTAATAAAGCCACAGAGTGTGAAAAAAATTATGCTTCTAATATTTATAATTCTAAATTCTATTTAGGAGAAATGTATTTATTAGGTAGAGGTGTAAATTTTGATTGTGAAAAAGCAAAAGAATATTTCGAGGATATTCTAGATGAAAGAGATGATGAGGTATATTATAAATTAGCTTTGATATATTCCGGAAAATATGGAACATATAAAGATGAAAAAAAGGCAAAAGAGTATCTAGAAAAAATAGAAATAGATTTATGTATTACTTTAATGTATTATCTTTTGGCATTACGACCTAAAGAAGAACAAAACTTAAATAAGATGTTTGAATTGCTAAATTCTGAAATGGATTTAGTCCAATATATGTTAAAGCAAATACCATATAAACATCCAGCTAGAGAATATCATCGAAGACTAGCATATTTAAGAAAGGAAGAATATGATGATATAGTACATAGACTAAAGGCAAAAATTGATAGATGTAGAACAGATAATAAATTTTTAGAAGTTCCAAAAACATTCGTTAGTGATGAAGATGTAATTTTCTATGCAACTTGTATTGTAAAATCGTATGAATATCCAAGTATTGATGCTTATATAAAAGAATTATTACAAAAAAAGGATGATGAAGCCTTAATATTTGTTGGAAAATTATTTATAAATGGTGATCTTGTAGAAAAAAATATTAAAAAAGGATTAGAATATTTATTGATTAGTAAAAAGCAAAATCCAGAGATATCTAAAGAAAATAGAGATAGTTGTATAGCTTATATAGAAACAACAACAAATGATCCTGAAATACAATTACTAATAGGAAAGCGTTATCTCAAAATGCCATATTATAAAAAACAAGGTATTGAACTCATACAAAAAGCAGCTAGTCAAGGATGCTTAGAAGCAACTGAAATAATAACAAATGTATTGCAAGAAATGAGAAAAGAGAGCAAATTGAAACACCCTGAAGATTAGGGATATATGGTTATTCAATGGATTTATTATTGGGGAAGGTGGTTGTTCACAATCTGGTGAAAATACAAAATATTTTACAAAAGTAGAACCTAAACTCAAAACTATGTTACATACGATAAAACAGAAAATGAATATGAGGTTATAGAAAATTCAACACTAACTATACCAAGATAAAAAATATCCTAAAATTTTCAAAAATATATAAGTAAGAACTGTCTAAATTTTAAGTTTAAAAAACTAAAATTTAGACAGTTTTAATATCTAGTAAAAGCTTGTAGTTTCAATAAATAGAAGAAATCAAAAAGACTTTTTAAACTTAATAGGGTAGGTGTGTGATAGCGAAAGCTATGCGATTAATTGCATATTTTTGGTGTTTATCTTTCAAAATATACCCCTTCACATCGATAATTTATATGTGAATAATAAATTTTTTAAAACATATAAATTGAATAAACAAATTAAAACGAACAGGGGAAAACTATGTGCGAATCATTTAAAATTAATGTGTATTTTGATGAAAATGGTGAAGAATTAGAAAGCTTAATAGAACGTCTGCTAATTGATATATTAGAGAAAAAATAATAAAAAAATTTTATAATTTCAACATTTAAAATCTCTAAAAAATTAGTTATAACTTAAGCTGAATTCAAATTGTTTTTTGTCAAGCATGGGAAGGAGGAATAATGATTGAGCCAACAGAAAAAACAATATACAAGGTAGCAATTTATATAAGATTATCTAAAGAAGATGTAGATAGAGGTTATGATGAAAGTGAAAGTATAAAAAATCAGAGAACTTTACTAACAGAATATGTGGAGAAACTAGGATGGAAATACGAATTAGTAGATATTTATATTGACCAAGGTTACACGGGAACAAACTTCAACAGACCCGCTTTTCAGCGAATGATTAGAGATATTAATTCAGGAAAAGTCAATATGGTTGTAACAAAGGACTTATCTCGTTTGGGTCGTGATTACGTAGAAACCGGAGAATACATAGAGAAATGGTTTCCAGAAAATAATGTTAGATATGTTTCAGTAACAGACGGTATAGATACTTTTGAAACAACAAATGGTAACAATGATATTGCACCTTTTAAATCAATATTAAATGATATGTATTCTAAAGACTTGTCGAAAAAAATTAGGACAGCTCTGCATACTATGCAAAAACAAGGAAAGTGGGTAGGAGGAAAAACTGCAATAGGGTATATGAAAGACCCAAACGATAAAAATAAACTAATAATTTGTGAACCAGAAGCTGAAATAGTAAAAACTATTTTTGATATGGCTATTTCGCGGAAATCAAGTGGGGACTATAAGAGATTATTTGAATAGCAATAATATTCCTACAGCCAATCAGTCAAGATATAGCAAAGACTCATTCTGGGAAAATAAAACAATAAAAAATATATTAAGAAATAAAGTGTATATAGGAACAACCGAACAAAATAAAAGGAGCAGAATAAGTTATAAAAATAGAAAACTGCGACCAAATCCAAAGGAACAATGGAATATTGTAGAAAATACACACCCACCAATAATAGATAAAAAAGTTTTTGATATGGTACAAAAAATGATAATAGTTCAAAGTTACAACAGAAATGAAAAGAAAAATAAATTTTCATTAGATGGCTTACTTTTTTGCTATGAATGTCATCATAAAATAGGCGTAAGAGGAAAAAAGAATGGTCATTATTATATGGTATGTAACAATTACCGTAGAAACTCAAAATTAGGCTTATGCACATCTCATGGATTTAGTTATGAGAGTTTAGAAGAAACCGTGCTAAAATATATAAGAAAATTATTTGAAGATATTGATAGTGAAAAAATAGAATTAAATATTAAAAATAGCAGAAGTAAGTATGATTACGAAAAAAGACTAAAAAAACTAGAAACAGAAGTAAAACTTATAAATGATAATATTGATCAAATGTATGTTGATAAATTAGATGGAAAAATAAGCGAAGAAATGTATGAAAGATTATTTGAAAAACTAAAAGATAAAGCAAGACAAAAAGAAAGTGAGTACATAGAAATAAAAGAAATGCAAAACAACTCTAAGAAAGATGATACACAAAGCATAACAAATATAGTAAAAGAATTTTTAGAATTAAAAGAACCGACTCCAGAAATTATGAAAGTGATTATCAACAGAATAGAAATACATCAAGATAAACAAGTGGATTTATTTTTTAATTTTAAACAACTAAACAATATTAAACAAAACTGTATACTTTGACATCAACCAGAGGGCATATCAATGGCTGTTCCTATGAAAAATGGAGGAATGAGTGCAAATAAGGTTTTAGCATATGTAATATTATCTGGAGTTACGACTGGAATAGGAGCATTTGTTGGCAAAATAATAGGAGATATATCTAATAGTGTTATTGCCATATGCCTTTCTTTTGCTGCAGGAGCTATGTTATACATAATTTCAGGAGAACTGATTCCAGAGTCAAATGAATTATATAAAGGTAGAGTATCTACTATAGGGAGTATTTTAGGCTTTATTATAGGTCTAATAGCAGTAAATATTGGATAAATATTGAAAAATAGTTAAGATTGATATAAAATTACTTAGAAGACATATAAAGGGAGGAAATAATTATGCAAGAAAATGACAAAAAAGTTACAAAGATAATGTTTATATGTACAGGAAATACTTGTAGAAGTGTCATGGCTGAAGGTATGATGAAAAAGATGCTACAAGATGTGGGGAGAAGTGATGTAGAGATATTTTCTGCAGGATTACATGCTTCTACTGGAGAGTTTTCAACTGATGAAGCTGTAATGGTGATGCAAGAGGACTATGATGTTGATATACTACAACATGAATCTTTAAATGTTAAAGACAGTAATATAAGAGATATGGACTTGATTTTATGTGCAACTCATGCGATATTAACAACTTTAGAATATAAATATCCAGAGCTTGCTCATAAAATATTTACTATAAAAGAATATGCTTATGGCCCAGAAGTAGATGACAAAGATATAGAAGATCCATGGGGATATCCAGTTCAAGTATATAGGAAATGTGCTAAAGAAATAAAAGATTCCTTAGATAAAATAATAGAAAAAATATAAAATAATATTCTCCTAGTAGCTATATTATGTAACAGTATACTCTAGGAGAATATTATGTGTAAAAATAAAAAAACATTACAAACATATGTTTAGTAAAATTCTTGACTTTTAAAGTTGTTGACTATATAATTATTTACAAACTAATGAAAATATAAAATTTATGGAAGGAAAATAATATGGATAAAGAAGAGATAATAAATGGCTTAAATGATAAACAGCAAGAAGCAGTACTTGCAACGGAAGGACCTTGTTTAGTTATTGCAGGTGCAGGAAGTGGAAAAACAAAAGTATTAACACATAAAATTGCATATGATATTGCAAATGGAGTTAAACCATGGAATATATTAGCTATAACCTTTACAAATAAAGCTGCAAATGAAATGAAAGAAAGAATAGAAAAATTAATTGGAGATGCAGCTAAAGATTTATGGATGGGAACGTTTCATTCCATTTGTGTACGCATACTAAGAAAATATATAGATAGAATTGGTTTCAAATCGGATTTTGTAATATTTGATACATCTGATCAAAAGACTCTAGTAAAAGAATGCTTAAAATCACTAAAAGTTGATGACAAAATATTTACAGATAGAGTAGTCCTTTCAGAAATAAGTAATGGAAAAAATGATATGCTAGATCCAAAAGCGTATGGAGTAAAATATGCTGGAGATTTTAGAAAAGAAAAGATAGCAGAAATATATGAGCTATATCAAAGAAAACTAAGAGAGAATAATGCAATAGATTTTGATGATATTATTAATTTCACTATAAAAATACTAAGTGAAAATCCGGATGTATTAGATTACTATACAGAAAAATTTAAATATATATTAGTAGACGAATATCAGGATACCAATAAAGCACAGTTCACATTAATATCTTTATTAGCTTCTAAATATGGAAATGTCACAGCAGTAGGAGACAATGATCAAGGTATTTATAGCTTTAGAGGAGCGGATATTAGTAATATTCTAAACTTTGAAAGAGACTTTCCTGGAACAAAAATTATAAAACTAGAGCAAAATTACAGATGCACAGGAAATATATTAAAAGCAGCAAATGCAGTGATTAAACACAATGAGAATAAATATGAAAAGAAATTATGGACTGAGAATGAAGAAGGAAACCTTCCATGCATTTATTGCGGAGAAGATGAATATGATGAAGGTAGATATATAGTACAACAGATAGCACATTTAAAAACAGAAGAGTATTATAAAAACTCAGATTTTACTATTCTTTATAGAATGAATGCTCAATCTAGAGCAATAGAAGATATTCTGATGAGAGAGGATATTCCTTATAAAGTCATTGGGGGGCTTAAATTCTATGAGAGAAAAGAAATTAAAGATATAATAGCTTATTTAAGATTAATACATAACACTGCAGATAATCTTTCTTTAAAAAGGATAATAAATGAACCAAAGCGTGGAATCGGAAAGACAAGCTTAGACCAAATACAAGAAATATCAGAGAAAACAGGAACATCAATGTATGAAATAATAAAAAATGCTCAAGAATATGGATTAAATAGAGTTTTTTCTAATTCTAGAGAATTCATCGAACAAATTGAAGAACTAAGAACAAGGAAGGAAGAATTAAAAATATCGGATTTGATAAAAGAAACGTTGAACAAGACAGGATATACAAAAGCCTTAGAAATAGAAAATAGTGTAGAAGCAGAAACAAGGATTCAAAACTTAGAGGAATTTTTAACAGTTGCGATTGAATTTGAAGAAGAATCTGCAGACAATACTTTAGCTGAATTCTTGGAAAGTATAACTCTCTCAAGCGATATTGACGGAATGGAGGATCAGGAAGATTCTGTTACATTAATGACATTGCATAGTGCAAAAGGTCTAGAATTTCCAGTTGTTTTCTTAGCTGGAATGGAAGAAGGTATTTTCCCTGGGTACAAATCAATAGGAGAACCTAAAGAATTAGAGGAAGAAAGAAGATTATTTTATGTAGGGATAACTAGAGCAAAACAATATCTATATTTAACATGTGCGAAACATCGAACGATATTTGGTTCAACAAGTTATAATCAGGTGTCGAGATTTGTAAAAGAAATTCCAGACGAATTATTAGAAGGATACGCGGAAGTTGTTGATAATAATTCATTAAATAGTTCAGAGGAATTTAAAGATTATGGATATAGATGGAGTTACGGAAAGGGACAAACTGTTAAAACTTACAAAATGGATTCAGAAGATAAAAATGTTGCAGCTAAAGTATTTGGGGAACAAAGTAAATCGTCAACTTTTCAATTTAGAACGGCTGAAAGTTTTTTAAATTCTATAAAACAAAACAAACAAGAAAACGTTGATTTATCACAATATAAAATAGGACAAAGAGTATATCACAAAAAATTTGGGGAAGGAACTATTACAAAATTAGAGGAAGAAGGAAATGATATAAAAGTAGATTTGGAATTTGATAAAGTGGGACATAAAAGATTAATGGCAAAGTTTGCAGGATTGGAGATAATATAATGAAAAAAATAATGATCGATATGGATGATGTTATCTGTGGAGGAGGATTTTTAGCTATCATCAATGAATTTTTAGGTACATCATATCGAGAAGAAGATATAAAGACTTATTATATTCAGGATATTATTCCGGAATATAAGAGAGAAGAATGGAAAGTTTTTTTTGGAAATAAGAATATTTATGATTATACATATATTTTGCCAGATGCATATGAAGTAATGGAAAAATTAAATAAAAAATATGAACTGTACATAGTAACGGCATATATCTTTAAGGATGATGAGTGGAAATCGGCAGAACATTTAAAAAATAAATTTAATTATCTTATTAAAACTTTTCCTTTCATAAAACCACAACAATATGTATTTACAAGTAGCAAAGAAATTATAGATTGTGATATAAAAATAGATGATAAAGCATCAAATTTAAAAGGAAATGCAGAAAAGAAACTATTATTTTCTGCATATCATAATAAAGATATACCAGATGAAGAACTAAAAAAAGACGGACTAATACGTGTTAATAATTGGAAAGAAATAGAAAAAATATTAATTTAAGAAAGGATATAAAATTATATCCTTTTTATTTTGTATAAAAAAATTAAATATGTAAATAATAAATATATAAAACGTAGAAAGGAAGTTATAATGATGACGAACTTAAGTCAAATTGAATTACAAAATTTACGCCACTTAATAGGTGCGCATGAGACAAACTATCAAAAACTAAACACATATGCATCACAAGCTGTTGATCCACAAATAAAACAAATATTTACTAAATCAGCACAAGATGCACTAAATACGAAACAAAAACTAATGTCATTTTTAAACATCTAGCGTGGAGACACATTAATTTTATAGAGGAGGTATAATATGGACGAGAAGACGATGGTAAATGATATATTAGAAGGTGTAAAATCAAGTTTGAAAACATATCAAGGAGTTATATCAGAAGCTGAAAATATGCAATTGAGACAAACAATACAACAAATAAGAAATAATGATGAAAGTTTTCAATATGAACTATTCAAAATAGCGCAAACAAAGGGATACTATAAACCAGCACAACAAGCAACACCAACAGAAATCCAAACTGTAAAAAATGAATTACAATAAGACAGTTAAAAGACCTTAAATTAAGGCCTTTTATTTTTGGAAAAATAATAAATAGAGATAACCGATTATAAATTTAAAAAATAGACTTGTTAAAAATAAAAAATTGATATAAAATATATAAAACAATAAAAGATGGGAGTTGTTTAGTATAAATATAGTAAAAAGAGGAATGACGCATTTTAAGCGTTCTATAAAACTTGCGTTATTAATTGTAATTGCAACGATAATAGTCGTCTGTTTGATAGCATATTTCTTTAAGCCAACATATACTGTAACTTTAGATGGAGAGTTTATAGGTTATACTCAAAATAAGAGTGGATTACAAGCTAGAATAAATGATGCAATACAAAAGGGAGATGGCAAAAATTTAGCTTTTATACAAATAAATTCTATGCCAGAATATGAATTATGTTTGTTGAAGAAAAATGTACAAACTAATGATGATGAAATATATAATAAAATAGTTGGACAAGGTATATCTTATTATCGATATTATGCATTGTTAGAAGATGGAGAGGAAAAATATTATCTTGCAAATTTCGAAGATGCTGAACAAGTTGTAAAAGAATTAAAGGACAAGGAAAGTACAAATAGTGATAAAATAACAATTCTTGAAAAGTATAATACTAGTGAAGCTGAAACTACGGATGTAGAGACATGTGTGACTTCTTTATATAAGAAAAAGGTTGTTGCAAAAAAATATGCATCGACAAGAAGTTCAGGAATTCCACCAACTTCAGTTAATAATGGCGCAAAAGTAGATATAGGAATTAGTCTGATAAGACCTACATCAGGAACAATAACATCTAGATTTGGAATTCGAAGTAGAGATAATCATAAAGGTATTGATATAGGTGCTTCAAAGGGAACGGCAATATATGCGGCAGCATCAGGAACTGTATCTGTATCACAATATGGATATGGTGGAGGTTATGGAAACTACATAATACTATCACATGGAAATGGAATACAGACTCTGTATGGGCATTGTAGTGAACTATGTGTATCAGAAGGAGAATATGTATCTCAGGGACAATTAATTGCAAAAGTGGGATCAACAGGAAACTCAACAGGCAATCATTTGCATTTTGAAGTAAGAGTAAATGGGGTGGCACAAGATCCTCAAAATTATGTATATTAAATAAAAGAGATTAACTTTTGTTAATCTCTTTTGCTATAATATTAAAATTTAAAAGTAATTCCTTATTTTTTTGATGTAAAATATTTTGTAGAAACTCTTATAACATGATCCTTTATAATTAAGGTTGCAGATTCATGTAATTTTGCAGCTAATGCTTCAGAATAATCGATGTATGTAGCAAATTCTGTTATAGCAGAACACATGGATTTTAAGTAAGGATATTTTACATTTATATTAGTAAATATTAAATAATAATATGAATTATAGTAATATAACATCGAGCCTTTTGAAACTTTATCAATATCTGCTAATTCCGAAGAGGATAAAAATTCGATAAAATCGCAGAAATCCTCAAAAGAATTAAACTTATAAATAATTGAAGCTGAAGTTAGACTAGGTATTTTTCTGGAAACCTTAAACTTTTTCTTTTCAACATTGTTTTCAGATATATTAGGAACACGACTTCTTGTGATAGTTAAAATAAAATTACCATTATCAAGAGCTAAAGTTTCAACTTTTAATTGATAATTATCTGTAGAAAAACCATAATCTTTTTCAGCCTTATCTAATACAGATAAAAATAAAGACTGTGTTTCATTAGAATTAGACATAAAAGAATGAAAATCAATATCATTAGCTTCAAGATCAGCACTACTTATAGTAATTTTTATTTTATCATTGTTTACTTTTTCAAACTTCATTGCTTACCTCCTAAAATATATACTTATATTATACTACTAAACATTGAGTAATTAAATGAACAAAATATGGAAATATAATGTTTATATATTATATTACAATACTTGTAAAAATGTAATAGCTAATATATCACATAAAAAGCAAAAAATAAAGCGAAATTTGGCGAAAATGAAAAAATATATTTAACTCTAAGTATTGAAAAAAAGTTATTTTCAATATATAATACAAGTTGTAAAATAAGATTGTGAAAATTGGATTTCCGTAAGGCGAAACAAAAAAGAACAAATGAAATTAATTATATTTTTATAAACGGAGGATAAAGAAATGAAAAATAAGAATGCATGGATATGTATACTATTTATTTTAGCAGGATTAGTAATAGGGGGACTAATTGGACAATTAACAGAAGGCGTAGATTTCTTGTGGTGGTTGTCTTATGGACAAGAATTTGGACTATCACTAGATGCTCCTCTAACCTTAGATTTAGGTATTATAAAATTAACATTTGCGATGATGTTTAAAATAAATATAGCAAGTATATTAGGAGTCATTATTTCTATATTCATATATAGAAAAGCAATATAAATAAAATAGTGGTAGGAAGGAATGTTTATTGACGATAAAAAAGCTACCAAAATTAGAGAGACCATATGAAAAGGCGCAAATGTATGGAATTGAAAACTTATCAAATTCAGAGTTATTGGCTATAATAATAAAAACCGGAACTAAAGAAAAAACATCTGTTGAATTAGCACAAGAAATATTAGCTATTGAGCAAATAGATAAGGAAAACATACAGTTTTTACAAAACGTATCAATAGAAGAATTGACAAAAATTAAAGGAATTGGTAAAGTTAAAGCTATTCAAATAAAGTCTCTTTGTGAGTTGAATAAAAGAATGTCGAGACCTATAGATGGAGAACAAATAAAGATAAAAACAGCAGAAAATGTAGCAACACTACTGATGAATGAGATGAAATATGAAAAGAGAGAAATAGTAAAAATTCTAGTACTAAATACCAAAAATATACTACTAAGGATTCTCAATGTATCGTACGGAGGAACAAATTCAGCTGTAATAGAACCTAAAGATGTACTAACAGAACCAATAAAAATGGGAGCACCAAAGATTATCTTGGTACATAATCATCCTAGTGGAGACCCAACGCCAAGTAAAGAAGATATAGAATTTACAAAGAGAATATATAATGCATCTGCATTATTAGGTATAGAATTATTAGATCATATAGTGATAGGAAATCAAAAATATATAAGCATATTTTCAATAGAGAGGATGGAATAAAACAATGAGTTTTTTTACTTTTGGATCAAAAGATATAGGTATGGACTTAGGAACATCAAATATATTATTAACGATAAAAGGGAAAGGAATTGTTCTAAATGAGCCATCAGTGGTTGCAATAAATAGACAAACAAATCAAATTGTAGCAACAGGACATGAAGCAAAAGAGATGCTAGGGAGAACTCCAGAACAAATCAGAGCTGTAAAACCCATGAAAGATGGTGTAATTGCAGATTTTACTGCAGCTCAATTGATGATCAAAAATATAATCACCAAGGTATGCAAAAGATATAATGCAGGAAGGCCAAGAGTCGTAGTCGGAGTACCATCAGGAATTACTGAAGTAGAAGAAAGAGCGGTTGAAGAAGCCGTAGCTCAAGCAGGAGCAAGAGAAGTGTATTTGATAGAAGAGCCAATGGCGGCAGCTATTGGAGCAGGAATAGACGTAGCTGAACCAAATGGTAACATGATTGTTGACATAGGAGGAGGCACAACAGAAGTAGCTGTGATTTCTTTAGGAGGAATTGTTGTAAGTGATTCAATAAAAGTCGCTGGAGACATAATGGATGAGGAGATTATAAATTATATAAAAAATAATTTAAATTTAGCGGTTGGAGATACTACGGCGGAGCAAGTGAAATTGGAATTAGGATGCGCGATTCCATTAGTTACACAAAAGACTATGGAAATAAGAGGAAGAGAACTAACTACAGGATTGCCAGAAAATAAAATAATTACATCAGAACAAATTCAAGAGGCAATGCAACCGTCAATTGAAAAAATCATAGATTTAGTCAAGGCAACATTAGAAAAAACTCCGCCAGAACTAGCATCAGATATTGTAGAGAGAGGTATAGTATTAACTGGCGGAGGAGCGTTAATAAAAGGTATAGATACCCTTATATCACAGAAAACTGAAATTCCTGTCTATATAGCAGATAGACCACTAGATTGTGTTGCAAATGGAACAGGAAAAACTATAGAAGATATGGATAAGTTAAGAACTGCACTAATAAGAAATAAAAGAAGGTAAAATTACAGTATCAAGTTTTAAGAAAGGGAAAATGTTAGAATATATTCTAACATAGGACTAGTAAATGTATAAAAACAAAAAAACAGGAATAATAGGAATAATAATTACTGTTATTATCTTGATTACTATCGTAATTATTTCAAATATAAAGATAGAGGACTTTTCTCATATAGGAGGAGCTTTAAGTTCATTTGTCATGCCAGTACAAAATGGTATAACATATTTAAAAAATAAATTTACTGGCAATAATACATTTTTTTCAGATATGTCAACATTAAAAGAAGAAAATAAAAGTTTAAAGGAACGCAATAGTGAACTAGAAAAGTCCTTAAGAGAATTGGAAATAATTAAGTCAGAGAATGAAACATTAAAAGAATATGTTAACTTAAAAGATAAATATACAGAGTATACTACGATTCCGGGATATGTAATAAATAAAAATACAAGTAATTATAGCAATATTATAGTTATAAATATTGGCGAAAATGATGGCCTTAAAGTTGGAATGCCGGTAATAGCAGATGAGGGACTAGTGGGCCATGTAATTTCAGTTACGGATTCTACTGCGAAGGTACAAACTCTTCTAGATACCTCAAGTGCTGTTAGCAGTATAGTTGGAACAGCAAGGGATTCTGTTGTTGTAAAAGGAAATCTTGAAAATACTGACATGCTAAAGGGAACATACATTCCAACAACAGCAACATTATTAGAAGGAGATAAAGTAGAAACATCAGGATTAGGTGGCATATATCCAAAAGGAATTACGATTGGTCTAGTAAAGAAAATAGTAGAAACAAAAAATTTGACTAATAGATATATTCTTATTGAACCAGCTGTTAATTTTGATAAATTAGAAACAGTTTTAGTTATTACAAACTAGAAAGGAAGAAGTATAAAATGAAAAAAACAATTACAATAATTTCTATAATATTAGTATTTTTTTTAATATACTTCCTACAAGCAAATTTCTTTACGTGGTTTAATATTGCAGGAATTATGCCAAATTTATATGTTATCTTAGTACTATTTATTGGATTATTTATTAAAAGGAAACTTCGGGTTAGTGTTTGGCATCGTATTTGGATTATATATAGATATAATTTTAGGTAAAAATGTTGGAATATCGGCATTAGTACTAGGTACGATAGGCATATTAGGAGAAATATTAAGTAAAAACTTCTCTAAAGACAGTAGATTTATAGTGACATTTATGGTAATAATAACGACTGCTATATACGAAATTGCTGTATATGTGTTAACAATATTAAGAACCGAAGGAACAATAGAAATATTTGCTTTTTCAAAAATCTTAGCTGTAGAAATATTATTTAATACATTAATAACAATAATAATCTATCCAATAATAAAAAAAGCTGGATACTATGTAGAAAACTTATTTGATGACAAATATATATTAACAAGATATTTTTAACAATAATTAAGATAAAAGAAGGTGAGTAATTGGGAAAAGTAAAAGGCAAAAATGATAGAATTAGATATAATATAATAACCATATTAGTATATATAATAGGGATAGTTTTATTAGTACAATTATTCAATCTTCAAATTGTACATGGAGAAGAGTACAGAGAAACATCAAATACGAAATTGACTAGAGAAAGTATACTAGAAGCAGATAGAGGCGATATAAAAGATAGTTCTGGAACGACGATTGCTACTGTAGATGCACAATATTCAATTGTTTTATATAAAACAAAAGTGAGCAATGAAACATTAAATAATACGATACTTAAATTATTGAATATTTTATCAACAAATGGTGACTCTTATGTGGATAACTTTCTTATAGATGTTAATCCTTATAGATTTAAATTAGAAGAAGAAGATAGCCAAAGGAAATGGAAGAAAGCAAATAATATAGATGAGAATGCAACAGCAGAAGAAACTTTTAATTATTTTAAAAATAAATATGGAATAACAACGGATAAGGTTGAAGACGCAAGAAAAATATTAGCTATAAGATACGAAATTTCTTATAAAGGATATAGTAATACAAAGTCTATAGAAATAGCAAGCAATATAAGCAGACAAAGTTTGCTACAAATAAAAGAAAGAAATTCAGAATTTCCAGGAGTTGAAGTTACTGAAAAGTCAATAAGAATTTACCCATTGCAAAATACTGCTTCGCATATTATAGGAAGAATAGGAAAGATAGAAAGTAGTGAACTAGAAGGAAATGAAGACACATATGATCAAAATGATATAATAGGGAAATCTGGAATAGAATATGTATTTGAAAAATATCTAAAAGGAAAAAATGGTATAAAACAAATAGATATGAATGTAGATGGAACTATAACAGATGAATATATATCAGAAGAAGCTATATCTGGATGTGATGTTATCTTGACAATAGATTCAAAACTACAAGCCGTTACCGAAGAAGCACTAAAGAATAATATAGATAAAATAGCAAGTTTAGGGTATGGGGCGGATGCAGGAGCTGCTGTTGTTATGAATATAAAAACAGGAGAAGTAATAGCTATGGCCAGTTATCCAGATTATAATCCATCTGACTTTGTTAATGGAATTGATACAAATACATGGAATTATTATATAAATGGAGATACTAAACCACTAGAAAACAAAGCTATTTCAGCAATGTATTCGCCAGGTTCAACTTATAAAATGGTAACAGCAATTGCAGGATTAGAAACTGGAGCTATAACTACTAAGGAAAAGATAAGAGATACAGGCATATATAGAAAATATAATAGTAGTTGGAAATGTTGGAATAGCAGTGGACACGGTTATCTAAATGTATCGGAAGCTATACAACATTCTTGTAACTATTTTTTCTATGAAGTAGGAGATAGAATTGGTATTGATACTTTATCAAAATATTCATATTACTTGGGATTAGGACATAAGACAGGAATAGAGTTAAAGGGTGAAATATCAGGAGTATTGGCAAGTAATCAAATAGCAGAACAAGAAAATAGGGTATGGAATCCAGGTGAAACTATTTCAGCAGCTATAGGACAAAGTTATAATACATTTACACCACTACAAATGGCAAAATACGTATCTATGATAGCAAATAGAGGTAAAAAATTAGATGTAACTATAGTTAAATCAATAGTTAGACCAGATGGTAGTGAAGTACCAAGAGATGAATATGAAGGATATGTAAATGATAAGCTAGGTCTAGAGCAAGACAACATAGAGGAAATGAGCTTTAAAGAAGAAAATATTAATGCTATATTAGAGGGAATGAGAGGAGTAACTAGTGAATCTGGAGGAACGGCATATTCAACATTTAGAGACTTTAATATAGAAGTAGGAGGAAAAACTGGTTCAGCACAAACTGGAATAGAAGGTAAAACTAATGCTTGGTTTGTTGGATTTGCCCCTTTTGACGATCCAGAAATAGCTATTGTTGTATTTGTTAGAAATGGTGAACACGGAAGCTATACTGCAGAAGTAGCAAGGGATATCATTGCACAATATTTTGGAATGAATACTAATCAGATTACAGAGGATACAAATGCTATTCCAACTGTGCAAATAATAAATTAAAAAGGATGTAAAATTATGAAAAGTTGTATAAGTATAAATCTAAGAAAAGAAGATATTGTGATAAAAATAAATGAAGAGTTTTCCCATGAAGATATAATGTATGCCTTAAGAAAAAAAATTCCAGAATTAAAGAAGTTATATCAAAGTGAAAAAACGCCCATTGTTATTACAGGCAAAGTGCTAAAAAATAAAGAGATTGATGAAATACAAGCATTAATAAAAAAATATATTGATGTAAAAATCAATTTTGATAGCCCGAGAACCTTAGGATTACATGGAATAACAAGAACGTACAATAAAGAAATTGCAACATCAGAAACTAAATTTCATAGAGGATCAGTTAGATCTGGACAAAAAGTAGAATATGAAGGAAGTCTAGTTATACTTGGCGACGTGAATGATGGCGCAGAAGTAATAGCTGGAGAGAATATAATAGTATTAGGAATATTAAGAGGATTAGCTCATGCTGGTGCGAAAGGAAATAAAGAGGCTATCATAGCGGCATCATCTATAGAAGCTCCTCAATTAAGAATAGCGAATATTATAAAGGAGAGAGAAAGAGAAGAGATTCTAGAAGAAGCAAGAAGAACATATGCTTATATAAACTCGGAAACAAAAATGATAATTGAATAGATAAAATTAAATCGTCGTTATTAAATAAAATGTGAACGACGATTTAATTTAAAAGTAAAAGAATCAAAGCGAAGAATAGATAAGGATCATTTACGTTTTCACTATACAGAAAGAATATAATACATATAAGAAGTACATCATCAAAATAAAGATTAATTCCGAGCAAACTAAACAACGGAGATGGTTCTTGGAAAGAATTAGAGTGCTTACAGTTTCTTGCTTCATAAAGAGATGATTTTTCGCTAAAAGAAGATGTAGGTTTTGAGTGTGGAGGAGGGCAAGACTTTTTGGTAGAATAATTTGATTTATTATATGATTGATTGACATTTATATATCTATTGGGATTAATATATCTCATATAATTAGGTAGACCAAAATATGGATAATTAGGTATCATTTTTCTTCTCACCACCAGATTGCTTCATTAGTTCAATTGCTTTTTCTATACTGAACAATTGAATATACTCATCAACTTTCTCTTGCCTACTAGGCTTCAAATAAGGCTTTAATGAGCGTAATAAATTTGCTCCTGAACTATTAGAAGAATTATTCATCATGTTCATAATTTTTTGCATCTTTAACATAGTATTAATATCAATATTAGGAATACTTTGAGCGTTGTTTTGCTTAGATTTATCGTTTTCTTTTTCAGAATTATTATTTTGCAGAGAACTTAGAATTTCTTTTATATTATCAGGGATTTCTCTTCCTTCCATCATAGAGGATAAATTTTTTAACATTTCAGACATATCAGCCATATAATTCACCTCGAATTATAAACATAATTTATTAATCTTTTGGTTTTTTATTATTCATTTGATTTATGATCTCTTCAGGATTTTTGGAATTTAACATGTTTGAAACTTCATTTAGCTTACTTTGTAATTCAGCTTTATCCATTTGCGAAATCATTTTCATAAGTTCATTAAAATTAATATCTGACATACATACCTCCAATAAATTATATTCAAAAACAAAAATATAATACCATTAAAATAAATGGTATTATATAATATTATAGTTCTGTAAAAATGTTACTTTAAATGATAATATTTTTTATATAAATCTAATGCTGTTTCAGGAGTTTCATTCCCTGTAAAAGCTTTTATAGGAGCAAATTCTTCTGATGATTCTACTTCAAGAAGAAGAATTCTATCAAAGATGCTAAATGCATCAAAAATAAATTTTTCAAATTTAAATGAATTTGGCTTTAATGGAACCTCTTTCATACCTTCTGAGTTAATGAAATCACATTTTTTAAATGCTCTATGATAGGGAAGGTCCACATCTGCCAGTTTTTTTAAAGCATCAATTGAAAACAAATGTGCTAATATATTTTTTTGATTATAACTTTCAAGATTATTATTTTGAAGATTTTTAGGATCAATAATACTTGGATGCCCATCCACATTTGCAAATACCCAATCAGGGGAATATAAATCTAATTTCCTTATAGATTTACTAGCTATTTCATAGTGACCAGATATAGTTAATCCTAGAAATAAAGGGTCGACCAATTTTAGCAAAATATTATCTATTCCACCAATAAAAACCCATTCAATATTGTTTTGTTCCAGTTCATCAATAAAACCAGCAGAAGCAAAAGCTTTAAAGACATCACCATTACCGTTTGAACCAGATTTTATAGAATAAGGAGTTTCTAATATAACATTTGTATCGATATCGATAATAGGAAGAGTATTTTGTACAAAAAATTTAATTTTATCTTTAGGATAACCGAAGAAGTCTTTTGACTCAAAATAATTTTTAGTTGCAGTGTCATTAGCTGGGCTAGTCATTATATACCATCTGAGCGAAATACCAGTTAACTGATTAAGTTTTTTTAAATTATCACATGCAAATTCAAACAAAGATTTTTTTGGAGGAACGTCGATTTCGTAAGAACCTTTAGGCCCCTTATACCCAAGACGAGTTCCTTGACCTCCAGCTAAAGTAATTATAGCTAATTTTTCTTTGCTGATAAATTCATTACCTATTTTAGAATAATGATCAATTTCTTTCTTAGATAATTTTGATTTCGACACAAATGGGATAGGAGAGATTCTATCATAAGGAATAGAATCATCTTTGGTTGAACTTATGTATAATTTATTTATTTTATCAAAATCAATATTGTGAATTTGTGAGAGCAAAGTTTCTTTTTCAGGCTCTGTTAACTCATCATAAAAGTTTAATAAGTGTTCTTGATTATATTTTTTTAAAATTTGCATGGTATCATGCAGCTCTGTATCCATATAAGGCACCTCATTATATATTTTAAATTAATTAGAACTTGCTGTTTTCAGACTAATTATAGTCTTTTCTTTACCGGGCATATCAGAAGCATTTAAATATTCTATTTCCTTTTGTATATCATATGGTACTCTAACTAAATTAACAGAAAATGGAGATAAATCTTTTGAATCATATATGCCCTCTAATATAATATATGAAGCTAAAGCAGAAAAACGATTAGTTTGATTAGATAAATCGTTTTCGTTAAGCATCTCAATTGGCATTCCAACGCTTCCGGTATTAAATAATAATTTGTTTTCAAATCTGAAAATATTTGGAGTATGTATATGACCATATCCAACAATATCAGGAATTGGGTCATTAGGAGTTTTGCCTATAAAATCTGTATTATCAAATAATTTTAAAGGAGAATCTAACTCAATAACTTCACGTAGTGTATCTTTGTTAGAAAACATAGGATTATATATATGAGATAAACTATAAGGTGATGCATGCATTAATCTTATTAGTCTTCCACTCATATAAAATTCTGTAAATATAGGTAAATTATTTAAATATTGTGCACGTTCCTCTCCAATTTTATTTCTAGACCAAAAATTCTTTACCTTGGCATTGGGAGATGAAATACTTTCGTCGCAATTACCTTTAAGAACGACTTCACAAGTCTCTCTTAATTTATCAATAACTAAATCAGGATTGCAACATTTAGTAACGCTATCACCAAGACAATAGATTCTAGAGATTCCTCTAGAATGTATATCATCTAAAACAGCGTTTAGAGCAGTTATATTAGCGTGTACATCTGAAAAAATTGCAATTCTATCCATAATCTTCTCCTTAAATTTTATAATATTATAATCTAAAAGTGCGAAAATTTCAATACTCTAGTTCTATATATTAATAAACAGAGGAGTAGAACATATAAATAAAAATAAAACACAATAAAATCGAATATTAAAAAACTATGTAAAAAATGCTATAAATATAATAAAATGTGTAGAAAAAAGAAGTACGAAAAAGCTTGATAAATCAACAATATGATGGTATTATAATTATAGTTTTATAAAACTTTTATTCAAAAATTTGTACAAGTTTATCAATTTTATTCAAAACAAAATATCGATATTTAATTTTAGATAGAGGTGTCTCTATTCTTAATACAATTGATTTATTATTTTGCGTCTAACATTATCCCATAAGAAGAAAGAATCAAAGAACTAAAGATGTTTTTACTTAGTTATCCCCCATAGACTAAAAGTAAAATAAAGAAATTTAACTCTTATACCAATTAAATTAAAATTAGGAGGTGATAGATTATAAGATAATAATCACATTAATATACTATGCCAAAATATAAATAAATCCCTATTTTATTTATTAGACTTAAAATATACAGATATACTATACTAGAACAAAAAAGAGATAGCTATTACTGCTATCTCTTTTCCGTTTAATAAAAATACGTAGCAAAAATAGAAAGTCGACATAAACTATATTAAGATAATTGACTTTGGAGGGATGAAAATGATTGACACAAGCAATAAAATATTAGAAGTAAAGAATGTACAAAAAACATATCAGGCAAAAAATGGAGAAATAGAAGCTCTAAAAAATATCAATTTTGATGTAAAGCAAGGAGAATTTATAAGCATAATTGGACCAAGCGGATGCGGAAAATCCACATTATTATCAATAATATCAGGGCTCGAAGATAAAAATGATGGAGAAATATACATAGATGGAAAGATAGGATATATGTTACAAAAAGATAATCTTTTGGAATGGAGAACAATATATAAAAATGTTTTGTTAGGCTTAGAGATTCAAAAAGTACTTACGGAAACAAATAGAAAATATGTAATAGAATTGCTAAAAAAATATGGATTGTATGAATTTAGAAATAAATATCCAACGCAATTGTCTGGAGGCATGAGACAAAGAGTTGCACTAATAAGGACACTTGCAGTTCGTCCTAATATACTTTTATTAGATGAGGCTTTTTCGGCACTTGACTATCAAACAAGATTAATGGTAACAGAGGATATTTACAAGATATTAAAGGATGAAAATATAACTGCAATTATGGTTACACATGATATATCGGAAGCTATTAGTATGTCAGATAGAGTTATTGTATTGAGTCAAAGACCAGCAACAGTAAAAAATATTTATAATATAGAATTCGATATAGAAAATAGAACACCGTTAAACTGTAGGGAAAGTCCAAAATTTAGTAAGTATTTTAATTTAATGTGGAAGGAGCTAGAAGAATATGATAAAGCTTCAGGAAAATAAAAATAAGAGAAATGAAACTATGTCAAATGATAGAAAAAAGTATTTAAAAAGAATAAAAAATAGAAAAATTGAAATATTGATAACACAAATATCTATAGTAGTGACCTTTATTGCGTTATGGGAAATGCTAGCTCAAATAGGGAAAATAGATAGTTTTATAACTAGTCAACCTTCAAGAATATTAGAAACATTTTTGGATTTATCGTCCAATGATTTATTGAAACATTTAAAAATAACATGTATAGAGACATTAGTTGGCTTTTCTCTAGGAACTATAATGGGAATTGCTATTGCGATTATATTATGGTGGTCTCCCTTTATATCGAAAGTCTCTGAACCGTTTCTAGTTATATTAAATGCTTTACCAAAAGTTGCACTAGGACCAGTAATTATTATATGGGTGGGATCCGGTACACCAGCAATAATAGTAATGGCTTTGGCTATATCGTTAATAGTAACTATATTAAATATACTAAATGGTTTAATGAGTACAGATAAAGAAAAAATAAAGATGGCAGAGACCTTTAAAGCAAATAAATTGCAAATCTTAACTAAAATAGTATTACCAGCTAATATACCAACATTATTTAATACTTTAAAAGTAAATATAGGATTATCATTAGTAGGAGTAATTTCTGGAGAGTTCCTTGTATCAAAAGGAGGACTTGGATATTTAATTGTATATGGTGGTCAGGTTTTTAAACTAGATTTAGTTATGACAAGTGTAATTATTCTTGCAATTGTTGCAGCTGTAATGTACGAAAGCATAGAAATATTAGAAAAAATTATAATGAAACAAAAATGAAGCATACATGGCTTCAAAAGAAAGGAAATTAAGAAATGAAAAAGATTATAATAGCGATTATATGTGTGTTGATTCTAGCAACAGTGATAATTGTGGCTTTTACTGCAACTCATAAAGAGCAGATAGAGGGAGAAATAAGGACTATTAAAGTTAATGAGGTAACAAGATCTGTTTTTTATGCTCCACAATATGTTGCAATAGCGAATGGATTTTTCGAAGAAGAAGGATTAAACATAGAAATAACGACTGGTCAAGGAGCAGATAACGTAATGACTGCAGTTCTAGCGGGACAGTGTGATATAGGATTCTGTGGACCAGAAGCATCTATTTATGTATATAATGAAGGAAAAGAAGATTATGTACAGGTATTTGCGCAACTTACCAAAAGAGATGGATCATTTTTAGTAAGTAAGAATCCAACAGATAATTTTTCTTGGCAGGATCTAAAAGGAAAAACGATAATTCCAGGTAGAAAAGGTGGAGTACCATATATGACTTTAGAATATGTACTTAAACAGAATGGAATAAATCCAGAAACAGATTTAACATTAGATGATAGCATAAAGTTTGATTTAATGGCAGGAGCTTTTACAGGAGGAAGTGCTGAATATGTTACTTTGTTTGAACCAACTGCTTCTATGACTGAAGATGCAGGGAAGGGATATATAGTGGCATCTGTAGGAGAAGCATCAGGAGAAATCCCATATACTGCTTACTGTGCAAAAAAGAGTTATATTGAAGCAAACAGTGATGTGATTGAGGGATTCACTAGAGCAATATATAAAGGACAACAATGGGTAAAAGAACATTCTGCAAAGGAAATTGCAGAAACAATACAGGAATATTTTCCAAGCACTTCTGTAGAATCATTGGAAAAATCAGTGCAAAGCTATAAAGATATAGATGCTTGGAATGAGAATCCAGTACTAAAACAAGAATCTTTTGATAAATTGCAATTGATAATGACAGAAGCGGGAGAATTAACACAAAAAGCACCATATGAAAAGATAGTAAACAATTCATTCGCAGAAGAAGTTATCAATAAATAATTATTGCAAATTCCAGAGAAACATGATAAAATAGAAGAAGGTAATTTTATGTAAAGGAAGTGATAAAATGGGTGATGATCCGAGTAATCAACTGAAAATATATATAAATAAGATGATTAAATATTGTCGGAAAATCGCTCATTTTGGTTTTCCTTTAATTTAATGATTCTATTTATGTATATTTTCTTCTAAAATAATATAGAAAGGAAGGAAAAAACATGGATAGTAATGAAAACAAAGAACTAGACTTAGAAATGACAGAAAATTTAGATGATGTTACAACAGTAGATTTGGCTTTACAACTTTCTGAATATGATGATGATGAACTTCAAGAATTGTGCCAGAAATTAGATGATGAAGAATTAGCTGGAATATTAGAAGAATCAGAGTTAAAAACTCAATTAAGAATAATAAAACTTTTAGAAAATAAAAGAACTTTAAAATTGTTTGGGTATATGTCAAAAGATGATATTGTCGATATTTTAGGTGAAATTAATGTTGGAAAAGCCAAAGAACTCATCAACCTTATGAAAGAGGGAGATAAAAAGATAATTAAACAGTTGCTAGGATATAGAGATGACTGTGCTGGTGGTATTATGACTACAGAATATATAGCACTAAATAGCAACTTAGTAATAGAAGATGCGATTAAAAAGATAAAAGAAATTGCACCAAAAACAGAATTAATAGATACAATATTTGTGGTAAATAAGAACAAAGAATTAATTGGAACTGCAGAGTTAAGGGACATACTAGTAGCTCCAGAGGACCAAAAACTAGAGGAAATAACAAATGAACACTTTGTTTATGTAGAACCAGAAACAGATCAAGAGGAAGTTGCATTAATAGCATCTAAATATGATTTAACAGCGATTCCGGTTTTAAATAAAAAAAGAGCAATGCTTGGAATTATAACAATTGATGATATCGTAGATGTAATGGTAGAAGAGCAAACAGAAGATGTATTAAAAATGGGTGGTGTTGCTAAAGAAGAAACACTAGACAGCTCCTTAGGAGAGTCTATAAAGTTAAGATTACCTTGGTTATTTGTTAACCTAATAACGGCTTTCCTAGCTTCTATGACTGTTAAATCTTTCGAAAGCACAATAGCTCAAGTTGTTGCATTGTCTTCTATAATGTCGATTATAACTGGAATGGGAGGAAATGCTGGAACACAAACAGTGTCAATAATAATAAGGAATATTGCGATGGGCAAAGTAGAGTTAAAAGATGCATGGCGATTATTAGGAAAACAAGTTCTACTAGGAGTATTTAATGGAGCAATTATAGGAATGGTAACTGGATTAATCGTTTCTGCAATATATGGAAATATATATTTAGGAATAATAGTATTTTTAGCAATGATAGCAAATCTTGTAATATCGGGTATATGCGGAATATTAATTCCATTAATATTAGCAAAATTAAAAATAGATCCAGCATTATCATCGTCAATATTCTTAACAACAGCAACAGACGTATTAGGATTTTTTATATTCTTAAGCTTAGCAAAGATATTTTTACCATATTTAATTTAATACATAGGACTATAAAAAAGAGTGAAAGATTATATTTCATTCTTTTTTTATACAAATATTTGCTATGAAATATATTATTCAATAAGTGTGTATTCGTCATTATATTTTATAAAAAATAATTCTTTACAATAGAACAAGCTTGTGTTATAATATCATTTATAAAATATAAAAATAAAATAATAAATAATAATGAAGTAAAAACAGTGATGAGGACAAGTAATATTAGCCCAAATACTAAGCGAGTAGGGGATGGTGCAAGCCCTTCTAAATTAATCTAATATGAATATCACCTCGGAGTTGCAATCTGAAATAAAATTAAGATTCGCCGTTACCTTACGTTATAAAGGGCACATATATTGGTATGTTGTATAAGGTGGTTATTATTTTGTATATATTATATTGCATAAATATAATCGTACATTTCCTATATACAGGTATGTGCGATTTTTTGTTATTATTAATTATTAGAAGAAAGGGGAGAATCTAATGTACAAAAAAGTTGAACTAACAAAAGATGGATTTGTTGGAATGGAACGAGACATTGCAAAAGTTTGGAAGGAAAAAGATATCATAAAAAAGAACTTTGATATGAATCAAGGGAAAAGATATTTTACATTTTATGATGGACCTCCAACAGCAAATGGTATGCCACATGCTGGACATATTATAACAAGAGTTATGAAAGATATAATCCCAAGATACAAAGTTATGAAGGGATATAGAGTAATAAGAAAAGCCGGCTGGGATACACATGGGCTTCCAGTAGAGTTAGAAATAGAGAAGAAACTTGGCATATCTGGAAAAGAGCAAATAGAGGAATATGGAGTAGAAAACTTTGTTAAAGAATGTAAAGAAAGTGTATTTAAGTATGTTCATATTTGGGAAGAAATGACCAATAAAGTTGGATATTGGGTTGACATGGAACACCCATATATAACATATGATAACAAATACATTGAATCTGTATGGTGGGCATTAAAAGAATTATGGAAGAAAGGTTTATTATATGAAGGACATAAAGTAATGCCATATTGTCCAAGATGTGGCACAGCATTGTCTTCTCATGAAGTTGCTCAAGGATACAAAGATGTAAAAGATTTAACTTGCACAGCAAAATTTAAGGTTGTGGGAGAAGAGAAATATATTCTTGCTTGGACAACGACGCCATGGACATTACCTTCAAACTTGGCATTATGTGTGAATAAAGCTTATGATTATTGTGATGTTAAAGTAGATGTTGGAACAGACGAAGAACCAAGATACGAAGTATATGTACTTGCTAAAGAATTAGTACCAACAGTACTTAAAGATAAAGAATATGAAATACTAAAAGAATATAAAGGTTCAGAGCTATTAGGGGTTAAATATGAGCAGCTAATGCCTTTTGCTAAAGTAGAAGGAAAAGCTTTTGAAGTAATTCATGGTGATTATGTAACGCTTACAGATGGTACCGGAATAGTTCATATTGCACCAGCATATGGTGAAGATGATAGTTTGGTTGCAAATAAAAATGGAATAACCTTTGTAAACCTAGTGGACAAAAATGGTAAATTTGTAGATGAAGTAGAACCTTGGAAAGGTAGATTTGTAAGAGACTGTAACGAGGATATTTGTAAATGGCTAGAAAAAGAAAATAAACTATTTGCAAAAGAGAAACATTTACATTCATATCCACATTGCTGGAGATGTGATACTCCATTATTATACTATCCAAAAGAGAGCTGGTTTGTTGCAATGAGTAAATTAAGAGATGAACTTGTTAGCAACAATGACAAAGTAAATTGGTACCCAGAGACAATTAAAAAGGGAAGATTTGGAAACTTCTTAGAGAATGTAATTGATTGGGGAATTTCAAGAGATAGATATTGGGGAACACCACTTCCAATTTGGACATGTGAATGTGGACATCAAGAGTGCATTGGAAGTATTGCAGAACTAAAAGAAAAGGGAATAAATGTACCAGAAGATATTGAACTACACAAACCATATATAGATGATGTCTATCTAAGATGTCCAAAATGCGGAAAGAAAATGAAGAGAGCAAAAGAAGTTATAGACTGCTGGTTTGATTCAGGCTCAATGCCTTTTGCTCAATGGCATTATCCATTCGAAAATGAAGAAATGTTCAAAAATAACTTTCCGGCACAATATATTTCAGAAGCAATAGACCAAACAAGAGGTTGGTTCTATACATTAACTGCATTAGGGACGGCTCTATTTGACAAAACACCTTTTGAAAATTGCATTGTATTAGGACATGTCTTAGACGGAAAAGGACAGAAAATGTCTAAATCTAAGAAAAATGGAGTTGATCCATTGGTATTATTAGATACAGTTGGAGCAGATGCTACAAGATGGTACTTCTATACAGCAAGTGCACCATGGTTATCATCTCGTTTGTCGATAGAAAATGTGCAGGAAAGTCAAAGAGGATTTTTAAGTACTTTATGGAATGTATATTCATTCTACGTATTGTATGCAGAGATAGACAAATTCAATCCATTAGAATATAAAGATTTTAAGTCTGATAATGTAATGGATAAATGGATAATCTCTAAATTAAATTCATTGGTGAAGTCTGTAGATGATAAATTAGAACACTATGATATTACAAATGCTGCATATGATATAGCAGATTTTACAGATTCTTTATCTAACTGGTATGTCAGAAGAAACAGAGAAAGATTTTGGGCTTCAGAGTTAACTGATGAAAAAATTGGAGCATATGTAACATTATATAGAGTATTGACAACGTTAATAAAAGTAGCAGCGCCATTTATACCATTTATGACAGATGAAATTTATCAAAACCTAGTTTGCAACTTGGATAAAACAGCACCAGAGAGTGTTCACTTATGCCATTGGCCAGAAGTAAATGAAGAAGAAGTAGACGACAATCTAGAAAAAGAAATGGACTTAGCATATAAGATTGTTAAACTAGGAAGAAGTGCCAGAAACTCAGCTAATATAAAAAACAGACAACCATTATCAGAAATGCTAATTTCTGTAGATACTTTACCAGAATACTACGGAAACATAGTAAAAGACGAAATGAATGTAAAGAAAGTTGTTCTTGGAGCTGAAATGTCAGAATATGTAAACTTTGAAATCAAGCCAAATCTCCCAGTGCTTGGAAAAGAATATGGCAAATTAATACCTAAAATAAAAGAAGAAATAGCAAAAATGAACCAAATGGACCTTGCTAATAAAGTAAAAGCTGGAAAAGTTCAACCTATTATGATAGATGACACCGAAATAGATTTAGACGCAAGCAATTTATTAGTCACAATGCAAGGGAAAGAAGGATTTGCTTTTGCTGGCGAAGGTGAAATAGGAGTTGTTATAGAAACAACAATAACACCAGAGCTAAAAGAAGAAGGAGACTTAAGAGAAATATTATCTAAGGTTCAAAACATGAGAAAAGATAAAGACTTTGAAGTTTTAGACAAGATAAATCTTTATGTTGCAAACAACGAAAAGTTAGAAAGATTAGTAAAAAAATATGAAAAAGAAATAAAACACGAGACTCTAACAGAAGAAATTGTATATAATTCAGAAAGAGATTCTTATACAGATACAAATATCAATGGAGAACATATAGACATAGATGTAGAAGTAAGAAAATAGAAAAGATGAACTGACCAAGAGGAAAAACCTTTTGGTCGATTCTTGTTTTTCAAGCTAAAGTATTGTATTTTATGTCAAAATAATATAAAATAATTTTGATATTTTTTAATATAAATGAAAATAATAGAAAAAATAAAAAAATATAATAAAAATATATCACAAGATGTAAAACACTTTTTTGGCTTTCAACCTAAAAACGACAAACAAATCGATAAGCTTGTACTAAAATAATAACAGTATAAATTTTATACAAAAGTAAGCTTAATGAGAACGAAAGCTAAAAAGGTAAGAGGTGGTAAGGATGTTTCAAAATATATCAAAAAATACAGAAGATGTTTTTGATGAGGATGTTGAATTTGCTACAGAAAGCAATGATAAAAAAATAGTACAAATATTAAAGAGAAATTTTAGTGTTTCTAATATTATAATTTACATACTATCGTTTATGTTATCATTAATTGGAGGAAGTAATAGCGGAGTATTTGCAAGCGTTGCGCCATTCGGCTATGCAATTACAGCAGCTAGTTTTGGAGCAGGAGTTCCTGCTGCAATAGTATGTGTTGTAACGCTAATTGGAACAGGTATAAAATTTGGTGGGAGTGGGCTATTATTTTACATATTAACATTGTTAATATTTGTTGCTTTTATTTTGATAAAGAAGCCTATAGAGCAAGAAGAGAAGAACGAAAAACTTAAAGTTGGACTACAAATGACTCTTGCAGTTTTTGTTGTACAAATGGTAAAAATAATGTTCAAAGGATTTCTACTATATGATTTACTTTACAACACAATGATAGCAATAACTACATTTATATTATATAAAGTGTTTGTTAATTCATTAGTTGTATTTAAGGAAATGAAAGTCAAAGCAGTATTTTCTATAGAAGAAGTAATGGGGGCGAGTTTACTGTTAGCACTAGCAGTAAATTGCTTGGAAAATTTAAATATATTTGGCTTCTCTATAAGGAATATACTTAGTATATTAATAGTATTAGTAATGGGTTGGAAAAATGGTATGCTAGTTGGTGGAACGACAGGAATAACCATTGGAACAGTAGTAGGAATTTTGAATGGTCAAGAACCAATAATGCTTGCAGCATATGCTATATCAGGTATGGTAGCAGGTTTGTTAAATAAATTAGGAAAAATTGGAGTTATAGTTGGTTTTATCATAGGTAATATAATACTTTCATATGTAGCAAATGGAAATACGATAGAAGTAATTAAGCTTCAAGAAATATTGATTGCAGCATTGGGACTTTTGGTAATTCCAAAGTCTTATAAAATAGAGATAAGTGATTTTGAAAATAATACAAAATTATTACCAGAAACGACTTTAAGAACATTAGAGGAGAATAAAGAAACAATAAGCAAATTAAATAATATGTCAAATACAATTTCTCAGATGGCACAAGAATATGAGAATGCGGCAGTGACTATAGTGACAGATGAAGAACTGGAAAAACAAGAAAAAGCAAATCAAGAACTATTTGAAGAAGAGTTACTAAACAACTTAGATGGAAAAGAAGAAAATTTATTATATGATGATGTATATAACAATAATGAAAATATTCTTGATGAAATATTTAATGTTTTAATATCAAGGGAAGTTATAACAAGAAAAGATATAGTAAAAATATTTGCAAATCACAATAATTATATAATGGGATTTAGTCCAGATTCAAGTGAAGATGATTATGTTGCTAAAAACGATATAGATGAAATGGTAAGAGCAATAAATTCTTCGTATAGAGTAAGCAAACTAAATTTTATATGGAAAAGAAGACTAGATGAAAATAAAAAGACTATGTCAAGTCAATTAAATGGAGTATCAGAAGCTTTGTCGAATTTGGCTAATCAAATTACCAGAGAAGAAAATGATGTTTATAAAACTCAAAAAGAGCAAATAAAAACATTATTAGAAGAAAAAGAAATAACGTTAAAAGATATTACAATAAAGCAGGAAGAAAGCGGAAAATATATATTAACTTTATACACAAATGTGTGTGAATCTATGGATGGCAAAGACTGTGGATGTAAAAAAATTGCAAGAGTTTTAGGAAAAGTTTTAAAAGAAAAAATGATATTACAAAAACAAAAATGTGGGTTAAGGTTAAATGATGATACCTGCGCATACACATTTACTACAGAGGATAAATATGCGTTGCAAGTAGGACTAGCAAAAACGAAAAAAGCAGATTCGATTATATCTGGAGATACAACATTACAAACAAGGTTGGAAGATGGCAAATATTTATTAGCAATAAGTGATGGTATGGGATCTGGACCAGAAGCCAGAAAGAGTAGTAAAATTGCCATTAAGATGTTGGAAAGGTTATTGCAATCAGGATTTAACAATGATACTGCATTAAAACTAATAAATACAACCATATCAGCTAACACAGATGATGATATGTATGCAACGCTAGATGTAAGTATCTTAGACTTGTATAAAGGCAATATGAAGTTCATAAAAAATGGTGCTTGCCCAACTTTTATTAAAAGAAATAGCAATGTGGAAATATTAAAAGCAGTAGCTTTGCCAACTGGAATATTAGACAATATAGACTTAGTTGAGTATAACTATGATCTAAGAGATGGTGACATTGTAATAATGTGTAGTGATGGAATACTAGATTCAAATAAAGAATATATGAACAAAGAATTATGGATACAAGAAATATTAGAGCAAATTGAGACTGATGATCCTCAAAGAATAGCTGATATTATTCTAAAAGAAGCAATAGATAATGACTTTGGAAAAGAAAAAGATGATATGACGGTATTAGCCTATAAAATACATGAAAAAGAACAATAGTGATTACTATTGTTCTTTTATGTTAGAAATAGTAAGCAAATTTTAGCTTTTATATTGTAATCACAGTTTGTTTTGTGGTATATTATAAACGTAGAAAAAGTATAAAAAATAGCGAGGTTATTTATGAGTAAAGGTAAAAGATACAATGGATCAGAACATAAGTTAAATATGAAGAAGGTATTTGCAGTAATTATTGCTATTCTAGTAATAATAATGTTTATATTGATATTAATAAGATTAATGAAGCCAACACAATCATCAACAGAAAAAAATATAACAATGGCATACTATACAGCATTCGATAACGATAAATGGGGAGTTATTAACTCATCTGGCGAAACTGTAATAAATCCAAGTTATGATGAAATGATAGTTATTCCAAATAAAGAAAAGCCAGTATTTTTAGTAATGTATGATGTTAATTATTCTAATAACACATATAAAACAAAAGCTGTCAATGAAAAAAACGAGCAATTATTTTCTGGATACGAACAAGTCGAAGCTATACAAAATTATGATAAACAAAATAATATATGGTATGAAAAGAGTTGCTTAAGGGTAAAAAAAGATAACAAGTATGGATTGATTGACTTTACTGGTAAAATTTTATTAGATTGCAATTATGATAGTATAGAGCCAATTATAGGAATAAACAATAGTCTAGTTACAGTAAAAAACGGTAAAAAGGGATTAGTAAGTGTTACTGGATCAATCATTATAGAAAATGAATATGAACAAATAACGGCTCTTACTAATGAATATGAAGATGGTTATATTATAAAAAGTTCAGAAGGAAAGTATGGAGTAATAGGAACAAATAAAAAAATAATATTACCAATAGAATATGAAGAGATTAAAAATGTTTATTCAGAAAACGTATACATAGTAAAAGAAAATGGAAGATGGAAAATAATAAATACAAAAAATAATACTTCTGAAAATTTGGAATATGATGATATAAAATCGATAGATAATACATATATGATGGTTGAAAACGCAGGAAAATATGGAATTGCTTCGACAAATGGAGAAGAAGAAATACCTCCACAATATGAAAGCTTAAAGAATATATATCAAAACTATTATATTGCTAAAAAAGACAATTTATATGGAGTAATAGATACAGATAACACTATAAAAATTGATTTTAAATATAAAAGTTTAGCTTATATTAAAGATGCTAATATTATTGAAGGGGATTCTGATAAAATAGAAACAGACTTGTTTGATAAAAATTTTAGCCTAAAATTATCGGGAATTGTATCTGAAATAAATACTGATAAAGGATACATGAAGGTTAGAGTAAATTCTGACTATAAATATTATAATTTTAAATTTGAAGAAAAGAAGAATACAGAAATACTAACAAATAATACATTGTTCTTATCAAAGAAAGATGGCAAATATGGATATGTAGATAAAAATAATGTAGTGGTAGTAAACTACATTTATGATGATGCAACGGAACAAAACGATTCTGGATATGTTGCTGTAAAAAAAGACGGAAAATGGGGAGCTATTAATTCAAAAGGAGAAACAGTAGTAGAACCTTCACTTGAACTAGAAAATAATCCAATAATAGATTTTATTGGTGCATGGCATTTGGCAGAAGACATCAATGCTAACTATTACATTAAATAGAATCTAATACAGGATAATTAAAGGAGAAAATAATATGGAACTAAAGACTAAATATCAATACACGTATTTTATATATCCATATATAATAAATAAGAAAGAATATAATCAGTATTTGCAAAAACTAGTTATTGATTCAAGATTTAAGATGAAAACTTTTGACAAAGAGAAAGATGAAGATCTATATTCTTACTTTTTGCCAAAGATAAGAGAAACTTTATTTTGGACAATGAATTTTGATAAATATAGACTTTCAAAATTTGATGAGATAGATAAAAATATGAAATCGACAGTATTATCAAAATATCCATGTACAATGTTCGAATACAACTTACCAAATGATATTCAAGGTAAAGCTGGAAAAAAAGACGGAATCTTTTTTAATATAACTAATATTGACCTTATATGTTTTAATACAGGTATTTGTTTTCTACTAATGAAAACAATACTGGAAGAAGGAAATACATTATCAGATGTATGTAATTTTAACTACAAATTTAGAGATATTAAATCTGATGCGTATGATTTTAGGGGATATGAGAATATAAAAATACAAACAGATAGATTTAATAATATCAAAGAAATAACTACTTTAATTAAAGAAATTACAGGTAATAATAAAGAAGCAATCAAGTTAAATTTGGATACGGACAGGTTTATAACATACTCCTATGCTTGTATAGGACAAGAAGATTGGAATGAAAATACAAATAATGAATTGTTAAAAAAAGAATTTTATAAATTTGCTAATGTAGAGAGCGCAGATTATATAATAGATAGTGGAAATAGTGAAATAAAAAATAAGATGTCGATCATCGAAAAGTCAAAAAATGAGATATATGGATGCAGTAATGTTGGAACAATATTATTAACATCGGATGTGAATTCGGAGAACTATACTAAAGTGCCACACAAATTTGAGAGACAATATCTATATCAATATATATTTAATTTATACAAAAAAATATACCTTAAGAAAATAAACTATGATTTAAGAAAAGTGGATAAATTAAAGACTGCAAAACAAGAATTCATATATTTTACACAGGATATATGGATAGAAGAGATAACCAATGATAATATAGGAACTTTGCTTGATAAAGAATGGAAAAAAATCTTGAAATTGCAAGAATTATATATACAAGTGAAAAACAAATATGATTTGCTTTATAAAAACTCTAATATTGAAGAAACAGCGCAAACTAATAAAGTGATAGTAATTATATTAATTTTATTATTACTTATGAATATAATAAGCATTTTCAAATTATTCTAAAAAGGAGAAAACTATGCAGATAAAATCGGGAATCGATATAATAGAAATAGATAGAATAAAAAGATCGATAGACGAATTGGGAGAAAACTTTATAAAGAGAATATATACAGATCAAGAAATAAAGTATTGTGAGAGTAAAAATAATAATAAATATCAATACTATGCTGCAAGATTTGCTGTTAAAGAAGCTGCCTTTAAAGCAATATCAGTGTTATTAAAGGATAAATATTCTATATCATGGAAAAATGTAGAAACCATAAATGATAAAGAAGGAAAGCCAAATATAAAATTTGTGGCATTAACTAAAGAAGTAGAGAAAGAGCTAAGTAAAATAGCAAGTATAGATGTGAGCATATCTCATATCAAAGAATATGCAATAGCAAGCGTAAATATCTTATTGTAGGATTTGAAAGGAAGAAAGATGGAATTTTTTGATTCTCATGCACATTATGATGATGAAAAATTTGATAGAGATAGACATGAAATTATAGAAACAATATATAATTCAGATGTTACAAAGTTTATGAGCGCAGGATATAATTTAAAGTCTTCTAAAAATGGTATTAAATTAGCAGATAAATATGAATATATATATACAACATCAGGAATATCTCCAAATGACGTTGGAGATACTATAGAAATTACGAAGAATGAAATATTAAACTTAAAAAAAATTATAAAAGATTATAAAATTAAAAAGCAAGAAGAAAATAAGAAGGACAAACTTGTTGGAATTGGAGAAATTGGACTAGACTATTATTGGAATAATGAAAATAAAGACATTCAAATTTTTGCGTTTAAAGAGCAGATAAAACTTGCAAATGAATTAGAGCTACCAATTGTGATACATACTAGAGAAGCGGTTATGGACACATTGGAAATATTAAAGAGAAATACCGTAAATAAAAAGGGGGTATTTCATTGTTGCCCATTTAATAGAGAATTGGTAAAGGAAGCCTTAAAATTAGATTTCTATATATCTATTGCAGGACCAGTAACCTTTAAAAATTCTAGAAATGCAGAAGAAATTATAAATATGATTCCGCTAAATAGAATATTGATAGAAACGGACAGTCCATATTTAGCACCAGAGCCTTTAAGAGGAACACGAAATGATTCAAGAAATGTAAAATATGTAGCACAAAAAATTGCAGACATAAAAAATATTGAATTAGAAGAAGTTGCTAAAGTTACGTATAGAAATGCTGAAAAAATTTTTAATATAAAATAAGAAGCATGTAAATCTTACATGCTTCTTATAACTATTTATTAAAATCAACTTTTACATTTTCGCGAGTTTCTGCATTTGCTACCTCAAAAAGTGTCTCTGGCTTAAAATTAAACATTGATGCTACCACATTTGAAGGGAACATCTCTAATTGAGTATTGTATCTTGTAACTGTATCGTTATAAAATTGTCTAGAAAAAGAAATTTTATCTTCGGTTCCAGATAATTCATTTTGTAAAGCAATAAAGTTAGTATTAGCCTTTAAATCTGGATAATTCTCAGAAAGAGCCATTATTGTTTTTAAGGTATCAGAAAGAGCATTATCAACATTTGCTTTATCTGAAACGGTCTTTGCATTTGACCAAGATGAACGTAAGCTTGTAACTTTTTCTAATACTTCCGATTCATGTGACATATAACCTTTTACTGTCTCAACTAAATTTGGAATTAAGTCAAATCTCCTTTGTAGTTGAACATCAATTTGACTCCATGCATTTTTTACTTTTTGTCTACTAGCTACAAGATTGTTACGCATAACAATTATAAAAATAGCCAAAATTAATAATATAGCAAGGATTATAACTAGTGCTGTCATATTTTTACCTCCAATATTAAATTTTATATAAATATATCATAATTAAAAAATAATTACAATATTTTATTCATATTTCTGAAATGCTGGGCATATTATATATTAGGACAAATTGTAAAAAATAAAGAATTAAAAAACACTTATGCCTGTAAGAAAAATAAATTTTGCCGTAAATTTGACACAAAAAGAAAAAAATGGTATAATAAAATTGTTGTTTCAGAAGGAGGAACGAAAAATATATGAAGAAAGCAAAAAAAGCACAATTTCCAATTAGAAAAATAATTGGTATTTGCTTAATACTATTATTCGTAATGGGTGTTGGAGTCATGGCATCAAATGCTAAACTCAACAACGTTAAAATAATTCTTTCTAATGGATACATAATGAATGTGACAACATCAAAAACAAAAGTATCAGAGATATTAGATGAGAATCATATAATATTATTACCAGAAGAAAGTGTTATTCCGAATAAAGACAGCGAACTATCAGATAATAAAACAATAAAAATATCAAAAGATAAAGAACAAATAGTAGAAAAAGCAGAAACATCAGAAGCTTCAGAGAATATTACTGTAGATTCATTATTAAAATCATATGATTCAATAGTGGAAAAAATAGAAACAGTACAAGAAGTAATACCATATGAAACAATTACAAAAGATGTTTCAGAGAATGATTCTAATAAAAGAGAAACTGTGGTTCAACAAGGAAAAGACGGACTAAGAGAAGTAACTTATAAAGTAAAATATCAAAATGATATAGAAATAGAAAGAACAGAAATTTCCTCTAACATAATAGAAGAACCTATTGATAAAATAATAGAGGTTAGAAAGAAAGTAACAAACAGAAGCACAAGAAGTTCTTCTGTATCATATAATAATGGTGTATGGACATATTCTGCAGCTGAATTTGATTTGTTATGTGCAATAACAGCACAGGAATGTAGTTCAAGTTATGAAGGTGCATTAGCAGTTATAACAACTGCTTGTAACAGAGCAGAGAGCAGTAAATGGGCAAGTAAAGGATCAGACCCATTAAGCCAATATAAAGCTCCAGGTCAATTCTGTTATTCAATAGATAATTACTGGAAAAACAGACTAAATGGAAATTATTCAAGTGCAGTTGCTCAAGCTGTAACAGATGCTCTAAATGGAAAAAGAAATCATAATTATTTATCATTTAGAGCGGCAGGTACTGCATCAGGTGAATATATTGGAGGAAACGTATATTTCTAAAATAAAATTGAAACAAACTAAAATAGCAAGTATTAGAGCTTGCTATTTTTGGTTATATATAGTAGAATGCTAGTGTTTACATCAAAATCAGAAAGGAATATAATATGAAATTAATATCTTGGAATGTAAATGGTTTAAGGGCAGCACTAAACAAAGGATTTAATGAATTTTTTAACGAAGTAAATGCAGACATCTTTTGCGTTCAAGAAACAAAGCTACAAGAAGGTCAAATTGAATTCGCACCAGAAGGATATAATGTATATTGGAATAGCGCAATAAAAAAGGGATATTCGGGAACAGCAGTGTTTTCGAAAATAGAGCCGAACAATGTGAAATATGGAATAGGGATACAAGAGCATGATCAAGAAGGCAGAGTCATAACATTGGAATATGAAAAATTTTATTTAGTAAATTGCTATACCCCAAATTCACAAAGAGAATTAACTCGTTTGGAATATAGAATGAAATGGGAAGATAGTTTTAGAGAATATTTAAAAAAATTAAATACTCTCAAACCAGTAATATTATGTGGAGATTTAAATGTTGCGCATAACGAAATAGATTTGAAAAATCCAACAACTAACAGACACAATGCGGGATTCACGGATGAGGAAAGAAAACAAATGACTGAGTTATTAAATAGTGGGTTTACAGATTCTTTTAGATATCTATATCCTGATAAAAAAGAATGCTATTCATGGTGGTCATATATGTTTCACGCAAGGGAAAAAAATGCAGGCTGGAGAATTGATTATTTTATAGTATCTAATGATATAAAAGAAAAAATCATAGATAGCAAAATTCATAGTGAAGTATTTGGTAGTGATCACTGCCCAGTAGAACTAGAAATAGAATTATAATATATTTTGAGAGGAAGATATAAAAGATGAAAGAAGAAAAGCATAATATTAAAAGATGGCTATTTTGGTTTTCTTTAGCATTAGCAGTTATTGTATTATATAATGTATTAGGAAATCTAACTGGTATAGGAAGATGGATAGGAAATTTAATGAATGTTTTGATGCCATTTTTCTTAGGATTACTAATTGCTTATATACTATATTTACCATGTAAAAAAATTGAGAACCTATATAAAAAAACAAAGAAAAAAAGATTTGTGAACAAACATGCGAGAGGACTTAGCATCTTAACCACTTATATAATAGCTATAATAATTATAATAATTATATTAAATGTTATTATTCCTATAGTAATACAAAGTTTAACAGATTTGTTTACTAATTTGCCAGGCTATTATAATTCAGTAATAGAACAGATTAATAGTTTGCCTGAAGATAATATATTAAGAAGTGAAAAAGCAACAGAAATAATTGAAAGCATAAAGAACATAGATATTATAGCACTTATTAATATGGAAAAAATACAAGAGTATATTAAAAGCTTTATTAGTGCTATCGAAACAATATTTGATGCTTTTATTGCTATAATAGTATCAATATATATATTATTACAAAGATCTCAAATAGTTGGATTTTTATCAAGATTAACAAATGCAATCTTTAAAGAAGATACATATTTGAAGATAAAGAAATATTTTATAAAAGGAAATACAGTATTTTTTAAATTCTTAACAAGCCAAGTATTGGACGCTATATTAGTTGGAATTCTAGTTTCTATAGCAATGTCTATATTAGGTGTAAAATATTCGGTATTGTTGGGATTTATGATAGGACTATTCAACCTAATTCCATACTTTGGAGCTATAGTGGCGGTTATAATTGCTGTATTAATAACAATTTTAACAGGAGGATTTGGAAAAGCTTTATTAATGGCTATAGTTGTTATAATCTTACAACAGATAGATGCAAATATTATCAATCCTAAAATTGTTGGTGATTCATTAGAAATTAGTCAATTGTTAGTAATATTTGCTGTTACGATAGGAGGAGCATATTTTGGAATACTAGGTATGTTTTTGGCCGTACCGGTAGTTGCAATATTAAAACTAATAATAGATGATTTCATAGACGAGAAAAATAGTCAAAAGAAAAAAGAAATTGCAAAATAATTAAAAAAGTACGAACTACTATTGACAAGAATAATGCAATTAGTTTATAATAATATGCATGTAAAGATTGATATCTTAATATTTTTAAGATATTTAAAATCCCATACGAATGCAAAACGGTGCACCGGAAGGAGGGGAATATTAATGTCAGAAGTTAAAGTAAATAATGGAAATATAGAAGATGCCTTAAAAAGATTTAAAAGACAATGTGCCAGAAATGGAGTATTACAAGAGGTACGTAAAAGAGAACATTATGAAAAACCTAGTGTAAAAAGAAAGAAAAAATCAGAGGCAGCTAGAAAAAGAAAATTTTAATAAATAAAAGGAAAGAGGCGTTTTCAAAATATATTTAATATTTTGAAAGCGTTTTTGTATTTAAAAGCAAATAAAAATAAAGGAGTTGGGAATAATGTTAAAAGAAAAACTATTACAAGATTTAAAAGAGGCTATGAAAAATAAGGATGTAAACAAAAAGAATGCAGTCCAGATGGTAAGAACTGCAATTTTACAGGTAGAAAAAGATAAAGGAATAGAAGTTACAGATGAGCAAATACTAAATATTGTGGCTAAAGAAGTGAAGATAAGAAAAGATTCTTTAGCAGAGTATGAAAAAGCAAATAGAGATGATTTAATAGAAAAAGTAACAGAAGAAATAGCTGCTTTGGAGGAATATTTGCCAAAGCAATTGAATGATGAAGAATTAAACGAAGAAATAAAGAAAATAATAACAGCTGTTGGGGCAACTTCTATGAAAGATATGGGAAATATAATGAAAGAAGCAAAAAAGGTAATAGGGGCAAGAGCTGACGGGAAAAGGATAAACGAAATAGTGAAAAGTTTGTTAGCATGATATTGAAAGGAGAATATAGGATGCAATTTAATACTATAAGAATAGAAGAGGGAATCAAGTTACACAAAATTAATACAAAAAAATTTAAGACAAATTTATTAGCTATATATTTAACAACAAAACTTGATAGAACTAATATAACAAAAAATGCATTAATATTATCAATATTAAAAAGAGGAACAAATACTCTAAAAACTCAAGAAGCAATAAATATAAAATTGGAAGAGTTGTATGGCGCTGAATTTAACTGCGGAATAGATAAGTTAGGAAACGATAGCATATTCAAGTTTTATATCGAATCATTAAATGATAACTTTACGTATAAAAAAGAAAATGTGCTAAGAGAAAGTGTCAATACATTATTTGAGATAATATTTAATCCTTTAATAGAAAATGATAGATTTAATGAAGAATACTTTAATAGCGAAAAAGAAAACTTAAGACAAATAATAAGGGCAAGAAAAGATAATAAGGGACTCTATGCATATACGAGATGCATAGAAGAAATGTATAAAGAAGAACCATATGGACTATATACTTATGGATATGAAGAAGATTTAGATAAAATTACAAATGAGGATTTATATAAAACATATTTAGAAAATCTAAAAAATTGTAAAATAGATATATTTGTATCTGGAGAATTTTCAGAAACCTCTAAAATAGACCAGATAGTAATTGATAATATTAAAAAAAGAGAATTAAATCCTAGAAAGGTGGAAGATTTATATATAACAAATGAAATAAAAAAATCTTCTGAAGAAAAAGTTGTAAAAGAAAAAATGGATGTGTCTCAAGGTAAGTTAGTTATTGGGTTAGATATTATAGATGCTAATAGAGAGGAAAAACCAATTGCTTCTGTCTATAATGCAATCTTGGGCGGAGGAGCAAATTCTAAATTGTTTCAAAATGTAAGAGAAAAGGCGAGTTTGGCATATAGCGCTGGATCATTATATATAAAGAATAAAAATAATATAATAATAAGGAGTGGAATAGAAAGTGCAAATTATGACAAGGCTATACAGATAATAAAACAACAAATAGAAGATATGAAAAATGGAAAATTTACACAAGATGATATATCGAATGCTAAACAACTCATAATTGCAAGTTTTAAATCTATGCAAGACGAACAAGACTCTGCGATATCTTATTACTTTGGTAAAGAGATGGAACAAGAGAATATGGATATCACAACATATATTAAGCAAATAGATAATGTGACTAAAGAACAAATTATACAAATAGCAAACAAAATTACAATTAATACAATATACTTTTTAAGTAAATAATTTATGATATCAAAATGGGAAGGAAAAGTTTAATGAGAGAAATAGAAAACAATAATATTAAAGAAAAGTGTTATATGGAAAGATTAGATAATGGCTTACAAGTAATAATTATTCCTAAACAAGATATACAGAAAAAGTATATTATATGGGCAACAAAATTTGGATCTATCGATAATACATTTATAGATAGTACTACGGGAGAAGAAGTTGTTATTCCAGATGGAGTTGCACATTTCTTAGAACATAAAATGTTTGAACAAAAAGATGGGACAGATAGTTTATATACATTGATGGCTTTGGGAATTGATGCAAATGCATATACCACAAATGACCATACTGCATATCTATTTGAATGTACTGATCACTTTTATGAAGGACTAGACGAGCTAATGAACTATGTACAAAATCCATATTTCACAGATAAAAATGTTGAGAAGGAAAAAGGAATTATTGGTCAAGAAATAGGTATGTATGACGACGACCCAGGATGGCAATTATATATTAATGCCATGGATTGTTTATATGAAAATAATCCTGTAAAGATAGATACAGCAGGAACAGTAGAAACAATATCAAAAATTACACCAGATATATTATATAAATGTTATAATACTTTCTATCATCCTAGTAATATGGTACTAGTGGTAGTTGGGGACTTCGAAGCTGACATTATTTTGAGAGAAATAAAATCGAGATTAAATGAAAACACAGATAGGAAAGAAATAACTAGAATATATCCGACAGAGAAAAAAGAAATAAATAAAAAATATTCAGAAAAACAGATGGAAGTAAGTATGCCACTGTTTATGATAGGATTTAAGGATAATATTAAAGATAAATACCAAGATGCTGTTAAAAGACATATAGCAATAGAGATAATTCTGAATATGATAATAGGAAAGAGTTCGACATTATATAATAATTTATACAAAGAGGGATACTTATTGTCGCAACCAGATATAGAGTATGAATTTGGAAATGAGTACGCACACGTTTTAATAGGTGGACAATCAAAAGATCCAAAGACGGTATATGAAAAAATATTAGAAAAAATAAATGAGATGAGAGAAAATGAAATTAACGAGCAGGATTTTGAAAGAATAAAAAAGAAAATCTATGGAGATTATGCTGTAGAGTACAATAACGTATCAGATATAGGTAGAATGTTCGCATCTGACTATATTAAGGGAATAAACAGCTTTGAATATATGAATAAATTTGATGAGATAGATACAAATTATTTAAAACAAATTTTACAACAGGTTTTTTCAGAAAATAATATGATTATGTCAGTAATAAAAGGAAAATAGAATCGCTAATAAAAGGCGATTCTATTATTTTGAAAATATAAAAAATTACTAGCATTATTTGTCATATTATAATACTTTTAATAAATATAAATAGAAAAAGTATTAAAAAAGAAAAAAATATAAGAAATAAGTTAAAAAATGAAACACGAAAAAAAGCTATAACCCTTGAAAAAACTTGACTACAAGAAATGAATATGGTATTTTGTAATAAATAAAATATATAAGTATAAAAAAGGAGAAAATATATGCTAAACGAAAGAATTTGTTGTTTAAGAGAAAAACTTAATGAAAGTATAATAAATGGCGAAGATTATAGCATAATATATCAGTTAAGCATAGAGCTAGATGAATTAATAGCTCAGTATTATAGAAATGATGTGATAAAAAGATAAAAAAATAGTTGACTTCCATAATTTTATTCTATATAATTAAAATAAATATGGTGAAAAAGGAAGAAAAATGAAGAAAATAGTAAAAATATATAGTATAATTTTAATTATTTTAATATTGTTATGTACAATATCTACTACATTTGTGTATGCACAAAATGCTTTACCTAATGCTAATGAATATGAGCCTGGAAACGAGAGTGTACCAAACAATGTTACTGATATGGTTGGCACTATTGCAACAATTATACAGGTTATAGGAGTAGCTCTTTCGGTAATTGTTTTGGTTATGCTAGGAATTAAATATATGATAGGCAGTGTAGAGGAAAAAGCAGATTATAAAAAAGCAATGATTCCATTTTTGATTGGTACAGTTTTAATTACGGCAACCAGTACTATAGTAAGAATAATTGCAGATTTGACATCACAGGCAATAGAAGGATAATAAAATAGTTGAAATAAAAGGAAAAATGTAGTATAATTATACTAATAGGAGTAAACGTATATGAAGAAATATAAAAAGATAGTAAATATAATATTAATGGCTCTTTTAATATCTACTTTTTTAGTTATCTTTGCTCCTGTAACGCAAGCAGCCGGAGGAAATACTGGAGATATTGTTAGTGAGGCGGGGGAATTCATTAATGTAGGAAAGAATGAAAATTCACCAATTAATGAAAACGCATTAAAACCTGGATCAAGAACATTATATAATGTACTACTTGCTATAGGAATAGCAGTAGCTCTAATATGGGGACTTGTTTTAGGAGTACAATTTGTAACAGGAAGCTTAGAAGACAAAGCTGATATAAAAAAGGGATTAATACCATATATCATAGGATGTGTAATTATCTTTGGCGCATTTGATATCTGGAGATTAGTAATTAATTTATTAGAACCATTATCAAAATAAGTTATTAATATTCTTACGAAAGTGAGATGTTTATATAAAAACGATAAGATAAGGAGGAATAAATATGAAAAAGACAGTAAAAATAATATCAACAATATTATTAGCAGTAATGTTAATTGCAACAATTGCTGGAACAGTATATGCAAAACCTAATATCGATACAGTAATTAATGGTGTTGAGAATGGTGGTCAGAACGTTAATGGAACTGCAATACAAAATATTGGTGGAAATATTGTTACAATAGTTCAAGTTGTTGGTATCGTTATAGCAATTGTTATATTATTGGTTATTGGTATTAAATATATGATTGGTAGTGCTGAAGAAAAAGCAGAATACAAGAAGACAATGATACCATACATAGTTGGTGCAGTATTAATATTTGCTGGTACATCAATAGTAAGAGTTATTTACTCAATGACAAGCCAAATAAAATCATAGTGTTACAGAAATATTACACATATATTACGATAAAATTAAAAGTGCATATAAATGCACTTTTTTTCTTTTTTTTATTACATTTTAAGATATTATATGTTATAATTTAAATTATAGAATTATGATATAACGGAGGAAAACTATGGGGACATACAATTTGCCTAGAAATGTAAAAGGCGAAGGTAGAATTTTATTTATCTTTACAACAAAAAGCCTAATATATAGTGCTATTGGAGCTGGTGTTGGGTTGATATTTTATTTAATTTTTAAGATTATGAAAATAGGATTAGTAGGAGTAATTTCTGTGGCTTTCTGTGCATTAATTGGATATGGAATTGGAATGCTTAAAGTTCCTAATATAGGATTCTTAAAAGCAACTAAAGTTGTAGCTGGTGAGAATCTAGATGACGTTATAAAAAGAGCAGTAAAATTTAAACAAAAGAAAAATAAAATATACATTTATGATGATAAGGAGGAAAGAACAAATGACAAATAGTACAGACTTTTTAACAATTATATTATATGTGATGCTTGCAGGAATGTTTATGCTAGCAATTGCTTTAGTGTTTGTATACATGAATATGAAAGCTAAAGAAAAAAAAGCGGTGGAAGAACAAAATAAGAAAACTACAGATACTAAGAACGTAAAGAAATCATCATCTAAGACATTTAATGTGGGCTCTGTATTTGATTTTATGGAATTTGATAAAATTGAGGATAATATGATAATACAGAAAAAAGGATCTAGATATGTTATGGTTGTGGAATGTCAAGGTATTAACTACGATCTAATGTCTCAAGCTGAAAAAGTTGGAGTTGAGGAAGGATTTATCCAATTTTTAAATACATTATCACATCCTGTTCAAATATATACTCAAACAAGAAAAATAAATCTAGAAAGTAGTATTCAAACATATAAAGCAGAGGTAGACAAAATAGAGCAAGAATATAATAGAGCAAAAATAAGATATCAAAATGTTATGGCATCTCCAAGAGCATCAGAAGAACAGAAGAAACAAGCACTATATGAATTTACAAAAGATAAAAACTTATATGAATACGGAAAAGACATTATTTATAATACAGAGAAAATGAGTTTAAATAGAAATATCTTAAACAAAAAATATTATATTGTAATACCATATTTTTCAGAAGAATTAGGACAAAATGATTTTGATAAAGATGAAATTAAAGAAATGGCTTTTTCTGAATTATATACAAGAGCACAATCAATAATAAGAACTTTATCAGTATCAGGAGTAGTAGGAAGAGTTTTATCATCAGTTGAACTTGCAGATTTACTATATTTTGCATATAACAGAGATGAGGCAGAAGTATATGGAGTAGACAAGGCTATCAGAGCTGGATATAATGAATTATATTCTACAGCACAAGACTATATGGACAAGAAAATGGATATCTTAGATAAACAAATAGAAAAGGAAGCTTTGGATTTAGCTAGCGAAAAAGTTGCCCAAGTTCAGACAGAAAAACAAAAAGAATATCAAAGAAAAGTTGAAACTGAAGATGACATTATAAATAACTTAGCACAACTTATTATCCAAGAGAACGAAGCAATGCTTGGGAAAGATGTAGCAGAAAAAGCAAAAGAGAAAGTTAGAAAGGAGAGAAAGACGAATGTTCAAGAAAAAACAGAGTCAAAATAATGAATTTCAAGTTCAAAGAAATGACTACACAAGTGATGAGCAAATACAAATATTACATAAAAAAACTATAAAAGAGTTAATAGCACCTTCAGGGATTGATTCAAGTAATATAGATCATCTTGAAATAATATCTAATGTAAAAAGATATGCTAGAAGTTTCTTTGTTTCAGCACTTCCAAGAATGTGTACTTTCCCCGAGCTTTTTAGGGACATGTATATGTTTGGAGATATAAATACTTCAATTTATATTACACCAATACAAGAATCTAGATCACAAAATGAATTAAATAGGACAATTAATGAATTAGAGACTGAAAGAATTGTTGCAGCAGATAGAGGAAATATTAACAGAGAAAGTAACTTGGCTCAAAAAAGATTAGAAGCTGAAAGTTTAAGAGATGAAATTGCAGCAGGTTTTAATAAATTATATGAAGCATCAGTTGTAGCAACATTGTTTGCTTATAGCTTGGAAGACCTAGATAAACTTACTAAATTGTTATCTACAGAAATGTCGAAATCTTTAGTTGGTATTAAGAGTGCTTGGGGAATGCAAGAAGAAGCATTTCAATCAAATTTACCATTAGCACAAGACAAAGTTAAAAAAACACATACATTTGATCGTAGATCAATGGGAACAGTTTTTCCATTTACTACATCAGAGGTTGGTCATGCAACAGGAATTCCATTAGGATTTAATAAGCAAACGGGTGTGCCAATATTATTTGATAATTTCCATAGTTCGCTTACAAATTATAATATGGTTATATTTGCTAAGTCTGGTGCTGGAAAATCAGTAACTATGAAAACTTTGATTTCTAGATCAGCGGTTCTTATGGGAATACAAAGCTTAGCACTAGATGCCGAGGGAGAGTATAGTATAGTTGCTGAGAGCTTGGGAGGAATTAATGTTGTATTAAGCCCAAACTCAAAAACAGTTATCAATGTTTTCGATATTGAAACAGAGGTTGTTAAAGATGAAATAACGGGAAGAGAAAGAGCTGTATTAAATGTTGAAAACAAAGTAGAGGATGTTACACAAGCATTACTTACAATGGCAAGAGGAAGTACAAGAAGTCAAGACATAAATGAGGTTACTAAACAAATTATTGCTGAATCTGTTGCTCAAGAGTATGCTGCATATGGAATAACTAGTGATCCGATGAGTTTGTATGAAACTTCAAGTAATGGATCTGCAGATATGTTAGGAAGAACAAAAAAGAAGATGCCAACAATTGGTTCTTGGTATAAACGTTTACAAAGAAATGCGGAAAGTAATACCAATCAAGATTATAGATTCCATTATAGCTACTTATTAAAAGTTATGAAACAATACATAAGAGAATATGATGGACAGATGGCATACTTTGACGGACAATCTACATTCGACTTATTGGATGGAACACTATTTATAAATTTAGATATATCACAGTTAGAGGAAAGATTTGCAAGACCACTTGCACAACAAATATTATTATCATGGATATGGGAAAAATATGTTAAGAAAAATAGTGAGGATAGAAGAAAAGCTGCAAAGAAAAGAGTTTTAGTGGACGAGGCCTGGATGCTACTACCATACCCAGAAGCAGTAGACTTCTTAAATACTATGGCAAGACGTGCAAGAAAAAGAAATGTATCATTAGCTATTATCTCACAGAGATTCCAAGATTTTTATGAGAAACCTGAAGTGCAGGCTGTTTTAACATCATCAGATACTAAATTACTATTAGCGCAAGATAAATCTGAGATCCAATATCTAAAAGAGGTATTTAAGCTAAGTGAAGGTGAAGCGGGATTCTTAGTTACATGTAACAAAGGAGAAGGATTATTAAAAGTTGGTGGAGATACAGCAATATTGCAAATAACACCAACTGCAAAAGAGTTTGAGTTTGTAGAAACTAACTTAAATAAAATGGTTGAAAATGCCAAAAGGCAACAGCAATAAAGGAGTAAAGGATGCGACAATT